>JADZED010000001.1 GCA_020850715.1 Acidobacteriota bacterium
CAGTCGCGGAGCGCCGCGCCCCGATGGCCAGGCGCGAGGAGTGAGGATATTGGGGATATCTGAGCGACGAGCAACGCCGCCAGCGGGGATGCGCCGCCCGCGAATGGTGTCGCGAACCACTGGGACGGGACACTAGCCATGCCTGTCTTTGCCTACTCCGGACGCACGCGCGGCGGCGAGTCGGTCAGCGGCGAGCGGAGCGCCGACTCGATGGACGCGGCGGTGGCCGCGCTGAAGCGCGAGCAGATCAACGTCACCCGGATCACGCCGTCGGCGAAGGCGGCCGACAAGACGGCGAAGAAAAGTGCCGCCGGCAAGACCGGCAAGAAGGCGAATGCCAAGAGCCTGGCGATCTTCGTGCGCCAGTTCTCCGTGATGATCGATGCCGGGCTGCCGCTGGTGCAGTGCCTCGACATCCTCGGCAACCAGGAGGAGGACAGGAACTTCGCGGCCGTGATCCTGCAGACGCGATCGGATGTCGAGTCCGGCGCGTCGCTCGCCGACGCGATGAAGAAGCACCCGAAGACCTTCGATCCGCTCTTCACCAACATGATCGCGGCGGGCGAGGCGGGCGGCATCCTCGACACGATTCTCAAGCGCCTGGCCACCTACATCGAGAAGGCGGTCAAGCTGCAGGGGCAGGTCAAGTCGGCCATGGTCTATCCGGTGGCCGTCATCCTCATCGCCGGCGTCGTTGTCGGCGTGATCCTGTGGAAGGTCATCCCGACGTTCGCGGCGCTGTTCTCGGGCCTCGGCGCCCAGCTCCCGCTGCCGACGCGCGTCGTGATCGCGCTGAGCGACAACCTCGTGCGCTTCTTCCCGTTCCTGATCGTGGGCGTCGGCGTGGCGGGCTGGGCCTTCAAGTCCTACTACGCGACGCCCGGCGGCAAGCGGACAATCGACCGGATCACGCTGAAGCTGCCGGTGCTGGGCGACATCATGCGCAAGATCGCGGTGGCCCGCTTCTGCCGCACGCTGTCGACGCTCATCAGCTCGGGCGTGCCGATCCTCGACGGTCTCGAGATCACCGCGAAGACCTCCGGCAACGCGATCGTCGAGGACGCCATCATGGTGACCCGCAAGAGCATCGAGCGCGGCGAGACGATTTCGGCGCCGCTGAAGGCGACCAACGTGTTCCCGCCGATGGTGACGCAGATGATCGGCGTCGGCGAAGCGACCGGGGCGCTCGACACGATGCTCGCGAAGATCGCCGACTTCTACGAGGAGGAGGTCGACACGGCGGTCGCCGGCCTGCTCACGCTGCTCGAGCCGATCATGATCGCCATCCTCGGGACGGTGGTCGGCGGCATCGTCATCGCCATGTACCTGCCGATCTTCGACCTGATCAGCAAGCTGGCGTGAGGCGGGCCGCGCATCTCCCGATCGTGCCTGGCGGGCAGGGCGGCATGACCGACACACCGCTGCGTCGCAAGGTCCGCTGGCTCATCGCGATTCGCGCCGTCATCGGCACGATTCTGCTCGGGTCCGCGGTGCTGCTCGAGACGACCGCGCCGGGGCTGTTCCCGGCCGAGCGGCTCTTCTTCCTGATCGGCCTGACCTACGCCCTCACCCTCGCCTACGCGCTCACGCTGCGGTTCGTCGAACGCTACCGGTGGCTCGTCGACCTGCAGCTCGCCGGCGACGCGCTGATCGTCTCGGCCTTCATCTACTTCACCGGGGGCGTCACCAGCTACTTCACCTCGCTTTACGTCCTGCCGGTGGTCGCCGGCAGCGTGGTGCAGTTCCGCCGCGGCGGCCTGCTGGTGGCGGCCCTGAGCACGGTGCTCTACGTGGGCCTGGTCCTGGTGCAGTACCTGACGGCCTCCGGCCTGGTCGCGCCGATGTGGTTCATCCGGGCGTCGACGGCGCTGCCGACGCGCTCGATCGCGCAGTACACCGTCGCCCTGAACGTGTTCGGTTTCTTCGCGGTGGCGCTCCTCTCGGGCTCGCTTGCCGACAGCCTGCGATCCGCGGGCGCCCGCCTCCAGCAGGCCTCGAGCGAGATCGCCGGTCTCCAGGCGCTCAACCAGCACGTCATCGACAGCCTGCCGAGCGGCCTGGCCACGACCGACAACGGGCAATTCATCCTCACCTTCAACCGCGCCGCCGAGCAGATCACCGGGATCTCCTATCGCTCCGCGGTGGGCCGCCCGGTGGCCGACGTGCTGCAACTGCCGCCCGACATCATGCTGGTGATCGCGCAGGACCTGAGCGGCCGCGCCCTGCGCAGCCGCGAGTACCGCTATGCGACCGGAGACGGCCGCGGCGAGATCGACATGGGGCTCTCGGCCAGCCATCTCGAGACGCCCGGCGGGCGCGCCGGCCTGCTGTTCACGTTCCAGGATGTCACGGCGATCAAGAAGCTCGAGCACGACGTCGCGATCCAGCAGCGGCTCGCCGCCGTCGGCGAGATGGCCGCCGGCATCGCCCACGAGATCCGCAATCCGCTCGCCTCGATGTCGGGGTCGATTCAGATCCTGCGCCAGGAGCTGCCGCTCAGCAGCGAGCAGGCGCAGCTGATGGACATCGTCCTCCGCGAATCGGACCGGCTGAACGACACGATCAGCTCGTTCCTCGCCTACGCCAGGCCGCAGCGCTTCCACATCACCCGCCTCGACCTGCGCCGCGCGCTGAACGACACGGCGCTGCTGCTGCGCAACAGCGCCGAGGTGAAGGACGGCCACGTGATCGACGTGGCGCTGCCGGCCGGGGAGCTGTGGTACGAGGCCGACGAAGGGCAGATCAAGCAGATCATCTGGAACCTGGCGACCAACGGGCTGCGCGCGATGCCCGACGGCGGACGCCTGCTGCTCCAGGGCGCCGCCGGACCGGGGACGGGCGGCGTCGTGCTCACCGTGGCGGATCAGGGCCTGGGCATCCCGGCCGCCGAGCTCGACGGCCTGTTCCAGCCGTTCCACGGCTCGTTCGCGGGCGGCAGTGGCCTCGGCCTCGCGATCGTCCACCGCATCGTCACCGACTACAGCGGCGAGATCAGGGTCGATTCGCAGGTCGGGCGCGGCACCACGGTCGCGGTGCGCCTGCCGGCGCGGATCGCGGTGGCCTCATGAGCGGCGCCGCAGACCGCGTCGCCGCCGAGGCCGCCGAGCGGCGGCCGCCGCGCATCCTGGTCGCCGACGACGAGCGATCGATGCGCGAGCTGCTGGCGATCGTGCTGCGCCGGGAGGGCTACGAGGTGCTGCTCGCCGAGAGCGGGCGCGCCGCCGTCGCGCTGCTCGAACGCGAGCCGGTCGACATCCTGATCTCGGACATCAAGATGCCGGATCTGAGCGGCGTCGAGGTGCTGCGCGCGGCGAAGAAGATCGACCAGGACATCCTCGGCATCATGATCACGGCGTTCGCGTCGACCGAGTCGGCCATCGAGGCGATGCGGCTCGGCGCCTGCGACTACCTCAGCAAGCCCTTCGACGTGGATCTGCTGCGGATGAAGGTGCGCGAGAAGATCGAGACTCGCCAGCTCCGGCAGGAGAACGTGCTGCTGAAGCGGACGCTCGGCCTGTCGCACCGCTTCGCCAACATCATCGGGCGCAGCGAGGCGATGCTGCAGGTGTTCAAGATGATCGAGACGGTCGCCCGCACGAACAGCACGATCCTGCTGACCGGCGAATCGGGCACCGGCAAGGGGCTGGTGGCGCAGGCCATCCACCACCAGTCGCTCCGCCGCGACAAGCCGCTGGTCGCGGTGAACTGCGGTGCGCTGCCCGAGGCGCTGCTCGAGTCCGAGCTCTTCGGCCACATGAAGGGCGCCTTCACCGGCGCCGACACCAACAAGAAGGGGCTGATCGAGGTCGCGGAGAAGGGCTCGGTGTTCCTCGACGAGATCGGCGAAATGAGCCCGGTCATGCAGGTGAAGCTGCTGCGCGTCCTGCAGGAGCGGAAGTTCCGGAGGGTAGGCGGCCTCGAGGAACTCCAGGCCGACATCCGCGTCATCGCCGCGACCAACCAGGACCTCACGCGCGCGGTGGCGGAGGGACGCTTCCGCGAAGACCTGTACTACCGGATCAACGTGATCCCGATCGCGCTGCCTCCGCTGCGCGATCGGCGTGAGGACGTCCCGCTGCTCGCCGATTTCTTCCTCGCGAAGTACAGCGAGCAGATGCAGAAGACCATCGGCGGGATCACGCGCGAAGCGATGGACCTGCTCTCGGCCTACGACTGGCCCGGGAACATCCGCGAGCTCGAGAACGTGATGGAGCGCGCGGTCGCGCTGGAGGCGACCGCCGCGATCCTGCCCGAGAGCCTGCCCGAAGCCGTCCGCGGCGAGGCCGGCCGTTCGGCCCAGGCGTCGCACGACGGCCTGCCGGAATCGGGCTTCGATCTCGAGGCGCACGTGAAGGAGATCGAGATGAACTACATCGCCGAGGCGCTCAAGCGGGCCGGCGGAGTGCAAGTGAAGGCCGCCGAGCTGCTCGGCATGAGCTTCCGATCGTTCCGCTACTACGTGAAGAAGTACAACCTGAGAGGGTGAGGGAGGGATGTCGATGCCTGATCCGATCTTCGCCTACATCGATCCGGGGACGGGCAGCTACGTGCTCCAGATGGCGATTGCCGGCGCCCTCGCCGCGTCGTACGCGGTCAGGCACTACTGGGGACGGCTGAAGGGTCTGCTGTCGCGGAAGCCGCGCGCCACCGATGACGCCGGACGCTGACACGGCGGTCCCCGCGTCGTTCCGCGACCCGAGCGGCCATGTGTTCACGCAGGGGGGCCGCCTGCGGCGGCAGGTGAATGCCGTCTACGCCCCCCACTACGACCGGCTGATTGGCTCCGGCCTCTACGCCGCGCTCGTCGGCCGCCGCCTGCTCGTGCCCCACGTGGAGGTCGACGGACCGCGCCCCCCTGGCGCCCACCGCATCCTCGAGCCCGAGCCCGTTCCGTTCGTGTCGTACCCGTTCGAGTGGTCCTTCGGCCAGTTGAAGGCGGCGGCGCTGGCGACGCTGGACATCCACCGGGCGGCGCTCGATGCCGGCATGATCCTGAAGGATGCCAGCGCCTACAACATCCAGTTTCGCGGCGCCGAGCCGACGCTCATCGACACGCTGTCGTTCGACACCTGGTCGGAAGGCGCGCCGTGGATCGCGTACCGGCAATTCTGCCAGCACTTTCTCGCGCCGCTCGCGCTGATGAGCGCGACCGACGGCCGCCTTGGCGCGCTCTCCCGCGTGTTCATCGACGGCCCGCCGCTCGATCTGGCAGCGCGCCTGCTGCCGTTTGCGTCGCGCCTGAAGCCGGCGCTCCTGGTTCACCTGCACCTGCACGCGCGCGCCCAGGCAAGACGTGGCCACGAGGCGCTGCGATCCCCAGGAAACGGCGATGCGCCCGTCCGCGCCGCCAAGTTCACCAGACAGTCGATGCTCGGCCTGGTCGAGCACCTTCGCGGCGCCGTCGGCGGCCTGACGCACACGCCGGTGCGCGGCGCGTGGGCCGACTACTACGGCAGGACGAACTACTCGCCTGAAGCCATGGCCGAAAAGAGCCGCATCGTCGCCGCGATGCTCGCCCGCGCCAGGCCGGCGACCGCGTGGGATCTGGGTGCGAATACGGGCGCCTTCAGCCGCCTGGCCGCTGAGGCCGGCGCGTATACGATCGCGTTCGATGGCGACCACGACGCGGTCGAACTGCACGTCGACGCCTGTCGTGCGCGCGGCGAGCAGCGCATCCTGCCGCTCGTCATGGACCTCACGAACCCGACCGGCCGCATCGGCTGGAACCATGCCGAGCGCGCGTCGCTCTCCGACCGGGGTCCCGCCGATGTCGTGCTCGCGCTCGGGCTCATCCATCACCTCGCGCTGGCCAACCAGGTGCCGTTCGGGATGATCGCCGCCTTTCTCGCAGGGCTCGGCCGGACGCTCATCGTCGAGTTCGTGGCGCCGACCGACTCGCAGGTGATCGGCATGTTGTCGCGGATGCCGACGCTGCGGGAGGGCTACGCGCTCGAACCCTTCGCGCGCGCATTCGAAGAGCTCTTCGTCGTTGATGAAGTGGCGCCGATTGCCGGCACGGAGCGGCGGCTGTACCTGATGCGCCGGAAGGCGGCTGCATGAGCGCGGCCGGGCACCAGCCGGAGCGGTGCGCCGGCGAGGCCCCGCAAGATCTCGCGAGCGCGCCAGGTCCCTGGGGAGCCGACGCGCGCCGCCTGCGCTGGGCCGCCTCGACGCTGCCGCTCGCGCCGCTGGCGGCCGTCCTGCTCCTCGTGTCGGAATGGCTGTTCGCCGTGACGAAGCCGTCGGCGACCTCCGCCCTCTCCTGGCGGGCGCAACTCGAAGTGCTGGCGATGGCGCCGCTGCCGTACCTGCCTGCGCTGCTGGGCGTGCAGGCGTTCGCCTCCCTTGCGTCGGCCGTCGCCTATCCGCGCTGGCGGGGGCTGGCGGCGCTGCCGGCGGCGTGTATCGGCGGCGTGCTGGCCGCGCTGCTCGCCGACAACTTCACCTATACCGTGTTCGGGTTCGGCAGCCTGACGACCGGTCCGACGCTGCGAACCATCTACGCTGCGGCCGTTCCGGTCCTGATGGCGCTCGTCGGCTGGAGGATCTTCGGCTGGTCTCGCAGTCTCGCCGAACGCCGGTTGGCGCCGGGCGCAGGGCTTGCGGTCGCGGGGCTGTGCCTGGCCGTCCCGTGGCTCGCGGCGCGCACGCCGCCGTCCGAGCCGGACTCGCGCGTGCTGCCGTCGAACCCCGCGGTCCGGACCGGCACGCCCGGTTCGCAGGCGGCGAGACCGAACATCCTTTTCATGGGCGCCGACGGCCTCGACGCGCAGCTGCTCTCCGTTTACGGGTACCAGCGCAGGACGTCGCCATTCCTCGAGACGATCCGGGACGAGACGCTGTTCTTCGAGAACGCCTTCTCGAACGCCACACGCACCCACGGCTCGCTCGTCACACTGCTCACCGGCCGGCTGCCCTTCAGCACGAAGGTGACCTTCCCGCCGACCGTGCTGCAGGGAGCCGACGGCCGCCGCAACCTCGCGCAGATTCTCAAGGACCTCGGCTACACCACGCTGCAGCTCGGGCTGCGTCATTATGCCGACGCCGAGGACGCGAATCTCTTTGGCTTCGATGCGGCGAACTATCGCTGGCAGAACCTGCAGGAGTTCACGCCTGGCGACTCGGCCGCGAATGAGACCGACGTCTTCCGTACAGCAGTCGCCGAGCGACTCGACGCCCGGCTTGCGCACCTCTACTTCCTCGAGCCGGTCGCCGATGCGTTCGCCCACGTGGAGGGCGATCTGGTCGTGCCGCAGTGGCGCGACGCCCGCCGCGTGGAAACCCTGAGCGGCTATTTCAGCCAGGCGCCGGAGCCGTGGTTCGTCCACCTCCACATGATCGACACCCACTGCTGCAATTTCGCTCCGGACGAGCGGCGGTTCACCGGCGGCCCCTCCAATGCCGTCGACGCGCGGGACAGCACATTTCTCGAGGCGGACATGCACATGCAGCAGTTGTTCGAAGCGCTGCGGACCAGCGGCCGCCTCGAACGCACCGTCGTCGTCATCAGCTCGGATCACGCGTCGATGTGGAAGGCGCACGAGCGCGTGCCGCTCATGATTCGCTTTCCCCGCGCGGAGGTGAAGGGCCGCGTGATCGCCAACGTCCAACTCGCCGACGTGGCGCCGACGATGCTGGACTACCTGGGGGTGCAGGTTCCGGCCTGGATGGACGGGATCTCGCTGCTGGCTCCCGAGCGATGGACGGAAGAACGGAACATCTTCGGTGTGGCCGATGTCGGACGTCGAGAGGGGACGCCGGGGCTGCGGCTCCTGCTCGACAGCGGCGCGCCGAACTACGGCGTGTCGTCGGCAATGCTCATCGCCGGACACCGTTGGTATCTGATGAACATGGGCGACGGCTCGGTCAAGTCGGGCGACGTCGCCGGGCACACCCGTCCGGTCCAGCGTCCCATGGCCGACGAGGAAGCCGGACGGCTGATTCGCACGAGAATCGAGGCCGCCGGCTTCGAGGTGGGCCGGTCCCGCGCACGGACCGCGCCGTCAACGACATCCCCTCCGGCGATTGACAATCCGCGGCACGCGCCCTGACAATTGCTGTCAGTTCGAGCGAGCCCCCTGGTCGGATTCCAATCCGGCCACTATCTGGTAAACAACAGCACGTCAGCAATTTACAGATGACGCTGCCGGTCGGATGAGCGCTGGCATTGCGGTTGCTGAATGCTCAGCCATCACGAACGATTGCAGCCATCACAGGCTCGTTCGACCGGACATTCGGTGAAGGAGAGAGTGGTCATGAAGACTGGTAACGCCAAGGGTTTCACCCTCATCGAGCTGTTGATCGTCGTCGCGATCATCGGCATCATCGCGGCCATCGCGGTTCCCGGCCTCCTGCGCGCCCGCATGTCGGGCAACGAGGCGTCGGCCATCGGGTCGCTGCGCGCCATCAACAGCGGCCAGGCGAGCTACTCGTCGAGCTGCGCCGCCGGCGGCTACGCCGTGACGCTCGCGGACCTCTTCCTGCCCCCGTCGGGCAGCACCCAGGGCTTCATCAGCCCCGACCTGAAGTCGGATCCGTCGACCAAGAGCGGCTACACGGTCGCCCTCGAAGCCGACGCGAATGCCGGCACGCAGGACATCGGCACGCCCTCGGCCACCTGCAACGGCTCGGCCGGCCAGCCCGTGAGCTCGTACTTCGCCAACGCCGATCCGATTACGCCGGGCGGCACCGGCACTCGGTACTTCGCGACCGACACCCGCGGCTCGATCTTCCAGGACACGTCGGCGACCATCGCCAACCCGATTCCGTCGGCGACCGCAGTCGTTCAGTAAGCGCACGTCTGCGCAGCAGGAGCCTGGCGGGCGGCGGGGTGGCACGGAGCCAACGCCGCCCGCCAGGTTTTTTTATGCCCATAGCCTGGCGCGATGCGATTCCGTCGGCGGCGGTTCTGGCGCTGTTCGCCTCGGCGCTGCCGGTGCAGCTTCCGGAGCCGGACGCAGCCATCTCCAAGACGGCGTGCCTCACCCTCGCCGAGCGGGCGCCGGCCGATCCGATGCCCGCGGTGTCGACGATCGAGCGATGCCTCGCGCTGTATCCCGACGATGTGGAGCTGCTCGAGGATCTCGCGGCGTCGACCGAGCGTGCCGATCCGGCAGGGGCGGAGGCGGCGCTGCGGCGCGCCATTCGCCTCGATTCCACCAACGGCGATCTCCGCCTGCGCCTCGGACGGCTGCTGCTCGAGCGCGGCGCGGCGGCCGACGCGCTGGCGGAAGCTTCGGCAGGCCTGCGCGTACAGCCGAATCGGCCGGAACTGCTGGAGTTGCGGCGTGCCGCCGGAGCGGAGAGCGGCAAGGGCTCGTAGCCATGGCGCGCTTTCTCGGCTTCGCCTTCCTGCGCGGGCTGGTGGCGATCTTCTTCCTGCTCACGGCGGCGTACGGCGTCGCCGCCGCCAGCCCGTTCGCGTTCGACATGATCATCCGGCCGCAGATCTTCCCCGCGGTCGCATTCTTCGCCGCCTGGCACCATCTCTTGTACCTGGCGGTCTTCCTGATCAGCCTGCTCACCATCGCCCCTTCGCTGCGTGCGCGCACGAAGACGGCCCTGTCCGGCCCGGCATCGCGCTCGCTCGCCCTTGCCTATGCTGCGGTGTTCGGCGGCGTCGGCGCGTGGCTCGTCGGGTCGCCCTATCTGCCGCGCCTCTGGAACGACGGGCGCGGGCTCGTGGTCGCGGCGGCCAGCTTCGTGCCGCTGTTGTGGCTGGCGGCGATCGATCATTGCTCCGCGTGGCAGGTCGCCGGGAGCGGCGCGGCGGGCACCGGCGGCGATCGCCCGGAGGCGGAGGCGCCGGATCAACGACGGCTGCTCATCGCGTGCGGGGCGGCCGCCGCGTACCTCTGGGGTGCGCACCTTCTCCGCGCGCTGTGGCGAGAGCCGCCGGATGCGGCGGCACCGTGGGTGCTGTCGAGCGTATGGACGCTGACGCTTGCTGCGGCGCTGTTCGGCCTGCTCTACTGCGCCATGAGCGTCGTCGAAGCGGCCGCGGCGTGCGCGCGGGCGCGGCAGGCCGCCTGGCGCCACGGCCTCGCGACGGCGATCCTGGCTGGCGGCATCGCCGAAGCGCTGCGCCGGATCGTATTCGTCGCCATTTCGCTCGACGCGTCGGCGGCGGCATGGCTTTCGGCAATCGCCGGATCGGCCCTGGCGGCGTCGTGGGCCGGCGTCGCGCTGCGCCGGCCGGCGCGGCGCCGAGGCCGCGTCGCCGCCGGCTTCGACACGCTGTTGGCGCCGGAGGCCGGCCGCGCATCGATTGCGGCCGCCCTGATCGTGCTGCCGCTCGGCGCCGCCGCGACGCTCGCAGGCATCGAACGCTTCGACTGGGGCGCGGTGCTCCAGCGCCTGGTGATCGTGGTCGAGTTCGCCGCGGCCTTCGCGCTGTGGCTTGCCGCGGCTCCGCGGTTCCAAGGGCGCGCGTGGTCGCAGCGGCTGGCGCTGGCGCCGCCGGTTGCCGCGCTCGCGCTGTTGTTCATCGTGCCGCGCGCGGCGCTCGTGGCGTCGGTGATCGCCGGCGATCGGAGGCTGGAGCCCGGCGTCGCGTTCGATCGGCATGCGGCTGCGGAATCGTCGGCGGTGCTCATCGCCAACGAACTGATCGAGCGTCCTGGCTTCGACGTCGGCGACTTCTCCTTCCCGCCGCTCGATGCAGGCGTCTCGGCCAACGCCCGTGTTGAAGTGCCTCGGGTGGACCTGATCGATCCGTCCGGGCCGGCCGGAGCGTCGCTCCCGCCCGACGTGTTCCTGTTCGTTGTCGACAGCCTCAGGCGCGACTACGTCGGCGCGTACAACCCGGCGGTCACCTTCACGCCGAGTCTCGATCGGTTCGCGGCCGACAGCGCCGTGTTCCGCAATGCATTCACCCGGTATGGCGGGACGGAACTGGCGATTCCCTCGATTTGGGCGGGCGGACCGGTGGTGCGAGCCGTGCACCAATCGCTCGATCGCATCAACACGCTCGAGAAGCTCGTGAAGCGCCGCGGGTACCGTCTGGCGATGAGCGATTACACCATTGCCGGCTTCCTCGACGACGGCACGGTGGCGGCACCGCTCGAGCCTGGCGTGCCGGGCACCGCGCCGGACCTGTGCCGCGCGGCCGGTCGGCTCGCGGCGTTCCTCGACGAGGCGGCCGATGGCGCGCCGGTGGCCGGGTACGCACGGCCCATGAACGTCCACATCCTGAACTGGCGCGGCCAGACATCGCTCGATGGCGACTATCCAGGGTTCTACGCACCCTACGCGTCGCGGCTGCGCCGGCTCGACGGCTGCTTCGGTGCGTTCACCGATTACCTGAAGCGAACCGGACGCTACGATCGCAGCGTGATCGTCGTCACCGGCGACCATGGAGACTCGTTGGGCGAGGAGGGCCACTGGGGGCATGCCTTCTGGCTGAACCCCGAGGATGTGCGCGTGCCGCTCATCGTGCACGTGCCGGCGGCGCTGCGAGGCCGGTTGACGACCGACCTGGGGCGCCTCGCGTTCACGACCGATATCGCGCCGACGATTGCGGCGCTCGCAGGCGAGCGGGTGAGGCGCGATCCGCTGTTCGGCGAGCCGCTGTTCGTTCCGGTGGGAGAGCGGCTGTCGGATCGGCGGCGGCGGAGTTTCCTGATTGCTTCCTCCTACGGTCCCACTTATGCGCTGGTGCGGCGGAACGGCCGCTCGCTGTTCGTCTCGGACCGGGTCGAGCGGCGGGAGTCGCTGTTCACCATCGTCGAGAACGGACCGTCGACGCGCGCACCGATCGACGACGACATCCGGTGGGTGAGCCAGCGTTCGATCCGCGCGGCGGCAGCCGAGATCGCGGCGTTCTATCGGCCGGCTGCGGCTTCCGGTGCGCCCGCGACGAAGAGAGGGATGCCCGTGATGGCGGCGCGCTGAGTAGCGCCTACCCATTCGCGAACCAACTTCTCGCGACGAGGCAGGCAGCCTCGACGATTTCCTCGGTTTTCGAGCAGCGGAGACTGCTGATGGGCTGGCGCCGGTCATGCTCTTCCTTCCAGGGGGAAGGCGCATGGAATTTCCGGTCAGCCTGTTGATCGACCAGGCAGCGGCGATTCTCGGCGTATCGCGGCGGACCGTGTATTACCGGATTCGGGAGGGGCTGCTGCGGACGGTGCGGACGCGGTGCGGGTCGCAGCGTGTGGTGCTCGAGTCGCTGGAGGAGCAGGTTCGGGCCAGCGCCCGGCGGCGTCGTCGGACGCCGGCGCGTTGAGCGGCTCGCGCGGCTCAGAGTCCGAGCCGTTGGCGTTTCAGGTACAGGCCTTTGCGCGAGATGCCGAGGGCGCGGGCGGCGGCATCCAGTCGGCCTCGGCTGTCGTGCAGGGCCAGCGTGATCATCTCGCGTTCGACGCGAGCGAGCGTTGGCGCGAGTTTGTGGCGAAGGGGCACGTCGAGGTGGGTGCCATCGGGATCGGGTCTCGAGAAGGTGGGCAGCGATGCGCGGATTTCGCTGGAAATGTCCGACGGGGCCAGCGTGGCATCTGGCTCGGCCAGGGCGACCATCCGGCGGATCTCGTTGAGGAGTTGGCGGACGTTGCCGGGCCAGGGCGCGAGCAGCAGGTGTTCCATGGTGTCTTCGCCGATGGTGAGGCGGCCCTTGTGGAACTCGGCGGCGGCGCGGGCGGCGAAGGCGTCGGCGAGCGAAGGGATTTCGTCCCGCCGTTCGCGTAGCGGGCGGATGTGCAGGCGGAAGACGTTGAGGCGGTAGTACAGGTCTTCGCGAAAGCGGCCCTCTCGCACGAGGGTCTCGAGGTTCGCGTTGGTGGCGGCGATCACGCGGACGTCGACCCGCAGCGGGCTCGGTTCGCCGAGCGGCGAGATCTCGCCGGATTCGAGGAAGCGCAGGAGCTTGGGCTGCAGGTCGAGGCTCATCTCTCCGATCTCGTCGAGGACGAGGGTGCCGTCGCGGGCGGCGCGGACGACGCCCGGCTGGTCGCGATCGGCGCCGGTGAAGGCGCCGCGCCGGTGGCCGAAGAGCTGGCTTTCGAGGATATCGCGGGGGATGGCCGCGCAGTTGAAGGGGATGAACGGCTTGTCAGCGCGGGGCGACAACGTGTGAATCGCGCGCGCCAGGATTTCCTTGCCGGTGCCGCTCTCGCCGGTGATGAGGACGGTGACGTTGGTGGGGCCGATGCGCCGGGCAAGGCCCAGGAGCTCGCGCATGTGGCCGGAGACGACGGCGCCATCGACCGTGTGACTGAGTTCATCAGCGGGCCACAAGGTGGCTTGGTCTTCGCAAGCTGCCCGGAGGTTCGAAAGCTCGCGTATAGCCCGCATGATAATTGCAATCGCACTCACCGTAGCGATGGAATCGACTTCAGCCCTTGGTCTTACCCAAAGTTCGTACGGTTCTTCTGGAGCGACGCCGAGAAGGTTGATCGAACGATGGTCACCGTGAGAGTCCTTCAAGATCTCGTCGGCACAGTCACTTGTTCGGAGGAGTTCCATGAGTTCAGCGCGCTGAACACTTGGTCTTTGCGCATGCTGCAAGATCGCAGCAACAGAATGCACCACCAGGCGTGCAGAGGCAATCGCGCCGGATGGGGTATCGCTCAAAGGTTCCAGATCCGCCGCGACGTCACCTGTGGCGATCAATCCAATAGCGCTCTGAATCGATTCACATATCCGTTTCGAACGCTTCAGGTGCGCATTCGCCGCCGCGTAGTCACCCGAACCGATTGTAGTAGCGAGCACGCGCTCGTAGTTGGCTAATAAGTCTGGATGCTGATCAGAGATGTTGTTAGCGGCCGCGCTAAGCGCATCTCTTGCGGCACCGTAAGCCCTGAGTCGATGAAGAATCTCCGCAGAGGCTAGAGCTGCAGAGTGTGACAAGATTATATCGTCAGTCTTCTTTGCTAACTCGCCGGTCACCTGAACGTGAGTCAAGGCATCCTTCCACCGCCGCTCCTTCATCGCTAGTTGTGTTCTCGTGAGTTGAGCATACCGGTTCGGGTAGAATAACCGATCCTCTGGTGAATGAATCGATTCATCGATCTGCTCTAGAACAGCCTTGCATTCCTCAAGTCTTCCTTGGAATAGATGGAGTCTCGCGATACCGTCGAGGCTTGCGTTGGTACTGGGGTTATTGTACGGAAGAATAGCGAGCGCACGATCGAAGTGACGGAATGCCTCATCGAACCTGCCAACACCAAGCAGCACATTTCCGAGGTTTCCGAGGCTGGCGCGAAGAGCTGTCGCGGCGCCGGCTTCCTCGGCGTAGGCCAGTGCAGTATGTCCATGCATCAGACCTTCAGTGAAGTCGTTGGCCATGATTGAGACAGCCATCAAGGTGATCTCGGCGATCGAATTAAGCCAAATGTTCGGCGATGCTTTGAGAAGCGCCTGTCCAAGAAGTGTATGTTTTCGACTGGTTCTGAGTAGGCCGCGTTTTGCATCGTTCTGACCGACGTAGATGTGAAGGGCAGCCAGCGCCTGTGGGTTGCCCGACCGCACGGCCATTGATCGAACTTCTGAGAGGAGAGCCCCCATGGGCTCAGGGGCCGAGCGTTCTGCGAAGATATTCAACAACCGCAAACGGGCCCAGAACCCTCGATCGAGATCGCGACCATTATCTGCAAAGGACACCGCACGCTGAAAGCCGGCAATCGCCTTCGCGGTGTCACCCTGATCGAGATGCACCTTCGCAAGGACGTATTCGCAGGCAGCGCGAACGCCGACCGATGATGGTTTGCTTTGGAGAATCCTCGTGGCAATCTTCTTAGCGTCCGCAAGAAGTCCCACTAATTCGTACAGCTCTGCCCTTATCACCTCAATGTCAGCGGGAGCGGAGTGTGAGTCGCTGCCGACGCCGATCGTCTGCAGCGCTCTAGAAAAGCGCCCCTGAGAAACTAGCTCGGAGACGAGGCGGTGCTGTATCGCCAATACGGAGCCTGTGTGCCAGATGGCAATTGTCTCCGCCATCCGCGGGTTGATGTGGCAGAATCTGTCATTCGGCTATCTATTTTTGTGCAACAGCGTGTCCCGCTGGGCTGCTCGACAAGCCGCAATGAGCGGTCGTGTGCCTATACGCTACGCTGCACGTAAACTCCTCGAATCCATCGATCCCGTGAGCTATCACGAACTTAGTCGCGCAGAGTCGCTGATCTCCGAGCAACAATCGAGATTGACTTCTCGCCAGTGACGAGTTGCGGTGCAATGCGCTCAAGCAGGAGCTCCAACGATGTGCATTGCGCGTTGCTAAACCCGATCTCGGAGGCAGAATACACGGAAAGAACACCGCATAGTTGCCTGTCGACGACGAGCGGTACGCTCACTGAGGTACGCAGGCCGTTAGCCAACGAAGTGCCAAGGTCAAGGACGGGATCCGAGTTGATGATTCGCTGGCGGTGTGCTGCCACCCAGCCACTGAGCCGCTGTCCAAGCGGAATCCTCAGGCCCTTAAATGAAAGCTTCGAACTGCCCACGCAATGCTCCGCTTCGAGCTCGTCGGTGGCGGGATCATAGCGATAGTAGACACAGAGGTCCACTGGAGTGGAAGCGCTCAGATGTTCCACGATTGCTACCATTGCTTGATCCGCACTGGAACGCCGTCGCTGCAATACTGACACAGGCATAACGGCGTGGGTGGCAGAATGCAGATCTGCGCGAGCGGGAATCAATCGGCCATGGTTGGCACTGGTAGTAGTAATCTCGACAGGCGCCGGGTGATGGAGGGCGACGAGAGATGTTGAAGGTGCGAACACGGCGTGGATCTCTGAGAACGCGTCGACGACGAGCGGATCGTACATCGACCCGCGTCGCTGATTCAGGATGTTCAGCGCCTCTTCGTGTGAGACTCTTGGCCGGTACGGTCGGTCAGAAGTCAGAGCGTCAAAACAATCAGCCACTGCAAGAATCCTCGCGCCGACTGGGATGTCGGTTCCCTTCATACCGTCAGGATAGCCGCTACCGTCCCAATTCTCATGGTGATGTCGAACAATTGGCACGACGGGATATGGAAAATTGATTGACGATAGGATATCCGCCCCAACGCTCGCGTGAAGCTTCATCCTTTCGAATTCAACCTTCGACAGCTTGCCAGGCTTGTTGAGGATATACTCGGGTACTGCGAGTTTGCCCATATCGTGTAGCAGCGCGGCGGCCTCAATGGCCTTGATTAGCATGGCATCAGTGATACCGACATGTCGGGCGAGGTGGATGGCGTAGTTCTGTACGCGTCGGATATGGCCGTGGGTGACTTGGTCCTTTGCGTCAATGGCCATCGCCAGTGTCTCGATGGTAGACAGATACAATCGGTTCAACTCGCTGAGGTGAAGAATGCCATCTTCCACGCGCCCCATCGCAGTTCTGAAAGTCAAGTACGAAATGACGAGGAGCGGAACAATGAGCGCGAGGGTACTGAAATCGAGCTCATTCGAATAGGTGACAATTAGGGCCGCGACTGAAGCTCCGCTGAAGTAATTTACGGAAAGCCATGTGAAGTGCGTCCACCAAAGCTGGAAGGGAGAACAGCCTGTCTCGAAGCCCAGCGCAATTGCGACTAGCCAGCTGTTTAGGAGAAAGTACGCGATGACGAATACGACAAGCGGTAAGAAGAGTCCGTGAAGTGACGTCGCCCTTTCTGAGTAGGGCGCGATTCCTGACAACCAATAGAACATGCTGCCAGAGGCAAAGATCGCGATGGCCGGCGCGGCCATGTTGAAGAGGATCCGCTGAATCGAACGGCCATCGGAAGTCATCCAAAACAAGATAGTCAGGCATTCCAGAAGGACGGTGACGGCTCCGGCCGCGGGACCAAAGAGGAGAACTGCTGCGAATACAAATGTTTCTGATACCGAAAGGCTCGCGTTGGTGGAAGGGATCTTGACAGTAAACGAACCAGTCAACAGCGTCAGGAGGGCAATGATGAACCATTGGCTCCCGATTGGCTCGAGGTACAGATGTCGGATCGAGTACGACAACGTGGCGGCCCCCAGCGCGACCACGGAAGTGACATATGCCCGTGCGATCGGGCTGAGGTTGCTGGAGTTCTGCATGGAGGCCGTCCGTAGGCGGAGTCGGCCTTCTGTCTATCGGCTTAGTTGCCCCAGACGATTAGGGTTCGCACGTTCAACTCCATTTGTACTTAGTGATGATCTGAGGCGCAGAGCGGGATGCCACCGGCCTCGCACGTTAACGGCTCTGGCTGTCTCCGCGTGATCAGATCGTCTTGAGCGTTCTGCCCCCAAACAATGGTGTCGCCGATATCTTGCTGCCCCCAGACGATGGTATCGCCCGCGTCTTGTTGGCTGCGGAGTGTATCGCCGACATCAAACTGTCTCCCGTCGCTTATCCTTGTGAAAGCGACAAGGTGAGCGATCATTCCGGAGTACTCCCCAGGACGGAGGACGTGCGCGTCGGAAGCGATGAGCTGGTCATGTGTTGGGTCCAGGATGCGAAGAAGGGGTGTCCTTCGCGCTGTACTCACAGCTCTGTTCGCCAGCACTGCCGCTGCGCCCGGCGCATCCACGCTCCCCGCCCCCGCCCCCAGCAGTCCGACTTCCGGCACGAACGTGCTCGTCACCTGCAGCGCCAGCCGCGCATCCGCCGGCCGCAGCCGCGGCCGCGCCTCCAGCAGCAATGCCGCCGCCCCGCTCACCTCCGCCGCCGCCATGCTCGTCCCCGACAGACGGAAGTACGCGTCGGTCCCCGCGCCGGCCACGTGCAACTCCGGAAACCTCGTCGGCAGATACGTCCCCGCGGATTCCGCCGAGACGATGCGGCTGCCTGGCGCCGCCAGGTCGGGCTTGATCACCAGGTCGTAGAGCGTCGGCCCTTTCGAACTGTAGCTCGCCAGGGTGTCGTCCGACCGCTCCGGCGTGCCGTGCGTGTCCATCGCGCCCACCGTCAGCGCGTACGGACTGTTCCCCGGCGACGTGATGCCGCCGAAGACCGACCGTCCCTCGGCATCCCTGCCGTAGTTGCCCGCCGCCGCGACCACCAGGATGCCGGCGCGCCAGGCGCGCTCCGCCGCCTCGCACAGCGGATCGTCCCGATACGGCTGCAGCACCGGCGCGCCGAGCGACAGGTTGATCACCCCGATCCGGTACTGCCGGCGGTGCGCCACCGCCCAGTCGATCGCGTCGACCACATCGCTGACCCGCCCCGAGCCGTCCTCTCCGAGTACCCGCAGGTTGATCAGCGACGCTCCCGGCGCAATGCCACGATACGCCTGCGTCTCGAATGTCGTTCCGCCCTGCCCGGCGATGATCCCGGCCACGTGCGTCCCGTGCCCGAACGCGTCGCGCCCATCACCCCCGAGGAAGTCCACCGTCTTCACCACCCGCCGCCGCAGCGCCTCGTGCCGATCGTCAATTCCCGAATCGATCACCGCGACGGTGACGCCAGCCCCCGACAACGGCGGGAGCCCTTCGAAGCCCGCTCGAAGCTCATCGGTCCCCATCGACGCGGCGGCAAAATCGGCCGATGCGCGGATTAGTAGATCGCCCGCCAGGTGGTCCACGGCCGCATCCTGCTGCAGGGCGTCGAGTTGCCCGGCATTGACCACCAGCACGGCGCCGCCGCTCGACAGGTACCGCCGCACGACCAGGTTGTAGCGCCGCGCGATCGCATCCACCTCCGCGCGGGTGCCGTCCATGATCAGCCGAATGGACTGCGAGCCCACGGCCAGATGGCCGGCCAGATCGCCGCTGAGCCGCGCGCGATGCCCGGCCGCCGCCGCCGGGTGCGCGAGCACCATGATCGCCAGAGCCCAGGCCGCAGTCCGGAGGACCATGGCGGGCCTCACCGGAAGGCCCGGCGTGGTCGAGAATCGCGCGGACATGAGACCCTCGCCGGGATCCATCAGCAGGCCGTCCGGCGCGGCAGGAATGTCGCGGCCGCGGGCTGCGCGCTCTCGGACTCGCGGCCGTCGGCCGTCACCGAATCGAGCAGCACCCGCTGCGACCCGCCGATCGTCCGGATGGTCTGCAGCCGCCCTTCACGAATCCGGTTGTAGATGGTGCGCCGCGAAACCCCGAGCAGCTGCGCCGCATGGTCCAACGACACGCTGCGGCCGATACGAGGTTCGAAGCCGCCTTCCGGTTCATCGTCACGAGTTGCCATCGGTCTCCCTTGTGCGCCCGCCCAGAGGGCACGGTCAGTACCAATGGGGGAGACGCATGCGGTGGATCGCGGCAACGTGTTCTGCACCAGTGGTTTGACAGGCTTACCCGAACGGGTGGATGCGAGAAGGAGGGCTGGCCGGGCGGTCAAGATTCTGGCCAGGAGAGAGCAAGAGCAGGCATCCGATTCGAATTTGCGTGCAAAATCGGATGAGAGTCCTCCGGTGGCGCCCGTTTCCGGCCGGCCAGCTTTCTGGCTGGCGAGCCAGCATTTGACCAGACACACGCGCAACCTCGCCGCCTTCTTCCTCGCCGTCCTCGCGCTCGGCGCCGCGTGGGCCGGCGTCCGCCGCGCCAGCAACGCCGCGGCAACGCGAGTCGGCGCACCCTCCGACCCGGGTGTCCGGCCGACTGGCGTCCCGCGCGGCGGCGAACTGGTGGTCTCGATCCGCACCGAGCCGGTTACCTTCAACCGTTTCGTCAAGGGCGACTCGAGCACCGACCTGGTGTCGAACCTCCTCAACGCCAAGCTCGTGCGCATCAACCGCGCGACCCAGGAAGTGGAGCCGTGGCTCGCCGAGCGCTGGACGCGCTCCGACGATGGCCTGCGCTATACGCTGAAGCTGCGCGAGGGGGTCGTTTTCTCGGATGGCCATCCGTTCACCGCAGACGATGTGCTGTTCTCGTTTGCGGCGGCGGCCGACGAGGCGGGCGGCAGCGTGCTGGCGGGAGCGCTGCACGCCGGCGGCGGGACGCCGGAGTTCACCGCGCCCGATCCGCTCACTGTCGTGATGACGCTGTCCGAGCCGTTCGCCCCCGGCGTCCGCATCCTCGACAACGTGCCGATCCTGCCCAGGCACAGGCTGCAGCCGGCGCTCGCTTCCGCCACGCTCGCGTCGGTCTGGGGGCTCGACACGCCGCCGGGCGACCTCGCCGGGCTCGGGCCGTTCGTGCTGGCGGAGTATCTCCCGGGGCAGCGCCTCATCTTCACACGCAACCCCTCCTACTTCGTGCGGGACGCCGACGGCGCCGCGCTGCCGTATCTCGATCGCCTGGTCGTCCGCGTCATTCCCGATCAGGACGCGGAACTGCTGGCGCTCGAGGCGGGCGACATCGACATGACGACGAGCGAGGTGCGACCTGAGGACTATGCCCCCCTGAAGCGCGCGGCCGACGCAGGAAAGATCACGCTGCTCGATCTCGGCGTCGGGTACGACGCCGACGCCATGTGGTTCAATCTGCGCCCCGGCGCCTTCGACGGCGATCCCCGTGCCTCGTGGATTCAGCGCGATGAGTTGCGGCAGGCGATCACGATGGCGATCGACCGCAAGGTCTTCGCCGACACCGTCTACCTCGGCGCGGGCGTCCCGGTGTACGGGCCGATCACGCCGGCGAACAGGCTGTGGTATGCGGCCGAGGCGCCGCAGCCGCGGTACGATCCGGCCGCGGCAAAGGCGCTCATCGAGTCGATCGCGGGCGGCCAGCCGGTGCGCTTCAGCCTCCTCGTGCCGAAAGGGCGCACCGCGATCGAGCGGGCCGGTGCCGTCATCCGCGACGAACTGAAGAAGATCGGCGTCACCGTCGACGTGGTGGCGCTCGACGGCGCCGCCTTGGTGCAGCGGGTGGCCGGCCCCTCTCCCAGGTTCGACGCCGCCTATTTCAGTCTGTACGCGAGCGACACCGACCCGGCGATCAATCCCGATTTCTGGCTGAGCTCGGGAACGGCGCACGTCTGGAACATGATGCAGACCACGCCAGCCACTTCCTGGGAACGGCAGATCGACGAATTGTTCGCGAAACAGGCAGCCTCTTCCGACGAAGGCGAGCGGCACCGGCTGTTCGCCGACATCCAGAAGATTTTCGCCGCGCACCAGCCGGTGCTGTACTTCGTCGCCCCCCGTGTCTTCGTTGCCTCTTCGAGCCGCGTCGCTCACGTCGAACCCGGGCTCACGCGCCCGCAGCTTCTGTGGGCGCCGGACCGCGTGGCCGTGTCCCCCGCGCGCGCTGCGCGACCGGAGCGGTAGCGCCGCGCCATGCTGGCCTTTCTGGCGCGGCGCCTCTGCTTCGCCGCCTTCCTGGTCTTCGCCGTCTCCTCGGGGGCGCTCGTCCTGGCGCGACTCGCGCCCGGCGACTTCGCGACTGCCGATCTGGGCGTGCGCGCGCAGAGTGCAGAGGCCGGGCGGCTCCGCAGCCGATATGGTCTCGACCGGCCGCTGGGCGCGCAGTACGCCGAGTGGCTGTCGCGCGCCGCCCGCTTCGATTTCGGCGAGTCGATGCTGTACGGCCGGCCGGTGCGCGATCTGATTCCCGAACGCGCCGCCAACACGGCGGTGCTCGCCCTTGCGGCCCTTGCGGTCGCCACGCTCATCGGCCTTCCGCTCGGCGTGATCACCGGCAGCGGACGCGGCGGCCTCCCTGCCGCGATCATCCGCGCCGGCTCGGTCGCGTTGCTCTCGGCGCCGCCGCTGCTCACGTCCCTGTTCCTGGTCTTCCTCGCGGCCCGGACGCGTCTGCTCCCGGTGGGCGGCATGGGTGGCTCGACCGGCGCAGCCGGCGGGGCGCTCGCCGACTTCGTGCGCCATCTGATCGTGCCGGCGGCGGCGCTTGCGCTGCCGCTCGCGGCGATGTTCGAGCGGCTGCAGTCGCAGGCGATGTCGGAGACGATCGCACAGCGGTTCGTCCTGGCGGCCCTGGCGCGCGGCATCCCGTGGCCGCGCGTGCTCTGGCGCGGCGCGTTCAAGGCGGCGCTGCGGCCGGTCGCCTCCGTCTACGGGATCGTCGTCGGCACCCTGCTGAGCGGGTCGTTCGCCGTCGAGATCATCACGTCGTGGCCGGGGCTCGGCCGGCTGATGCTCGATGCGCTGCGCTACCGCGACGTGTATCTGGTGGCGGGATGCGCCGCCGCGGGCGCGGTGTTCCTCGCGATTGGCACGCTCATGTCGGACGTGGCGCTCGCACTCGTCGATCCGAGGACGCAGGAATGACGACGCGGCGAGTCGGCGCGGCGCTCGTGCTGCTCGCGGCGGCCGCCGCGTTCGCGGCCCCCGCGCTGGCGCCACACGCGCTCGACCAGCGCTTCGTCGCGCTGCTGAACGCGCCGCCGACCGTGCCGCGGCTCGTTGACGATCGCGGAGCGTGGCACCTGCCCTTCATCCATCCGTGGCGCCTCGTCAATCAGCTCGAGCAGACCTACGAGCAGGATCGATCGACGCGCGTGAGGCTCGTCTGGTTCGCGAACCGGCGGCTGGTCTCGTCGAGCGACGAGGCGCGCGCGCCGCTGCTGCTGCTGGGGAGCGACAGCCTCGGGCGCGACGTCTTCAGCCGGCTGGTGTATGGCGCCCGCACGTCGCTGGGGCTGGCCGCGGTCGCCTCGCTGGGCGCGATCCTGCTCGGCGGCACGCTCGGCGCCACCGCCGGCTACGCCGGCGGCATCGTCGACGACCTGCTGATGCGCGCGTCGGACTTCGTGCTGGTGCTGCCGGCGATGTACGTGGCGCTCGGGCTGCGGTCGGCGCTGCCGCTCGTCCTCGATGCCTGGACGGTCTTCGCCTTCCTGGCCGCGATCTTCGCCGTCATCGGCACCCCGTACGTGGCGCGCGGCGTCCGCGCCATCGTTCGCACCGAGGCGCGCCTCGACTACGCGTCGGCCGCCGCAGCGCTCGGCGCCGGCCATGCGCGCGTGCTCGTGCGTCACCTGCTGCCGGCCGCACGCGGCTTTCTCGTGGTCGAGGCGACAACGCTCGTGCCGGCATTCATCGTGGCGGAGGCGACGCTCTCGTACGTCGGGCTCGGGTTTCCAGACGGCGTGTCGAGCTGGGGCACGATGCTGCACGAGGCGTCGAGCATCCGCGCGTTCACCGATTTTCCGTGGCTGCTCAGCCCGGCGGCGGCGATGTTCGTGGTGGTGCTCGGGTTGAATCTGGCGTTCCAGCACCGGCCGCCGCTGTCGCAGGCCTGAAGGCCTGCACGTCGACGCGGTCGTGTGCGCCGGCCCGGCAGGGCGCGGCGACGGCCGTCGCGCGAGCGCAGGCACTCGGCCGCGATGCCGGTGCCATCCCCATCGACCGGGCGTCCGGACAGGCCGCACCGAACTCCAGCCCGGCCCCCTGCTAAGATCCATCAGATGAACTGCGCGGGCATCTTCGCCCCCGTCCCGACGCCCTTCGATCGCGACGAGCGCGTCGATCTCGCCCGGCTGAAGAGCGCCTTCGCGTGGTGGCTGGCGCGGCCGATCACCGGGTTCGTCGTGCTCGGTTCGAACGGCGAGGCCGCATTCCTCGACGAGGGCGAATCGGACGAGGTGATTGCCGCCGCGCGAGACCTTGTGCCTCGATCGCGGCCGTTCATCGCGGGCACCGGTCGCGAATCGACGCGCGCGGCGGTGACCGCCGCGAAGCGGGCGGCCGCGCTTGGCGCCGACGCGGTGCTCGTGCGCACGCCCGGCTTCTTCAAGTCGCAGATGACCGGCGACGCGTTCGTCCGCCACTACTCGGCGGTGGCCGATGGCTCACCGGTGCCGGTGCTGCTGTACAACTTCACGGCCGTGACCGGCGTCAACCTGCCGCCCCCGGCGGTCGCGCGGCTCGCGGCCCACCCGAACATCATCGGCATGAAGGAGTCGAGCGGCGATCTGGCGCAGATCGCCGAGGTGCTGTCGACGACGCCGCGCGGCTTCCAGCTGCTCGCCGGATCGTCGTCCACGTTCCACGCGGCGCTGTGCGCCGGCGTGGCGGGCGGCGTCCTGGCGCTTTCGTGCGTCGTGCCGGAACCGTGCCGGCGCCTGTTCGATCTGGCGGCCGCCGGCCGGCACGACGAGGCGCGCGCGCTCCAGCGGCGGATCCTTCCGCTCGCGCGGCTGCTCGGCGCGGCGTACGGCGTCGCCGGACTGAAAGCCGCGCTCGGAATGGCCGGCTGCGACGTCGGCGTGCCGCGCGGGCCGCTCGCACCGGCCCCCGGCGAGGCGCTCGGCGCGATTCGCGGCGCGCTCGACCTGCTTCAGGAGACGCAGGCGTGAGGCGGCTGGGCCGCGGGCTGGCCGCGGCAGCAGCCGTGATGTTCTCGCTGCTCGCCTATGCCTACCTGACGCTGCCCGATCCGCGGCCGCTCGCCAAGAGGAATCCGGCGTCGACCGCGTTCATCGAGCTCCGCGCGCGGGAAGCGGCCGCGCACGGCCGCAGGTCGCGCCGCGTCCAGCAGTGGGTGCGCTACGGCCAGATCTCCCCGAATCTGAAGCGTGCCGTGCTGGTGGCGGAGGATGCGGCGTTCTGGGATCACGAAGGGATCGATCTCGAACAGCTGCAGGAATCGCTCGAGCTGAACTGGGCGCGCGGCGAGCTCCTCCGCGGCGGCAGCACGATCACGCAGCAGCTCGCCAAGAACCTGTATCTCACGCCGTCGAAGAACCCGGTCCGCAAGCTGCGCGAGCTGATCATCGCGCGCCGTCTGGAAGTCGAGCTGGAGAAGGCGCGCATCCTCGAGCTGTACCTGAACGTCATCGAATGGGGCGACGGCATCTACGGGATCGAAGCGGCGGCGCGCACCTACTTCGATAGATCGGCGGCATCGCTCGGTCCGGTCGAGTCGGCGCTGCTTGCGGCGGCCATCGTGAACCCGCGCGTGCTCACGCCGGCGCATCCGACCGCGCGGCTGCGGCGGCGGCAGCAGATGATCCTGCGGCGCATGGGTGCGGTGTCGCCGCCCGCCGAAGCGCCCGCCGCCGGGCCCTGAATCCACGCGCCGTCGACCATGATTTGCGGCTGCACGCCGCTCTCGCTCAGCTTGCAATCGCCAGGACCGTTCGCTATAGTCTCGGCACCTTCGGCCTCTTTGCGATCAACACAGACCGATGTCGTGCGCACCTACGTGACAGAAAGTGTGTCTGCCGCATGCTGAACTACACGGAGCGGCTGACGTGGCTGATGGAAGACATCGTCGCGCGCGTCCCGGCGCTGTCGTTCATCGATGTCGCCGATATCCTGATCTTCGCCCGCGCCGGCCGCTCCGACGCCGAAGGCGCGTTTGCCACCTGCCATTGCCTCACGCTGCCGCCCAGCGAACCCGGCTATTACTTCTGGCGCGACCGCGCCAACGGGCGCGTGACGCGGCGCTCCGAGTGGTTCGTCACCAAGTCGCCCGTCGTTTCGATCGGCAGCCGCCCGATCAAGTACATGTTCTCGTTCGCGCTGCCGCGGTTCTGCGATCAGTCGCTCGATCGATCGCGCAAGGAGAAGTTCTACCAGGGCGAGGACCCCTGGATCTCGAAGCTCGACACGGTCGTGCACGAGCTCTATCACGTCGATCCCGAACTGAAGGGCATCCGGCGCATCGAACGCGGGGACGGCACCTACTCCGCGCACTGCCACGGCCAGCGCTTCTTCGAGGAAGTCGCCGCGATGGTGCACACCTACCTGAACTCGCAGCCCGATCCGGCGCTCTACGACATCCTTCGCGACGACTTCGCCGCCCTCGAAGCGAAGCACGGCGGGATCGTCGGCACCGCCTTCCGCACCTTCCCGTCCTATCCTCAGCGCTACATCGAGCGCCTGCCCGAGCAACCGGCATGCGAGGCCGACGTCGCCGGCGTCCTCGTCGAGCCGCTCCGTACCGGCCAGCAGCCGACGTCGTACACGCAGGACGACCTGCACGTCCGTCAGTTCCTGAAGTCGACCTCGCGGCGGCTCGTGCGGAAAGGGCAGTTCAAGGCGGCATAGCGGGCGGCTGGCCGGCGGTAGGCGCGGGCGCGCTATTGCGACGCGTCGGCCGGCGCCGCGCCGGCGCCGATGACGCGGCGGGCGGCCAGAAAGCGCTTCGACCAGTACGACGAACCCAAGCGCTCGATCCGCACGACACCGTTCGAGCTCGGTGCGTGGATGAACTGGCCGCCGCCGAGCGCGATCGCCACGTGCGTGGGTCCGGGTGCGATCGTCGTGAAGAAGATCAGATCGCCGATCTGCAGCTCGTCCGGTCGCACCTTCTTCCCGGTTTCATATTGGTCCCGCACCTCGCGCGGCAGGCTGACGCCATGCTGCGCGAACACGTAGGCGGTGAAGCCGCTGCAATCGAAGCCGGTGCCCGGATCCATCCCGCCGTTCCGGTATGGCGTGCCCCGGAGCGCGAGCGCCGTGCTGGTCACGGCGTACCCGTCGGTGCGGTCCGGACGGACACGGCCGGGAGCAACGGCGGAATCGGCGCGAGATTCGCGGCCGGAAGGGCCGGCATCCGCTCGACGCGCTGCGGTGTCGTTTCCGGCGCGGGGTGCGCCTGGCATCGGAAATGGACGCGGTACCGCATGAGCGGCGCCCGTGGAGGCGCACGCACCGCTCGAGGCGGCCAGGGCGATGAGGAAGAGCAGCGGGGCGCGGAAAGGCATCACACGGCTGTATCGGCACGGCACCCGTACCTCATTACGCCGCTAAGCGACAGAGTTTAAACGCTTTCAGCGCGTCAGTGCCTTGACACCTCGCCGGAGCGTCGGGCAGAATTCAAGCACTGCCGCCCCCGGCCCGGGCTGAGGCACGCGATCATTACACATGGAACAGACGCTGCTCCTGAACGCGTCGTACGAGCCGCTCAAGATCGTGCACTGGCAGAAAGCGGTCACGCTCTGGTGCCAGGGCAAGGTCGAGGTGATTCATGTGTACGACCGCGACATCCGCGGCGTTTCCATCACCTTCAAGCTGCCTTCGGTCATCCGCCTGCTGCGGTATATCAAGATCAAGCGACGCTTCGATTACGTACCGTTTTCGCGCGCCAATATCTACGCGCGCGATGGGCACCAGTGCCAGTACTGCGGGGACGAGTTCCCGACCAACGAGCTGACGTTTGATCATGTCGTGCCGGTCGCCCAGGGCGGCCGCAAGGACTGGGAGAACATCGTCACCTGCTGTGTCGCCTGCAACCGCAGGAAAGGCGGGCGGACGCCCGTCGAGGCGCGCATGCACCTACTCCGGCCGCCGAAACGCCCGGATTCGGCGCCGGCCATCCGCATCACCGTCGGCCTCCGCAACGCGCCCGAGAGCTGGCGCGACTACATCTACTGGAACGCCGAGCTGGATGACACCTAGCGTCTCGGATCCGTGATGCGCGACACAATTGGCGGGTGGCGCAACAGGCTGGCGGCGCGGCTCGTTGCTCAGATATGCGCAATCTCTTCGCTCCTCGCGCCCCGCCAGGGCGCGGCGCCCCGCGACGCATGCCGCGAATCGCTGATCCGGGTCATTAGCCATTGCCTGTCCGCGTAGACACCATCCAGCCGCCCGCTGCGATCGAAGGCGGCCGCATCACCATCGAAGGGGCCGGGTTTCCGGTAGACGGCCCGCGCCTGCCGGACGTGCGCATCGGCGATCGGATGGCGCGGGTGGTCCACGCATCGCCGACGCAGCTCTCCGTGATCGTTCCGCCGGGGCTCGGCGTGAGCGGTCGCACGCCGGTGCACCTCGAGCAGGCGCCCCTGGCGACGATGTTCGTCGACATCGCGGGGCCGGTGGCGACCGGGCTGCACCAGGTGGACAACCCGGCGGTTGACGCTGACGACAACTTGTACGTCACCTTCAGCGGCACCCGCGGCCAGCAGGTGCCGGTCTCGATCTTCCGCGTGCGGCCAAACGGGACGCGCGAGCCGTTCTCTTCGGCCATCGTCAATCCGACGTCGATGGCGTTTGGCCCGGACGGCCTGCTCTACGTATCGAGTCGGTTCGAGGGGACGGTCTATCGCGTGATGCCGGACGGAGCCGTCGAGCCGTTCGCGACGCATCTGGGCGTGGCGTGCGGCCTGGCCTTCGCGGTCGACGGCACGCTGTTTGTCGGCGATCGATCGGGCTCGTTGTTCAAGGTGGATCGGCAGGGTAGAGCCGACGCGTTCGCGTCGCTGCCAGGCAGCATCGCCGCGTTTCATCTTGCCGTCGGGCCAGATGGGCTGCTCTATGCGACCGGCCCGACGCTGTCGACCTACGATGTCGTGTACAAAGTGGACGCTGCGGGCGCGGTGACCACCGTGTACTCCGGCTTCGGACGGCCCCAGGGGATTGCGTTCGATCCGCACGGCGCGCTGGTGGTCGCGGAGGCACTGGCCGGGTCGAGCGGGTTGTACCGCCTGTCGGAGGACGGCGAGCCGCGGCTCGTCGTGTCGGCGCCAGGGGTGATCGGTCTGGCGTTTGGCCGCGACGGGAGTCTGATCGTCTGCTCGGGCGACACGGCGTACAGAATGCCAGAGGCCGGCTCGATATAGCCGCCGGTTCCGACGGGCTTCAACCGGACGATGGCCGACATCCCTCGTGCGCCAACAGTCGGCGCTCGCCTCAGCAGCTGGGCGTTGAGTGCCACGATGCGGTGCTCGCGGACATCAGCCTTGATCTTCTCCACCTTGTCTCCAGGCAGCACCTCCGCGAAGACCGTATCGATGCCCGGATCCTGGGCATCGGCCCGTGCCACGGCGTCCGCGCCGCCCGGTCAACACGACGACTTCGATGCGCTGTTCGTGCAGGCGTTGAATGGCTTCCGGCGACTCTGGCCGCACTGCATCGGCCACGGCAAACGCCGCGATCGCGCTCGTTGAGGTGAGCATAAGGATCGTTCTCGCAGCCCCGATGCGTGTCGGGCGCCGACCTGCGGAATCTCGCCAGCCGAATCATCCCGGTCCGATCCGCAAGGTGGACGTGCGTCGACCGTGAATCAACGCCCCGTCCGGCGCAGGGCTCGGCGGTCCGCCGCGCCGCCTCGCGCACTGGGGCCGAAGGGAGCCGTACGCGGCATGGCGCGGCTCCAGGCATGGCCGGCGACATCCGCCGCGTCCGGCGTACAATCGCTCCAACCCGATGCTCCAACTTCTCGAGCGGAAGCCGATTGCGAGTCTGCTGCACGAACAGGGCGGCGGTCCGACCCTGCGGCGCGTGATGGGGGCCGGCGACCTGATCATGCTGGCCATCGGCGCGGTGATTGGCGCCGGCATCTTCTCTTCCATCGGGACGGCGGCGGCAGGGGAGACGCTGCCGACCGGCGAGGTGGTCCGTTACGGGGCGGGGCCGGCGCTGGTGCTCTCTTTTCTCCTGCTCGGGCTGGTCTGCGGCCTCGCCGCGCTCTGCTACGCCGAACTCGCGTCGATGATTCCGCAGGCGGGCAGCGCCTATGCCTATTCCTACGCCACGCTCGGCGAACTGGTCGCGTGGATCATCGGGTGGGATCTGATCCTCGAGTACGCCGTCGGCAACATCGCCGTGGCCATCGCCTGGAGCGGCTACTTCAACTCGCTGCTCGGCGGGTTTGGCATCCACCTGCCCGCCTACCTCACGCACGGCTACCGCACGGCGCTGCTCAGCTCGGATCCCTCGGTGCACGCGCTGCTCGAGACGGCGCCGCGCATCGCCGGCATCCCGCTGCTGCTCAACGTGCCGGCGTTCGTCATTGTCGCGCTGGTGACAGCGGTGCTGTACGTCGGCGTGAGGGAGAGCGTGCGCGCCAACAACATCATGGTCGTCGTGAAGCTGGCGGTGCTCGCGCTGTTTGTCGGGATCGGCGCGCTGCACGTCAACCCCGACAATTTCGTGCCATTCGCGCCCAACGGCTGGCGAGGCATCCACCAGGGCGCGGCGATCATCTTCTTCGCCTACATCGGCTTCGACGCGATCTCGACGGCGGCCGAAGAGACGCGCGATCCGCAGCGCAACATGCCCATCGGCATCCTCGGCGGCCTGGCGGTCTGCACGCTGATCTACGTCATCGTCGGCATCGTTGCCACCGGGCTGGTGCCGTACCAGCAGCTCAAGGCATCCGACCCGCTGGCGCAGGCGCTGCAGATCGCGGGCCTGAAGACGGCGGGCGCAATCGTCGCCGCCGGCGCGGTCGTCTCGCTGACGGCCGTGCTGCTGGTCTTTCAGTACGGGCAGCCGCGGATCTTCTTCGCGATGGCGCGCGACGGGCTGCTGCCGCCCTGGGCCGCCAGGGTGCATCCCCGCTTCCGCACGCCGCACGTGACGACGATGCTGACGGGCGTGGCGGTGGCGGCGGGCGCGCTCTTCATGGACGAGAACGAGATCTACGATCTGACCAACATCGGCACGCTCACCGCGTTCGCCATCGTCTGCGTCGGCGTGATGGTGCTGCGGCGGACCGATCCTGATCGGCCTCGGCCGTTCCGTGTGCCGCTGCTCCCGCTGGTCGCGATTCCCGGCGCGCTGGCCTGCGTGTACGTGATGTACGGATTGCCGCGGCCGGCGTGGGAGCGGTTCGCGATATGGCTCGTCGTGGGGCTGATGGTCTATGCGGCGTACGGGTACCGGCACAGCCGCCTCCGCGCGAAGGCGAAGGCGACGACGTTGCCCATGCGTCCGACCTCCGGCTGAAGCGGGCGCCGCCGGCGCGCGCGGTCCGGCCTCGCGCCGACCGCATGGTAAGATCGGGGTTCCGAGTCCCCCTCGACTCCCTGCAGAGGCCCATGGCGCACGACTGGATCGCGGTGCGCGGCGCACGCGTTCACAACCTCAAGAACATCGACGTCGACATCCCTCGGCGCAAGCTGGTGGTGATCACCGGGCTGTCGGGCTCGGGCAAGTCGTCGCTCGCCTTCGACACGGTCTACGCCGAAGGGCAGCGCCGCTACGTCGAGTCGCTCTCTGCCTACGCCCGCCAGTTCCTCGAACAGATGGAGAAGCCGGACGTCGATCTGATCGACGGGCTGTCGCCCGCGATCTCGATCGAGCAGAAGACGACCGGCTCCAACCCGCGCTCGACGGTCGGCACGGTCACCGAGATCTACGACTACCTGCGCGTGCTGTTTGCCAGCATCGGCGTCCCGCACTGTCCGAGTTGCGGCCGCGAGATCGCGAGCCAGTCGCTCGAGCGCATCGTCGACATGGTGATGCTCTATCCGCAGGACGCGCGGATCAACGTGCTCGCGCCGATCGTCCGGGGGCGCAAGGGCGAGTTCAAGAAGGAGATCGCCGGGCTGCGCGGCCGCGGCTTCACCAAGGCGCGCATCGACGGCCAGTTTCGATCGCTCGACGAGGATCCGAAGCTCGATCGCCGGCGCAACCACACGATCGAAGTCGTCGTGGATCGGCTGATCATCCGCGGCGGCGTCGAACGCCGGCTTGCCGAGTCGGTCGACATCGCGCTGGAACTCGCCGACGACATCGTCGTCGTCAACTCGCTCGACGGCGGCGACCGGCTGTTCTCGCGCCGCCTGGCGTGCGTCGACTGCGGCCTGAGCATGCCCGAGATGACGCCGCGCGCCTTCTCGTTCAACTCGCCGCACGGCGCCTGTCCGGAGTGCCAGGGGCTCGGATCGACCGTCGACTTCGACCCGCACCGCCTGGTGCCCGACGAGGCGAAATCGCTCGCCGACGGCGCCATCGCGCCCTGGGCGAAGGGCGATCGGAAGTTCGTGCGCGACGCGATCAACGGGCTGGCGCGCGACTTTCTCATCGATCCGAGCGTGCCCTTCGCCAGGCTGCCGCGGAAGGCGCGCGAGGTGCTCCTGTTCGGCGCCGGCAAGTTCGAAGGACTGATCCCGAACATGCGGCGGCGCTATGAGGAGGGTGGCTGGCCGGTGCAGGAGGAGCTCGAGCCCTACCGCTCGCTGCGCCCGTGTCCGGCCTGCCGCGCCCAGCGCCTCAAGCCGGAGAGCCTGTCGGTGAAGGTGAAGGGACGGACGATCGCCGACTATGTGAACCTGCCGATCTCCGAAGCCCTGAAGATCTTCGATAGCCTGGCGCTCACCGACCGCGAGGCGCTGATCGCCGAGCGCGTGCTGCACGAGATCCAGGATCGCCTGCGGTTCCTGAACGAGGTCGGCGTCGGCTACCTCACGCTCGGCCGCAGCGCCGCGACGCTGTCGGGCGGAGAAGGGCAGCGCATCCGGCTCGCGACGCAGATCGGCGCGAACCTTACTGGCGTGCTGTACGTGCTCGACGAGCCGTCGATCGGCCTGCACCAGCGCGACAATCGGAAGCTGCTCGGCACGCTCGCGAAGCTGCGCGATCTAGGCAACACCGTGATCGTCGTCGAGCACGACGAGGAGACGATTCGTACCGCCGACTACGTGATCGATCTCGGCCCGGGCGCGGGGGAGCACGGCGGCGAGGTCATCTTCCAGGGGACGCCGGCGGCACTGATGGAGGAGGCCCGCTCCGGCGCCGGCGACGCCCGGGGAACGGCGGCCGGTGGCGGGACCGGATCGCTGACGGGCGCCTACCTGACGGGCGCGCGCACGATCCCGGCGCCGGTCTCGCGGCGGCGCGAGCTGAAAGGCGACCTGATGATCCGGGGCGCGCGCGAGAACAACCTGAAGAACATCGACGTGCGGATCCCCCTCGGCGTCTTCACGGCGGTCACCGGAGTGAGCGGATCGGGCAAGTCGACGCTGGTGAACGACATCCTCTACAAATCGCTCGCCCGCACGCTGTACAAGGCAGCCGACGAGCCGGGCGCCCACGATCGCATCGACGGCGCCGATCTGGTCGACAAGGTCATCGAGATCGATCAGTCGCCGATCGGCCGCACGCCGCGGTCGAACCCCGCCACCTACACCGGCCTGTTCACGTTCATCCGCGACCTGTTTGCGATGATGCCCGAGGCCAGGGCACGCGGCTTCAGGTCGGGGCGCTTCTCGTTCAACGTGAAGGGGGGAAGCTGCGAGGCATGCCAGGGCGACGGCGTCATCGTCATCGAAATGCACTTCCTGCCGGATGTCTACGTCACCTGCGAGCAGTGCAAGGGACGCCGGTACAACCGCGAGACGCTGGAGATCAAGTACCGCGGCAAGTCGATTGCCGACGTCCTCGAGCTGACCGTCGATCAGGCGCTGCCCCTGCTCGAGAACTTCCCCGCGATCGCCAACAAGCTGCGCACGCTGCAGGACGTCGGCCTCGGCTACATCGAGCTCGGACAGTCGGCGACGACACTGTCGGGTGGCGAGGCGCAGCGGGTGAAGCTGGCGAAAGAACTCTCGAAGCGCGGAACCGGGCGGACCCTGTACATCCTCGACGAGCCGACCACCGGCCTGCATTTCGAGGATACGCGAAAGCTGCTCGACGTGCTGAACAAGCTGGTCGATCAAGGCAACACGATCGTCGTGATCGAGCACAACCTGGACGTGATCAAGTCGGCCGACTTCGTCGTCGACCTCGGACCCGAGGGAGGGGCGGCGGGCGGGCGTGTCGTGGCGGCCGGTACGCCCGAAGAAGTCGCGGACAACGACCAGTCGGCCACCGGCCGTTGCCTTGCGGGTCTGCTGGCTGCCGAACGGGGCCGCCCGATCCGGTCCGCGGCCGGGTAGCGTCGCGCGGCAGCGCAACTTCTCGCGTCCTCTCTGAGCGGCCGGCGCGAGTCGAAGGCTGTGGTAGGATTGCCACAACGCGGCGCGCGACGATGTGGTACTGCGGCCACAAACATCGCTGTCGCACGATGACGACTGTCCCCATAACACGGCATCTAACATACTGCCAGACAGCCTGTTAGCTGGATTGGTCGCGCCCGAGCCGGCCGGGCATTTACTTTGCTGAGCTTTCGCACGCACGCCGCCCCTGCTGAGAGGCCCATGGACGCACAGCGTACGCTCCGCCGCCAAGTCTCCTGCGTGGGAATTGGCCTGCACTCCGGAAACAAAGTCAACCTGACGCTCAAGCCCGCGCCCGTCGACTTCGGCATTCGCTTTCGACGGACCGACCTCGGCGAGCACGACGTTCCGGCCACCGTGCACCATCTGGCGAGCATCAACCTGGCAACCGGCCTTGCCCGCAACGAAGTCTCAGTGGAGACGGTCGAGCATCTGCTGGCAGCGCTGGTCAGCGTGGGCATCGACAACGTCCTGGTGGAATTGAACTCGCCCGAGGTGCCGATCATGGACGGCAGCGCGGCGCCGTTCATCTACTTGATTCAGGAAGCCGGCGTGAAGCAGTTGCAGGCGCGGCGCAGGTTCCTCAAGATCGTGCGGCCGATCGCGATCTCGCGCGGCGACAAGCGCATCGCGCTGTACCCGTCGGATCACTTCAAGGTCACCTACAGCATCAGCTACGATCATCCGCTGTTGCGCCATCAGTCGCGCACGCTCCGCATCACCGAAGAGTCGTTCGTGGAAGACGTCGCCCCGGCGCGCACGTTCACCTTCCTGAAGGATGTCGAGATGCTGCGCCAGAACGGCCTGGCGCTCGGCGGCTCGCTCGAGAACGCGATCGTCCTCGGGGAGACCGGCGTGCTGAACAACGCGCTGCGCTTCGACGACGAGTTCGTGCGTCACAAGATTCTCGACGCCATCGGCGACCTCGCGCTCGTCGGATACCCGGTGATCGGGCACCTCGTCGCACACCGCGCGGGACACGCGCTCCACACCGAGTTTGCGGCGAAGATCCTCGACGAGGCGCACGCATGGCGGCTGGTCGAGGCGCCAGCCGACGGCGCGGCCGCGACGGCCGATGCCGCAGCGCTGCCGGCCCGGCCGTCGACTCCACGCCTGGCGAATTGATCCAGCCGTAGTCCACGCCGCAACCGGCGGCGACATTCTCGATCGGATTCTCCGCCTCCCACGACCGCCTCGCTCGTCTGATCCCTCAACTCGCGTGCTATCAGCTGCTTGGGCTGACGCACGCGGCGGCGCCGATCCGGACCTGCCCTTGCCTCCTCGCGCCTGCAGACCCCGGCGCGCTTGAATCAACTCGTCGGGCACGACCTCCCCGCACTGACGCGAGCGTCGATCGGGGTCTCCATCAGGACATCAGGCCATGGCACGACATCTCCTGCCGGTGCTGCTCGTTTCGCTGGTGCTCGCGGGCACCCGCAGCGCCGCTCAGACCTGCACCTACACCGTCGCGCCCGCGTCGCTCCGCGCTCCAGCCTCGGGCTTGGAGGCGGAGGTAACGATCGAAGCCAGCGCGCTTCACTGCCTGGACGAGGATGGGACCGCCGACCGGTGGGCCGTGCCTCGCACAACCGACCGCCGCTATGAGCGAGAGGTCCTTGCCGGGCGCCCGTCGGGCTACTGGCGGCTCGGCGAGCGCGGCGCGGGTCCGGCCGCCGATCTGAGTGGCTTCGACCACCCCGGGCAGTACGTCGGTGCCGTCGGGTTGGGAGTCCCGGGTCCGCTGCCGGAAACCGATTCGTCAATCGTCCTGGACGGGGCTCGAAGCTACGTCGCCATCGGGAATCAGCCCGGGCTCGATCTCGCGAGCGAGGGCAGCGTCGAAGCCTGGGTGAGATACGCCGGCACCGAATGGTCCGGGTACGGACCGATTGCAGCCAAGTACGGACCGGCCGGAGGCTATTTCCTGATCCGCGACTATCCACTTGGGTACATCCGCTGGCAGGGGGTCGGGGCCGGCGGCGCCAATTCATTTGGCCTCTGGTCTCCAGCACAGCTCAACGACGGCCGGTGGCACCACATCGTCGGTACTTTCAGCGTGCCGAGACAGCAGTCGTCGCTATATGTGGACGGCACGCCCGTCGCCTCGTCGGGCGCGGCGAGAGCGATTGCGTCGGGTGTCGCTCCGTTCCAGATTGGCGCGTGGCACAACGGCGATACCTTCGCTGGCGGCATCGACGACGTGGCGGTCTATGGGCGCGAATTGTCGGCTGCCGAAGTGGCAAGCCACTTCGCGTCCCGAACCAGGATCGGCGCGGACGTGCTGCACGTCACGATCACGCCCAATCCGTTCGGCGTCCCGCGGGCGGGCTTGCTGCAGGTCGCAGGCTTCACCATCGCACTGGAACAGGACGGCCGCCCGTGCGACGCGCGAATCGCGCCAGAGAGCACCCGGGTCGGATCGGTTGGGGCGCCGGTGCCGATCACGCTGAGCATCCCGATCGGCTGTGCCTGGTCGGCATCGTCTGCGGCCGGCTGGATGAGGCTCGGCGGCGTCTCGCCCGGCTATGCGGGGATGGTTCGCGGCGACGGTGCCGTCGGGTACTGGCGACTGGACGAAGGGTTCGGCGGCTTCGTCGCTGACAGCAGCGGTCGCGGCCGGATCGGCGCCTACCTCGGCGGGGTCGCGTTCGAGGATTTCGGCGCAACGACAGACGGCGCCGGGGCTGCACGATTCGACGGCGCCGGGCGAATCGTCGTCTCGGACACGCCTCGCGCCCAACCGGTCGCTACCGTGAGCGTCGAGGCATGGGTCCGTTTCACCGCGGCATCACTCACCGGCTACGGCCCTATTGTCAGCACATGGGATGCCGGCGCGGGCGGCTACGTCCTGATTCGGGATGCCGACAGCGGCTGGCTTCGGTGGCAGGGCGGTGCGGGTGCTGGTGCGCCGGCCTTCGTCCTCTGGTCCCGACGGCCCTACCACGACGGCAACTGGCACCACGTCGTCGGCGTCTACGACGGTGCGGCCGCGTTTGCGGCGCTCTATGTCGACGGCCAGGAAGTGGGCTCGACGACGAGGGCGCCCGCCGAGATCGCGGTCGGCGATCGACCGCTCGAGATTGGCGGATGGTTCTCGGACGGGCACTTCACCGGAGAGATCGACGAAGTCGCGATCTACGATCGCGCGCTCACGGCGGAACAAGTGGAGCGGCACCACGCCCTCCGCAGCCTTGCGGGCACCGACGTGATCGCATTCGATGTGGCGCCAGCGAGCTCATCGCTCGAGCGCACGGGCATGCTCAGCATTGCCGGCCGGCAGGCGGCGGTGGTGCAAGCCGGCGCACCGTGCGCCTTCGCCGCGTCGGCGGGAGGCACCGAGTTCGGCGCCGCGGGCGGGGGCGGCGCAGTCGATCTGCAGACCCTGGCCGGCTGCGAATGGAGTGCCACCTCGCACGCCGATTGGATCGGCCTCGGGCAGGCGGGCGGTAGCGGATCGGCCGCACTGCAGTACGCCGTCGCGGCCAACGCCACCGGAAGCGCGCGGACCGGGTTGATCACCATTGCAGGGCAGGTGATCTCGATATCGCAGCGTGCGTGCAGCTACTCGTTCTCGCCGGATCGTCCAGTCGTGCAGGCCGTTCGCTCGACGGCGATTGTCGCGGTCCTCGTCGACGCCCCCTGCGTATGGACGCCGTCTCCGGGGACGTCATGGCTGCGGATCGCGAGTCCTGATGTCTACCACCAGACGATTGCGGCCGACGCCCCGCTCGGCTACTGGCGGCTGAACGAAGCTGGCGGCGCTGCCGCTCATGACGCCAGCGGGCGCGGCCTCGACGGCACGTATGCGGGCGTCGTCGATTTCGATCAGGCCGGGCCTCTGCGATCGGGCGACGCCGCGATTCTGTTGTCGAACGGCCGCGCGCACGTGGACGTCGATATCGATTCGCCGATCGATCTGTCCGGCGGCGTCACCGTCGAAGGGTGGGTGAACTTCACCGGCAGCGAATGGCTCGAGTACGGACCGATTCTGAGTGCCCGTGGGAGCAGCGGCAGTCTCTTTCTGATCCGCGACTATCCCAGCGGGCTCATCCGCTGGCAGGCGATTCGGGCCGACGGTTCGACCGTGTTCGGGCTCTGGGCGCCGGAATCTCAGAACGATGGGATGTGGCATCACCTGGCCGCGACCTACGACCCGATGGCTGCGCGCGCGGCGCTCTATCTCGACGGCGCTGTCGCGGCGGAGACCGCGGCTCCCGCAACTGCCCTGGTCGTCGAGGAGATCGCGATCGGGGCGTGGCCGAACACCCCAGGCACCTTCATGGGGCGCCTCGACGAGATCGCGTTCTTCGGGCGCGCGCTGAGCTCGGAACGCGTTGCGGCGCACAACGGCGCACGCAGCGAGGCGCCGTCAATCGGCGGCAGCGGTTCGTTCACGGTCGAAGCGCTCACGAATCCAGGCACGACCGAGCGCGCGGGCGCAATAGACATCGCCGGGCAGCGGGTCCCGATCGTGCAGGCCGGCTCGTCCTGCGATGCGGACGTCTCTCCATCTCTGCTCTCGATCGATTGGCCGGACGCGCAGCGCATCGTGTCGGTATCGATTGCCGACGGATGTCCGTGGACTGTCTCGTCGCCGGCGCCGTGGCTGACTGTTGAACCGATCGGCTCGTACGCCGGGACGGCGCTGCTGGGCGCACCGCTCGGCTACTGGCGCCTGGACGATGCAGGCGCCGTTGTGTGGGACGCGAGCGGCCGCGGGCACCATGGCATCTTTGAGGGTGCGCGTGCCGGCGCGGCAGGCGCGACGGCGGACGCCAACGGCGCGACCGGATTCGATGGCGCGACCGGGTACGCGAGCGTCGACGGGCTTGCGATGGGCGGCGAAGTCAGTATCGAAGCCTGGGTACAGTTCACGACGTTGGCGGGCTACGGCCCCATTGTCGCCAACGACACGAGCGGCGGCGGCTATTTCCTCATTCGAGAACGGGACACCGGCATCGTGCGTTGGCAGGGCATCGCCGCCGACGGAGAGGCGGCGTTCGTCCTCTGGTCGCCCCGCGCACTGCAGGACGGCGTCTGGCACCACGTCGCGGCCACCCATAGCGCGATCGCGGGCACGGCCGTCCTGTATGTCGATGGCAGCCCGGTCGATGCGGCCACCGGACTGCAGCGCGTCGTCGGCCCAGGCTCGAGCGCGCTCGAGATCGGACGCTGGTCTCGCGGCGGCCTGTTCAACGGCGCGCTCGACGAAGTCATCGTCCACGACCGTGCGCTTGCCGAAGGCGAGGTGGCAGAGCGGCTGCGCGTGCGCGGTGCGACGGCACCCGGCGCGCGAGTGCACGCGACCGAGAATGGAGCGACGACGCCGCGGACGGCGTCGGTGACGATCGCCGGCCGGCTCGTCGACGTCGTTCAAGGCCCCGCGCCCTGCGTCTATACGGCATCGCCGACCATGCCGACCGCTCCGTACTGGACATCGTCGGCAACCGTCACAGTGGCGACGTCCGCCAACTGCGTGTGGTCGGTCAACAGGATCTCCGGCGCGTGGGCGCGTGTCGAGCCCGCCGGGCCGATTACCGGGCCGGCGACGGTCGTGCTGAATGCCGAGGCGAATTCCGGCGACGAGCAGCGGCGCGCGATCTTCACCATCGCTGGGCACGAGATCACGCTCTTTCAGAACGGTTCCGTTCCATGGCTCGCTATCGACGGCGCCGGCCCCGGAGGGCGCGTGAGCGCGCGGCCAGACGGCACCGTATCGGTCGAGGTCTTCGACCCGCACGGCAGTCCGTACGATGCGGTGCTCCTGTTTCGCCACGGCGAAGGCGACGCGGCCTGGCTGGACTGGCAGTACGTCACAGGCGGCAGAGCGCTGTCGATCGCGGGTACGCGCTCGGCCACCCTCACCTTCCGTCTGCCGCCGGAACCCGGCGAGTACGAGCTACGCCTCTTCACGGAGAACGGGCGGGAGCGTGTCGCTTCGGGGCCAACTATCGTCGTGAACGGACCGTACGTCGCCATACAGCAGCCACAGCAGCACGCGGTGTTCGCAGCTGGCGAACGCGTCGCCCTCGTCGCCTATGCCAGCGATTGGGGCGGCATGGTCCGGACGGTCGTCTTTGAGATCGACGGTGTGGTCGCGAGCCGGGCGCCGGCGCCGCCCTGGAGCGGCTGGTGGACGGCGGCGGCAGGCACTCACACGATCGTGGCCGTCGCGACCGACTCCAATGGCCTGCAGGCGGCGTCTGGCGGCGTGCTCGTCACCGTCAGCGGGACCGCCGCGCCGCCATCCGATCCAGGCGCCGGTGGCGGCGGCACGACGTCGCCCGGCCAGGGAGTCGGCTTCTCCGGCTCGCTGGCCGACTGGAACACACTCACCGCCGATCTCCGGATCTCCCGCACATGGATCGGACCGGACGTCCCCGACGGCCTTCCGCCGATCGTCACCAGCCTGCAGTGGGAACGGTCGTCGGCCAGCGGCTCGTGGAAGACGGTGACGCGGCTCGTGTCGCGGTCGCCCGCCATTGTTCATGGCCTCGATGGCACATCAGCGGTCTCGATACCCTTCGGCGTCTCGCGCGTCGAAGACGACGAGGATGGATCGCCGCTGCGGTTTTTCGACGAGGAGGGGCAGCTTCTTCAGCCGGTGAGCGATGCCGAGCTGCTGCAGTTAGGCCTGGCCCCGCCGATGGCGACGGCTGGGTCACGACGATCCACGGCACAGGGCCAGGCATGGATCGATTCGCTCGTCGTGCCTCAGGCGGCGGCGGCGAGCCGACGGGAACGGATCGCCAGCCAGTTCGGTATGGCCGTAGGCAGCGTCGGCGGATTCGATCGCCACGTATCGGGCGCCGGCGCGGATCAGATCGAGCTGCTCGTCGATTCCTCACGCGCATTGCCGGTGGAACGCAGCGTCAGTCGCGACGGGGTGCTCCTCAGCCACGAAACCTTCGCCTATGCGCCTGGTCCCGACGGGGGCTGGATCCGCTCCATCATCACGCTCGAGGAGGCGATGCCCGGCGGCAGCGGGACACGGGTTCGCTCCACGATAGAAGTTCTCAACATTCGGCTGGATCGGAGGTGACCCATGAAGCGAACGGCGTCAGCTCTCGTCATCTGGATTTCCCTCGCTGGTCCGCCGGCCGCCAGCGCCCAGGACACGGCCGTGGTGTTCCTCCACGGCTTCAGCGGTGACGCGGGCACGTGGGAAGCGGCAGCCGAGCGGTTGCAGGCGCGTGCGACGATCGTTCCGTTTCGGCCGGCAGTCGACTGGAAAGAGGGCTTCGAGACGCAGGCGCGTGAGCTCCAGCAGTCGCCGGCCGGCCTGCTGCCCGCCTCCGCCATCGCCGTCAGCCACAGCAACGGGGGCCTGCTCGCCCGCGAATGGAGCCGCACACGGCCTCTTGCCGGCATCGTGACGATCGGCACGCCGCATCAGGGTGCGCCGATCGTGACCAACTTCGGCAAGTACGTCAGGTTCAACGGTGATGGTCACCTCGCCATCGCCGCGGTCTTCGACGCCGTCAACGATCCCTGGACGTGCTGCACGTGGCAATGGATCGTCGGCCAGATCACCGATGCCGTGTTCCTGGCGGGGTGGTTGACCAACGCCGGGTTTGCGAAAACCGCGATCGCGCTCGGTCTCGACCGCACACTCCCCGTGCTCGCGCAAATGGATCCGCTGCGTCCAGAGTACCTGGAGCAGCTCAATAGCGACGCGAACCTCGCCCGTGAAGCATTCGATGTTCCGGCGCGCGTGGGCGTCACTTCGATTGCACACAATTTCTATTGGGGTGGTCCAATCCGTGCAGCCTGGCCCGACCGCGGTGATACATATGCCCGCTATCGCGATGCCGGCGTGATGGCCCTCGACATTGGAGCTGCCGCGATCGTGATGACCGCCGATCTCGAGGACTCGGCGGCCTTCAACCTGGCGAATCGGATGGGCCGGGCGGCGGCGTTCCTCGGCGCGATGGACGACTGGTGGTGCCGTTCGGTCTCATGGCCGGGCGGCGCTCAGTGCTGGTACAACGATACCGTGGTGCCCGTCTGGTCCCAGGACTACGGCCGGCTCGGCGCGGCGTCGATCGTGATCTACGGACCCGCGCACGTGCAGGAAGCGGGACGCGACCGAGCCGCGGTCGAGGAGGTCGTCTCGGATCCTGCGGACATTCTCGCCGCAGACGTCAGCCAGGTGCTCGACGATGTGCTGTTCGACGTGCTGACGAGGATGATGCATGTGCCGCCGCGGTAGCGCGGGAAGAATTGCGGGGCTGCTGCTGGCCACGACGGCGATGGCGGCCTCATCGGGCGCCTGGCGATCGAGCGATCCCGGGCACCTGCGGTGGCGCGTCGAAGTCGCCGGAACCGGAATTCCGGCCGCGAACGACCGCACGGCGTACTTCTTCACGCGGCATCACGAGGTGATCGCGGTCGACATTCTCGATGGTGGCACGCTGTGGCGCTCCGCGCTGCCATCCTCGGACGCGTTGCAGAGTTCGGCCCTTCGACTGGGTGGCGGGGTTCTCGTGGCTGGCGATGGGGATCTGTTCGGGCTGGACCCGTCGAGCGGGAAGCTCTTGTGGCGATTCGCACCGGCGGATGGCTATGGCGCAGGGTTGTACGTAGGCGTCCTGCAAGACGGCGCCGCGTTCACCGGTTCGCCAGCCGGACGCCTGTACGGCGTCGAGTTGGCGAGTGGACGCTTGCGATGGTCGACCCTCGTCGGCACGGATACGACCGTGTTCGAGCCCGCAGGGAACGCCCATGCGCTCTTCGCCGCCTACACCAGATTCCTGACGCGCGAGAGCGGAGTCGTGAGCGTGGCGCTCGACACGGGGCGCGTGCGATGGCAGCACCCGCTGTCCTGCGGCGACACCTGCGGCGCCTTCGCCGGCGGGCTGGCGGTTGCAGGCGACCTGGTCCTGGCGGCCTCGGGCGACGGCGCGCTCCACGCGTTGTCGGCGACCGACGGCGCCGTGCGCTGGTCGACGCCGGCGCGCAGTCCCGGTACCGCCCCTGCGCCCGATTACCGGGCGCTTGCCGTCGTGGGGCGGAGGCTCGTTGCCGGCTCGCTCACGGGCGAAGTCGCCGCCTACAGCTTCGATGAGCCCCGCGAGCTGTGGCGCTACCCAGGCCGACGCGGATCGACCGGCTTCACGCTTGCCGTCGGCGACGACACGATCTACGTACCGTTCCTCTCTGGCGATCTCGTGGCGCTCAATGCAGACACCGGCGCGGAACGGTGGGCTGTCGGTCGCGACGTCGGCCGGTTCCGGTCTGCCCCGTTCGTCGCGCCGGAGGTCGTGCTCGCGGCCGGAGCGTCGGGCCTGTTCGCCTTCAGCAAGTGAGGTGCACGATGAACGCTCGTTCCGTCGTCAGCGCTTGCGCCCGTCGAACGTGCGCAACGGCCGGCCTCGCCCTGCTGTGCGCCGCCGCGACAGTCGCGTGCGGCGGCGGCGCGCCGGTCCCGTCCGACGTCGAGCCCTTTGCAGGAACCTGGCGGGGACCCCTCGAGGACATCCAGTCGAGCCTGGGAGTGATGGAGATCCATCTGGCCGAGAGATCAGGCTCGCTGCAGGGTACGTGGTCGGTCGCCCTGGCGGGCGGTGGCACGCTGTCAGGCGAGATTGCCGAAGAAGGGGCTGGCGGCATCCCGGCGACGCGACAGTTCCGCGGCGGTTGCACGAGCGGCCGCAACGGCTTCGTGTGGCTGCGTATTTCCGGCGAGACGTTGGGCGTCCAGTTCTTGTTCATGGATTGTCAGGGCCTCAGCTACGGCGCGGGCAGGCTCAACCGCATCTCATTCTGAACCCCGGGGGCTACCGGCCGATCCAGTACGCGACCTTCACGAGAAACACATCATCGCCAGGCGCCTTGAACAGAACCTTGGCGTCTCGGCCGAGGGCGAACGTACCGGGGTTGGACTTGTCTTCCTGCTCCCGCGTCCACACGAGGTAGAGCGTCGAGCCAGGCTTCAACTCCCACCGGTAGACCGCGCTCAAGCGCAGCGATTTCAGGCTGAAGTCCGGATTGTCGAACACGAAGCCCGGCGCCTCGCCCGCATCGTCAGGGTCGGCCGTGTACCGGCCCGCGGCCGCGTCGTAGACGAGCGAACGGCCTGGCGCGGCAAACTCGACGAAGTCGTACGTGCGTGGCTGCGCGACTTCCTTGAAGTGGGTGTACCTGCCGCTCGCGATCAGCGGCTGTGCGAAGATCTGCAGCGCCTGCTTCCCCGAGAAGGTCACGTTCACGCGCGTCGTGAGCGTGAGCTGAGTCTGATCGATTTCGCCGAACACGTAGCGGTGCCCGTAGGTGTCCACCGCCGTCGCATCATCGATCTCATCGATGTACTGCGCCACCGAGTAGGCGCCGTTGTACTGCGGACCGGTCGAGATGTACAGCTTCGAGGAGGGCTTCAGCGTGATGGTCGTCCCCCAGTTCGCCGTCCAGCTGCCCGCTCGTGCGCGGCTGCCGTTCGCGAACAGGTTCAGCGACACCGGCCGCCGCTGATCGCTGCCGAGGTCGCCGTTGGCGGCGAACCGCTCCGGGCTGATCGTCGACGGTCCGCCGCGTGTCAGGCGGTCGTCCATCGTCTGGCGCGAGACGCTGCCGCCGCCCCCCGCCTGCCAGTAGTTGAGAAATGTGAAGGACACTCTGCCAGTCACGGCGTCGTACTGGAGCTCGCGATTGAAGTTCCAGGCGTACGCCTTGGCAATCCACCACGATCGGCTGCGCACGATCCGGCCGGGCGTCACATTGCGGTTGAACCAGACGATGTGAGCGCCGGCGCGGTCGCCCGTGCCGTGAAACCCCAGGTCGTTGGATTCGAAGCCGGGGCTCACGCCCCAGAGTGCAACGTTGATCGTGCGCAGGCCGGCGTTCTTGTTCAGGTTGATGCGCCCCGCGAAGCCGGAGAGCGAGGTGCGGCGTTCGTCGAGCGAGACCTGCGGCGCGTCGGGGCGCTGGAAGTACCGCGCCGATGCCTTCTGCGCTCTGGCGATCGCGGCGGCGGACCCGCGCAGGTGGCTGATCGAGAACTTGCCGGTCGCGACCCAGTCCTGCCGATCGTCGAGGTACCAGTACGCGTCCCCGCCCGCGACGTACGCCTGTCGTGTCAGCGTCTCGATGAGCGCCGCCGACGTCAGCCGGCGGGTGACGCTCGTGAACAGCATGCCGGCGCCGCCGCGCCGCCCGATGTCTCGCTGGATGCGGGCCACGGTGAAGTTCGTGAGCGGCTCCACCTCCTCGCGTCCGCGCACCCCGCCCGTCATGGTGCCGGCGGTCTCGCGATCGGTCATCGCCTCGAGCAAGCCGACGCTCCAGCCGCGCGCGGTCTTGCCCGTCAGCTTCGCTGCCGCAAGAATCGTGGCCGCCGCCGGCGCGTCTTCGTAGTCGGCATCCGCGCTCAGGTGCGGTGCGCGCCCGATGCGCCTGGAGTAGAAGATCTGCGGATCGGAGGCATTGAACCCCCAGAAGCTGTTCGCCCCGCCCTGGCCGAAGCTGCCGAATACCTGCGAGCCTTCGAGGAAGAACGGCCGCTTCTCTTCGAAGAACGTCTCGAAGGCCGAGAGGTTGACGACCGCCGGATCGACCTCTACCTGCCCGAAGTCGGGATTGAAGGTGGCGTTCAGGGTGAGAGCGCTCGTGAGACCGTACTTCAGATCGAGTCCGCCGGAGGCGAACATCCGGGATCCGTCGTTGAACGGGTCGCCGCCGTCCTCCGGCGCAATGAGCTCGCTGCGGGCCGCCGTGTAGGGCCGCAGCTCGAGGTGCCGCTTCGGTGCGATGCCGTCGACGCCGCTGAGGTGCGCCATGCGCGAGGCGACGCCGCTCTCGCTCTTTCTCACCAGCTCGAGCCAGTCGGTCTCGTTCTTCCGGCGGATGAAGCGCTCGACGTTCATCCCCCAGGTCTGGCGCGGCGCTGCGGTGAAGCGCAGCTGCGAGAGCGGAATGCGCACTTCCGCACACCAGCCTTGCGCATCGACGGACGCGCCAGAGTCCCACACGGCATCCCACGTCCCGTCGGTCCACGAGTCGTTGTAGAGCACCTGATCACGCTGCACGCCTGAGGCGCTCACGCTGAACACGAAGCCGGTCTGATGATCGTGCATCGGATCGAGATAGATGCTGATGCGATCGGCGTCTGGCTCCTCGTCGCGCTTCGACAGCCGCGTCGACACTCGCGCGGGATCGTCGTCGAACATGCGCACGGCGATGTACAGCGAATCGTCGTCGTACAACACCCGGACTTCGGTGTTCGCGGTCGCGGGCTGTCCTTCGTCGGGATCCTGCTGAGTGAAGCCGGAGAGCGGCACCGCCATCGCCCACTGCTCGTCGGTGAGCCGGCCGTCGATGACCGGCGGCGCCGCAGCGCGTGCGGCGGACAGGGACGCGCGGGGCTCGTGGCCCGCGGCGAGCGGCTGCGGTGCTCCAGGGCTGGCTGCCAGCACCGCGCCAAGCGTCCAGCCGGCGACGCATCCGCGATGTCGCGCGATCGGCATGATTGGTGACTTGGACGAGTGCCGCCGCGCCATGGTTGGCTGGACCCGTCGGTGCGGGGCGCGGAGCGGGATCGGCCGGGTGGACGCGTCGGATCGGGAAGGGACTGGATAGAAGCGTCAGTGCGCGGCGAAACGCTTCACGCGATCACGCACGTGCGGGCCGACGCGCATCAGACCTCTGATCTGATACCAGAGCACCTCCGGCGAGCAGGGCTTCTCCAGGCAGGCATCGGCGCCGAGCCGGAGCACCTCGTCGCGCACGTCGGGCACCGCGGACACGACCACCACAGGGATGTCCATCGTCCAGCTCGACGCGCGCAACCGTGACAGCGCCGTCCAGCCGTCGACGCGCGGCATGGCGAGGTCGAGCACGATGAGGTCCGGCCTCAGGTCTATGGCCTCATCGATACCCGAGCGGCCATCCGCTGCCTCGAACACGGTGCATCCTTTCGACGCCAGGTAGAGCGCGCACATGCGGCGGGCATCGAGATCGTCTTCGACGACGAGTACGACGAACGGATCGTTGCCAGGCACGGCTGCTGATGCGGGGGCAGAGCAAGATCGCTGCCGGACAGCGACAGAAGGGCGGGGGCCCGGGCCGGCGAATCCGGGCCCCAAGGAAGCGGTCGAGCTACCGTGCGCCTGTGGGCGGCGCCGGCGGGTAGGCAACGCCCAACTGCTCGAGGTAGGTCTTCGGAGAGTCGGGGTCGTAGTAGTACTTCTGCAGCTGCGGACGGTATTTCTCCATCAGCTCGGTGTTCAGGTAGGTCGGAGGGGTCGCGCCGGCCGGCACGACCGACTTCCACGTCACGCCTTCCATCTGCCTGGCAAAGTCGGCCTTGATCGCCTGCAGGTTCGACGGGACGGCGAACAGATCGACCAGCGTGCCGGCGAGCGCCTTCGCGCCGACCACGATGCCCTTGTGGGCGACGGGCGTGGCCGGAACGATCGCGGACGTCCAGTGATGGCCGGTGCCCCCGGAGACCTGCGATGGGAACGACAGACGCGCCATCGGCACCTGCCACGTCACGTCGCCCGCGTCATTGGACGACGAGCCCTGGCTGTCGCCGCGGATGGGCGTCGGCTTGGTGGCGAGACCGGTCGGCTTCGCGCCCATCGCCTGCTGGAACTCCTGCGCGAAGGTCTTGTCGGCCGGCGACCATTCCGGCATCCCGACGTCCTGGATGTTCCTGTCGAGCACCTGCGCCAGCGCCTTGTTGGCGTTGTAGGGCCACGAGCCGGACAACACGCGTTCGTCGACGGTCGTGAAGCTCATGGCCGCCGCCGCTTTCGCGATCACGCGCGCCTTCTCGATCAGATCCGTCAGCTCCGCGTACGACTGGTGGCGGAAGTAGTACCAGACCTTGGCTTCCGGCGGCACGACATTCGGCTGGTTGCCGCCGAACGACGTGACGTAGTGAAAGCGCATCTCGAGCGGCAGATGTTCGCGCAGGTAGTTCATGCCGATGTTCATCAGCTCGAGGCCGTCGAGAGCGCTGTGTCCGGCCCACGGCGTGGAGCCGTGCGCCTGCTGGCCGTGGAATGTCCATTCGATCGAGGCGATGCCGAGGTTGTTCAGGCCCCAGCTCGTCCCGAACGAGTTGCCGATGTGCGCGTCGAGCATCGCGTCGACCCCCTTGAAGAGGCCGGCGTTCACCATGTACACGCGGCTCGCGAGCAGTTCCTCGGCCGGCCCGCCGTAAACGACCACGGTGCCCGGCATCTTGTACTTGGCGAGCAGGTCCTTGACGGCGATCGCGGCGCCCATGATCGTCGGCGGTCCGGCGTTGTGCCCCTCGCCGTGCCCCGGTGCGCCGGCGAGCAGTTCGTCGCGCTGCAGAACGCCCGGCCGCTGATTGGCGCCGGGCACGCAGTCGTAGTCGGCCATCAGTCCGATGACCGGCGATCCGCTGCCTGCCGTCGCGCGGAACGCCGTCGGCATTCCGGCGACGCCGCGCTCCACCTTGAAGCCGTGCCGTTCGAGCTCGCCGGTGATGAGCTTGACCGTTTCGTACTCCTGGAATCCGACTTCGGAGTAGCTGTAGATGGCGTCGCCCAGGCGACCGAGGCGATCGCCGTTCGCGTCGATCGCCTGGCTCGCCTCGCGCTTCAACTGCGCGGGGTCGGGCGCCTGCGCTCGCGCGCCGGCGGCGGCGAGCAGCGAGGCCAGCACCAGGCCGGCCGCGCGTGTCCATGATCGGTTGACGTGCATAGGTCCTTCCGCCTTTCGGTGTGATAGGCCGATCGCTCGGCGAGCCGGGCGCGCGGGAGCGGGCGGAGAGAGGCGAAGCGCCTGCCTCACGGCTCCTGGTTCCTGACGTACTTGTCGAACCAGGCGACGGTCCGCTCCCAGGCTTCGTCGGCGGCGGCCTTGTTGTAGCGCTCTGGGGTTGCATCGTTGTTGAAACCGTGCACGGCGTCCTTGTAGATGCGCCCCTCGTGCGGAACGCCCGCGGCGGTGAGCGCCTGATCGTAGGCGGGCCACGCCTCGACCAGGCGCGTGTCGAGCGCGCCGTGGTGCACCAGGACCGCCGCCTTGATCTTCGCGACGTTCTCGATCGGCGGAGCGCCGCCGTAGAACGGCACGGCGGCAGCGAGACCGGCGCCGAGCCGCACAGCCAGGTTGTTGCTGACGCCGCCGCCATAGCAGAAGCCGGTCACGCCGATCCGGCCGGTGCAGTCAGAGCGGCTCTGGAGCCACAGCGCCGCCGCGACCCAGTCCTCCATCATCTTCCCGGCGTCGACCTTGCGGAAGAGCTGCCCGCCCTGGAAATCGTCGCCGGGATAACCGCCGATCGACGTGAGGCCATCGGGCGCGAGCGCCATGAAGTTGGCAAGCGCCAGGCGCCGGGCGATGTCCTCGATGTGCGGGTTCAATCCGCGGTTCTCGTGCACGACCAGGATGCCCGGCAGCTTCTGCGGCGTCGCCGAGCGGGTATCGGCGCTGACCGGCCGCACCAGGTAGGCGTTGATGCTGCCGTTGCCCTGCGGCGACGGGATCGCCACCTGCTGCGCCCTGATGCGCTCGTCGGTCTTCGAAATCTGCTGTGCGGCCGCGTAGTTCGGCATCAGCGCGTCGACGATCGCCGGCGCCGTGAGGCCGCCGGCGGCGAAGCGGGCGACGCCGTCGAAGAAGCTGCGGCGATCGATCTCTCCGTGGATGTACCGGGTGTAAAGCGCGACGGCGGCCGGGGGAATGTGCGGTCTGGGCTGCTGCGCCATGGGGCCCCCTTCAGGGAATCGGGAATGCGCCGGCGTATGGACGTGCGAGTATCGAGCGCGCGACCGGGATCTTACGGCAAGGCCGGGCGATCCCCAAGGCCCAGCCACTCACGCCCTCAAGCCTCAGATTCCCCGATCCTCACAGGCCCCATTCCTCCCGCGGCTCACTTGACGGCGACCGCCACGAGCGCAAACCGGTCGGTCCCGGTGTACTTGACGCTGTGGGTCACGCCCCGGCCCACGAATTGCACGTCGCCGGCGGCGAGCCGGGTCAGCGTCGCGTCGCCGATGCGGACCTCCACCGGACCGTCCGCGACCGGCACGAGGATGACGTCGGTGGCATGGGTGTGCGGCGGCTCACCGGCGCCAGGCTCGAATTCCACGCGCGTGACCGTCACCTTCGCATCGTCCCGCAGCGTGGTGCGCGCGATGCCCGGCGTGCTCGGCCGGCCGGCTGACGCGAGCGGCAGGGTCGGGGCCTGCGCCCGCGGCGGCGAGGCAGCGCCGGCGGTCAGCAGACAGACAATCAGGGCAGTTGTCCTCATCGTTGGTGTCCTCCAGGCCGGATCGCGCCCGGCTCCTGCTCGACGCGCCTACCAGCCGAGCACGCGCGCGAACATCAGCGGCGCGACGATCGTGGCGTCCGACTCGATGACGTACGACGGCGTATCGACGCCGAGCTTGCCCCAGGTGATCTTCTCGTTCGGCACGGCGCCCGAGTACGAGCCATAGCTGGTCGTCGAGTCGCTGATCTGGCAGAAGTAGCCCCAGAGCCGCACGTCGTGCAGCCGCAGGTCCTGCTGCAGCATCGGCACCACGCAGACCGGGAAATCGCCCGCGATGCCGCCGCCGATCTGGAAGAAGCCGATCGAGACGTCCGCGCTGGTGCGGCGGTACCAGTCGGCGAGGGCGATCATGTACTCGATGCCCGACTTCACCGTGTGCGGCGACTTGATGTCGCCGCCGATGCAGTGCGCAGCGAACACGTTGCCCAGCGTCGAGTCCTCCCACCCGGGCACGAACATCGGCAGCCGGGCCTGCGCGGCGGCGAGCAGCCAGCTGTCGTTCGGATCGATCTCATAGTGCGGTTCGAGCGAACCCGAGAGCAGCAGGCGATACATGTACTCGTGCGGGAAGAAGCGTGCGCCGCCCTCATCGCAGGCCTGCCAGTCGCGCAGCACGAAGCTCTCGATGCGCCGCATGGCCTCGTGCTCGGGGATGCAGGTGTCGGTCACGCGGTTCATGTGGCGTTCGAGCAGCGCCTGTTCGTCCTGCGGCGTGAGATAGCGGTAGCGCGGCACCCGCTCGTAGTGCGAATGGGCGACGAGGTTGAACACGTCCTCTTCGAGGTTCGCGCCGGTGCAGCAGATCGCGTGCACCTTGCCCTTCCGGATCATCTCCGCGAGCGAGAGTCCGAGTTCGGCGGTGCTCATGGCGCCTGCCAGCGTCATGAGCATGCGGCCGCCGCTCTCGAGATGCTGGAGGTAGCCGTCGCTCGCGTCCTTGACGACCGCGGCGTTGAAGTGGCGGTAGTGCCGTTCGATGAAGGCCGAAACGGCGCCGGCGGGGTGAGTCACGATGCGCGCCCCTTCTGCAACCAGGGATCCGGGATCCGGTCGGCGCTGGGTCGCGGCAGCTCGCCCGGAGCGCCCTACGGTCGTCGGACGACCGCCATCGGCACGCGAGGTGGCTGCCACGGATTGTAATCGAAATCCGGCATGGGCGAACAGATGACGCGCGTCGTCGGGGCCGCACGATCCGGCATCTGCACGATCGTCCGCGCTGGTCCGGCGGGAGGAGAGGAAGCGACGACCGGCCGGGCGCGCCAGCGGCGGCCCGGCAGATGGCCGACTCGTGCCGCATCGCCGGCGCCGGCGGCCTCGGCCGGGTCTCACGACACCGCGGTTGCCGCAGGCTTCTCGTCCGGCACGGCCAGTTCGCGTTCGGGGTGGCGGACCGTGAGCACCGGACAGGGCGCCGAGCGGACCAGGTGCTCGGCCACGCTGCCCATCAGCGCACGGTCGAATCCCGTGCGCCCGTGGGTACCGACGACGATGAGATCGATCTCGGCCCGGCGGGCGTAATCGATGATCGCGTCGGCGGGACGGCTCGCGATCTCGAGAACCGCCCTGGCGTTCAGCGTGGTGCGATCCTCGGCGGTCAGGCAGGTCGCGAGGCTCTGCGCCGCGTGCGTCTCGATGACGCCCGGATCGGCGAAGGTCGGACGCAGGAAGGGGTTGGCGACCGCATGCAGGACGTGCAGCGTCGCGCCCAGGCTCCGCGCGAGCGCGCGCCCGTAGGCCAGCGCGGCGTCGGACTCAGGACTGAAGTCTGTGGCGACGAGAATCTGCTTGGCGACAATCATGACCTGCCTCGTGATGGGAAGGAATCGGCGAGGTGCTCGAGCGGCGCGGCGCGCGCCGCCAGCTCGCGATAGAGCGCCATGCGCGATGCGATCTGCTGTCGCGCGCGGTCGATGAGAGCGGCATGGCGATCCTGGTTCTGTCGGCCGACGTCGTCGAATCGGGCTTCGATCGCCATGAGCGTCGAGACGTCGGCGCGCGGGGGAGGCGAGTCGAGCACGAGCGCCGCCTTGCCCTGCGCCTCGCGGCGCGGGTCGAAGCGGTACAACGGCCAGTAGCCGGTGTCGGCGGCAAGCCGCTGGTGCGCGAGCGACTGCGACATCTCGTAGCCGTGGGCGATGCACGGGCTGAACGCGATGATCAGGGCGGGGCCCGGATAGCTCTCGGCTTCCTGGAACGCCTGCAGGGTCTGCGCGTCTCTGGCGCCAAAGGCGACCTGGGCGACGTAGACATGGCCATACGCCATCGCCATCAGGCCCAGATCCTTCTTGCCACGCTCCTTGCCGGCGACCGCGAACTTCGCGGCGGCGCCGATCGGCGTCGCCTTCGATTGCTGGCCGCCGGTGTTCGAGTACACCTCGGTGTCGAGCACCAGCACCCTGACGCGGGCGCCGCTGGCGAGGACGTGATCGAGCCCGCCGAAGCCGATATCGTAGGCCCAGCCGTCGCCGCCGACGATCCAGACGCTCTTCTTCACCAGGTAGTCGGCGAGTCGATGCAGCTCGGCCGCGCCCTCGCCGCTCAGGCCGGCGAGGCGCTGCCGCAGCTCGACGATCCGATCGCGCTGCGTACGGAGGTCGCTCTCGGTGCGCTGCGGGCTGTCGAGCAGGGCTGTCGCGAGCTCCGGCTCCACCGCCGCCGCGAGCTGCTGCAGCAGCCGCCGCGCGTGCGCCTCGTGCTGATCGATCGCGAGGCGGAGACCGTAGCCGAACTCGGCGTTGTCCTCGAAGAGCGAGTTCGACCACGCCGGCCCGCGGCCGTCGGCGTTCGTCGTGTACGGGGTGGTCGGCAGGTTGCCCCCGTAGATGGATGAACAGCCGGTGGCGTTCGCGATGACGAGGCGATCGCCGACCAGTTGCGTGAGCAGCTTGATGTAGGGCGTCTCGCCGCAGCCGGCGCACGCGCCCGAGTACTCGAACAGCGGTTCGAGGAACTGGCTGCTCTTCACGTCGGTGCCGAGCCTCGTCCGATCGACCTCGGGCAGCCCGAGAAAGAAGGCGAAGTTCGCCCGCTCGAGGGCGCGGAGCGCCCCCTGCGGCGCCATGGCCAGCGACCGGCGTGCCGGATCGGCCCTGTCCTTTCCCGGGCAGACCATCACGCACAACTCGCAGCCGGTGCAGTCCTCGGGCGCGACCTGTACGCTGTACTCGCCGGAGAGCCCCGGCCCCTTGAACTGCATGTGCTTGAAGGAGGCCGGCGCCTCCCCGAGCGCGTCGTCGTCGAACACCTTCACCCTGATCGCGGCGTGCGGGCAGACCAGCGCGCACTTGTTGCACTGGATGCACAGGGCGGGCTCCCAGACGGGGATCTCGGCGGCGATGTTCCGCTTCTCCCATTTCGACGTGCCTGTCGGCCAGGCGCCATCGACCGGGAACGCGCTCACCGGCAGACGATCCCCCTGGTTGGCCAGCATCGCGGCGGTGACGTGGCGGACGAAATCGGGCGCGTTGCCATCGACGGCCGGCGGCGTGTGCCGGGACGCCGCGGCGGCCGGCGGCACCGGCACTTCGAAGAGATGGGAGAGCGCGGCGTCGACCGCCTCGAAGTTCCGGCGGACGATGGCCGCGCCGCGGCGGCCGTAGGTCTTCTCGATGGCCTGCTTGATGCGTGCGACGGCCTCCTCGCGCGGCAGCACGCCGGAGATCGCGAAGAAACAGGTCTGCATGATCGTGTTGATGCGTGCGCCCATCCCGCAGCTGCGCGCCACGGCGTAGGCGTCGATGGCGAAAACGCGCAGGCGCTTGTCGACGATCTGCTGCTGCACCTCGAAGGACAGGCCGGTCCAGACGCCGTCGGGGCCGGCCGGCGCGTTGAGCAGGAACACGCCGCCGGGCTCGGCGTATCGCAGCACGTCGAGCCGTTCGAGCAGGCCGTGCTGGTGGCACGCCACGAAGGAGGCCGACCGAATCAGGTACGGCGCCTCGGTGGGGTGCGGCCCGAAGCGAAGGTGCGAGATCGTGACCGCACCCGACTTCTTCGAGTCGTAGACGAAGTAGCCCTGCGCCCAGCGGCCCGTCTCTTCTCCGAGAATCGCGATCGTGTTTCTGTTGGCGCCGACGGTGCCGTCGGCGCCGAGACCGAAGAACACGGCGCGCGTCGATCCCGGCGGTTCGACCACGAAGGTCTCGTCCACCCCGAGCGACAGGCGGGTCACATCGTCGGTGATCCCGACGGTGAAGCGGCGCGCGGGTGAGGGCCGATCGAGCGCGTCGAATACCGCCTTCGCCATCGCCGGGGTGAATTCCTTGGACCCGAGACCGTAGCGGCCGCCGATCACGATCGGATCTCGGGGCCCATCGGGACCGACGAAGCGTGCGCCGCTCCTGTGCTCGGCGATCGCAGTCACCACGTCCTGATAGAGCGGCTCGCCTATGGCGCCCGGCTCCTTGGTCCGATCGAGCACGGCAATCGCCCGGACCTCCGGCGGCAGAGCGGCGACGAAGTCGGCGGCGCTGAACGGTCTGAACAGCTTCACCGTCAGCACGCCAACCTTCGCCGCCGTTCCGAGGGCGCGGACGGTTGCCCGGACCGCCTCGGCGCCCGACCCCATGATCACGATCACGCGCTCGGCGTCGGGCGCACCGTCGTACTCGAACAGGCGGTGCCGGCGGCCGGTCAGCGCGCCGAAGCGATCCATCACTGACTGCACAATCGCCGGCGCGGCATCGTAATACCGGTTCACCGCCTCGCGGCCCTGGAAGAAGACGTCCGGATTCTGGGCCGTGCCGCGCACCACCGGCCGATCCGGCGAGAGCGCGCGCATCCGGTGCAGGTCGACCAGGCGATTGTCGACGAGGGAGCGGAGAGAGTCGGCGTCCAGCGGCGTGATGCCGGTGAGCTCGTGCGACGTGCGGAAGCCGTCGAAGAAGTGAAGGAACGGCAGGCGCGATTCGAGCGTGGCCGCGTGGGCCACCGCCGCCAGATCCTGCGCCTCCTGCACCGACGCGGACGACAGCAGGGCGAAGCCGGTGGCGCGTGCGGCCATGACGTCGCTGTGATCGCCGAAGATCGACAGCGCGTGGGTCGCCACCGCGCGGGCCGACACGTGGAAGACGGCCGGCGTGAGTTCGCCGGCAATCTTGAACATGTTGGGAATCATCAGCAGCAGGCCCTGGCTGGCGGTGAAGGTGGTTGCCAGCCCTCCGGCCTGCAGGGCCCCGTGGACGGTGCCGGCCGCGCCCCCTTCGCTCTGCATCTGGACCACGGCAGGCACCGAGCCCCAGAGGTTGGGCCGTCGCGCGGCGGCCCAGGCGTCGGCGGCTTCGGCCATGCCCGACGATGGGGTGATCGGGTAGATGGCGATGACGTCGCTCAGTTGATAGGCGACCGCCGCACACGCGTCGTTGCCGTCCACGGTGATCCGGGCGGGTGCCACGCCAAGCCGTCTGCAATCGGTATGCTGAGGTAGGATGGGCCGATATTCGGCCTGCAGGAGGCCGCCTGCCGGAAATCCGGCGCGCGTGCAAGACGATTCTGCGGCGTCTGCCGATATATTCTTGACCGACATGCGCGCCACCATCCTCGTCGTCGACGACGAACAGCTCGTGCGCTGGTCGCTGACCGCGCGGCTGCGGGACGAAGGCTACCGGGTGCTCGAGGCGCAAACGGCTGCCGAAGCGCTCGAGCGCCATCGGCAGGGCGTCGACCTGGTGCTGCTCGACTACAAGCTGCCCGACGGCGACGGCCTCGAGGTCCTGCAGCAGATGAAGCGGGCGGACCCTGAAACCCTGGTCATCCTCCTCACCGGCCATGCGAGCGTCGAGCTTGCCGTCGCGGCGATGAAGCAGGGCGCGTATCACTACGCGAACAAGCCGTTCAACCTCGACGAGATCGCGCTGATCGTCGAGAAAGCGCTCGAGACCACGCAGCTGCGCCGGGAGGTGCGGGCGCTGCGGTCGAGCCAGGCGCAGCCCTTCAGCCTGGATCGCATTGTCGGCGAGAGCGAACCGGTGGTGGCCGTGCGCGGCCTGTTGAAGAAGATCGCGGCGAGCCCGGCCTCGACGGTGCTGTTGACGGGCGAGAGCGGGACCGGCAAGGACCTGGCCGCGAAAGTGATCCACTACGCCAGCAGCCGATCGTCGAAGCCGTTCATGAACATCACCTGCTCGGCGCTGCCCGAAGCGCTGCTCGAGAGCGAGCTGTTCGGGCACGAGCGGGGCGCCTTCACCGGCGCGGATCGGCAGAAGCGGGGGCTTTTCGAGCTGGCCGACGGCGGCACGGTGTTTCTCGACGAGGTCGGCGAGATGGTGGCGGCGCTGCAGGCCAAGCTGCTGCGCTTCCTCGAGGAGAAGACGTTCAAGCGGGTTGGCGGATCGCAGGACATCCGCGTGGACGTGCGCGTGATCGCCGCGACCAACCGCAGGCTCGAAGACGAGGTGAAGCAGGGCAAGTTCCGCGAGGATCTGTACTACCGCTTGAACGTGCTGCCGATCGTGCTGCCGCCGCTGCGCGAGCGCGCCAGGGACATCCCGCTGCTCCTGAAGTACTACGTCGACACCTTCAACACCGAATTCAAGAAACGCATTCAAGGCATCGAGCCGGCCGCGCTGGCCAGGCTCCAGGCCTACCCCTGGCCGGGGAACATCCGCGAACTGCGCAACGCCGTCGAACGGGCGATGCTGCTCGGCGAGGGTGCGATGCTCGCGCTCGACGACTTCCCGATGACCTCCGGCGCCGGGATCATCCGGCGGGCCGACGGCGTCGAGCTGCCCTCGCAGGGGCTCGATCTCGAGCAGCTCGAACGTTCGCTGGTCGTACAGGCGCTGCAGCGCAGCGGCTGGAACCAGACCAAGGCGGCGGCGCTGCTCGGCCTCAATCGCGACCAGATCCGGTACCGCATCGAGAAGTTCAAGCTCGAGCGCACCGCGGTGTAGGGTACGGCGCGAAAGAACCTCCGCTGCGGCGGTGGCTCCCCGCGGGTTTCTGACGCGCGCGCGGCGGCTATGCCTCGGGATCGCCGCGGCCCGACGGTCGCGCGCGCATGGCCGTCTCGTAGGCGAGCCACGAGCTCCAGCCGCCGAGCGTCTGCAGGTAGTGACCGCGTTCGAATGCCTCCGGCGCATCGGCCGCCGAGAGGCTCAGGCGCCCGCGCACGTCGCCGAGGCTGGCGAAGCCGAGTGCATCCATCCAGCGGAGAAGCTCGTCGCGCATCGAGGCGAAGTACGACGGCCCGTGGCGGAGGATCGCCGAGACGACCTGCACCACGTCTGCGCCGGCGAGCAGCGCCTTGATGGCGTCGGCCGGCGTCGCGATGCCGCCGACTGCGGCGAGAGAGCAGCGAAGCTGGCCCCGCAGGATCGCGAGCCATCGCAGCCGGAGCAGCAGCTCCGAGCTGTCCGACAGTTCCAGCCGCGGCCAGACCGCGAGGTGCTGGAGATCGATGTCGGGCTGCATGAACCGGTTGAAGATCACCAGGCCGTCGGCCCCCGCCTGCTCCAATCCGCGCGCCACGTTCGCGAAGGCCGTGAAGAAGGGGGAGACCTTGACCGCCACCGGCATCTTCACCAGCCGCTTCAGGTCTTCGACCATCAGCCGGTGCGCCCGTTCGACGCCGGCGGCCGACTGGTTCGCGTCGGCGATCACCTCGTAGACGTTGAGCTCGAGGGCGTCGGCGCCGGCCTCTTCGATCCGCGCCGCAAATTTCAGCCAGCGCTCGGGCGAGGTGCCGTTGAGCGAGGCGATGACGGGGATGGCGACCGAGGCCTTGAGCTTGCGAATGTGCTCGAGATAGCCCTCGGGGTTGAAGACATAGGCATCGGGCTCCGGAAAATGCGCGAGCACCGAGGCGAAGCCGCTGTCGAGCCGATCCATGCGGTGTACGCGTCCCGATTCGGACTCCGAGATCTGCTCCTCGAACAGCGAGTGGAGCACGATGGCGGCGCAGCCGGCATCCTCGAGCCGCCGGATCGTGTCCAGGTTGTCGCCAAGGGGTGAAGCGCCGGCGACGAAGGGATTGGCGAGCTGCAGCCCGAGGTAGCGGGTCGACAAGGCGTTTTCGGGACTGGTCACACCGGCCTCCGCCGGCCGGGGCGCAAGAGACGTGCCGGCCGGGTGCGTGCGAAGCGACGGCGATCGGCGCCGCACGGGCGGCATCCCGGGAGCCGGGCGGGCCGGCGCTCCGCGAGAATTTCCCGGGGGTGCTATCCTTCGGGAAATCGACCATGCCCGCCGAGATGTCCGACGCGTCCGCGCTCGCGGCACAGTTGCGCGCCAGCGAAGCACGCTGGCGCGCCATCTTCGATTCGGCCGTCGACGGCATCATCCTCATCGACGGCGGGGGGCTGATCGAGGCCTACAACGCCGGCGCGGTCAGGCTGTTCGGCTATGCCGAGGACGAGGTGCTCGGCCGCAACGTCACGATGCTCATGCCCTCGCCCTACCGCGAGGAGCACGACGGGTACATCGAACGCTATCTGGCGAGCGGTCAGGCCCGGATCATCGGCATCGGCCGCGAGGTCACCGGGCAGCGCAAGGACGGAACGACCTTCCCGGTGCACCTGTCGGTCGGCGAGATCACCATTGGCGGACAGCGCAAGTTCACCGGGATTCTGCACGACCTCACCAGGCGCGTGCGGATGGAGAACCAGCTGCGCGAGCAGGAATCGCTGGCGCGTCTCGGAGAGATGGCCGGGCTGATCGCGCACGAGGTGAAGAACCCGCTGGCCGGCATTCGCGGGGCGATCCAGGTCGTCGGCAGCCGCATGCCGGCGGAGGTGCCCGACGCGTCGATCCTGAAAGAGATCATCAACCGCATCGACGCCCTCGATCAGATGATGCGAGAGCTGCTGCTGTTCGCCCGGCCGCCGAGTCCGACACGCGCGCCGATCGACGTGGCGGGGCTGGTACGATCGACCGCCGGCCTCCTGCAGCAGGATCCGCTGCTGCGCCACGTGCGGATCGAGGTCGTCGGCGGCGCGCCGCCGATCTCGGGCGACCCCGACATGCTGAAGATCGTGTTCCAGAACCTCTTCATCAACAGCGCGCAGGCGATGCAGGGCGCGGGCAGCATCCAGGTGGCGGTTGCGTCCAAGGGCGAGCACTGCGAGATCCTGGTCGCCGATCGCGGGCCGGGCATCCCCCATGAGGTGCGCGAGCGCGTCTTCGCGCCGTTCTTCACGACGAAGTCTCGCGGCACCGGCCTCGGGCTGCCCACCGCGCGGCGGCTCGTCGAAGTCCATCGCGGCAGTATCGAGATCGACTGCCCCGCCGGCGGCGGCACGACGGTCACCATCCAGCTTCCATTCCACGCCTCCTGAGCGCTGGCTCGCGTCTTGAAGCGCACCGGCGGCTGAGGGTGGACAGCATGCTCGGGACTGCGCGAATCGTGAGCACCACGGCGCCGGCCGCGTCAGACGGGCAGCCGCTCGAGAACGATTCCCCGCGGCAGCCGGGAATATCTCCGATCCTGCGTGTCCTCGTCATCGACGACGATCCGCTGATCCGCTGGGCGATTGGCGAGACGCTTCGCGAACGCGGCTGCACCGTCACCGACGCGCGCAACGGCGAGGAGGCGTTGCGCGAGCTGATTGCCGCCCCGGAGCCGTTCGACATCATCCTGCTCGACTACAGCCTTCCCGATTCGCGAGATCTCGCGCTGTTGAAGACGATCGGAGGACTGCGGCCGTACAGCCGCGTTCTCGTAATCACCGCCTTCGCCACGCCCGAGCTGATTGAAGAGGCCCGGCGGGCCGGCGCCTGCCGGGTCATCGCGAAGCCGTTCGAGATGCGCGACCTCGCGTCGAACGTGCTGGGCGCCTACCGCGAAGGCCGCCAGTAGCTGCGCGGATTTCCGCGTTTCCGCGAAACATTCCCCATCCGATGACGGCCTCCCGCGATGGTTTGTGCGGAAACTCCACGCCAGTCGCCGGTTTCCCGGCGTATCGGCTCTGGTACGGGGGTTGCCTTTCCCGCCCCACAGCGCTGGATGGCAGGGCGCGTCGGGAGGCCAGATGGTGACGAGGGAAGCGGTAGAAGCGGTGCTGGAGCGGGTGCGCCCGTTTCTTCAGGCCGATGGGGGAGATATCGAGCTGATCGAGGTCGACGACCGGTCGGCGGGCGTTCGGCTCACCGGCAACTGTTCGTCGTGCCCGAGCGCGCACATGACGCTGCACGTCGGCATCGAAGCGATTCTCCGGGAAGAGCTGCCGGAGTTCGAGACGCTCAGGCAGGTGTGAGGCGACCATGACGACAGCGACCTCCGCGGCGCCGGCCATCTCCGAGCCGGTCGTGATCGGCGAGAGCGCGCGCATGCGCGCCGTGCTGGAATTCGTCCGTGTCATCGGGAACAGCGACAGCACGGTGCTCGTCACCGGCGAGAGCGGCACGGGCAAGGAAATCACCGCGACGCTGATCCACGCCTCCAGCCGGCGGCGGCATCGCCCGCTGGTGGCTGTCAGCTGCGCCCTGTTCTCCGAGACGCTCATCGAATCCGAGCTCTTCGGCCACGAACGGGGGGCGTTCACCGGCGCGATCAAGGATCGCCCGGGGCGCTTCGAGATGGCCGAAGGCGGCACGATCTTCCTGGACGACATCGACGACGTCCCGCTGTCGATGCAGGTGAAGCTGCTGCGCGTCATCCAGAACCGCACGATCGAGCGGCTGGGCGGCACGCGCACGATCCCGATCGACGTGCGCATCCTCGCCGGCACCAAGCGCGATCTCAAGCAGATGGTCGCGGAGGGGCGCTTCCGCGAAGACCTGTACTATCGCCTCAACGTGCTCCCGGTCGCGCTGCCGCCGCTGCGCGAGCGGCGTGAAGATATTCCGCCGCTGATGGAGTACTTCCTCTCGCGCTATTTCCGCCGCCGCGGCGAGCCGATGCCGGCGATTTCCGGCGGCGTCCGCGACGCGTTCCTGCGCTACCACTGGCCGGGCAACGTCCGTGAGCTGGAGAATGCCTGCGAGCAGATGGCGCAGCTGTGCAAGTGCGGCGTGCTGCGCGTCGGCTGCGTGGCGATGACCATCCTCTCGGAGGCCGGCAAGCACCCGCGGCCGCACCTCGTGCACCCCGCGGCCGCGCGCGCCGACGGCCCGCCAGAGGCGCGGCCCGTGCCGGCGCCGCTGCCCGCCGCTTCGCCCTATGCGGCCGCCGCACCGGCGCCAATCTCGCTCGACGGCCGGCTCCAGCAGCTCGAGTCGGACCTGATTCGCTGGGCGCTGGACGTGTGCGCCGGCAACAAGTCGAAAGCCGCGCGGCTGCTGCAGATCAAGCGCTCGACGCTGGGAGATCGCATCCAGCGCTGCGGTCTGGGGTGGCCGGCCCGGAGCCACGATTCGCGCGCGCAGGCGCTCGAGCCGTGAAGATTCTGATCGCGATAGACGACTCGCCCTGCTCGCAGGCGGCCATTCAGAGCGTCGCCCGGCAGTTCTCGTCGTCCGGCGCCGCGGTGCGCATTGTCCACGCCGATGAATGGCCGAAAGGGCTGCCGGCGTCGCTCGCGTTCGGTGAGGGTCCGGGAGCGGCCGCGGATCTGATAGCTGCCCGAGCCGAATCGCGCCGCCGCGGGGAACAGCTCCTGGCGGATGCGGCGCGGACGCTGACGGCTGCGCGATTCACCGTCGACACCGAACTGCGGGAAGGCGAGGCCGAGCACGCGATTCTCGAGGCCGCCGGCCAATGGCGGCCCGATCTGATCATCGTCGGCTCGCACGGCCGGCGCGGGCTCGATCGCTTTCTGCTGGGCAGCGTCTCGGAGCGGGTCGTGCGGCATTCGCCGGTCTCGGTTCAGGTCGTTCGAGTGCCGGACCGCGCCGCGCGCGCCTGACGAGGCCCGTGACGGGCGGCACGCCCGGGACTGGCGCCGGGCAACGGCATCGCGCGCGGCCGCCCGATCAGCGATCCTGGCGGAGGTCGAAGGCCAGCCGCGCCGCTTTTCTGTACCGATGGCAGGCGTAGCAGCTCGCCACCAGCGGCGCGTAGGCACGGGCCGCCGCGTCGAGATCGCGCGCGCCGGCTGCGCGGGCCACGTCGCGCGACGCGGTCGCGAACGATTCCGTATAGCCCTGGAATTCGGGCGTCTTCAACTCATCCCATTCCGGCGAGTCCACGACGCGCACCAGTGCTCCCGCACTGTCGCGAAGCATCGCGTAGTCGCTGGTCGTGAGCGCCTCCAGCATCCGCTGCGCGTGCTCCAGTTTCTCGCGCATCACGCGGTTGGTCCTCCTGGTCTGCCCGTCCATGGAGGAGGTGAGCGCGAGCGCGACGGCAATCGCCAGCGCAAGAGTTCTGTGTGTCGTCATGACACCTCCGATGCCGGTGCGACCCTGATGCGCGCATCGAGAATCCGGCAGCCAAGGCCCGCCGGGCGCGCGATCACCGGATTCAGATCGAGCTCGACGATTTCCGGCACCTCCTCCGCAAGGCGCGATACCCGGAGGATCGTCTGGCGCAGCGCGGCAAGGTCGGCGCGCGGCCGGCCCCGGTAGCCGTCGAGCAGCGGGAATCCTCGGATCCCGCGGATCATTTCGTCGGCGTCCCAATCGGTGAGCGGAGACACGCGAAAACGGACATCGCCGAGCCAGTCGACGTCGACGCCGCCGAGTCCGAACGCGACCAGCGGACCGAACACCGGGTCGTGGCTGATGCCGATCAGCATCTCGGCGCCGCCGCGAATCATTTCCTGGAGGAGCACGCCTTCGAAGGCGGCTGGATCGAGCGCGTGCCCGATGGCCTCGAGCTCGCCGAACGCGGTCCGTACCTCGTCGGGGCCCGTCAGATCGAGGCGAACGCCGCCGACGTCGGTCTTGTGCAGCACGGCCGCGCTCAGCAGCTTCGCGGCGACCGGATAGCCGAGACGCGCCGCTGCGGCAATCGCCTCCTCCGGGGTGTGCGTCACCGTCGAGGCGCTGGCCGGCAGATGGAAGGCGCGCAGCACCGCGTCGGTCTCGCCCCCTGTGAGCCACGTCGTTCCGCGCGCGGCAAGCGCCGCACGGCAGATCGCCCGGACGGCGGGTGCGTCCGCGTCCTCGAAGTCCCAGTAGAGGCTCGGCGGCTGGCGCCGCCAGGCGGCATAGTCGGCAATCCTGCCGAGCGCCCGCACCGCCTGCTCGGGAAACGCGTAGGTCGGAATCATCTCGGTGCCGGCCATGAGAGGGTGATCGCGGAGGCCGGCCGACATGAGGCAGGCGAGGACCGTCTTGCCCGCACCGCCGCCATGGCGCGCCCGTTCCACGCCGGCTGCGATCGCCTGAACCACATCGAAGGCGCGAGCGGTATCGACCGGCGTGAAGAGCACGATCAGCGCATCGACTCCCTCGTCGGCCAGCACGGCTTCCAGCGCGCCCTGGACCTGCTCAGGGCCCGCCCCGGCCACCACGTCGACCGGATTGTGCAGGCTCGCGGTGGCCGGGAGCAGCGCCGCGAGCCGACCGAGCGTGACGGGAGCCAACTGCGCCATCGTGAGACCGGCGCCCTCGCAGGCGTCGGCGGCGAGGATTCCCGGCCCCCCGCCGTTGGTGACGATTGCCACCCGGCAGCCGCGCGGCAGCTCCTGCGAATCGAGCGCCGCGGCAATGTCGAACATCTCGTCGATCGTCTCGGCACGGATCACGCCGGTCTGATGAAAGAGCGCCGATACCGCCGCGTCGTTGCTGGCGAGCGCGGCCGTGTGGCTCCCCGCCGCGCGACTGCCGGCGCGCGTCCGACCGGCCTTGAGGGCGACGACCGGCTTGGTTCGCGCGACCCGGCGGGCGATCCGCGCAAATCGCCGCGGGTTTCCGAACGACTCGAGATACAGCAGGATCACGCCGGTGTCGGCGTCGTCCTCCCAGTATTCGAGCAGATCGTTGCCCGACACGTCGGCCTTGTTGCCCACGCTGACGAAGCCGGACAGGCCGATGTGACGCCCGCGCGCGAGTTCGAGGATGGCGATGCCCAGCGCGCCGCTCTGCGACGAGAATGCCACGCGCCCGGCGACCGGCATGATGGGCGAGAACGAGGCATTGAGACCGATGGCCGGGTTCAGCACGCCAAGGCAGTTGGGCCCGATCATCCGCATGCCGTAGCCGCGAACCTGGGCGAGGAGCGCCGCCTGCGCGCGTCTGCCTTCGTGGCCGGCTTCTGCGTAGCCAGCCGTGATCGTCAGCAGCGAGCGCACGCCGGCCGCCGCGCAATCGTCGACCACAGCGGGCACCACATCGACCGGAACGGCGACGACCGCCAGATCGATCGCCGGCGGCAGATCGCGCGCGGAGCGCACGGTCGGCAGCCCGCCGAGCATCTTTGCTCTCGGGTGCACCGCGTACACGTCTCCCTGCAGGCCCGCCTCACGCAGCGCGCGCAGGATGCGGCTGCCGATCTTCGTCGGATCGCGCGACGCGCCGATCACCGCGACCGACGAAGGTTCCAGCAGCGGTCTCAGCGACGCGACGGTGGCGCGCTGCCGACGCCGTTCGGCCGCGGCCACCCCCTCGAGCGGCAGGGTCAGCGACAGCTCCACTTCGGCGCATCCGTGCTCGACCCGGGCGCGAATCTGGAACCCAGACTCCTTGAAGACCTCGAGCATGGCCGCGTTCTCGGCCAGCGTCGTCGCGTGGAAGCGCCCGAATCCGACGGAGGCCGCCTGAGCGGCCAGGTGCTCGAGCAGCAGCGTGCCCACGCCCTTGCCCTGCAGCCCGTCGGCAACCGCGAAGGAGGCCTCGGCCGTGCCTGCGTCGATCGCCATGTACGACGCGAGCGCGACGATGCGCTCGCTGGAGCCGGAGCCGCGCGATGCAATCAGCGTCGAGCTGTGTGCGGGATCGGTCGTCTCGCAGAAGCGCCGAATGAGCGCCGCCGGCGGGAGGCTGACCGACAGAAATCGCCGGTACCGCGACTCGGGAGACAGGGCCTGAAAGAAGCGGGCGACCTCGTCGGCGTCGCCGACCCCCGCGGCTCGCACCGCCACGACGGTGCCGTCGCGCAGCACAAGACGGCTGGGGCGCAGATCGTCGGCAGCCGGTGCGGGGCGATCGATCGTGCGCATGCCGACCCTTGAGCAGCCGGCGTGCCACCCGAGGCTGCCGGGAAGCCGTGAACGGCAGGACGCGGATGCTGGATCGTCCACGATATCGGCCCTCAGTTCGGCGGCACGCCTGTTGCTGCAACGGTGTCGACGTCGGCAAGGCCTGCCAGCCGCCGGGCCAAGGAGCGGGAAATGTTGGTCAGCGAATCGACCATGGAACCGGCCATCGAAGATTGGCTGTGCATCGTACGGGGCGAATTCCAGGAGGTCCCGGGGTTGTACCTCACGAAGGCGCAGGCCCGAAGACTCTGGGGGCTCGACATCGCCACCTGCGACGCACTCTTCGACGCGCTCGTCGATCAGCGATTTCTCGCTCTGACGCCGGGCGGCCAGTACTTCCGGCCCTGAACCTCGCTCGACGCGGCTGTCCCGGAACCGGGCTGGCGTCTTGCACGTCTCCTGGTTCCGGCGGGCTCCAGCGCCCGCCCACTGGAACCGCGGGGGCCTGCATGTCCGAAAACACCGACAGAACGACGTGGGAATCCTTCAAGGCGGAGGGGGAGCATGTGTTCCAGCGGATCAAGGAGTTGATCCGTGAGGGCAACGTGCGCCGCGTGATCATCGAACACGACGGCAGGACGGTGGCCGAATTCCCGTTGACTGCCGGCGTCATCGGCGCCGTCCTCGCGCCGGTGCTCGCCGCCATCGGCGCGCTGGTCGCCGTGCTCAAGGACTGCACCATCAAGGTCGAACGCGCCGGCGGACGCAGCTCGGCGTCCGACGCGAAGGCGAGCTGAGCGCCTATCGCGGGCGCCAGCGGGGCGGATACGCGAGAACTGGCACCGCGGCGCGCGACAGCACGTGGTACGAGATCGATCCCCGCGCGGTCCCGAACCAGCCGGCGCGGTCGCGGAGCGCCGTGACGATCAACCCGGCGCGCTCGAGGGAGGCGAACGCCGCTATCTGGTCGGCGATTCTGCCCTGCATGACGTGCGTCGTGGTCGCCATGCGGTTCCTCACCAAGTCGGCCAGCCGATCGATCTGACGGCGGGCCAGGGCCAGGCGCCTGCGTTCGAGCGCCGCGAGATCCCCCTTCAGCCATCGCGGCACCGGAAGCGGTTCGACGACGTTGAGCAGCAGCAGCGAGGCGCCGAACCATTCGGCGATTCGGGCGGCGTGCCGGACCTCGCGGGAACCATCGGCGTCGAGCTCGATCGCTGCCACGATCTCGGCGCCGGGCCACGACGCCGCGATCCCTTCCCCGGGCGTCCCGGCCGGCGGCACCACGAGCACCGGCACGGCGGCCTGCTGCAGGATCCTGAGCGCCGTCGAGCCGAGGACGAGCCGCTCTGCGCCGGTCAGCCCCTGCGTGCCGACGACGATCAGATCTGAACGGCCGTGAGAGGCTGCTTCGAGCAGCACGTCGCTCGCCCGGCCGACGGCGGCACGCGCGGTCACGTGTCGTGGCGTGCCGGCTCCGTTCAGCGTCCCGGCAATGAACGTCTTCAATTCGGCCGCACTGCGCCGGGCCACGCCACGATCGTGCAGGGCCGCGGCCGCGGCCGACACCAGTAGCGGATCGTTCGCGTAGATGACTTTGAGCGCGCCGCCGCCGTGCCTGGCGACGACGTCTGCGTGCCGCAGGGCCCGCCGCGATTCTTCCGAGAAGTCGACCCCGCACAGCACGGATCGGAAGCCAGGCCATCGCACGGCTCGTCTGCTCATCGCCATGCCCCACTATAACTCCCCGTCCCGAAAGCCGGCGCGCGGGCCGAACGGCATCGTTCTTGGACTGGGAGCCCAATCCGCCCGGGTGGGCGCTCCTGTATGCTGATACGCGGCACCGAACGTACGGAACACCCGGAAATCTTTCGCACGATGACGGAAAAATTCCCGCCGCTTCGTGTCCTCATCGTCGACGACGAACTGCTGATTCGCTGGTCGATCGCTGAAACGCTCTCGCTTGCCGGACACTCGGTGGTGCAGGCAGCCGACGGTGCAGGCGCCATCGCGGCGCTGACGCCGCCCAACGCGCCGATCGACGCGATCGTCCTCGATTACCGGCTGCCCGATTCGGACGACTTCAGGCTTCTCGAACGCGTGCGGGCGCTGGCGCCGGCCAGCCCGGTTGTCCTCGTCACGGCGCACGGCTCCGCCGAGATCGACAGTGGCGCGCTGGCGCGCGGAGTATACGCGATCGTCAAGAAGCCGTTTGACGTCAACGAACTGACGGGTCTCCTCTCGAGAGCCTGCAGCCGCTGATCCTGGCGGCGTCTCTCCACGGGCTGCCGGCCTGCATTGCACCCGGCGGTTGAGCTGCCGGACTCCACGCCTCCCGCCCCGTATTCTCTGGCACCGCCGTTGCGAAAATCGAGAGCATGAAGGCGCCCGATTACCCACATACCCGCGCGACGCTCTACGCGGACGCACGTCCGGCCACCGCCTCGACGGCGGCCGATCGCTGGGCGTTGCGGAGGATTCGGGCGCAGCTGGGCGCGGCGGCCGTGCGCCTGGCGTTGTGGGACGGCTTCGTCCTGGAGCCCGCCCGCGGCCCCGCGCTGGGCACGATCTCGGTGCGAACCCGTCGCGCACTGTTCAGCTGGCTCTGGGATCCCGAGCTGAACTTCGGCGAAGGCTACATGGAAGGCAGCATCGACATACACGGCGATTTGCCGCGGCTGCTCGAGGAGAGCTATCGGGCGCTGCCGTCGCCGGGCGCGCGCCCCTGGTGGCGCTCGCAGCCGGTCAACGATGTGCGCGCCGCGCGCGAGCACGTGCACCGGCACTACGACCTGGGCAACGACTTCTACCGGCTGTGGCTCGACCGCGAGATGGTGTACACCTGTGCGTACTTCCCGGAGCGGACCGCGTCGCTCGAGGACGCCCAACTGGCCAAGATGGACCTGGTCTGCCGCAAGCTGCGCCTGCAGCCGGGAGAGCGCGTCGTCGAGGCCGGCTGCGGCTGGGGATCGCTGGCGCTCCACATGGCGCGCCACTACGGCGTCACCGTCCGCGCCTTCAATCTCTCATCCGAGCAGATCGCGTATGCGCGAGCGCGGGCGCGCGAGGAAGCGATGGCCTGGCGCGTCGAGTTCGTCGAGGACGACTACCGGAACATCACGGGCCAGTACGACGCGTTCGTGTCGGTCGGCATGCTCGAGCACGTCGGCAAACCTGATTACGGGACCTTCGGCGACGTGATGCACCGATCGCTGAACGGAGCCGGCCGCGCGCTGCTGCACTTCATCGGACGCAACCAGGCTGCTCCGCTCAATGCCTGGATTCGCAAGCGGATCTTCCCGGGCGCGTATGCGCCGACGCTGCGCGAGGTATTCGAGCGCGTGCTCGAGCCGCACGACTTCTCGGTGCTCGACGTCGAGAACCTCCGCCTCCACTACGCGAAGACGCTGGAGCACTGGCGGCTCAGGTTCGACCGATCGCGCGGCGCGGCGGTGGCGATGTTCGACGAGACGTTCGCGCGTGCATGGGAGCTGTATCTCGCCGGCTCGCAGGCCTCCTTCAGCACGGGAGGCATGCAGCTGTTCCAGGTCGTTGCCGCCCGCGGGGCCGCGAACTCGATTCCCTGGACGCGCGTCAGCGGCTGACGCATGGAGCACGCTGGTGGAGTATTGCGACGCGCTGATCGTCGGCGGCGGCCCGGCCGGGTCGTCGTGCGCCTGGATGCTGAGCCGCGCCGGCCTGGACGTCGTGGTGCTGGATCGCGCGCGCTTCCCGCGCGACAAGGTCTGCGCCGGATGGATTACCCCGCAGGTGATCGCCGAGCTCGACATCGATCCCGGCGACTATGCGCAGACGCGCACATGGCAGCCGATCACGGGCTTCGAAGTCGGCCTGATCGGGTCTGATCATTCGGTCGCCGCCTCCTACGAGCGCCCGATCAGCTTCGGGATCCGGCGCTGCGAGTTCGACGACTTCCTGCTGCGCCGATCGGGCGCGCGGCTGCGCCTCGGCGCGGAAACGGCGTCGCTCCGGCGCGTCGGCGCATGCTGGATTGCCGACGACGCGCTCTGCGCGCCGGTGTTGATCGGCGCCGGCGGCCACTTCTGTCCCGTCGCGCGCCTGCTCAACGGCACAGACCTCACGGCGATTGTCGCCGCCCGGGAGATCGAGATGCTGCTCGACGACGGGGAGGCCGGCGCCTCGCCCGTCGATCCGGCGCGGCCGGAGCTCTACTTCTGCCGCGATCTGCAGGGTTACGGATGGTGCGTGCGCAAGGGCGCGTACCTGAACGTCGGCTTCGGCCGCCGCGATCCGCGCGCCCTTCCGGCCGACACGGCGGCATTCGTCGAGTTCCTCCGTGCGCGGCGCCGCCTTCCGCCTGCGGCGTCTTCGTCGGCCTGGCATGGCCACGCGTACCGGCTCGCGCCCGACGCGGTCGCACGTCGGATCGTGGATCACGGCGTCCTGCTGGCGGGTGATTCGGCGGGCGTCGCCTACGGTGAGAGCGGCGAGGGCATACGTCCGGCGATCGAATCGGGGCTGCTGGCCGCCTCCACGATCATCGAGGCGGCGGGACATTATGACCGCGACCGGCTGCAGCCCTACGCCGACAGTCTTCGCCGCCGCCTTGGCGCGAGCGCGGCCGCCGGCCGGCTCTCGGCCATCGTCGCCGCCGCCCTGCCTGCCGCCGTCGCGCGGAGGCTGCTCGCGAGCCGCTGGTTCGTGCGGCACGTCGTGCTGGACCGCTGGTTCCTGCACACCAGCGACGTCGCGCTCGTTGCGTGATCGCCCTCTGCCTCTTCCCCTCCCTCCATCCTCCCATCGCGTCCTGCCCGTTCCGCGTCCCGAAAGATCGACGCGGCCCGGCGCGGCCGTCAACGGTCTCCGGCCTCTGCATTTCTGAAGCGCAGGATCGCCGCGTCGCCTTCGTCGGACTCGATCTGCAGCGCCACGTCCGCCCCTTCGTTGGTCCGCTCGATGCGCACGTGCGTCGGCGCATGGATGATGTGGGTGATGTGCTCGCCGTCGCCGCGCGATGCCGCGATGGTGATGATCGGGTCCGACGAAGCGATCTCCGCAGTGACTCCTCGAAGCGGCAGCTCGCGGAACTGCGGTTGGGCCCCAATCGCGGAGCCGAGGACGTCGAGCGACACGAGCCAGCCTTCATGAGCGGCGCTGAACTCGTCGAGGGCTCGCGGCCAGTCTCGCTGCGGGATTTCGATGGTGCGCATACCGCCTCCTTCAGCTCCTGAACAGCGGTACACAGGCAAACGCGATACCGCCCAGGCCGCCCGGCCGCGTCGGCAGCCGCGCGCTGGCATCGGTGTTGCGAGTCGAATTCGCATCTCAGGAGGCAGCAATGCGCTTCCGCGATCGGACCGATGCCGGTCGGCAGCTCGCGGCGAGACTGGGGCGCTTCGCCGGCCGCTCGGATGTGATCGTCCTCGGGCTTCCGCGCGGCGGGATCCCCGTGGCGTCGGAGATCGCGCGGCAGCTCGGCTCGCCGCTGGATGTCTTCCTGGTCCGCAAACTGGGGGTACCGGGACATGCCGAGCTGGCGATGGGCGCCATCGCCGAGGGCGGCATCGAGGTGCTCAATCGGGATCTGGTGCGGGATCTCGGCATTCCGCCGCCGCTGGTCCAGCAGGTCGCCGTCCGGGAGCGGCTCGAGCTCGATCGCCGCGACAAACTGTACCGGGCGGATCGGCAGCCGGCCGCCGTGCGCGATCGCACGGTGATTCTGGTCGACGACGGCCTCGCGACGGGATCGACGATGGAAGCGGCGATTCTGGCGCTGCGGCGGCGCGGTCCCGCGCGGATCGTCGTAGCCGTTCCGGTCGGTGCGCGAGACACCTGTGCGCGCATGGCCCGGCTTGCCGACGAAGTGGTCTGCGGCGCCACGCCCGAGCCGTTCGATGCGGTCGGCCTCTGGTATCAGGACTTCTCGCAGACCACAGACGAGGAGGTGCGGCGGCTGCTCGCGCCGCCGGCAACCGGACGCTCCGCGTTGCCCGCGGATCCGCCGCGCGGCGCCGCGGCTGTCCTTCGCGATCGGGCGATCGCGCTGCGCGGCGACCCGGCGCAGTACGACGCGCTCATCGAAGGCGTTGGCGACGCGCGGATCGTCCTGCTCGGCGAAGCGACGCACGGCACGCACGAGTTCTATCGGGAGCGGGCCTTCATCACGCGCCGGCTGATTGCGGAGCGAGGGTTCGCGGCGGTCGCGGTCGAGGCCGACTGGCCCGACGCGTACCGCATCAATCGCTACGTCCGGGCCGCCAGCCGCGACGAGACCGCGGTGCAGGCGCTCGGGGACTTCGGGCGTTTCCCGACCTGGATGTGGCGGAACGCCGACGTGCTCGATTTCGTCGGCTGGCTGCGCACGCACAACGACGGCCGGCCCCCCGACGCGCGCGCCGGATTCTACGGGCTCGACCTGTACAGCCTTCGGACCTCGATGCAGGCCGTTCTCAGGTACCTCGATACCGTTGACCCCGACGGCGCGCGGATCGCGCGGCGGCGCTACGGGTGCTTCGATCAGTTCGGCGAGCAGATGCAGGACTACGGCTACGCCTCGAGCTTCGGGCTGCATCCTTCGTGCGAAGCGGAAGTGGTCTCGCAACTCCTCGACCTGCACCGCCAGCGCGCAGCCTACGCGAGCCGCGACGGCCGCGTCGCACGCGACGATTTCTTCTTCGCCGAGCAGAACGCGCGTCTCGTGAAGAATGCGGAGGAATACTACCGGACGATGTTCCGCGGGCGCGACGAGTCGTGGAACCTGCGCGATCGTCACATGGTGGATACGCTGGCGGAGCTGCAGCGGTTTCTCGAGACGATGCGCCCCGGCGCGCGCGTGGTCGTGTGGGCGCACAACTCGCACCTGGGCGACGCGCGGGCGACCGAGATGGGGCAGCGCGGCGAGCTGAACGTCGGCCAGCTCGTGCGCGAGCGATTCGGGTTGAATGCAGTGCTCGTCGGGTTCACGACCTACGGCGGCACCGTGACCGCGGCCTCGGAATGGGAGGGCCCGGCGCAGCGCAAGGCGGTCAGGCCCGGGCTGGCCGGGAGCTACGAGCGGCTGTTCCACGAGGCGGCCATCCCCCGTTTCCTGCTTCCGCTCCGCACCGATCCCGCGCTGGCGTCGGCGCTGGCGGGGCCGCGTCTCGAGCGCGCGATCGGGGTCTTGTACCTGCCGGAATCCGAGCGCGGCAGCCACTACTTCCACGCCAGACTGCCCGAGCAGTTCGACTACGTTCTCCATTTCGACGAGACCCGCGCGGTCGAGCCGCTCGAACGGGGCTCGCTGTGGGAGGCCGGCGAGGTCGCGGAGACTTTCCCAACGGGGCTGTGATCATGAAGACGCCGTTGGAGCGCGGCGCGGGCATCCAGGAGCGCAGTCGGCGCGCGCGGGCGGGTCCGGTCCAGGTGCCGGTCGGCGGCGACCGATTGAGCGGCGATCTGGTGGTGCCCGCGTCCGCTCGGGGCCTGGTGCTGTTCGCGCACGGAAGCGGCAGCAGCCGGCTGAGCCCGCGCAATCGATTCGTCGCGCGCGACCTCGAGCGCCGCGCCCTCGCGACGCTGCTCATCGATCTGCTCACGCCGCTCGAGGAGGCGATCGACGACCGCACCGCCGAGCTGCGCTTCGACATCGGCATGCTCGCGCACCGGCTGGTCTCGATCGTCGACTGGGTGAAGACGCACGACCAGCTCGCGGCGCTGCCCGTCGGGCTCTTCGGCGCGAGCACGGGTGCCGGCGCCGCCCTGGCGGCGGCCGCGTCGCGCCCCCTGGAGGTCGCCGCCGTTGTCTCGCGCGGCGGCCGCGCGGACCTGGCCGGCGAGGCCCTGGGACGGGTGCGGGCGCCCACGTTGCTGATCGTCGGCGGCCTCGACGCGCCGGTGATCGACATGAACCGCAGCGCCATGCGCCGGATGACCGCCGAGGTGCGGCTGGAGATCGTGCCTGGCGCGACGCACCTGTTCCCGGAGACCGGCGCGCTCGAGCGCGTCGCCGACCTGGCCGGCAACTGGTTCATCGACCACCTGTGAAGCTGCGCGGCGCGAACGGCGCCGTGGAGGCCGCCATGATCGAGATTCAGCGCATCCTCTGTCCGGTCGACTTCTCGGAGGCCTCGCGCCATGCGCTCGAGCACGCCGTGGCGGTCGCCAATTGGTACGAGTCCGAGGTCGCCGCGCTCCACGTGCTCACACCCGCGTTCGTGCCGCAGCCGCCGATCTTCTACACGCCCCCGGCGCCGCCGTCTCGACAGGAGCGGCGGCACGCTGCCGAGACCGAGTTGCGGCTCTGGCTCGACGCGGCCCGCGCGGACGCCGCCCGCAGCCAGGTGCTCCTCGACGATGGCCAGCCGGCGACCTGCATCCTGGAACACGCCGGGCGGCTGGCGGCCGGACTGATCGTGATGGGCACGCACGGCCTGAGCGGCTTCGACCGCCTGGTGCTCGGCTCGATCACCGAGAAGGTGCTGCGCAAGGCGGGCTGTCCGGTCATGACGGTGCCGCCGGCCGCGGCCACGACGGCGAAGGTGCCCTATACGCGGCTGCTGTGTCCGATCGACTTCTCGGAGTCTTCGCTCCATGCCTTCGGGTTGGCGGTATCGCTGGCCGAGGAGGCGGACGCTCACCTGACGCTGCTGTACGTCCTCGAGCGCCCGAGCAGCGACGCCCCGCTCGCCGATCCGTTCGAGTCGGCGGAATACAGACGGCGCTCGGCGGAGGACGCACGCCGCCGGCTCGAGGCGCTCGTCACCAGCGAGATGCGCGTCTGGTGCAAGCCGGAAATCCGCGTCGTCGAGGGCAAGGCCTATCGTAAGATTCTGGACGTGGCCGGGGAGTCCGCCATCGATCTCATCGTCATCGGCGTCCGGGGGCGCAGCGCGGCCGATCTCGCGATCTTCGGATCGACGACCAACCAGGTCGTGCGCCACGCCGCGTGCCCGGTGCTGACGCGCGTCGCATGAGCGCGCCGGAGGCGCCGGCGGTCGTCTTCGATCGCGTCTCGTTCGCGTTCGACGCTCACGTGATCCTGCGCGAGGTGAGTTTCACGCTGCCGCGCGGCCGCATGATGATCCTGCTCGGCGCGAGCGGCTCCGGCAAGTCGATTCTCTTGAAGCTGATTCTCGGGCTGCTCCGCCCGGATAGCGGCGCCATTCACGTGAACGGCCACCGGGTGGACACCATGAGCGAGCGCGATCTGCTCGTCTTGCGGGCCGACATCGGCATGCTGTTCCAGGAGAGTGCGCTGTTCGATTCGCTGACGGTGGCGGAGAATGTCGGCTACCGTCTGGACGAGGAGACCGAGACCACTGAAGATCAGGTGCGCCAGCGCGTTCAGGAGGTGCTGGGTTTCATCGGCCTTGGCGACTACACCGAGCGGATGCCGTCGGAGCTGTCGGGCGGCCAGCGCCGCCGCGTCGCCATTGCACGGGCGATGGCGTCGAAGCCGCGGCTGCTGCTGTTCGACGATCCGACAACCGGGCTCGATCCGCTCACGGCGACGACGGTGGACGACGAGATCGTGAAGCTGCGCGACCTGGAGCAGGTCGCCTCGATCGTCGTGACCCACCAGATTCGCGACGCCTACTACGTGGCGCAGCACCAGGCGGTGCGGACGCCCGGCGGCGGGTTCGAGATCGTGGAGGTCGGCGGGGGCGCGAGCCGCGCGGACTTCATGGTGCTGCACGACGGGGAGATCCGCTTCGAAGGCAGCGGCCCGGAGTTGCTGGCGTCGCAGGATGGCTACCTGAAGGAATTCCTCTTCATGACGCTTCCGCCCTGGTAGCCTGCGGCCCGGGCGCGGCCCGGCCCGGCCGGCCGGCGTCGAGGCACTCGCGGACCTTCCGGGCCAGCTCCTGCGGCGTGAACGGCTTGCCGAGAAACCAGGTCCGCCGCGAATCGCACCGGTCCGACAGCAGCGTGCTCGGAAAGCCCGAGACGTAGAGCACCCTCGCCTCCGGACGCGCGATCACGACCCGCTGGGCGACGTCGGGTCCGCTGAGCGCCGGCATGATCACGTCGGTGATGAGCAGGTCGATCGGGCCGTCGTGCGCGTCGGCGAGCCGCGCCGCGTGGGGCGCATCAGACGCCTCGAGCACGGTGTAGCCGTAGCGTTCCAGCCCCTTGCGGATCATCGAGCGCACATCGGTTTCGTCTTCCGCGAGCAGGATCGTCTCACTGCCTTCGAGGCGCTGCGCCCCGGCGGAGGCCTCGCCGGCCCGGGCTGCAGCGCCGGCGTGCCGCGGCCAGAAGATGGTGATCCGCGTGCCGTCGCCCGGGCGAGAATCGATCGTGATGGCCCCGCCGTTCTGCTTCACGATGCCATAGACGATCGCCAGCCCCAGGCCGGTACCCTTGCCCTGAGGCTTGGTCGTGAAGAACGGCTCGAAGGCGTGCGCCAGCACCTCGGGCGTCATGCCGCAGCCGGTGTCGTGGATCGTCAGGCACACGTAGTCGCCGGCCACCGCGCCTGCGTGCGCGCGCGCAAAGCCCTCGTCCAGCGTCGCGTTCGCGGTGCTGATCGTCAATCGCCCTCCCTTGGCCATCGCGTCGCGCGCGTTGACGGCGAGGTTGACCAGCACCTGTTCGATCTGGCCGGCATCGGCGACGATGGGCCAGAGCGCCGGCTCGGTGACCAGGACCAGCTCGAGATCCTCGCCGAGCAGTCGCGCCAGCATCTTGTGGGTTTCGCCCGTCAACGCGTTGAGGTCGACCTGCTGCGGCGACATCGGCTGCCTCCGGCTGAAGGCGAGCAGCTGCCGTGTCAGCCGCGTCGCACGCTCGCCGGCCTTCACCACCTCCTGGAGATCGGCGAGCAGGGCGGGAGCGGCCGCCTCGAGTCCCTCGCGAACGAAGTCGGCGTAGCCCAGGATCGCCGTGAGCAGGTTGTTGAAGTCGTGCGCGATGCCGCCGGCGAGCCGGCCCACCGCCTCCATCTTCTGGGCCTGAAGGAGCTCGCGCTCGAGCGTCTTCCGGTCCGTGACCTCGCGCGCCACCCCCATCACGGCGTGCGGACGCAACCCGCCGTTCATGATTGGCGCGAGCGACGTTTCCAGGAAGATCTGGCCCCGCGGCGTCTGGAAGGCATCCTCCACGAAGCACGGCTGGGCAGTGTCGAAGACCGGCGCGAGCCGGCGCCACATGTCGGCGGCAGTGTCGGCCTGGAAGACCTCGTCGAGCCGACGTCCGATGATGTCGGCCGCGCTCGCCTTGCCGAACTGCGCGGCGCTCACGCCGTTGACGTATTCGACCCGCCCCAGATGGTCGACGATGAAGATCCCGTCGCGCGCCGTGTCGGCGAGCGTTCGATAGCGCTGCTCGCTCTCGCTCAGCGCCGCCTGCGTCGCGCGCTGCGCCGTGACGTCGCGCTGGACGGCCACGTATCCCTCGACGACGCCCCCATCGATGACGATCGGGTTGATGACCGCCTCGATGAACAGCAGCTCGCCGCTCTTCGTCCGGTTCTGGAAGTCCCGCCGGACGGTCGCTCCGGCCTTCAACTGCGCCCAGAACGCCGAGTACTCCTCGAGTGACGTCGTTCCGCTCTTCAGCAGCCGGGGTGTCGTCTGCCCGACGACCTCCGCCGCCGTGTATCCGTAGACCCGCTCGAACTGCGGGTTCACGTAGGTGAACGTTCCTGCCTCGTCGGTGGTGAAGATGATCTCGCCGGATGCCTCGATGGCAAGGCGGAGCCGGCGCAGTTCCTCGGGTTTAGGGCCGGTTCTTCCAGGCACGCGCCACGTGGAGGGATTGGTCATCGGTCAGGACAGGTCTCGAGAGCCTCGCGGCGGTCGCATGGCAAGAGCAGTACCGCGCGCCAGGCTCCCTTCGGGAGAGGATTCATGGGGGAACGGCGTCACCGCATCGACGGCCCACCGGCACGTGCGCGGGGAATTCCCCGTGCGCCGGGAATTAATCAGGGCCGCCGCGGCCTTCTCGCCGTGAGCCTGGCCGTTGCGTCGAAGTACCGTACCAGGGCGTTGATCCAGCATCCAGCGTGGCGACACACGGTCGGTTGGCGGACGGCCCCGGGCTTGCTCCGGCCTGCGGGGCGCGAGTACTGTAGACGCGCGTCTCATGCCGCGCGCTTCGTCCGACAAGTCCATCGCCGCTGCCTGGGGACTGCTCAGCGCCGCGATCCTGGCCGGATTGGTCGTGGTCGGCTCCCGCAGCCTCGCCCGCTTCGACGCGGCCCTCGTCGGCTACACCTTCGCCACGCTCTTTGCGACCTTCGCCATCACGTATCGCTACGCGATGTGGCTCCGGCGGCCGCCGACCCGGTTGTACTGGCGCCGCGGCTGGTCGGTCTTCCTCACCCCCGCCTACCTCCGCGCCAATATCGTGGAGGCCGTGCGCCGCTTCACGCTGGCGTTCGCGGCCAATCGCTTCATCTTCCGGCGCGGGCGGCTGCGCGGGGCCGCGCACTGGCTCATCATGTGGGGCTGCGTGCTGGCCGCGGCCATCACGTTCCCCCTGGTCTGGGGCTGGATCCACTTCGAGACGCTGCCCGGCCGGCTCGATCTCTACAGGGTGTACGTCTTCGGCTTTCCCGTCCAGACGTTCCCGATCGAATCGGCATACGCCTTCATCGTCTTTCATGGGCTCGTCTGGGCGGCGTTCCTCGTGATCGCCGGCGTGATGCTCGCGTTCCGCCGCCGCATGGTCGATCACGGCGCGGCGACGCTGCAGATGTTCGCGCAGGACATCCTGCCGCTGGTGCTGCTGTTCGCCATCAGCGTGACCGGCCTGATGCTCACCGCGAGCTACACGTGGATGAAGGGGTATGCGTACGACTTTCTCGCCATCCTCCACGCCATCACCGTCATCGTCGCCCTCCTGTATCTGCCTTTCGGCAAGCTGTTTCACATCTTCCAGCGGCCGGCGCAGATCGGTGTGAGCTTCTACAAGGACGCGGGCGCAGGCGGCGAGCAGGCGATCTGCCGCCGGTGCGCGCGGCCGTATGCCCCCTTGATGATGGTGCGCGATCTGATCGCGGTCGAGCGCGACCTCGGCTTCTCCTACGAAATGCCCGGCGCCGGCGAGCAGGGCGGGGGCGCTGCCGCCGGGACCGGCGTGTCGCACTACCAGCAGATCTGCCCGCGTTGCCGGCGCGCGCTGTACGGCCTGGCCCAGGGGCGCACGTGGGCCGGCGGCGCGGCGGTGCCGGAGTAACGTGGCCACGATCCCGGCCGACGAGCTGCGCATCATCGAACGGTTCGGCCCCCACCGGTCCGCGGTCGATGCGGTCCGGCAATCGACGAGCGCCGAGCCGGAGCGGCTCGTCAAGACGCACTGCTGCTTCTGCGGCCAGCAGTGCGGCGTGCAGCTGAAGGTGCGCGGCAACGAGGTGATCGGCTTCGAGCCGTGGGAGGAGTTTCCCTTCAACCGCGGCATGCTCTGCCCGAAGGGGGTCAAGCGCTATCTGCAGGGTGCGCATCCGGATCGGCTGCTCACGGCGCTGCAGCGCGATCCCTCATCGGCCCACGGGTTCAGTCCGCTGGCCTACGGCGATGCCATCGCGCGCGCCGCCGCCGGAATCGGCCGCATTCAGCAGGCGTACGGTCCCGCGTCGATCGCCCTGCTCAGCGGGGCGAGCCTGACGACGGAGAAGACCTACCTGATGGGGAAGTTCGCACGCGTCTGCCTGCGGACTCCCTATATCGACTACAACGGCCGGCTCTGCATGGTCAGCGCCGGCGCGGCGAACAAGAAGGCGTTCGGCATCGACCGGACCACGAGCCCGTGGTCGGACATGATCGGCACCGGCGTCATCTGGGTGGCGGGATCGAACGTCGCCGAGTGCTCGCCGATCACCACCAACTACCTGTGGCAGGCGCGCGAGCAGGGCGCGAAGATCATCGTGCAGGATCCCCGCATCACGCCGGTGGCGCGGACCTGCGACCTGTACCTGCCGGTCCGGCCCGGGCGGGATGCCGCGCTCTTCGCGGGCGTGCTCCACCTGCTGATCGAGCGCGGCTGGATCGATCGCGAATTCATCGAAGCCCACACGGTTGGTTTCGACGAGGTGGCCGAGTACTGCCGGCAGTGGACGCCGGCGCGCACGGCGGCCGTCACCGGTGTGCCCGAGCGATCCCTGCAGCAGGCTTCCGAGCTCTGGGGCACGGCGGCCTCGAGCTTCATGCTCCACGCCCGCGGCATCGAGCATCACTCCAACGGGGTGCAGAACGCGCTCGGCGCGATCAATCTGGTGCTGGCGACCGGCCGCATCGGGACGCCGAGGAGCGGCTACGGAACGATCACCGGTCAGGCCAACGGCCAGGGCGGACGCGAGCACGGGCAGAAATGCGATCAGCTGCCCGGCTGGCGTGACATCGCAAACCCGGAACACCGCCGCCACATCGCCGGCATCTGGGGAATCGACGAGGCGGATCTGCCGGGGGCCGGCGTCGACGCCTACGAGCTGTTCCGCAAGATCGACGCGGGCGAGATCAAGGCGCTGCTGTCGATCTGCTTCAATCCGAAGGTCTCGCTGCCCGACAGCGGCTTGGTCTCGCGCGCCCTCGAGAAGCTCGAATTCTACGTGGCGATCGACTTCTTCCTCAACGAGACGGCGCGCCACGCCGACCTCGTGCTGCCCGGCAGCCTGCAGGAGGAAGACGAAGGGACGGTCACGCAGGTGGAAGGGCGCGTGATCCGGATCAACAAGGCGATCGATCCGCCGGGCGAGGCGCGCCAGGACTGGCGCATCGTCCAGGACCTGGCCGCCGCCCTCGGGCGCCCGCACGGGTTCACGTTCACCGGTCCGCGCGACATCTTCGACGAACTGCGGCGTGCCAGCAAGGGGGGCGTGGCCGACTACTCGGGGATCACCTACGAGAAGGTCGAGACCCGGATGGGCGTGTTCTGGCCCTGCTACAGCGAGGATCCGCGGACGGGCCGGCCGCTCGATCACGGCGGCACGCCGCGGCTGTTCGAGCGCGGGAGCTACAACCCGATCGCGCGCGGGCAGGGGCCGTTCTATTTTCCCGATGGCAAGGCGCGCTTCAACCTGGCCGAGCATCGCCCCGCGGTCGACGATGCGGGCGAGGAGTATCCGCTGTTCCTGACGACCGGGCGGGTGGTGAGCCAGTTCCTGTCGGGCACGCAGACGCGCCGGATCGATCCGCTCGTGCGGCAGTATCCGGAGCCGCGGATGGAGATGCACCCGCGGCTGGCCGCGAAGCTCGGGATTGCCGACGGCGACTGGGCCGAAGCGGAGACGCGGCGCGGGATGATCGCGCTGCGGGCGATGGTCGTGACGACGATCCGGCCCGACACGATCTTCATTCCGTACCACTGGCCCGGCGAGAAGAGCGTGAACCGGCTGACGGTGGCGGCACAGGATCCGATCAGCCGGATCCCGCAGTACAAGGTGTGCGGCTGCCGGGTGCGCAAGGCCGCCGGCCCGCCCGCCTATGCCGCGATCCTGGAACCCCAGCAGTAGCGCGATGCCGAAGCCCGAGCAGCTGCACTTCTTCGTCGACGCGAGCCGCTGCATCGGTTGCCAGGCCTGCGTCCAGGCGTGCACGGAATGCGACACGCACCGCGGCGACTCGATGATCCACCTCGAGTTCGTCGACCGCGCCAGCAGCGCGCAGACGGTGCCGGTGATCTGCATGCACTGCGAGCAGCCGACGTGCGCGGAGGTGTGCCCGGCCGACGCGATCAAGCGGACCGGCGACGGCGTCGTGCAGTCGGCGCGCAAGCCCCGGTGCATTGCGTGCGGCAACTGCGTGCTCGCGTGCCCCTTCGGCGTGCCGGAGGTCTACGAGCGGCGGCAGATCATGATGAAGTGCGACATGTGCTACGACCGCGCCAGCGTCGGGAAGACGCCCATGTGCGCCGCGGTCTGCCCGAGCCAGGCCCTCTTCTTCGGCACGCACGAGCAGATCGAGCAGCTCCGGCCGCGCTCCTCGCCGATCAACCGCTTCCAGTTCGGCCGCCAGACGATCACCACGCGCGTGTTCACGATGGTGCCGGCCGCCCGCGCGGCGCTGCAGCCCTGGGTCGATGTCGCCGCCGCGATGGACGAGACGCCGCGTCCGCGCCTGATCCCGCTGTCCCCGGTCGGCGCCGCCGACCCGTTCGCCGGGGTGGAGGTCTAGAGGATGGCTCAACCGCGGCTCCGCGATCCGGAGCAGATCACGCTCGCCCCGGACGGCCGGCCGATGGAGGAGCAGCCAGACTGGCGGCAGGACTTCCCGATCGACTGGCCGCAGGACCACTACGTCGAGCGCCGCGACTTCATGAAGTTCCTGGTGCTCACCAGCCTGGCCTTCGCCGTCGGACAGATCTGGATCGTCGTGCAGAACGCGATCCGGCGGATGCGGGGTGAGCCGGCGCTCGTGCGGATCGCGGCGCTGGACGAGATTCCGGCCGGTTCCGCGCGGACGTTCGCCTACCCGACGCCGCAGGACGCCTGCCTGCTCGTGCGGGGAGTCGACGGCATGCTGGTGGCCTACAACCAGGAGTGCACGCACCTGTCGTGCGCGGTGGTGCCGCGCATCGACGAACGGATGCTCCACTGCCCGTGCCACGAAGGCTACTTCGATCTGGCCTCCGGCCGGCCCATCGCGGGCCCCCCGCGCCGGCCGCTGACGCGCGTGCTGCTCGAGACGCGCGGCGGGGAAGTGTTTGCCGCCGGCATCGAGGAGCGGACGACGTGAGCGCCAGGCGTCCGTTCACCCGCGCCCAGCGCCTGACGATCATCGACGGCATGCTCGCCTTCGTGCTCATGATCGTCATCCTGCAACTCTGGCTGCTGACGGCGAGCATGAACGCCTTTCTCGGGGGCGACGAGTCGATCCTCTGGCCCGCGGCGCTGGCCAGTCTGGTCGGCCTGCTGCTGAACGTGGGCCTGCTGCGCTACCTCTATCACATGGACCGCACCCGATGATGCGCCGCGTCGCCGGCTGCCTCCGGCCGGCTTCAGGCGCGTGACGCCGCCGCCTGCCGATCGAATCGACGGTGGCCGGCTGGCGCCGGCGCGCGCGGCCGCCGACGCTCCCGCGTACGAGCATGGCTGCTGACGCCCTGCCGCCCGCGCGAGCCCGGGCCGGCGGGCCCGGGCCGTCGCTCATCGAGCAGGCCGTCGGGCAGCTCTCGCCCGCCTACTTCGGGATGGTGATGGCCACGGGGATCGTGTCCATCGCGGCGCACTGGGTGGGGTTCACGATCCTCGCCAACGCGCTCTTCCTGCTCAACATCGTCGCCTACGTCGTGCTGGTGGTGCTGAACATCGTGCGCCTGTTGGCGTGCCGGCATGCGCTGGTGGCCGACCTGCTCGATCATCAGCGCGGCCCGGGGTTCTTCACCGCGGTGGCGGCGTCGTGCCTCCTGGGCAGCCAGTTCATCCTGCTCGCCGGGGCGCTGCGCCCGGCCGTGGCGCTGTGGACGATCGCGATCCTGCTGTGGGTGACGCTCACCTATACGATTTTCACCGCGTTCACCGTCAAGGAGCACAAGCCCTCCCTCGACGCAGGTCTGTCCGGAGCCTGGCTCCTCGCGGTCGTCGCCACGCAGGCGATTGCCGTGCTCGCGGCGCTCATCGCCGAGTCGTGGGAGCAGCCCTTCCGCATCGAGGCGAACTTCTTCGCGCTGTCGATGTGGCTGTTCGGCGGGATGCTCTACATCTGGATGATCTCGCTGATCTTCTACCGCTACACCTTCTTCCCGCTGGCCCCCGGCGATCTGTCGCCGCCCTACTGGATCAACATGGGGGCGATGGCGATTTCGGCGCTGGCGGGGTCGCTGCTCATCATCAACGCGCCGCACGCGCCGTTCCTCCTGTCGCTGCTGCCGTTCCTGAAGGGCTATACGGTCCTCTACTGGGCGAGCGGCACCTGGTGGATTCCGATGCTCGCGGCGCTCTTCACGTGGCGGCACGGCTACCGGCGCTTTCCTCTCCACTACGACCCGCTCTACTGGGGTGCCGTGTTTCCGCTGGGGATGTACGCGGTGGCGACATTCCGGCTGATCGAGGCGCTGCAGCTGACCTTCCTGTCGACCGTGCCGGGAGCGTTCTTTGCTATCGCTCTCGCCGCATGGGCCCTGGCCTTCATCGGCACCGTGCGATCGATCTGGAGACACACGATCGGGCTTGCACGGATGGCGCGTGAGGTGCGGCAGCCGCGGAACCCCCGATAGGAGGTCACGTGAATAGTTCGCGGCGCCCGGGGCAATTTCCCGCACTGATTCTCTCGACGCTCGCTTTCGCGCTCTGCTTCGCCGTATGGGGATCGGTGGCACCGCTCGCGCCGATCTTTCGGGAGACGTACGGGCTCTCCCAGACGGGCGTCGGTTTCCTCATTGCCGTCCCTGTCATTCTGGGTTCCCTCGCGCGCGTCCCGCTCGGCGTGCTCACGGAACGGTTTGGCGGCAGGGCGATGTTTGCCGCGCTGCTTCTCTTCCTGATCGTGCCGTCCATCGCGATGGGGTTCGCCGGCAGCTACGCCGGCCTCATCGGCACGGTCCTGGTGCTCGGCATCGCGGGAGCCTCCTTCGCGATCGGGATTCCGTTCGTCAACGCGTGGTTCCCGCCGGAGCGCCAGGGGTTCGCGCTCGGCATCTACGGCGCCGGCAACATCGGAACCGCGATCGCCGCCAAGCTCGGTCCGTACATGGCGGCCCACTACGGCATCGCCTGGGCGTTCTGGATCTACGTGCCTGCGCTCGCCGTGTTCGGCGTCGTCTTCTGGCTGACCGCGCGCGACGCGGCGGGTGCCCGGCGCCCGGCGGGATCGCTGCGGCACCGGCTGGCGGTGCTCCACGAGCGGCCGTTCACGTGGGTGCCGATTCTCTTCTACTTCGTCACCTTCGGCGGGTTCGTCGCCATCGGAGCCTTCCTCCCGATCTTTCTGGTGACGCGCTACGAGCTGACGATTGCGGACGCGGGCACGCGCACGGCGGGATTCGTCCTGCTCGCCACGCTCGCGCGCCCCATCGGTGGATGGGTGTCGGATCGATGGGGTTCGGTGCCGACGCTGAACTTCACGTTCGTCATCGTCGCGCTCTTTGCGATCGTGATGGCGTTCGAGGCGGCAATGGCGCCGATGACGGTGGCATTCCTCGGGACGGCGTGCGCGCTCGGCCTCGGCAACGGCGCGGTGTTCAAGCTGGTCGCCGAACGCTTCCCAGGCCAGACCGGCGTGGTCGGCGGTCTGGTCGGCGCCGCCGGCGGCCTCGGCGGCTTCTTCCCGCCGCTCGTGATGGGCGCCGTCAAGGACGCGACCGGGTCCTACGCGATCGGGTTCATGCTGCTCTCGGAATTCGCGCTGCTGTGTCTGGTCGTGAACCTGCTCGCGGTCCAGGGCGGCGTCCACGCGCTGCTCGGGCCCGAAGCGGCGCAGCCTGGACCGTTCGGGCAGGCGGGTGAGGAGCCGCGCCGCCGAGCCAGTTAGCGAGCCTGTCGTCCGCCGACCCGGCGGGCGGTGGGGTGCGGTGCGCTGGGCACCCAGAGCGCCCCGCGCGCTCTGGTCGGATCCGCCGCGCGTCATTGGCCGAGCGACCTGCGGCGAGCCGCGCGACCTGTCCTCGAGCAGAGGCGGCTCGCCTCCGCAGCCGGGCGCGGTGGTCCGCGCTCAATCGACGACCCACACCGCGAGCCCCTTCGCACTGCGCACGAGTTGCTCGGCGAGGTGTCCGCTCCCGAGCCCGGCGAACCACGAGTGGGCGCGGTGACCGACCGCGACGGTCCGGCACGTCTCGTCCCGCGCCAGGAGCAGCACTTCGTCCACGATCCTCCTGGCGTCGAGGGGAGACGACACGCACGTGTGAATGCGGGCCGCAGCCACGCCCATCTCCTGAAGGGTTCCTCGGGCCGCAGCGAGGATCCGCTCTGCCTTCCGATCGGCCGCAGCGGTCCAGCGGCGCTGCTCCCGTCGCAGATCGGCTTCAATCCGCATCTCGCGCTCGGGTAGTTCCGAGCCTCCCGACTCCAGCAGGCCCGCCGGCAGGTTGGGGGCGATGTACGCCAGATGGCAGTCGACGCGGCGACACCCGGCGAGGATTCGACCGACATATTCCAGGACCCGCCGCGACGCCGGCGTGGCATCGACCACCACGAGGACTCCGCCATCGGCGACGCCGCCGCGGTCCGCCCGCGAGGTCACGCGCGGCCGCCGGACGGTTCGAGCACGGGCGTTGGACCTGTCGGCCTTCATCTTCCTTCTTCCTTCCCTGTCCCTTCCCCAGAAGGGTACCGCGACGGAGCCGTCGCGGCAATAACGCGTGCGTACCGCGGCAGCCGACGGCCGTGTGAAGAAGCGATGCAGCAGCCACCTCGACCATCGCGTCCCACTCAGGACGAATGTTTGATTGGGGGGGACACTGGTGTCATTGCCGGCGTCCGCACCGCCGGACGACGATCGGATCTTGACTCCGGTGATCACGCAGGCGTTCGATCCGGCCGCATGCGCCCTTGCGGATCTGACGCAGCACATCCGGGAGACCCATCACACCTACCTCCGAGCCGAGCTGCCCCTCATCTGGGATCTGCTGCGGGAAGCCCTTGCAGCCAGCCCGGCCGCGCGCGCTGAAATCCGCGCCTTCGCCCAGGCGTTCGGCCAGTTCCGCGCCACGCTCGACAGCCACCTGCGCAAGGAGGAAGAGATCCTCTTCCCGTTCGTCGAACAGCTCGAGCGCACGCGGCAGGCCGGCATGCCATCTCCGCGGCACGGATTCGGGGCGCTCGCGTTGCCAATCGAAATCCTCGAGGCGGAGCATGCGCTGGGCGATCGGCTGCTCGACCGCATGCGGCCGATCTGGCAGCGATGGGCCCTGCCTGGCGACACGCCGGCCTGGCAGCGCTCGCTTGGCGAGCGACTGATCGGGCTCGACGCGGACATGCAGCGGCACGTGTACGTCGAGGACGCGATCCTGTTCCCGCGGACGATTCAACTGGAGGAGATGCCTTGTTCGTCGGCGGCTGGCGCGCGTTGATCGGTGCCCTCGTGATCATGAGCGCCGGATCGCCGGCGCGCGCGCAGGCGGCACGGGCGAGCACGGTCGCTCTCGGACGCCAGCTCTTCGACGGTGCGATCCCGTTCGCCCGCGGCGGCCCGGCGTGCGCCTCCTGCCACGACACCGCCGGCCTTCCGTTTCCCGGTGGCGGCACGATGGGACCGGACCTGACAACCGCTGCCGCGCGCATGGGGCAGCAGGGCATCGAGACTGCGCTCTCGACGCTGTACTTCCCGACGATGGCGCCCTTGTTCAGTACGCATCCGCTGACGCCGGGGGAGCAGCAGGCGCTGGCGGCGTTTCTCGAACAGCCGAACGGCGAAGCCAGCCGGCCCGTCGTGTCGACGGCGGCGCTCGGCATCGCCCTTCTCGCCGGCTGCGCGATCCTGCTCGCGATCACCGGACGCGCGGGCCGTTCGCGCGTCCATTCGGTCCGCCTGGCGCTGCTCGCGACGGCGGCCGCGGGGCGGAGGGCGGCACGGTGAGCTGGATTCGCGATCTCGTCGATCCGCAGGCGCGCACCTGGGAAGACTTCTACCGCAATCGATGGCAGCACGACCGGGTCGTACGAAGTACTCACGGCGTCAACTGCACCGGCAGCTGCTCCTGGATGGTCTACGTCAAGAACGGGATCGTGACGTGGGAGATGCAGGCGCTCGACTATCCGAAGCTGACGCCCGATCTGCCCGGCTACGAACCGCGCGGCTGCCCGCGCGGCATCACATTCTCCTGGTACCTGTACAGCCCGATCCGCGTGAAATACCCATACGTGCGAGGGGCGCTGCTCGACGCGTGGCGCGAGGCGCGAGCGCGCCACGCCGACGCGGTGGACGCCTGGGCCTCGGTGGTCGGGAACGACGACGCGCGCCGCAGGTATCAGGAGGCGCGGGGCAAGGGCGGTCTGCGGCGGGCGTCGTGGGACGAGGCGCTCGAGATCGTCGCCGCGAGCATGCTCCACACCGCGAAGACCTACGGACCGGACCGTGTCGTCGGCTTCTCGCCGATTCCGGCGATGTCGATGGTCAGCTACGCCGCCGGTGCGCGCCTGCTGCAGCTGTTCGGCGCGCCGCTCCTCAGCTTCTACGATCTCTACGCCGACTTTCCGCCGGCGTCGCCGGAGACCTGGGGGGAGAAGACCGACGTGGCCGAGAGCGCCGACTGGTACAACAGCAAGTACATCGTGGCGGCCGGCAGCAATCTGAACATGACGCGCACGCCCGACGTCCATTTCGTCGCCGAGGCGCGCAACAACGGATCGAAGCTCGTCGTGCTCTCGCCAGATTTCAGCGAGGTCGCCAGGTACGCCGATTGGTGGATCCCGGTGCACGCCGGCATGGACGCCGCGTTCTGGCTGGCGGTCGATCACGTCATCCTCAAGGAATTCCACGCCGACCGGCAGGCGGCGTACTTCACCGAGTACCTGACGCGCTTCTCCGACATGCCGTTCCTCGTCAAGCTCGAACCCGAGGGCAAGCACTGCGTGGCCGGCGCGCTGCTTCGCGCGAGCGACGTGGCGCGCTACCGGGAGGTCGAGCACGCCGAGTGGAAACCGCTGCTGTTCGATGCGCGGCAGAAGCAGCCGCGGATGCCGACCGGGTCCATCGGCTTCCGCTGGCAGCAGCGGGCCGGCCAGTGGAACCTCGAGCTGCGCGACGGGCTCGACGGCAGCGACATCACGCCGGCGCTCAGCCTCCTCGACCACCACGACGGCACCCTGAGCGTCGCCTTTCAGGATTTCGCCGACGGCCGCCGTCTCCATCGTGCCGTGCCCGTGGTTCATCTCGACACGGCCGCCGGGCGCATTGCCGTCACGACCGCGTTCGACCTGCTGATGGCGCATTTCGGCGTGGCGCGAGGCCTGTCGGGCGAGTACCCCGCCGACTACGCGGACGCCAGCCAGCCGTTCACGCCGGCGTGGCAGGAGCGCTTCACGGGGATCGGGCAGAAGACGGTCGTCCAGTTCGCGCGCGAGTTCGCCCGCACCGCCGAGCGGACCCGCGGCAAGTGCACGGTCATCGTCGGTTCCGGCGTGAATCACTGGTATCACGCGAACCTGCACTATCGGGCGGCGATCACGGCGCTGATGACCTGCGGCTGCATCGGGGTGAACGGCGGCGGACTGAACCACTACACCGGCCAGGAGAAGCTGGTGCCGCAGGCGTCGTGGTCGACGCTCGCCATGGCGCTCGACTGGCAGGCGCCGCCGCGCCTGCAGAACGGGCCGTCGTACCACTACGTGCACAGCGACCAGTGGCGCTATCACCACGGCCTGGTCGACTCACGCCCGGACCGGGGGCCATTCGCGGCCGAGACCCTGCTGGAACTGCAGGCGGCGGCGGTGAAGATGGGCTGGCTGCCGTTCTACCCGCAGTTCGACGAGAACCCGATCGAGCTGGCGCGCCAGGCCGAGCGCGCCGGCGCGGCCACGCCGGAGGACACGGTCCGTTGGGTCGTCGAGCGCCTGCGCAGCCGCACCACGCTCTTTGCCGTCGATCATCCCGACACACCCGAGAACTGGCCGCGCGTCTGGATCATCTGGCGCGCGAATGCGCTCCATTCGAGCGCGAAAGGGCACGAGTACTTCCTCCGCCACTACCTGGGGACGGCGGACAGCGCGGTGGCCGCGCCGCTCGCGCCGGAGTCGCCCGGCGACAGCGCGTGGCGGGATCCGCTGCCGCGCGGCAAGATGGATCTCGTCGTCGACCTCAATTTCCGGATGGACACGTCGGCGCTCTACTCCGACATCGTCCTGCCGTCGGCGAGCTGGTACGAGAAGGACGACCTCAGCACGACCGACCTCCACTCGTTCATTCACCCGCTCGGCGCGGCCGTGCCGCCGTGCTGGGAAGCGCGGACCGACTGGGACATCTTCCGGCTGCTGGCCGAGCGGATCAGCGCGCTGTCGCCCGCGCACTTCCCCGAGCCGTTCCGCGACGTCGTGGCGTCGCCGCTCAAGCACGACACGCCGTCGGAGATCGCGCAGCCCCGGGTGCTCCGCTGGTTCGAAGGCGAATGCGACCTGGTGCCGGGACGGACGATGCCGCACCTGCGCGTGGTGGAGCGCGACTACGCGCACCTGCACGACAAGTACTGTTCGCTCGGGCCGCGGCTGCGGGAGCAGGGGGTCGAGGATCGCGGCGTCGAGATGCCGGTCGCGGACCTCTACGACGCGTTTGCCGCAGAGGTCCGCCCCTACGAGTGGAACGGCCAGCGCTATCCCTCCCTCGTCGACGCGCGCGAGGCGGCGGACATGATCCTGTTCTTCGCGCCGGAGACCAACGGAGAAGTGGCGTGCCGCGGCTTCCAGGCGCGCGAGCGGGAGACCGGGATGCGGCTGGCGGACCTCGCCGAGCCCACCCGCGGCGTCCGTTACGATCTGCGCGCGCTCACCGATCAGCCGCGCCGGATCCTGACGAGCCCATCGTGGTCCGGCATCGTCAACGGCGGACGAGCCTACAGCGCCTACTGCCAGAACGTGGAGCGGCTCGTGCCGTGGCGCACGCTGACCGGCCGGCAGCATCTCTACCTGGATCACGAGGGTTATCGGGCGTTCGGCGAATCGCTGCCGACCTTCAAGCCGCTCCTGCCGATGGAGACGACGCGCGAGATGTCCGATACGCCGCTGCCGCCGGACGCGATCGTGCTCAACTGCCTCACGCCGCACGGCAAGTGGCACATTCATTCGACCTATGCCGACGACCTGCGGATGCTGACGCTCTCGCGCGGCATCGAGCCGCTGTGGCTGAACGACGCGGACGCCGCCGCCATCGGCGTGGACGACAACGACTGGGTCGAGATGTTGAACGACAACGGCGCCGTCGTCACCCGGGCCGTCGTCAGCGCGCGAGTGCCGCGCGGCGTCGCGCTCTTCTATCACGCACCGGAACGTACCGTCGCCTTCCCCAAGTCGCCGACGCGGAAGCGGCGCGGCGGCGGCACCAACAGCGTGACCCGCATGAAGCTGAAGCCCGTGCTGATGGTGGGCGGCTACGCCCAGCACTGCTACCACTTCAACGACTACGGGCCGGCGGCGTCCGATCGCGATACCTACGCAATTGTGCACAAGCTGCCGGGCCGGCCGCCGTATTGAGGAGGGCTCCGTGAACGTCCGCTGTCAGGTCTCGATGGTGTTCCATCTCGACAAGTGCATCGGCTGCCACACCTGCAGCCTCGCGTGCAAGAACCTGTGGACCGGTCGTCCGGGGACCGAATACATGTGGTGGAACAACGTCGAGACCAAGCCCGGCACCGGGTATCCCACGCTCTACGAGGATCAGGAGCAGTACAGCGGCGGCTGGACCGTCGATGGCGACCGGCTGAAGCTGCGTCTCGGCACCCGGCCGCGCGAGCTCTTCACGCTCGCGTTCAACCCGCGTCTTCCCTCGCTCGACGACTATTACGAGCCGTGGACCTACAAGTACGACGATCTGATCGACGCGCCGCCCGGGGACGATCAGCCGGTCGCCGTGCCGATCTCGCTGGTCACGCGCGAGGAGATGGAGATCTCGACCGGGCCGAACTGGGACGACGATCTCGGCGGGTCGTCGATCTACGCGGCCAACGATCCCAACCTCCAGCATCTCACCGAGGAGGAGCGCCAGCGCCTGCTCGAGACCGAGCGCCTCGTCTTCTTCTATCTGCCGCGCATCTGCAACCACTGCGTCAACCCGAGCTGCGTGGCGGCCTGCCCGGCCGGCGCCATCTACAAGCGCGGCGAGGACGGCATCGTGCTCGTCAGCCAGGAGAAGTGCATGGGCTGGCGGATGTGCGTCTCGGGGTGCCCCTACAAGAAGGTCTACTTCAACTGGGCGACCGGCAAGTCTGAGAAGTGCATCCTGTGCTACCCGCGGCTCGAGACGCAGCAGGCGCCGGCGTGCATGCACTCGTGCGTCGGCCGCATCCGGTACCTGGGCGTCCTGCTGTACGACGCCGACCGGATAGAGGAGGTGGCGAAGCGCCCGGATGCCGAGCTCGTGGAGGCGCAGCGCAGCCTGATCCTCGATCCGTTCGACCCGGCGGTGCAGCGCGCGGCCGAAGCCAACGGCCTCGACGCGAAGGTCATCGAGGCGGCGCAGCGCTCGCCGGTCTACCGGTACGTGAAGGTCTGGCGGCTGGCGCTGCCGCTCCATCCGGAGTTCCGGACGCTGCCGAGCCTCTTCTACGTTCCGCCGCTGCTCCCGGTGACCGGCACGGTCGACGACGGCGTCTACGACACGTCGGCGGATCTCTTCAGCTCGCTCGAGCACGCGCGGCTGCCGATCCGCTACATGGCGTCGCTGTTCACGGCCGGCGACGAGCAGGAGGTCGTCGGGGTGTATCGGAAGATGCTGGCGCTCCGGATCTTCAAGCGGGCGCAGACGGTCGGCGACATCGCCGAGGTCGACGTGCTGAAGGCCATGGCGGAGGCGGGGACGACCGCCGAGGAGCTCGAAGCGATCTATCACCTGACGTCGCTGGCCGATTTCGATCAGCGCTTCGTCATCCCGCCGTTCGCCCGCGAAGCCGCCATCGAACTGCTGGAGGTGACGCAGGCGCAGCAGGAGGGCGGCGGCATGGGCTTCCTCCGCGCGCCGCGGCGGGGGCTGTGATGGTATACGAGCGCTTCGCGCTCCTGCTCGAATATCCATCCTCTCCGCTCGCCGATCTTGCGGCGGCGGCTCGCGAGGAATGCAAGGACTCCCACGCCGATGCCGCCGCCCAGCTCGACCTGTTTGCCGCGACGGCGGGCGCGATGCCGCTGGCTGCCCAGCAGGAGCTGTATGCGAGAACATTCGATTTCGACGCCGAGGTCGCCCTCTACGTCGGCCATCAGCTGTTCGGAGAGGAGGGGCGGCGCGGGCTCCTCATCGCAGGGCTGGTCGAACGATACCAGCGTCTCGGCTTGAATGCCGGCTCGGAACTGGCGGACCACATGTCGCCGGTCCTGCGATCGCTGGCGCTCGACCCGGACAGCGAGGAGGCGGGCGAGCTCGTGCGGATGGCGCTGCGGCCCGCTCTGGGCAAGGTGCTGCCGGCCATCGAGCGGCGCTCCGCTCCATTCGCCGCCGTGCTGCGTGCGCTCGCCTCGGTGATCGACGAGCGGACCGGCGAGGCCTTCGAACCGGAGGACGAAGGATGTCGACGGTCCTCTTCGCCGTATTTCCTTACATTGCTGTCATAACGGCCGTCGCCGGCAGCCTCGGGCGGTACCTGGGCAACCGGTATTCGTACTCGAGCCTTTCGACGCAGCTGCTCGAGAATCGGACGCTGTACTGGGGATCGGTGCCATGGCACTACGGCATCACGCTCATCCTGCTGGCGCACCTGCTCGCCTGGCTGGCACCGGGGGCCGCCCTCGCGCTGCTCGGCGGCGGATTGCGACTGTTCGTGATTGAGGCCGTCGGTCTCGCGCTGGCGCTCTATGCCTTCATCGGCCTGCTGATGCTCATCGCTCGACGGCTACGGCGAAATTCGCGTGTTCGCCAGACGAGCTCCCCGATGGATTGGGTGCTGTTGGTCGTGCTCCTCGTCCAGGTGGCGAGCGGGATCGTGATCGCCCTCTTCCACCGATGGGGCTCGATCTGGTACCTCAGCACGGCCGTGCCGTGGCTGTGGTCCCTCGTCAGGCTCCAGCCGGAGGTGAGCACGGTCGCGGCGCTGCCGGCGATCATCCAGTTGCACATCGTGCTCGGCTTCCTGCTCATCTTCCTGTTTCCAGTCACCCGCCTCGTCCACATCGCGGTGCCGCCAATCCCTTATCTCTGGCGGCCCTATCAGGTCGTCATCTGGCGGACCGATCCCGGACGTCGCGGCCCGATCGCGACGGGTGCGCTGATGGCGGGCACGCCCCCGCCGGCGCGTGCCGACGCGCACCGGCCGAACGGCGGCCCCGCCATGGCGTCCCCGGGCGCCGCGCCTCCGGCACCCGCTCGTGCCGAGGAGGGCGAGCCGGTGACGCGGCGGGACTTTCTGACGCGCCTGAGCCTCGCGGCCGGCGGCCTCGCGGCGCTCATCGTGGCGATCCCCAGCATCGCCTTCCTGCTCGGGCTGCGCAGGAGTCCGCAGGTCTGGTCCACCGTGGGACGCATCGATGAATTCCAGGTGGGCGAGACGCGGCAGGTGGCGTTTGCGGATCCAACGCCGCTGCCGTGGGCGGGCGTGACCGCCCAGACGGCGGCATGGCTGCGCCGCGACACGTCCGATACGTTCACGGCGTTCTCGATCAACTGCACGCACCTCGGCTGCCCGGTGCGATGGATCGGGACCGCCAATCTGTTCATGTGCCCCTGCCACGGAGGGGTGTTCTACCACGATGGACGCGTTGCGTCGGGCCCTCCGCCGCAGCCGTTGGCCACCTATCCGGTCCGCACGCGAAATGGCAACGTCGAAATCCTCACGAGCCCGCTCCCGATCTCCGGTCATTGAACGGCCGGTCCGGGTCGCGCGATCCGCCTGGCGCTGGTTCGACGACGTGACCGGCGTGTCGCAGACGGTCGGGCCGATCCTCACGCACGTCGTCCCGCACGCCCGCCGCTCGCGCTGGCTGTTCGTGTTTGGCAGCGCCACGCTCGTGGCGTTCCTGCTGCAGGTCGTCACCGGGATCGCGCTGTCGAGCGCCTATGTGACCAGCTCGGGCCAGGCGTACGACAGCCTGCACTTCATCACCGCCAACACGCTCGGCCGGATCGTCCGCGGCCTCCACTACTTCGGCGCCTCGGCGATGATCGTCCTGATCGGAGCCCATACCATCCGCGTCTACCTCATGGGCTCGTACAAGTACCCCCGGCAGATGAACTGGCTGACCGGCACCGGTTTGCTGCTGTTCACGCTCCTGATGGCGTTCACCGGGCAGCTGCTGCGCTGGGACCAGACAGGATTCTGGACCGCGGTCGTCGCCGCGGAGCAGGCCGGCAAGGCGCCGATCATCGGCAACTGGCTCGCCCGGTTCGTGCTGGCCGGCAGCGTGCCGGGCGGCGCGACGCTGAGCCGCTTCTTCGCGGCGCACGTCTTCTTCATACCCGCTCTGATGTTCGTCTTCATCGGCGTGCACCTCTATCTCGTGCTCTACAACGGCATCTCGGAGCCGCCGGCCGCGGGCCGGCCGGTCGACCCGCGCACCTATCGCGCCTGGTACCACCGGCTGCTCGAGCGGGAGGGGCTGCCGTTCTGGCCGTACGCGGCCTGGCGCGACGTCGTGGTCGGCTTCGGCGTGGTCATCGTCATCGCGACGCTTGCGATCGCGCTCGGCCCTCCGGAGCTCGGCCGGCCTCCTGATCCCACGCTCGTCGCCGCGTCGCCCCGGCCGGACTGGTACTTCCTGTGGTACTTCGCCCTGCTGGCGCTGATGCCGAAATGGTCGGAGCGATGGGTGATCCTGCTCGGCCCGCTCATCTTCGGCCTGTTCCTGATCTTCCTGCCCTTCGTGTCGCCGCGCGGCGAGCGCCATCCGCTGCGACGTCCCTGGGCGATCGCCATCGTCATCTGCGCGCTCGCGGTGATCGCGCACTATTCGCGAATGGGGCACCTGGCCCCCTGGTCGCCGCGCATGGACGCGCCGCCGCTCCCGGCCGAGGTGGTCGGGACGACGAGCGGCCCGATCGCCGAAGGCGCGCAGGTCTTCTACGACAAGGGGTGCGAGTTCTGCCACCTGGTCTCGGGGTATGGCGGCATCAGGGGGCCCGATTTGAGCAACGTCGGCGACCGGCTCACGCGCGATCAGATGCTCACACGCATCCTGAGCGGGGCCGAGAACATGCCGTCGTACGCGGGAAACATGACGGCGGCCGAGCAGGAGGTGCTGCTCGCGTTTCTCGAATCGCGGCACCAATTCCAGGAAGGGACGCCGGCGCGCCCCGCGGCAATGCGATAGACGCCACGGCGGCCGCACCCGCGTTCACGGACGGGCCGCCTTGGAGGGGCGGCGATTCATCACGTGCAGCGCGGGCAGCCGCGGCGCCGATACGTCGCCCGCCGCGCGCGTACGAGAAAGCCGTCGCGCACCAGCGCCTCGAGCAGGGTTTCGGCCTGCGACTTCGTCAGACTCCACAGCCTCGCGGCCTGGGACGTGGTGAGCGCGAGCCCGGGCATCTCCTCGAATTCCGCGCGGATCAGCCGAGCGGGCACGCCCGGCCCGATCGGGCCGGCACCCCTGCCGGCGCGATCGGTGAAGGTGGGCAGCGGGGCAGCCATCATGTCGGGCCTCCTTGTCCCTCGAAGGACTGCTGAATCTCGTTGAAGAGCTCCTCGACGGCCACGCCGTAGGTCCTGCAGGCGTCGGCGATCGTCTCGAACGGCGCGATCTCGCATCCGACGCAGTGCATGCGGTGGCTGACGAGCACGCGTGCGGCGACCGGATGCGCCGCGAGGAGCTCGGCGATGGTGTTGCTCGGCGTCACGTGCAGTGCGTGCATGGGCAGGATCCGTTCTCAATGACGCATCACGACCGAGGGTTCGTACGGCTGATCGCCGCGGTAGAGATCCGGACGGAGCGGGCCGTCGACCTTCAGGACTCCGGTCGCGCCCTTCTCGGTCCTGAAGATCGCATGATCGAGCAGCGTGTAGGTGCCAGGCACGGAGGTCTTCACATCGATCACGGCGGCGCCGCCTGGCGGCACGAGCGTGGTCTGGACGCCGCGCGCCGGCGGGCTCACGAGGTCGCCTTCCCGGTACACGCGGTCCATCACGGCGCCGACGATATGGAAGGATGATGGCTTGTTCGGCCCGGCGTTGCCAAAGTAGATGCGGACGGTCTCGCCGGTCCGCGCGGTCAGCGCGTCGTCACCCATCAGCGACAGCGCGCCGCCGTTGAAGACGACCCAGGTTGGATCCTCGCGAAGGCCCGCTTCGTGCGAGTACGCGGCCACCCCGGTCGCCGGATCCGGCGTCCCGGCGTAGAACTCGCTCTGCATCACGTAATACTCGCGATCGACCGCGGGCAATCCCCCCTTGGGCTCGACCAGCATCAGCCCGTACATGCCGTTCGCAATGTGGTCCATGACCGGCGGCGCACCGCAGTGATAGACGAACAGGCCGGGATAGAGCAGCGCGAAGCGCGCCGTATGGCGCTGGCCCGGCGTGACCGTCGTGACGATGGCACCGCCGCCGGGTCCGCTCACGGCGTGGAAGTCGAGATTGTGCGGCATCCCGGACGGGTCGGCGTTGGTCACGCTCACTTCCAGCGTATCGCCGACGCGGGCGCGGATGAACGGGCCGGGCACGCTGTCGTTGAACGTCCAGGCTTCGTACAGCACGCCGTTGGTGATGCCGATGCGACGGACGCTCGCGTTCAGGTCGACATGGACGACAGCCGGGCTCCAGCGATGAATCGACGGCGGCACGTGCGGCGCCGACGCGGTGGCCGATTCCGGCGCACCCGCATTCAGGCCGCATCCTGGCAGGAGCACCGATCCCGCGATGATGCCGGCGAGCACGAGCCGATGGAACCCCAACATGTGCGCTGATCGACCTGATGTCGCGAACACCCACAGGATCGATCGCGGGTGGCAGAGGATCGTTGCGCCGGCGCAAGCGCGGCGGCGCCGGAGATCAGCGGGTGGGCAGGTCTTCGGCGATCGCGACGAGCGCATGCGGTCGGGTCAGGACGATGCGCTGCCGGCCGCTCTGCACGATCCCCTGACTTTCCCAGCCGCTCAGCAGCCGGCTGACGGTGTACAGCGTCGTGCCGGTCATTTCGGCGATGTCCTGCCGCGAGATCGGGAATGGAATCTCGATGCCGTTCTCCACACGCCGTCCGGTGTCGTGAACCAGCCTCAGCAGCGTCCGCGCGACCCGGCGCTCCACACGCTCGGTCATGAGCTGCCGGTACTGGCCCAGCAGATCGTGATACCGGGTCGAGACGAAGTGCAGCGCGTTGATCGCCATCGGCGGCTCGGTCTGGAAGAGCTGCCGCATCGTGGCGGAGGTCCAGGCCATCGCGATCGACGCCTCCACAGCTTCGGCGCTCACAGGATATGTGGGCTCGCCGAAGGCCCCTACGCCGCCGAAGGCGTCGCCCGGACCGATCAGGCGCAGGACGACCTGGTGGCCTTCTGGCGTGACCTGCGTGAGCTTGACGCGGCCATCGGTCAGCACGAAGAACTCTTCCGCCTGATCGCCCTCGTTGAAGAAGAACGCGCCCGCTTCGATCCGGGCGGAGCGCGCCAGGCCGGCGATCCGCGCCAGTGCGTCGGAGGCGACCCCCCGAAACAGGGGCACCTGCGACAGCCGCCTGGCGCTGTCCGAATGGTCCCGGTCCTCCATGGGCACTGCCCATCGTGCCACATCACGCGATTGGACGCCCCGTTCGGCCAGAGGCTGTTTGCGCCTGCGCAACGTCTGGCTGCCAGGCGCGATCGATGATGGCGGTCGACCTGAGATCAGGACGATAGTAAGGAGGACGCATGGGAGCCCCGTCAACGCCCACCCCATCGACAGCACCGGGTCTCGATCTCCTGCAGTATCTGGCCGTTCGCGTGCCGTGCGCCGCCTGCGGCCAGCACTACGAGGTCAGCCTGCGGCAGGTGCTGCTCTCGCAGGACCTGCTGCACGAAGGATGTCCCATACACACCGAAACCGAGTGCCTGCCGCTCACCTACGCGGCGCTGGCCAACGAGGGCGCCCTGCGCGATCTCGAGCGGAGCTGGGCGCTCCTGCTGGACCGGGTCCGAATGGGCGGATTCGATCTGACCGTCTGCCGCCCGCCTCTCAGCCACTGAGGTCGATGGTGGCCATCACCGAGGACGCGGTTCGCGAAGCGCTGCGCGAGGTCATCGATCCGGAGCTGGGCATCAACATCGTCGATCTGGGCCTGGTGTACGGAATCGAGATCGACGGCGCGCGCGTGTGCGTGAACATGACGATGACCAGCCCGGCCTGTCCGCTGGGCGGCTATCTCAAGGACCTCGTCGACTCGACGCTCAAGTGGCGCGTCGGCGGCGTCGAAGAGGTCGACATCAACCTCGTGTGGGATCCGCCCTGGGACCCGGATCGGATGTCCGAGGCGGCCACACGACAACTCAATGGAGGGCGATGATGAGCGAGACACGAACACTGGACGTGCGGGAAGTGATCCCGCGCGAGCGGCACCCGCGGATCTTCTCGACGTTCGAGGGCCTGAGCGCCGGCGAAGCCTTCGTGCTGATCAACGATCACGATCCCGCGCCGTTGTACTACCAGTTCGAGGCCGAGCGGCGCGGCCAGTTCACATGGGAGTACCTCGCCAAGGGGCCAGAGGAGTGGCAGGTGCGCATCACACGCACCTAGAGGCGAAGTCCGTGGCGAACGCCTCCAGGCCGGAGACCGGCCGTCTCGCACTGCGGCGCATGCCGCTGATGGCGATCGGCCTGCTGTCGATGGCCTGCGGCGCGTGGCTCGGGCTCGTGCGCGTCGGTTGGAACCTGCCGCTGCCGTGGCCAGAGGCGCTGATCGCCCACGGTCCGTTGATGGTGTGCGGCTTTCTCGGCACGCTCATCAGCCTCGAACGGGCCGTGGCGCTCGGCGCGCCGTGGGGCTACACCGCGCCCGCGCTGGTCGCGGCGGGCGCCCTCGCGCTCGATCTCCCGTTCATGGCTCACTTCGGGCCGCCGCTCATCGCGGCCGGCAGCATCATCCTGATCGCCATCTTCGCCGTGCTGTGGCGCCGGCAAGCAACCCTCTACATGGCGACGATGGGGCTCGGGGCGGTCGCCTGGACGATCGGGAACCTCCTGTGGCTCGACGGGTTCGCGATCTTCCGCCTGGTCGGCTGGTGGCTCGCCTTCCTGGTGCTCACGATCGCCGGCGAGCGCCTCGAGCTCAATCGCGTGCTCCGCCCGACGCCGGTCGTCCGGGCGATCTTCGTCTGCGCGACCGTGCTCGTCGGGGCGGGAGTGGCCGCGTCGCTGCGATGGCCGGAGGCGGGCGTCCGGGTCCTGGGCGCGGGGCTGTTGCTCCTGGCCGCGTGGCTCTTCCGCTACGACGTCGTGCGCCGCACCGTCCGACAGCGCGGCGTGACGCAGTACATGGCGATCACGCTGCTGGGCGGGTACGGATGGCTGGCGATCGGGGCCGTCGTGGCGCTGGCAACCGGGGTGACGGCGCCCGGCGTCGTGTACGACGCGATGCTGCACGCGGTGTTCCTCGGCTTCGTGATGTCGATGGTGTTCGCGCACGCGCCGGTCATCTTTCCGGCGGTGCTCGGGCGGCCCCTGCTCTACGGACCGAGATTCTACCTGCACGTTGCCGTGCTGCACGCGTCGCTGGTGCTCAGGATCGTCGGCGATCTCGACGCCGATCTCGGGCGCTGGCGTGTCTGGGGCGGGCTGTGGAACGCCCTCGCACTCGCGATGTTCGTAATCAACGTGGGCGCGTCGATCGCGATCGCGTATCGCGCGGACCCAGTGAGACGGGCGCCCACGGGAGATCGGGAGGGCAGGAGCGTTCGCAGGAGGATTGAAGGTCGGGAGACATCGGCTTGAATTCTGCGGGCGATCCGCAGGCGATCGGGAGCGCAGGAATCTCGACGGGAGCAGGGATCGCGGGAGGCGTCAACGGCCGCGTGATCGTCCGCGATGTCCGCCTGACGTTCGGAGACTGTCCCGCCGTCCCAACCAGTGCCTGCGCCGACCCGCCGGCAGCCGTTCGATCGCATAGCGAAGCGTGGTGCGCGGCATCGTCGCGGCATGAGCGGCCAGGAAGCCGTCGAGGGCGTCCGGGCTCGCGCGCTTGCCCACCTCGCGCAACATCCAGCCGACGGCCTTCCGAATCATGTCGTGCGGGTCGTCGACCAGGCGACGGGCCATGCGTATCGCCGCCTGGTGATCGCCCCGCTTGATGTCGTGAAAGGTCGCCAGCATGGCGACGCGGCGCGCCCACACATTGTCCGAGGAGGCGAGCGCATCGAGCAGCGTCTTTGGCTTGCCCGAGAGCCATCCGCCCACGATGCTGCCGGCGCTCGTGTCGACGAGGTCCCAGTTGTTGACGTGCTTGAGCCTGCGCACGTAAAGGTCGAAGATGGCGCGCCTGTCGTTCGCGTCGGTCGAGCGGTTGAAGCGATCGACGAGAATGAGGAGCCCGGTGAGGCGTTCCTCGTGCGTGCGCGACGTGAGCAGGTGTTCCGCCTCTTCGAGCGGCAGATCGCGAAAGCGGCGGGCGACTCTCCGCTGGTGCGGGACGGTCACGCCGATGAAGACGTCCCCCTCCCCGTAGCCGCCTTTGCCGGCCTTGAAGAACAGGGCCGACGCCTTGGCCCGTGCGCGTGAGGCGGACTTCCGCAGCGCGCGGCGGACTGCGGCTGCCGTGCGGGCGTGCGTCGCGTCGACGACGAAGCCGGATGGCCCGGGCTGCCCGTTCGTACGCGGCCGTCTGTGCCATGGCGCAGGAGAGCGCGGCGCAGCCATCCCCGCGAATGTGTCAGGCTGCACGGCTGTCCCGGATTCCGTTCGACGCATTCACCCGTGCTGAAGCGTCCGTATCCGGACGACGAGATCCTCGTGCAGCATGCGCATGAGCGTGCGGGTCGCTTCGTCTCCCTCCCGGATCTCGACGCGGAGCTGGCCGCCCTGTTCGCGCATCTCGACGCGCAACTGGTCGCCCTGGGCCTGCATCTCGGCGCGCAACTGGACGCCCTGGTCGCGCATCTCGGTGCGCAACTGGTTGCCTTGGGCCTGCATCTCGGTGCGGAGTTGGATGCCTTGATCGCGCATCTCGGTGCGCAACTGATCGCCCTGCGCCTGCATCTCGGTGCGGAGTTGGACGCCCTGATCGCGCATCTCGGTGCGCAACTGGTCGCCCTGCGCCTGCATCTCGGTGCGGAGTTGGACGCCCTGGTCGCGCATCTCGGTGCGCAACTGGTCGCCCTGCGCCTGCATCTCGGTGCGGAGTTGGACGTCCTGATCGCGCATCTCGGTGCGCAACTGGTCGCCCTGCGCCTGCATCTCGGTGCGGAGTTGGACGCCCTGGTCGCGCATCTCGGTGCGCAACTGGTCGTCGTGGGCGTGCACTGCCGAGCGCATCTGATCGCCCAGCGCTTGCCCTTCGGCCCGTACGGCAGAAAATTCAGCGGTCAGCTCGGATCGGAGCTGCACAATCTGCTCGTGCAGGCTGTCGATACGCGCCGGCAGCGCCTCGAGAATCGTCATCCGCTGTTCCAGCCTATCTGTCCGTAGTTCCGGGCTTTGTCGCGCCACTCGCGGGGTCCTCCGCAGTCCGTGGAGACCGGACCGCCGTCGGCGATTCGTGAATGGCTGGTGCGAGCGGCGTGCCGGGTTGCGGCGGCGTCGCCCGGACGACGGTAGCATCGTCCGGGCGCGCGGCGCAACGGAGATCGAGACGTCGATCGAGGGGGTGTGCATGCCTGGCGGGCGACAGGTCGTGGCCCGGTGGGCATGATGCGACGCGGCGCCCTCGAGGCACGCGCGATGAGACGGCCGCGTCGCGGCCGTCCGAGTCCAGACGCAATGCGCTGTCGATGGCGCGAGCGTGCGGTGACGGCCGGACGTGACGATTCAGCCCCTGGCAACGCGCTCCGGAGCCGTCGGATTTCAGGCGTGCATCACGGACTCCGGGTTCAGCCGGACGTCAGATGATCCGCGGTCGTCGGCGACCTGCCGCGCGCCGCGGACGGGCCGCCCCGGTCTCCGGCCGCCCACGATGGACGGCGGCGCAGAGAGGGGTACCTCGCCGGGACGCTGGCGCGCCCCGACGGCTTCCCGTCACGGTCGTGCTGGCACGGCGTGCCGCGCGATGGAACGCCTGTTGCTGAGGTCCCCGAGACCTGCCGATCGATCGGCGATCGGTGCCTCCGGAACGCGAGGAGGGCGCATGACAACGGCGTCGCGGGCGGCGGCGATGGCCTTCTGGGCGGTCTGGGTGGGCAGCGGCCGCGCGGCCGCGCAGACCTGCACCTACGTCGTCTCGCCGGCGAGCGCGAACGTCGCCGCCTCGGGGGCGACCAGCACGGCGACGATCACGCCGAGCGCGGACGGCTGCGCGGCGTCGATGACGGTGTCGCCGTGGATCGTGCCGGGCGGGACGGCACGTCGGTACGCGCGGCAGGTCTTACTCGACGCGCCGTCCGGATACTGGCGCCTCGGCGAGAGTAGCGGGACGACCGCAGCGGATGCCAGCCCGGGCGCGCATACCGGAACGTCTACGGGCGGGGTGACGCTGGGACTGTCGTCCGCGATCGCGGACGGCAACACCGCCGCGTCGTTCGATGGATCCAACGACTACGTCACGATGGGTGACGTTGACGCGTTCGACTTCACGACCGCGCTTGCCGTCGAAGCGTGGGTGCAGTTCAGCGGCACGTCTGGCTGGGACGCGACCTACGGGCCGATTGTCAGCAAGTACGGCAATGAAGGCGGGTACTTCCTGATTCGCGACTTTCAGTCCGGCAAGATCCGATGGCAGGGGTCCGGCACGAACGGCGCGTCGCGATTCGCGCTCTGGTACAACACCCTCCTCAACAACGGCGCCTGGCACCACATCGTCGGCACCTTCAGCACCGCTTCGCAGACGGCTGCGTTGTATGTCGATGGCGCCCTCGTGGGCTCGACGACCGGCAGCGCCAATCCGCTCGCCAGCACCAGCCATCCCTTCCAGATTGGCGCCTGGCACAACGGCGACACGTTCGGCGGACAGATCGACGACGTGGCCGTCTACGATCATGCGCTGACCGCGTCGCAGATCGGCGAGCACTACGCCGCGCGCAGCCGCACGGGCGGCGACGTCCTGACCTACACCGTCGCGCCCAATCCGTTCGGGACCGCGCGCGCCGGATCGCTCACCATCGCCGACCAGACGGTCGCGATCGCGCAGGACGCGCGGTCGTGTGCGGCGACGCTCATGCCGACGAGTGCGTCGCTGGGCGCGGGGCCGTCGTCGGGCACGGTGACGGTCTCGATCGCGCCAGGCTGCGCCTGGACGGCCTCGTCGAACGTGGGCTGGGCGGCGCCTGGGGCGACGGCGCCCGGGTATGCGAACCAGGTTCGCGCGGACGGGCCGCTGGGCTATTGGCGGCTGGACGAGGGTGCCGGCGCGCTGGCCGTCGACGCGAGCGGCCACGACCGTCTGGGCACGTATGCCGGCGGCGTGACGCGGGGCGTGGCCGGCATCATCGGCGACGGCAACACGGCCGCCAGCTTCGACGGATCCACCGGCACCGTCTCGCTCGGGACCGGCGCGGTGCTCGGGCCGACCGCGGCGATGACCCTGGAAGCCTGGATCACGTTCACCTCCATCGCCGGCTACGGGCCGATCGTCAGTAAGTTCGATCCGACCGGCGGCGGCTACTATCTGATGCACGACGCCGACAGTGGCCGCCTCCGCTGGCAGGGCCGCGGGCCGAACGACACGGCGGTGTTCGCCCTCTGGTCGCCGTTGGCCTACCACAACGGGGCCTGGCACCACGTCGTCGGCACCTACGACGGCGGCACGGGGACCGCCGCGCTGTATGTCGACGGCATCTCGGTGGCCTCCGCCTCGGGGCTGCCATCGACAATCGGCACGAGCAGCGGGCCGGGGGCGATCGGTGGCTGGTACACGGATGGATCGTTCGCGGGCGCGATCGACGACGTTGCGATCTACGGCCACGCGCTCTCTCCTGCGCAGGTGGCGATGCACCACGCGCTGCAGAGCGTCAGCGGCACCGAGACGATCGCCTACGGCGTCGACGCGACGACCACCGCGCAGCCGCGCGGCGGCACGCTCACGATTGCCGGCCAGCCGTTCGCGCTGTCGCAGGCGGGCGGCACGTGCACGTACGGTGTCTCGCCCACCGCGATCAGCCTGGACGCGGCCGGTGGCAGCGCCGACGTCAGCGTCACGACGCTCGACGCGTGTGGCTGGACGGCCGCCTCCGGCCCGACCTGGATGACGGTCGACAGCCCGAGCGGCACCTCGTCCGGGCCCGCGGGCTTCACGGTGGCGACGAATACGACGCCGGCGCCGCGGTCGGGCACCCTGACCATCGCCGGCACGACGGTCACGGTGACGCAGGCGGCGTGCGGCTATACCGTCTCGCCGAGCGCGCCTGCGATCGGCCCCGAGACCTCGGTGCAGACGCTCACCGTCACGACGGCGGCGAGCTGCACCTGGACCGCGAGTGCGCCCTCGCCCTGGCTGCGGATCGCCTCGCCCGACCCGTACGTGACCGAGATCAGCGTCGACACCCCGGTCGGCCACTGGCGGATGAACGAGCTATCGGGGACGACGGCGGTCGATAGCAGCGGCCATGGCCACGACGGCACCTATACGGATGGCACTTCGCTCGATCAGCAGGGCATCACGGGCGACGGCGATCCGGCCGCGCGCTTCGACGGGGCGACCGGCCACGTCGAGGTCCCGCACGATCCCGCCCTGGCGTTCACCGGCGCGCTGAGCGTCGAAGCGTGGGTGGCGTTCAACCATGCAACGTGGACGAATTACGGGCCAATCGTCACGAAGGAGCTCGCGGGCGCCGGCGGGTACTACCTGATTCGCGACTACCCGAGCGGCCAGATTCGGTGGCAGGGCCTCACGGCGGCGGGGACGAGCGCGTTCGGCGTCTGGTCGCCCGGGGTGCCGGACGACGGCCAGTGGCACCATGTCGTGGGCACGTACGATGCGATCCAGGGCACGGCGGTGCTGTACCTCGACGGCGCCGCCGTGGCCTCGGCGAGCGGCACGGCGTCGCTCGGCGCCCAGGCGACGCCGCTCTTGATTGCCGCCTGGACGCACAACGCCGATACGTTCGCCGGCACGACCGACGATGTGGCGGTGTACGACCACGCGCTGACGCCGGCGCGGGTCGCGGCGCATGCCCTCCGCGGGACGACGCCGATCATGAGCGGCAGCGGGACCGTGACCTACGTGG
>JADZED010000002.1 GCA_020850715.1 Acidobacteriota bacterium
TCTGCGCCGCCGCCTCGCCGCCCGGCCCGCCCAGGCCGAGCCCGACGCCGCCGGCGACCGTCAGTCCGAGAAATTCCCCGCGCGAGATCTTCCCCATCGGTCCCTCCTGAGGGCGCGCTGTCGTTTCAGTGCATGGATCCGTGGCGGTCGGCCTCGGCGCTTGGTGGTGCGCTCCCGGCGCTCTCGCGCGCATGCAGGGTCCGGACCAGCACGGATGAGTATCGCGAGCGCGACGCGATGCGAAGATCGGCCGCAGGAATCGAGCGAGGAATGCCGCAGACGAAGCCGCTCGGGCTACAGAGTTGTCTGCGCTTGAACTACATGCTTCTAATGAGCGTGGCCGGCATCGCGGAGGGACGCGCGCGAGCGACGTTCGCGTGATTTCCGTGGCATCTTCTGAAGATGGCGTCAGGCGGCGGCGCCTGGCCATCGCGAGATCGAACGATCTGTGATTGCCGGTACGTTTCGTGCGTCGCCCGCGCCCGGCGACGCGCGGACCTGGCGAGAAGCTGGTAGAAACACGCCGCATGTGGTCGATGGTCCGACGGGACTCCGGCGAGCTCGACGGGATCCCGGCGTCCTTGCGCGCTCGAACCGGCCCGTTCGCGGCGCGGTTCCGGCGGGCGGTAACGGGATTCACGAGGAGATAGAGGCCAATCCATGTCAACTGTTGCGAGCATGAGCGGTGCGAAGATCGTCGAGCTCTCGAAGCGGCATTCCCTCTATGAATGGTCGGCGCAGGCCCACGTCGATCCGATCCCGGTGGCCCGCTCGAAGGGCTGCTACTTCTGGACGCCCGAGGGCAAACGCTATCTCGACTTCAACAGCCAGCTGATGTGCGTCAACATCGGACACGGCGACGAGCGGGTGATCCGCGCGATCCAGGAGCAGGCCGCGACCCTCGCGTACGCGAACCCGTTCATGGCGACCGAGGTCCGCGCCCGGCTCGGCGAGACGCTCGCCCGGATCACGCCCGGCGATATCGACACGTTCTTCTTCACCAACGGGGGCGCGGAGGCGAACGAGAATGCCATCAAGATCGCGCGCTTCTTCACCGGCCGCCGCAAGATTCTCGCGCGATACCGCTCGTACCATGGCGGCACGGCCGGCGCCATCTCGCTGACCGGCGATCCGCGGCGCTGGGCGGCGGAGCCGGGCATCCCGGGCGTCGTGCACGTGCTCGATCCGTATCACGGCATCGAGCGCGGCTGGGACGATGCGGCGGCGTCGCTGGCGATGCTGGAGGAGGTCATCCAGCTCGAAGGGCCGCAGACCATCGCCGGCTTCATACTGGAGACCGTCACCGGCACCAACGGCATCCTCGTGCCGCCGGACGGCTACCTCCAGGGCGTTCGTGAGTTGTGCACGAAGCACGGGATCCTGATGATTGCCGACGAGGTCATGGCCGGCTTCGGACGCACGGGGGAGTGGTTTGCGGTCGACCATTGGAACGTCGTCCCCGATCTCCTGTCGATGGCCAAGGGGCTGACGAGCGCGTACGTCCCCCTTGGCGCCGTCGGGATGCGGCATCACATCGCAGAGCACTTCCAGAAGAACGTCTTCTACGGCGGGCTCACCTACAACAGCCACCCGCTCGGCTGCGCGGCCGCGATCGCGGCGATCGACGTCCTCGAGCAGGATGATCTGGTCGGCAACGCGAAGCGGATGGGGCGCGTGATGCGCGAGCTGATGCAGGAGCTCGAGGCGAACCACCCCTCGGTCGGAGCCACGCGCTCGATCGGGCTCTTCGGGCTCGTGGAACTCGTGCGGAACCGGCGCACGCGGGAGCCGATGGCGCCGTTCAACGGCGGCTCGCCGGAGATGGCCGCGCTCGGCCGGACGTTCCGGGAAGAAGGGCTGTATACGTTCGTGCGCTGGAATTCCTTCTTCACCAACCCGCCGCTCTGCATCACCGAGCGGGAGCTGCGCGAGGGATTCGCGATGATCGACCGTGCGCTCGCCGTTACCGACGCCGCCGTCCGGTAGGACCTGGATCGATCGGACCAGAGGGAGGAATCTGTGGCTGTACACGTGACGAATACTCCAGCGAGTACGATCGGGAGCGCCGCCGGGATCCGGCGGCTCCAGTACTGCGTCGACGGCCAGTGGCGCGAGACGTCGAGCGGCAAGTACATGCCGCTGTTCGACCCGAGCACGGGGCAGCAGATTGGTGAAGCCCCCTGCTGCACCGCCGGCGAGGTGAACGCCGCCGTCGCCGCCGCCGCACGGGCGTTCCCGGGCTGGGCGGCCCGACCGGTCCCAGAGCGCATCCAGGTGATGTTCCGATTCAAGCAGAAGCTCGACGAGCATCTCGACGAGCTGACGCGGCTGGTCGCGACGGAAAACGGCAAGGTCCTGGCCGAGGCGCGCGGCGACGTGCTCAAGGCGATCGAGGTCGTCGAGTGCGCCTGCTCGACTCACTATCTGATGCAGGGCGACACGACGATGAACGTGTCGGCCGGCTACGACACGGTCTCGTTCCGCGAGCCGCTCGGGGTCTTCGTCGGCATCGTGCCGTTCAACTTCCCGGCGATGATCCCCTTCGGCTGGATGATTCCCTTCGCGATCACGACCGGGAACACCTTCGTGCTGAAGGCCGCGAGCATGGTTCCGCAGACCGGCATCCGCATGCTCGAACTGCTTCAGGAGGCGGGCCTGCCCGACGGCGTCGTCAACCTGGTGACCTGCTCGCGCAACGAAGCCGACCTGCTGCTGTCGCATCCCGACGTCAAGGGCGTGTCGTTTGTCGGCTCCACGTCGGTGGGCCTGCACGTCTACAAGACGGCGGCGGGCCACGGCAAGCGCGTGCAGGCGCTGACCGAGGCGAAGAACCACGCGCTCGTCCTCGACGACTGCGTGCTCGAACGAACGGTGCGCGGCATCATCAATTCGACCTACGGCTGCTGCGGCCAGCGCTGCATGGCGCTGCCGGTCGTCTGCGTCGAGGAGACGATTGCCGAGCCGTTCGTGGCCCTGCTCAAGGAGTTCGCGCTCGAGCTCAAGGTCGGCCCCGCCTGGCTGCCAGAGTCGCAGCTGGGCCCGATGGTGTCGGCGGGTCAGAAGAAGTCGGTCGAGGACTGGATCGCAACCGGCGTCAAGGAGGGTGCGCGGCTGCTCCTCGACGGCCGCGGCGTGAAGGTCCCCGGCTATGAAGGCGGCTTCTTCGTCGGCCCGACCATCTTCGACCATGTGGCGCCCGGGATGACCATCGGCGACGAAGAGATCTTCGGGCCGGTCACCTGCATCAAGCGCGTCAGAAACTTCGAAGAGGGGCTGGCGATCATGCAGGCCAGCCGGTTCGCCAACGGGTCGTGCATCTACACGACGAGCGGGCACGCCGCCCGCGAGTTCGCGCACCGGACCGACGCGGGGATGGTCGGCATCAACGTCGGGATCCCCGTGCCGTTCTCGATCTTTCCGTTCAGCGGACACAAGCAGTCGTTCTTCGGCGACCTTCACACGATGGGCCGGGACGGGGTCGCCTTCTACACGGAGACCAAGTCGGTCACCTCGGTGTGGTTCACGCAGGAGGATGCCCGGAAGACGGTCTCGACCTGGGACGGCACGCTGACGCGCTCGTAGCCCACACCCGGCGTCCCGGCCGCCCGGCCGGGGCGCCGGGGTCCGGGACGCTAACGGGCCGATGGGAACTTCGACAGCTTGCGTTGCAGCGAGCGCCGATGGATGCCGAGCAGGCGCGCCGCCTGCGACACGTTGCCGTCGCAGTCGGCGAGCACGCGCTGTATGTGCTCCCACTCGACGCGCGCCAGCGACGGCACCTCCACGGACGGCGGCTCCTGCGGGCTGCCGCGCCCCTCGAACGCGGCGAGCACCTGATCCGCGTCCACGGGCTTGGTCAGATAGTGCGTGGCGCCCAACCGGACGCTTTCGAGCGCGGTGGCGATGCTGCCGTAGCCGGTGAGCACCACGATCTTCGTCGTCGGGTCGATCCCGTGAAGCGCGCGCACGACGTCGAGGCCGCTGCCAGATGGCAACCTGAGATCCACGACGGCAAGCTCCGGGCTCTCCTGCGCCGCCGCCGCCGCGGCCTCGTCGACCGAGGCCACCGCGCGCACGTCGCACCCGCGCGCCGACAGCGCACGGGCGAGCCGCTCGCGAAACCGCTCGTCGTCTTCGACGATCAGCACCGTGGGCGCCGGCCGATCGCGCGCGTCAGGCCGTGCGTCCATCGGCGGTGAACGAGAGGGAGGCTTCGGTGCCGTCGGCGGCCCGCGAGCTGAGCGTGAAGCGGCCGCCCCACTGCTCGGCGAACGTCCGTACCAGGAACAGGCCCAGGCCGAAGCCGGCGCCGGCCGGCTTGGTGGTGAAGAACGGCTCGCCGGCCCGTGCGAGCGTGGCGTCGTCGATGCCGCGGCCGCGATCGCGCACCGCGAACGCCAGCGTGGTGGGAGAGGTCGTCACCGAGATGTCCACCGGGCTCCCCTCGTCGGACGCCTCGAGCGCGTTCTTGATGAGCGTGGTCAGCGCGCGCGCCGCGCCGACCCTCGGAATGCGCACCGACGTGGGCGGCCCTTCCACGCTCACGCGCAGGCGGGACGCAATGCCCGCCGGCAGCGCCTCGATGGCCTCGCGCACCACCACGGCCGGATCGAGTGCCGCGGGCGGATCGGCGGCCGACGCGTCGGCGCGCCCGCTCATGTGATCGAGGATCTGGCGGCAGCGCTCGACCTGCGACCGGATCAGCCGTGCGTCTTCGATCAAATCGCCGCGGCCCGCGGCGCCGGCTTCCCGGACGAGCTCGGTCGAGGCGACCGCGATCGTGGCGAGCGGCGTCGCGAGCTCGTGCGCCGCACCGGCCGCCAGCGTCGTCAACGATGCGAGACGATCGCGCGCGGCGGCCAGCCGCCGCGCGTCCTCCAGCGCCCGCTCGCGCTGGTCGAGCGCCTCGCGGACGCGCGTCACGAAGAAGCCGATCAGCAGGGCCGCCGACACGAAGGCCACCCACATGCCCGCCAGATGCCCCGACAGATCGGGCCGCGGCTGGTGCAGGGCGTGCGGATCGGCGAGCGGCGCGATCGCGAACAGCGTCCCGTAGCCGATCACCGACAGCGCCACCGTCGTCCACGTCCAGCGCGAGCCGAGCGTGACCGCCGCCAGCGCGATGTACACGAGGTAGACCGTCGTGAACGGATTGGACGTGCCGCCCGTGAACCAGAGCAGCGCGGTGAGCAGCGCGATGTCGAGGGCGAGAACGGCGCCGAACACGCGCGGCGGCGGCGCCTGCCGCCGCGCGAGCCAACGGCCGAGCGCCAGGTTGCTGAGCGCCAGCACGACGATGAGCGACACGATCGGGGGAAGCGAAGGCGTCAGACCGAGCGCCCGCACGGCGACCGCCACGCCGATCACCTGCGCGAGCACGGCTGCCCAGCGCAGGCGTACGAGCCACGGACCGGTGACCAGCGGTCCGGCGTCGAGGGTCGCTTCGGCCATCAGGCGGCTCACCTTCTTCACATCCTAACAAGGAGACCCGGCGACGTCTGCGGGGTGCGGCATCTTGTCGCAGGGGAGCTTCCCGTCGGCGCGCTCGCCCCCCTGCGACATCATGCCGCATTCTCCGCGGTCCGCCTTCAGCCTAGGCTTGCGTGTGAGAAAGGACCGAGGCATGCACCCTCCATCCCCCCTGCGGTTCGTGTTGTTCGTCGTGATGTCGGTGGCAAGCGCCGCGGCGGTCCCGCCCGCCCTCGGCCAGGACGTGCGCGGCGCCGTCGAAGGGCGCGTGATCGATCCCGATGGCCTCGGCGTTCCCGGCATCGTGCTGCAACTCGCCGGCCCCGGCCTGCCGTCGCCGCGCACGTCCGTCAGCGAGGGCGCCCAGGGCGCGTTCAGGTTCGACGGCCTGACCGAACCGGGGATCTTCACTCTCACGGCCGACGGCATCGGTCTCTATCAGCCGGCGCTCCTGCGCGTGGAGGTTGCGAAGGGGCGCACTGCGCGCGTCGAGCTGCGCCTGGCCCTCGGGTTCTCGGAAGAAGTCACCGTGACCGAGGCGCGCGAGGGGCGGCTCAAGAAGGAGACGCCCGTCACGATCGACACGGTTGGCGGAGAAGTCCTGGAGGAGCTCAAGCCGACCCACCCCAGCCAGGTGATGTCGCAAGTTCCCGGCGTGTGGGTGAACGTCACCAGCGGCGAGGGACATCAGACGGCCATCCGTCAGCCGCTGACCACCAGCCCGGTCTATCTCTATCTCGAGGACGGCGTCCCCACGCGCTCGACCGGGTTCTTCAATCACAACGCGCTGTACGAGGTGAACGTCTCGGCGGCCGAAGGGGTGGAGGTCACCAAAGGGCCCGGATCGGCGCTCTACGGGAGCGACGCGATCGGCGGCGTGGTGAACGTCGTCACCCGATCGGCGCTCGGTCCGTCGGCGGGAACGGTGGAAGGCGAGGCCGGGGGCTACGGCTGGCGGCGTCTGATCGCCGGAGGCAACCTGAGCAGCGGCACGAGCGGCCTCCGCGCCGACATCAACCTGACGCACTCCGGCGGATGGCGGGACGCGACGGGGTACGACCGGCAGACCGGGACGCTTCGCTGGGATCGTGTCGCCGGGTCCGGTTCGGCGTGGAAGACACTGCTCGCGTTCAGCAACATCGATCAGCAGACGGCCGGGAGCTCCGCGCTCCAGGAGGACGATTACTTCGCCGTCCCGACGCGGAACCTCACCCCAATCTCCTTCCGGAAAGTGAAAGCGTTCCGCCTGTCGACCGACTATCAGCGCGCGGTCGGGCCGACTTCCTTCAACGTCGTGCCGTACTTCCGCTACGACACCATGGGCCTGCTCGCGAACTGGACGCTCACCTACGACCCCACGGTCTCCGACACGTCGAACGCCTCCTACGGTCTTCTCGCGAAAGTACGCCACAGCTTTCCACGCTGGCGGGCCGACGCGGTGGCCGGCGTCGACTTCGACGTGAGCCCGGGAGGCCGGACCGAGCGCCAGATAGCGCCGAAGACGGTCGCGACCGCGAACGGCAAGCGCATCTTCGCCTCGTATACGGCCGGCGCGTCGATATACGACTACGACGTCACCTACACGGGAGTCGCACCCTACGTGCAGGTGGATTTCTCGCCGGCGAACCGGCTTCGGGTTCAGGCGGGTGTCCGGCTGGACCGCGCCTCGTATGCCTACGACGATACGCTGACGGCGACGGCGTCCCCGAGATATCTGAGACCCGCCGACACGTCGCGACGCTACACTCACCTGAGCCCGAAGCTGGGCGCCACCTACCAGATCACCGGCGCGATCAACGCGTTCGGCTCGTACCGGCACGCCTTCCGCGCGCCATCCGAGGGCCAGCTGTTTCGCCAGGGCTCCACCCGCAACACGGTGGATCTCCGGCCCGTGAAGGCGCACAACTACGAGCTTGGAGTGCGTGCGCGAATCTCGAACGCGCTGAGCGTCGAAGCCTCCGCCTATCGTCTCGCCAAGAAGGACGACATCCTCTCGTACCGCGATCCGTTCGACGGCCTCACGCACGTGCTCAACGCCGGCGAGACGCTGCACCGGGGCGTAGAGCTCGGAACGACGCTGACCCCGGCCGCATGGCTGCGTGCGTCGGCGAACTTCACGCGCGCGAGGCACACCTACGAGCACTGGGTCGTCGATCCCCTGGCGCGGATCGACTATGGCGGCCGTGAGATGGAAACAGCGCCCTCCAACATGGGGAACCTCGGCGTGTCGGTCAGGCCGGGCGCGCGCGCGAGCGTCTCGGCGGAGATGAACTACCTCGGCGGCTATTGGATGGACGCCGCCAACACGCAGCGGTATGGCGGCCACACGCTCTTCAACCTGCGCACGCAGGTCAGGATCGCGCCGCGCCTCTCGCTCTTTGCCCGGCTGTTGAATCTCGCCGATAGACGATACGCCGAGAGCGCATCGTACACCGTGCAGCGTGGCCGGGAGCTCGCGCCCGGCGCCCCGCGGACCGGCTTTGTCGGCGTCACCGTCGACTGGCGGCCATGAGCCGGGGCGGCCTTTCGACCACGGATCCTGGCGGACGCCGTGCCGGCCGGAGAGGATGGATGATGACCCGATTACACGCGTCCGCGATCGTGGCGGGCCTGGCGGCCATGAGCATGATCGAGGCACCGGCCGCGGCACAGCACGACCATCCCCCGGCGCCGCCGCCGGCGACGACACCGGCGGACGAGAGCACGCTTCGCGGCCCGACGAAGAGCTCGAAGACGCCCACCGTCGCGTTCGACAGGAAGAATCGACTGTGGGCCGTCTGGGTCGAAGGGTCGAAGGTGTTCGCGTCGGTTTCCGCCGACGCCGGCAGGACGTTCGGCCGCGCGGTCGCCCTGACCCGTGCGCCCGAGCCGATCGACGCCAACGGCGAGAGCCGCCCGAAGATCGCGATCGGCCCCGGCAACGAGATCTACGTGACGTGGACGACGGCGGGCACGCAGCCCTTCACCGGATATATCCGCTTCTCCCGCTCGCTCGACGGCGGACGGACCTTCACGACGCCCGTCACGCTGAACGACGACGAACGCGAGACCGGCCATCGATTCGACACCATACACGTCGGGCCGACGGGCATCGTCTACGTGATCTGGATCGACAAGCGCGATCTCGACAAGGCCACCGAGGCGCACCAGCCGTACGCGGGCGCGGCGCTGTACTACACGCGCAGCACCGATCGAGGCGCGAGCTTCTCGCCGAACGCGAAGTTGAAGGACCATGTGTGCGAGTGCTGCCGGATCGCCGTGGCCTTCGACGGCGACAGGCCGGTGGTGTTCTGGCGCGACGTGATCGACGGGCGGACGCGCGACCATGCCATGATCCGCTTCAGCGATGCGCTGACGCCAGGGCCGCCGGCGCGCGCGACCTGGGACGGCTGGGACATCGACGCCTGCCCGCACCACGGACCCTCGCTCTCGATCGCAGCCGACGGCACCTACCATATGGTCTGGTTCACGGGCGAGGGGCCCCAGGGAGTCGGCGCGTTCTACGCCCGCTCGGCGGACGGCGGGAGAACGCTGACGCCCCCGATGCAGGTCGGGTCGCCGAACGCGTTCGGCCACGGCGTGGCGTTCAGCCATGGTTCCGACGTGTACGTGGCGGCGCGGGATATCGTGCGTCCGGCGGGGATGAGCGTGCAGATTCTGACGTCCAGCGACGGCGGCGCCACCTGGTCGCCGCCGGCGGAAGCGCTGAGGACCGCCGGCGCCGCGGATCACCCCTTCCTGCTCGCGGGAGGCGGCCAGGTGTACCTGTCGTGGTTCACGGCCGAGGAAGGCCTGCGCGTCGTCCCCGTTCACGCGCAGGGCCGCGCTCGCTGAGCCGCAGGCGATCGGTCGCCTCGTCGGCGTTCGGCACATGACGCCGCTGGCCGGGCGGCACCGCCGCCCGGTATGCTGCCGTCGTGGATTCGAACCGGCGGCGGCTCTACGCGGCGCTCGCGGCGCACGACCCGCGGTTGGACGGCGTCTTCTTCGTGGGCGTGACCTCGACGGGCATCTACTGCCGTCCGACCTGCACCGTCCGGACCCCGAAATCGACCAACTGCCGCTTCTTCAGCTCGGCAGGGGCGGCGGAGCAGGAAGGCTTTCGTCCCTGCCTGCGCTGCCGTCCTGAGCTGGCGCCGGGACTGCCCATCGACGATTCGCAGCGCGTCGCACGGCTGATCGTTCAGCGCCTCGAGGAAGCGGCGCTCGACGAGCGGAAGGGGCTCGATGCGATCGCCGGTCAATTCGAGCTGAGCGCCCGCCAGATGCGGCGTCTCGTTCGTGAGGCGCTCGGTGTCTCTCCGATGCAGTTGCTGCGGACCAGACGCCTGCTCCTCGCCAAGCAGCTCCTGACCGAGACGAGGCTGCGGGTGGCCGACGTGTCGGGCGCCGCCGGTTTTTCGAGCGTGCGCCGACTCAACGAAGACTTCCGGCTCCGCTATCGAATGCCGCGGGCGCGCCTCCGGCGGACAGCCGCCGCGCAGACGGCCGCCACCGGCGGCGGCACGTCCACGCTGCAGCTCGCCTACAGACCTCCCTACGATTGGGACGGCATCCTGGCGTTTCTCGGCGCCCGTGCGCTGAAAGGCGTCGAGTGGATCGGCGGGGACGCCTATTGGCGAACGGTCCGCCTTGGCGGCGTCCAGGGATGGATTCGCGTGACATCGGCGCAAGGGAAGAACGCGCTGCGGCTCGAATTCGCGCACAGCCTGACGCCGGCGCTGCCGGCGCTGCTCAATCGCGTTCGGGCGCTGTTCGACCTGAACGCGCGTCCGGACTTGATCTCGACGCACCTGGCCGGAGACGTGCGTCTTGCCGGCGAGGTGGCGCGGAATCCTGGCATCCGAGTCCCTGGCGCGTTCGAGGGATTCGAGATCGGCCTGCGCGCGATCCTCGGGCAGCAGATCACGGTGAAAGGGGCCACCACGATCGCCGGCCGGTTCGTCGAGGCGTTCGGCGATCCGATCGTCACGCCGGTGGCGGCGCTGCATCGCCTGACGCCGCGGGCGTCGCGCGTGGCGGCGGCCGGCGTCGGCGACATCGCCCGGCTCGGCATCGTGGCCGCACGCGCGCGGAGCCTCATCGCGCTGGCAGAGGCTCAGCGTTCGCACGCGCTCTGTCTGGATGGCGGCGCGCACCAGAGGCCGGAGGAGACCATCGAGCGCCTCGTCGAGCTCCCCGGCATCGGCGCATGGACCGCGCAGTACATCGCGATGCGTGCGCTGCAGTGGCCGGATGCGTTTCCGAAGGAGGACGTGGTGATCCGCGCCAACCTGGGCGGCATCACCGCGAAAGAGGCGGAAGCTCTTTCCCAGCCGTGGCGGCCGTGGCGCAGCTATGCCGTGATGCACGTGTGGCGCATGGCCGGCCAGCACGCGTCAATTCGGCGGCCGGCCGGCGCTGGAACCCGTGGCGGCCTCCGGCCGCTACGCGTCACGGGTGGCCGCCACGATCCAGGCTAGTACGCCGCTGATGTGTAGTTGCCGCCCGGTTCCGCGCCAGCCTCGATCACGCCGCTGTCCCAGATCCTGAAGCCCGCCATCCGGCCCCCTGCGTTGGGCGCATTGAAGTAGTGCCCGATCTTCCACAGCTTCTCCAGGGTTTCCCATGGAATTCCCTGTTCAGGCGTGGTTCGACCGGTCAGGCTGGGGTTGACGCGCGGCACCTCGATCGCTTCCTGCGCGCCGGCGTCGAAATCGATCATTCTCTCGAGCACCTGCGCGATGTTCACCGGGATGCTGGTGCCGCCGGGGGCGCCCATGCCGGCGAAGAGCTTGCCGTCCCTGAGCACCAGAGCGCCGGCCATCTGGTTCTCGACGCGCTTGCCCGCCATGGGGTAGTTCGTGTTGCCCGGCGCGAGATCGAAGAACGTGCCCTCGTTGTTCAGAATGATGCCGGTCCCTGGCACCACGTGGTAGGAGCCCCACCCTCCACCCAGCGTCTGGGTCAGCAGCACCGCGTTCTGGTCCTTGTCCACCACCGAGAGGCTCAGGGTGTGCCCGTCCTCCTTCAGACCGGTGATGTCTCCCGGCTCGACGGGCAGCGCCTTGTTCATCCGGATCTTGTCCGCCAGCCTCTTGCCGTAGGCCTTTCCCGTCAGGATGTCGTACGGCACTTTGACGAAGTCCGGATCGCCGTAGTATGCCGTCCGGTCTGCGAGACCCATCTTGGTGGCTTCGATGATCAGGTGGAGCGTCTCGGCCGACAGGATGCCCATCTTGGGCAGATCGAAATGCTCCCAGACGTTGAACATCGTGCAGATGACGGGAGAGAAGTTCTGGTTCTTGACCGTGTAGATCTGGTAGCGGTCGCGGTAGGTCGTGGTCACGAAATCGCGCCAGATGGGCTTGTAGGTGGCGAACTCCTCACGCGTGAACCGGGATCCGTTGTCGTTCATGTACTTGACGATCTTTTCCGCGATGGCTCCCTTGTAGAAGACGTCGGGCCCCTGTTCCGCGATCAGCCGGTAGGTCCTGGCCAGATCCGGCAGCTTCAGCAGTTCCCCCGGCGCCGGCGCCCTTCCGTCGATGAGGAGCATCCTGGCCAGCTCCGGCATGGTCTTGATCGTCTCGATGTCGCCGGCGATTCGCCGCGCCAGGCTTGGCGTCGTCGGCAAGCCCTCTTCCGCATACTTGATTGAGGGGGCGAGCGCCTTTGCGAGAGGGATCGTTCCATACGCCCTGAGGGCTTCCGCCCAGCCGGCCAGCGTGCCGGGCATGATGGTGTTCAGCACGCTTCGCTGGGGCATCGCGGCAGGCGTGCCCCACTGGTCGATGGTGAAGGCGTGGGGCAGGAAGCCGCCCCAGTCGAGGATCTTGACTTCCTTGGTCTTGGCCCAATACATCACCATCGTGCCGTGTCCGCCGATGCTGTTGGAAGCGAGGTCGGTCAGCGTCACCATGGCCGCTGCGGTGACCGCCGCGTCGACCGCGTTGCCGCCCTGCATGAGGACATTCAAGGCCACTGAAGGCGCGATCGGGCTGGGCGCGGCCACGATGCCGTTCATGCCCCAGATGGCGGGAATGCTGCGCCCCATGGCCCGCGGGAGCTGCTGCCCGGAAATGGAGGTATAGGTCTGCCCGGCCGGAGAGGATGGCGCGGCTGCCGCCGGCGGTGCCTGCCCCATCACCGAGGTCGGCATGGCCAGCAGGAGCAGGACGCACAGCAGGCTGGCGATTGCGCCGCCGTTCACTCTACGCATCGTCGTGTCCTCCTTGAGTACCGTTGCGAGCCCGCACCCGGTGGCGAGAGCGCGGGTGCGGTCTCTTGGCTGCGGCCGACTATCACATGCGAGGCGGAAATACGAAAGGAAAATCAAAGGATCGCCGGCAAATCCGGACCGAGGCCCGATCGCCGAGTCTTCCTTACGGTTTGCTTAGCGGCTACAATCCGGGCCGAGGCCACATTCATGTCAAGAGCATCGGTCCTGTTCGGCATCGTCTTCACGTTCGCGGTCCTGGCGTTCCCCGCCCAGGATTCCCGGACCCTCTTCGCGCAGGGCGCCCGCCCGGCATCGTCGATTGAAGATCGCACCGCGGGCATGCAGAAGATCGACGGCTACTTCCCGCTCTATTGGGAAGAGCGCACCGGCACGCTCTTCCTGGAAGTCGCACGGTTCAACTCGGATTTCCTGTTCACGACGGGTCTCTCCGCCGGACTGGGATCGAATGACATCGGCCTCGATCGAGGCCAGAGCAGCCAGGGGCGCGTCGTCCAATTCCAGCGGGTCGGGCCGAAGATTCTGCTGGTCCAGGGCAATCAGTCGTTCCGATCCACGAGCCAGAACCCCGCCGAGCGCAAGTCGGTGGAGGATTCGTTCGCCACGTCGATCCTGTGGGGCTTCACCGTGGCGGCCGAGACCGGGGATCGCGTCCTGGTGGACGCATCCGACTTCCTGCTCCGCGACATTCACGGCGCCGCCGGTTCGCTCAGGCCTGGCAACTATCGCGTGGACCGCACGCGCAGCGTGATCTACATGCCGAGGACGAGGGCCTTCCCCAAGAACACCGAGATCGAGACGATGCTGACGTTCGTCAACGACAGCGGCGGCGCCCGCGGCGGCGGCTTCGGCGGCGGGCTCTTCACCGGCACCGTCGCCAGCGTGGCGCCGAGCGCCGACAACGTGACGCTGCGCGAGCACGTCTCCCTCGTCGAGCTCCCCGACGGCAACTACAAGACGCGCAGGTTCGATCCGCGCTCGGGCTTCGGCAGCGTGGCCTACGTCGACTACAGCACGCCGATCGGCGATCCGATGCAGATCCAGCTCCTGCGCCGCCACCGGCTCGTGAAGAAGGATCCGAAGGCGGCTTCGAGCGAGGCGGTCGAGCCGATTCGGTACTGGGTCGATTCCGGCGCGCCAGAGGACGTCAAGGCCGCGCTGGTCCAGGGCGCGAGCTGGTGGAAGGAGGCGTTCGAAGCCGCCGGCTTCATCAACGGGTTCCAGGTGGACGTGTTGCCCGCCGACGCGGATCCGATGGACATCCGGTACAACATGATCAACTGGGTCCACCGTTCGACGCGCGGCTGGAGCTCCGGCGGCGGCGTGACCGACCCGCGCACCGGCGAGATCATCAAGGCGGTCGTCACGCTCGGATCGCTGCGCGATCGACAGGACTACCTGATCTTCGAAGGCCTGCTGTCGCCCTATTCGGACCGCAACGCGAGAACGACCGTGGCGTACGAGGCGGCGCTGAAGCGGATCCGCCAGCTCGCGGCGCACGAGGTTGGCCACACGCTCGGCCTCGGCCACAACTACTACAGCAGCTCGAAGGGCTGGATCTCGGTGATGGACTACCCGCACCCGTTCGAGAAGCTGATGGACAACGGAACGATCGATCTCTCCGACGCCTACCCGCAGCGGATCGGCGAGTGGGACAAGGTTGCGATCAACTACGGCTATCGCCAGTACGCCGCGCCGGACGATCCCGACGTGCTCCTGAAGATCCTGAACGACGCCTGGGCGCAGGACGTGAAGTACATGACGGCGACCGGCCTGCACCCGCGCGTGGACGCGTGGTCGAACGGCGTCGACCAGGCCGATGAGCTGAACCGCATCATGAAGATCCGCCGCGCGGCGCTCGACCGCATCGGCGGGAACACCATCCGCAGCGGCCAGCCGACGGCGCTCATCGAAGAGCCGCTGGTGACGACCTACATGTATCACCGCTACTCGGCCGAATCGGCGGCCAACGCAATCGGCGGGCAGGACTACGTGCTGTCGTTCAAGGGCGACGGCCGCACGCCGGTCAAGCCGGTGGCGGCAGCCGACCAGCGGAAGGCGCTCGAGGCGCTGGCGGCGACGCTGACGCCGTCGGAGCTGACGATCCCCAGGCAGGTGCTCGACGCGCTCCCCCCGCGGCCGCCGGGCTACGGCATGCACCGCGAGCTCTTCCCGCGGACGACCGGCGAGGCGTTCGATCCCTTGTCGCCGGCGGCGGTGGCGTCGGACGTCACCATCGGGTTCGTGCTGCAGCCCGCGCGCGCCGCGCGCCTGGTCGCGCAGCATGCCGTGGACGCCTCGCTGCCCTCGCTGGAGGAAGTAATCGATCGGCTGGCCAGGGCCACGTTCGACGCCGCGACCGCCAGCACCTACGAGGCGGAAGTGCGGCGCACGACCGAGCGTGCGTTCGTCGACCGGCTGACGACGCTGGCCTCGACCGCGCCGAACGCGCAGGTCCGCGCCATCGCCTCGATGAAGCTCGGACAGTTGTCGGCGCGCTTCGCCGAGCCCGCGGCGACCATCACCGACGCCGACCGCGCACAGCGGATGTTGATGGCGGCCGGGATCAAGCGCTTCCTCGAGAGGCCGGCCGCGCCGCCGCCCGAGGTGCCTGCCCTCGAAGCGCCGCCGGGCGCGCCGATCGGCGACACGGGCTACGACTGGCTCGCGGCGCCCCCGCGATAGGATCGACCCCCCGGGCGACATTCCGACCGGCGCCGTCCTCTGCTCGGGCAGGACGGCGCCGCGTCCGAAGCGTGGCGGCCCGATTCAAGTCATCACAGGCCGCGGGGAGGCCAGCCGCGCGATCGCCTCACGGTTTCCCTGCGACCAGCGCCACCGCGCACAGGTGGCCGGCATGGCGGCGGAACGTCCGGCGGACCTCCCACAGCCGTGCCAGCGCGCCAGGCGTCCGCAGCACGTTGCACGCGAATCTCAGGGTTCCCCAGATCCCTTCGTCGTCAACGAGGCGATCCCATTCGAGCAGCCTCATCGGCGTCGTCGTGACGGCCTCGAGCCGGAGCCCTGCCTGCTCCAGCAGTTTCTTCCACTGCGCCGGCGTGCCGATGCGGACACCCACGTGGATCGCGCGGCCGAGATCGTGCTGGATGTCTTCCAGCCGCTTCGGATCGAGGTCTTCCGGAATCACTGCCAACTCGTGAACGGCGTAGCGGCCGCCCGGGCGCAGAAGGCGGCAGACCTCGGCGAAGATGGCCGCCTTCTTCGCCTCCGGCTGCATGCTCAGCATCGCCTCGCCGAAGACAAGGCTGGCTGACCCGTCCGGGAGCGGGATCCGCTCCGCGTCGGCGCGAAGGATGCGCGCGTCCGCAGCGCCCGCTCGGAGCAACTGCCGCTCGGTGAACCGGACGGCGCCCGGATCCCGCTCGATGCCCGTGTAGGAGGCTGGCCGGCGGGCGAGCAGTTCGCACGCGGTGATGCCCAATCCCGGCGCCAGCTCGACCACGTCGTCGTCCGCTCCCGGCTGCACGCGCTCGAGCAGCCAGGCTGTCGTTTCGCGGCCACCCGGCCGGAGAATCCGCTTTCCCAGCCGTGCCATCAGCCAGTGCGCGGGCATCTTGCCAACCTGCAGATCCGCGCCGAGCGGCAGATGATTGTCGAGGTCCTGGACGGTGTTCATGGTGCCGGTCCTCACGCAGGCGACGCCGAATCGGCCGCAACGACGGGTATCTTGATGTTGCCGCGAGACCTTCCTGCGATCGTTGATCCGGAGCAAGGAGTCCGGTTCGAACGGGCCCGGTGTGGCGGCGCGCGCCGGCCGATGGGCTGCCGGACGCGAGATCAAGCGGCCGAACCTCGCCGTGTCCGACGTGCGCGCCGCTCGAGGAGGCGAGACGACGATTCAGTTCGTGGACATCGCACTGGGGGGGGCGTCGGGCTGACCGTCCGTTGGTTGTCTTGTTCATCTCCGTCGACGCTGATGGTGAACTTGTCGTCCGGGTTGTAGATTCTCGATCCAGTCATCGGATCGATCGGATAATGTCGCCGTCGGCGTCCTGGTTCAGACGGCTGGCCGAAAGGGGGAAGCTCCGATGGCGCGAACACAGGTAAACGTGACGATCGTGGCGTTGGCGCTGGCCGCTCAGAATACCCTGATGCTCGCGCGACAGTCAGGGAAGGCTCAAGACCCCGCCGTCGGCAGCCAAGCAGCTTCGTCTCAGGTCGGCGAAGCTGCTCGCGGGCTGGTGACGCTGTCGATGAACTACTTGGGCGTACGTCTCGAAGGTGATGCGGCGATAACAGACCTTGTCGTCAGGAACACATCGAGCGGCCCGGTGAAAGGGTTCTTAGCCCACGTGCTGTACATGGATCGCACAGGGCACATCCCAATTGCCGCGGGGTCGGCCAGTCTTCCCGACGCGCTGCAACCCGGAGAGAGTCGCACGCTCAACATCACGCACCGGTATGACCCTTTGATCTCGAACGACGTTCGTTTCTATTTCCTGCATGAGGGCGGCGAGGTGATACCAGAGCGCGCCAAGGATGTGTGTCTGACGCGGTGGGTCGTGGTGGAGGGGTACGTGCGAGCAGGAGTGAAGGGCGTCGAGGTCGGAACAGCAGACATTCCGGAACTGAGACTTCCCGACGGGCGCCGCCTCGCTTCTTGGCGAGCCGATAACTCCAAGCGGTCGGCGAAGTGCGCGCTCGATGCGTCGCCCAGGTAGTTGTAGACCGTGGCGGTCACCCACGTCCCCGCGTTGGCGCCGTCCGCAGACCCTGGCGGCTTCGAGGACGCGGTCGCCGATCTGCTGATGGACTATATGATGAACAAGAAACGCTCGATTTGCACGGTGAAAGGGCGCATTCGGTTGCATCTGCAACCAGTGTTCGGCGGGCAGCCGTTGAGCGCGATTACCACGGTGGCGGTGCGCGCGTACAGCGTCGCTCGACAGACGGAAGGGGGGAGCAACGCGACGGTCAATCGTGAACTCATTACGCTCAAGCGGATGCTCTCTCTGGCGGTGCAGGCGGACAAGATCCCCAAGCGGCCGTACATCCCGTTGCTGAAAGAGCAGAACGCGCGTCGCGGTTTCTTTGAGCCTGCCCAATTTGAACGCGTGCTCGCGCACTTGCCGGAGCATGCTCGAGGTGTCGCCTCGTTTGCGTACATCACCGGCTGGCGAACGCCGTCGGAGATTCTGCCGCTTGAATGGCGTCAAGTGGACATGGCGGCCGGGGAAGTCCGGCTCGATCCCGGTACGACCAAGAATGGCGACGGTCGGGTCTTTCCGATGACGCGCGAGCTGCGTCAAGTGCTTGAGCGGCAACAGACGATCGCGGAGACGCTTCGGCGCGAGCGGGACGTCATCGTCCGCCACGTGTTCTGCTACGCCGTGGGGGACAGAGCCGGTCGGCAGGTCACCCAAAACGAATACTGGCACAGCTGGTGTCTGGCGCGCGCCGCGGCGGACTGTCCTGATCGCATTCCGCACGATTTCCGACGGACGGCGGTTCGCAATCTCGTGCGCACGGGCGTGCCGGAACGAGTGGCGATGCAGTTGACCGGCCACAAGACGCGCGCGGTGTTTGAACGCTACAACATTACGTCGCCGAACGATCTCCGTGAGGCCGCGCTGAAGCTGGATACGTACAGCGGCGTCACCGCCTGAGAAGTAGCAAGGCAACGCGGGCCGTCAGGCCGTCGGGCGCGGCATTCCGGTCGCCGACACTTCACCGTGACTTGCGTGCTTCGATGCCGCATTCACCAGATGGCGGCCGTGTCGCTGCAAACTGCGTACACGTCGAGAGATAGTCTAGCCGGCGACGACTCTTCGCGCCAAACCGCACCGATCGCTTGTCAGAATCCGCGCATTCAACGTCGCTGGATCATCCCGGCAACAGACACTCGCCGTGACACTGCGCCCCGCGTTCACCAAGCCTACTGATTTTTCAGAACGCTCTCGACGTCTCGAGCTCCGTGGACGATCGCGATAATGCTCAGCGGATCGCTTGCTGGGTCGTAGATCACCAGATACGAAAACACGCTCCAAAACTTCACCGGCCGCTCGGTGAGGTCCTCCCGCACATGTCCCATCTCTGGCATCGCCGCGAGCTGCTCGAAGGCTCCCTCGAGCGCGTCGTAGAGATTGAGCGCGGCTTCGATGCTGTCTTGAGCGACGAATTCTCCAATCGCGACGAACTGCGCCTGCGCCTCTGGGGTGAGCCTGTAAGACCGGCTCACGCGCGTTTCTTGCCCATGTTCTTCAGCCGGTTGCGCGCGTCGGACACGGCCTTCGGCCCGTCGACGAGATCACCGGCTTGCGCCTGAGCCCAACCGCGCTCGATCGACTCGCGGACTCGCGACCGAAATTCGTCGTTCTCCTTCAAGAGCCGAAGCCCTTCACGGACGACTTCACTGGCGTTGTTGTAGAGGCCGCTCTCGACTTTTCCGTCGACGAATTTCTCGAGTTCCTCGGTCAGCGACACGTTCATGGTTGCCATGGGGCCTCTCTCATCTACGCTCTAACAACCTAGCATTATTGGCAATCTTTGGCAAAGATCAGAGTCTGTAGAGCTGCCCAATCCTGGCCTCGCGGATGATTTGGCGTACACTGCGAGACGGGGAGAGGTGGCCGAGCGGTCGAAGGCGGCAGTCTTGAAAACTGCAGAAGTCGAAAGGCTTCCAGGGGTTCGAATCCCTTCCTCTCCGCCAGTCGCATCGACGTAGCGTTTGAAGACCACGCCTGACATCGACGTCATCAACCATCCTCGCTGCTCGGTCAACACGTCTCCGCATCCATTCACGTTCGGAACACCCGTTTCCCTGTGCCGCACCACCCGCGCGTGTCGCCGAGTTGAGTGACGTGTGACGCTCCACGAAGCCGCGGACCGAAACACCATCGTCCGGCTCACTGGCAGGCTCGTGGTCAGCCGTTGGAGGTGCGGACACAACGGGCGAACGGGCCGCGTCCCGCGCGAAAAACTAATCGCGAGTTGGCGAGAGTGTGTTGCGCTGAGAGGGTCACTGAGGCACACTCTCAACGGGTCCACGCAAGGTGGAAAGGATTTCTAGAAAATATCCCGAGGAAGCGGGTGCCGTGTCGGGATGCAGGGGCTTGAAAACCACTGTGCCCGGAAGGACACCGGGGGTTCGAATCCCTCTCCCTCCGCCAACTCGTCCGCGCTTGACCGGTCGAGACCGTTTGTGACTGGAAGTGGTCATGAGCGACGTCCGCATCGCCGACCTCGAGGCGCGGCTCGGCGAACACCTGCGATCCGTACGGAACGGGACCTTGACCGTGCTCGATCGGGACACGCCGGTGGCTCGCATCATCCCGTTCGCCTCGCAACCCCTCGAGATTCGCAAGGCGAAACGCCATCTGCGCGATCTGAAGCTTCCACGCAGACCTCCAAGCGGACCGACAGCCTCGCACTCCTCGTTGACGACCGCGGGCGCTTTCGCCGGGCCGGCGCACGCATTGCCTGCGCAAACGGGCCGGCATCGCGCGAACGGCGCTCTGATCGCCACCGCCGCGGCGGGGAACGGCCGGCAGCGCGGCGCAGACCAGAAGCAGCGGCAGCCCGATGAACACCACGGGGTGCGCGGGGCCGACGCCATAGAGGGTGCCGCCAATCGCGTGCGCCAGCCCCCGTCCGATCATCAGCCCGAGCGCGATCCCAGACCCGGCCAGCGTCGCGCCATCGCCCAGCAATTGAACCATGATGGTGGGTGATGGTGGGCGGCCTGGCCCCAAGCGCCATCCGAAGGCCAATCTCGGACGTCGGCTGCACGACCGACCACGCAACCGTCCCGACAGGCCGACCGGCGCCAGCGCGAAGGCGATCACGCCACGGGTTCCCAGCAGGCCTGCGGCGGGCAGGGTTCCTGCGGGATCGTCGAACACCAGGCGGCCATCGTCGGGATATCGAACAGGGCCCGATCCGGCGGGCCGGCGCTGCTTCGCCGGGCGGAGGCGGTGCCGGAGCGGACGAGCCGTCGAGTGCGCGCCGGCATCGAGCGGCCCGCGTCCTCCCGTGGCTTCCGGCGGGACGCTCTGGATTTGACAATGTAGCCACAAGAGGCTACATTGAAGCCATGAAGACCGTCGGCGTCCGCGAGCTGAAGAACCGGCTGAGCGAATACCTCCGCGGCGTGCGCGCCGGTGAAGGTGTGTTCGTGACGGACCGCGGCGAGGTCGTCGCGGAGATCGGGCCGCCGGGGCTGGCCGCCGGCGATGCGTCGATCCCGCCGGGTCTGGTCGCGCTCGCGAAGCGCGGACTCATCACGCTGGGATCCCCGGGCGGTGCCACGGTGTATCCGCCGCTTCCGCGCCGGCACCGCGGCCATCGGGCCGCGCCGCTGCTGGATGAGGAGCGCGGACCGCGGTGACGCTGTACGCGGAATCGAGCGCCGTGCTCGCCTGGCTGCTCGACGAGCCGGCGGGGCCAGCGATGCGGAAACGGCTCGCGACCGCCGACATCATCATCGCCTCCGACCTCACGCTGATCGAGTGCGACCGTGTCGTAATTCGCGCCGCTGCGCTCGGCGATCTCACCGAGGCCGATGCCGCGGATCGCCGGGCGCATCTCACCACGGCCGCGACGCACTGGCACGTCCTGAGGCTGAGCGGAGAGATCGTCGATCGGGCCAGGCGCCCGTTTCCCGGCGAGCCGATACGGACGCTCGACGCCATTCACCTCGCGTCGGCGCTCGTCGCGCGTTCCGCCGCCCCGGGCCTCGAGGTGCTCAGTCTCGACGATCGGATCCGTTCGGCGGCGACGAAACTTGGCTTCTCTGTCCAGCCGGGCTGACTCCCCGTCCGACGCCGGCGGCGCTGCCGGGGTCTCCTGCGCCCCGCCTCGCGCTGTTCCGACGTCCGGAGGTACCATCCGCCTCATGAAACAGATCATCAACCTCGTCATTACCGCCGGCTTCGTCCTCGCCCTGACGGCCTCCCCATCCCGCGCCCAGGACGTCGGCTTCACCAGCGCCTGGCCGGGGCTCACCGCCGACCAGCGGGTCGAGGTACAGGGTTTCGGCGAGGACTTCAAGACCTTCCTCGGACAGGCCAAGTCCGAGATGCTCTTTGTCCGCCATGCCACGACCTTTGCCGAGGCGCAGGGCTTCAGGAAATGGGACGCCGACGCCGCCGGGGCGCCCGCCCCGGGCTCGCGCTGGTACGCGATCAACCGCGACCGCACCATCGTCCTCTTCGTCGTCGGGACCGAGCCGATGGCGAACGGTTTCCGCATCGTGAACACGCACATCGATTCGCCGCGGATCGAGTTCAAGACCAGGCCGTTCCGCGAGAGCCAGCAGGCGGTGCTGATCGACACGCAGGTGCACGGCGGCATCAAGAACTACCAGTGGGCCAACGTGCCGCTCGCGATCACCGGCCGGGTCGACAGAGCCGACGGCTCGACCGTCTGGATCGACATCGGCAACACGCCCGGCGATCCGGTGCTGCTCATCACCGATCTCGCTCCACACGTGGATCGCGACTTCCGGAACCGCACCTACACCGAGGTGATCCGCACCGAGGAGCTGGACCCGATCGCCGCGACGCTGCCGCCCGATGCCGCCGCCGGCCAGAAGAGCGCGACCGAGCGGCTGCTCGCGCTGCTGCGGGAGAAGTACGGCGTCACCGCGGTCGATCTCCTGTCGGCCGACCTGCAGATCGTGCCGGCGACGCCGCCGCGCGACGTCGGGCTCGATCGCGCGCTCGTCGGCGCCTACGGGCAGGACGACCGCGCCACGGCATACGTGAGCCTTCGCGCCATCGCCGACGTGAAGACGCCCCGCTACACGGCAATGGCCTACGCGGTGAACAACGAAGAGGTCGGCTCCTGGAACACCGGCGTCAACTCGGAGTGGTTCAACACGCTCGTCTCCGAGGTGATGGCGCGGCAGGCCGGCGGCACCTTCAGCGAGCTGGCGCGCCGCCGCGCCTACGCGCGCACGCAGGTGCTCGTCTCCGACTGCACCACCGCGCTCAACCCGCTGTTTCCGCAGCCGCAGAACCTGAACCTCACCTCGCGCCTCGGCTACGGCCTCGTCGTGAAGGAGTACGGCGCCGGCCGCGAGACCAACTCGGAGTTCTTCGCGCGCATGCGCGGCGTGTTCGACCGCGCGGGCGTGCGCTGGCAGACGCACTCCTACGACGCGGGCTACGGCGGCGGCACGATCGCCGCCTGGTTCGCCGGCCAGAACATGGACGTGATGGACGTCGGCATCGGCATCGTCAGCATGCACTCGCCCTTCGAGGTCTCGTCGAAGGTGGATCTGTGGAGCCTGCGGCGCGGCTTCGCGGCGTTCTTCGCGAACTGACCGGCGGGCCCGGCAGCGCTGCGGCGCCGGGCGGCCGGCGGTCGCCTCTTTGACTACCCACAAGGAGTCATGTAGACTCATGCCATGAGTAAGCGCCTGCAGGTCCTCTTCGAAGAGGCCGAGCTGGTCGAGATCCGGAAGATCGCCCGGCGCCAGCGGCTCACGACGGCCGAATGGGTCCGCCAGACGCTGCGCGCGGCCCGGCGCGCCGAGCCGGGCCAGGATGCCAGGAAGAAGCTGGCGACGGTCCGCGCCGCGGCCGGCCACGCGTTCCCCACGGCGGAGATCGATCAGATGCTGGCCGACATCGAGCGCGGCGCGCTCGGCGGCGCGCCGTGATTTTCGTCGACTCGAACGTGCCGATGTACCTCGTTGGCGCCGCGCACCCGCACAAAGCCGATGCCCAGCGGCTGCTCGCGGCGGCGATCGCCGCCGGCGAGCGGCTTGTGACCGATGCCGAGGTCCTGCAGGAGATTCTCCATCGCTACGTCGCGATCGATCGCCGCGAGGCGATTCAGCCGGCGTTCGATGCGATCCTCGGCGTCGTCGACGAGGTATTCGACGTGACCGCGGCCGACGTCGACCGGGCGAAGACGATCGTCCTGGGCAGGCGGCGGCTGTCGTCGCGCGACGCGTTGCACCTGGCCGTGATGGCGCGGGAGCGGCTCGGGCGGATCATGAGCTTCGATGGCGGCTTCGATGGCGTGCCGGGGATCGCACGGCTCGGTACGTAAGCCCATCATCCCGCCCTTCCTCGCGGCGCTGCCGACTCACCCGTCGATGTGCTCTCGAGCCGGCGCAGGGTGCGGCGGCATTTGCCAGACGATGGCCGATCGTTCCCGCAGGATGATCGTGGATGGCGTACGCGCCGCAGCCCGATCGCACGCGCGCCCTCGCCGCCGCGTTGCTGCTGGCTTGGGCCTGCGCCCACCCCGGACCGTCGGCGCCCGCGATCGAGCCGCCGGCCGACGCCCGCCTGCGGCTGCCCCGCCCATCGCACCGTCGGTGCCGGACGATCCGCCGGCGATGACCTTCGTCGCGACCGCCACTGTACGGGCCAGATCACCGCCGACGGCACTCCCGTGGCGGAGGGGATCGTCGCCGCGGACCCGGACGTCCTTCCGCTGGGCATGGTGATTCACGTTCAGGTCGACGCGCCGACGGCGCGCAGCGGCCGGTACATCGTCCGCGACACCGGACCGGACATCCAGGGTCGCCGCATCGACGTCTACATGTCCGACTGCGCCGAGGCGGTCCGGTTCGGCCGCCGCCCGGTCCAGGTCCGGATTGTGAGCGGCCTAAACGCTCGATCGGCAGCCGATGGGCGCGGAGCCTCGCGGAATGGTTCGAGACGCTCTCGTCGACATTGACTTCCCGATTCGAGATGGCACCGTCGTCCATCCCAAGACCGACGGTATGAAGAAGCGGATTGGTCAGCCCCCGCAATTGCGGCGGCCGAACCGATTCTCCCGCTCGTGCTTGTCAAAGCTCGATTTCGACCCGATAATTACCGGGCCACAATGCCGAGGCCGCCCAATTCGTCTCGAGGCGAACGCTTCGAAGTGACGCTGTCCGCGCAATCGGTCGAATTGCTCCGACAGCTCGCGACGCGCGGTCTGTACGGGCGGAACGCCGCCGAGGTTGGCGGCAGGTTCATCGAGCAGGCGCTCCAGCAATTCGTTCAACCGCCCAGGCTCTCAACGTCGTCAGGGCGTTCGTCATCTCGCAAGCCACATGGCTAGACCACGCGCACACCTGAAGCGTGCTCCGATAGCGGAAGCGGTAATCGACTTCCGCGTACTGCGTCGTGAAGGCGTCAGTCCGGATCAGTTCAGGGCTCTGACCGCGATCGGTCACGAGTACGGAAGCCCGTCACCGATGCATTCCATCGAAGCACGATTTGGCATCGAGGGAGGCCGACCAGTTGCGCCGACGCAGGTCCAGGCGGCAGTGGGTTGGGTCTACAAAGCGGACGGCGCGGTCGCCCAATTCAGACTGGACGGGTTCACTTTCAGCAAGCTCGAGCCGTACACGACCTGGGAGAGCGTGTTCGGCGAGGCCGATCGCCTCTGGCGGATCTACGCCCAAACAGCACAGCCTTTCGAAATCTCGCGTCTGGCGGTGAGGTATATTAATCGCTTGCGGCTGCCCGGGCCGGCCGAATTGCGACAGTACCTCGAGGCACCACCGGTGTTGCCTCTCCCGATGCCGCAGGCGATTCGGGAATTCCTGACGCGAGTCGTCGTGGAAAACGGCAACCATGCGTCGGCCATTCTGATCCAGGCGTTGGAGCCATCGCTCGATCCGGCAACCGTTCCGCTTCTTCTCGATATCGATGCCTTTCGAGAGGTGTCGCTGCCGCCGGGGGATCCTTCGCTCCCAGGAATATTCGAGCAATTGCGTCGGCTGAAGAACGACATCTTCTTCGCGAGCGTCACTGAGAAAACCGTGGCGATGTTCGAATGACAACTGCTGTCGCGGTCGTGGGCCGTCGCGCTGGGCTGATCGGCCCAACGCGCTCGACGGCCCGGAGTGCATCCGCAGCGACGTTGACCAACATCCGCGAGCAAATCCGCCGTCATTTGCTGGATAGCTACACCGTTCGACGGCCGGTTGAACGCGTGCTGGACGAGCTGGACGCCGTGCGCGAAGAAGCCCGATTCGCCGGGTGGAACGGATACGGCGCGAAGGCTCTGCAGACCGAGGCGTACCAGAATGCGAAGCTGTTTCTGGAAGCATTGCCGACCACGGCTCCGTCGCCAGAAGTCAGCGCTGATCCCGATGGCGAAGTCGCGCTCGATTGGGTCTTCGGCGAGCGTAAGGCACTGACTGTCAGCATCGGGGCGGCTGGTCGGTGCACATTTGCGTGGATGCGCGGCGCGCGCACGTACCGAGGTACAGATTGGCTCGACGATGATGGCATTCCTGCACCGATTGCTGACGCACTGTGGCGGCTGGTTCGCGAATTGGCGGACGCGCCGCGGAACCGGTGAGGGCGTCGCGTCGATCCCACGAGAGCTCCAGTCCAGTGAAGTCGTATCGCGGCTGCTGTACACGAAAAGTCATTTCAGTCGCCCTCGGAATCGCCCCAAGCCCGCTGCCTTCGACCCGTCCCCCTACAACGAGCTCTCCACGATACACACGACGGGGCTGAGCCACGAAGCGATCTGGGGGATCGCCGCCAATACCTTGGGGGATCAGCCAGGTCGCGATCAGATTCACGCCCGAGCAGACGTGCCGGTCGATGAATTGCTCGACCGAAACTTGAAGGCGATCCGAGACGACAATCCTTTTGCGCGGCACGCGTTGGTGCTGGGCTGGCCGCAGCCTGGCGATCCAAACCAGCGCAAGGAGCAGTGGAAGGAAATCTGTCTGGCGTTGAGTCAGTCTCCTCGGGTGGAACTCGTCATTCCGCTCGTGCCGATCGCTCGCTGATCAGGATGGAACGGCGGTGACGAGCCGCCTTCCGTCACTCGTCTCGCAGCGCCCGCATCGGCTCCACCCGCGCCGCCCGCATCGCCGGAACGTACCCGGCGCCGAGCGCGACCGCCGCCAGTACGCTCGCCGAGAGGCCGAGGACCATCGGATCGTAGCCCTCCAGCTCGAACAGGAGTGACGCGGCGAGACGGCCGATCACGATCGCCGCCGCCAGCCCGACCGCGCCGCCGATCGCCGTCATCACCGCCACCTGCCGCAGCACCATCCCCCGCACGCGCGCCGGCGCCGCGCCGAGCGCCATCCGCAGCCCGATCTCCCGCGTCCGCTGCACCACCGTATAGGCGAGCACGCCGTAGAGGCCGACGGCCGCGAGCAGCGTCGCGAGCAGCGCGAACGCGGCCGACAGCACCGAGATGAAGCGATCGAGAAAGACGTTGTCGCGTATCTGCTGCGGCAGCGTCAGCAGATCCTCGACCGGCAGATTCGGATCGACCGACGCGACAATCTTCGGCACCGCGGCCAGGAACTGCTCGGGCTCGATCCCCGTGCGCACGTAGAAGTGCAGGGCGCCGAGCGTCTCCTCCTGCCGGGACGGCCTGAAGAAGAGCGGCGGGATCTCCGCCTTCACCTCGCTGTACCTGGCATCGCGCACGAGACCGACGATCTCGACGTCGAGCGGCGCGCCCTGTTTGCCGTCGCTGCGCATGTGCCGGCCGACCGCGTCTCGCCCGAGGCCGAACTTCTTCGCGAACGTCTCGTTGACAATGGCGACCTTCGGGGCGTCCAGCGCGTCGGACGCCGTGAACTCGCGCCCCGCGAGCAGCGGGATGCCCATGGTGGCGAAGTAGCCGGCGCCGATCAGGTTGAAGCGCGAATCGCGATCGGTATCCGGCCCCGCCTCGAACCCTTCCACGCTCACCGACTGCCCCCAGCTGTTGCCGGCGATCAGCGGCACGCGCGCCGTCGTCACACCCGTCACGCCGGGCGCGGCCGTGAGCTCCTGCTCGAGCCGCTCGAAGAGCTGCCGCGATCGCTCGGGCGCGTAGCCGTTCAACACGGGCGACACGCCGAAGGTGATGACGTGGTCGGGATCGAGGCCGAGGTTCACGCGGCTCACGTTCACCAGGCTGCGCGTGAAGAGGCCGGCGCCGACCAGCAGCGCCATCGACATGGCAATCTGCGTCGTGGCCAGCGTCGCGCGGAAGCGGGCGGCCGACCGCGAGCCCGACGGCTGCCCGGCCTGGTTCTTGAGCGCCGCGCTCACGTCAGGGCGCGTGCCGTGCAGCGCCGGGAACAGCCCCGACGTGATGCCGGCGCCGAGCGCGATCGCCGCCGCGAACAGCAGCATCGAGGGGTCGAGCGCCGGATTGATCGTGGCCGCCGCCTCCGCCGGCAGCAGCCATAGCACCAACTGCAGCGTCCACCGCGCTGCGAGCAACCCGGCCGCGCCGCCGATCGCCGCCAGCAGGCACGACTCGGCCAGGAGCTGGACGACGAGTTGCCGGCGCGTCGCGCCGATCGACAGGCGTACCGCCATTTCTCCGGCGCGGGCGGCGGAGCGCGCGAGGAACAGGTTCGCGATGTTCGCGCAGGCGATCAGCAGCACGAATGCCGTGACGCCGAACAGGAGCGAGAGCGGCGTCTTCGCTTCCCCCGGCACCTGGCTCTGCCCCGCGGGGCCGGGCTCCAGACCCACGGTCTTGGCCCTGAAGCGCGCCATCGTCTGCTCGCTCATGCCGGTCTGCAGCGCCGCTTCGACGTCGTTCAGGATCGCCGCGTACGGCACGTTGATCGCCGCGCGCGCCTGCTGGATCGTCACCCCCGGCTTCAACCGCGCGAACAGGTACGCCCAGTACGACCGCCGATCGTCCAGCGGCCGCGTGTTCGGCACCAGCGCCGTTCGCACGGTCATCGGCACGTACACGCGCGGACGCGCGCCGATCGTCGTGCCCTCGAAGCCGCGGGACGCCACGCCGACGATCGTCAGCGCCTGGCCGTTCACCGTCAGCGACTTGCCGAGAATGCCAGGATCGGCGCCGAGCGTCGTGGACCAGTATGCGTACGACAGCACGGCCGCGTGCGGCTCCCCGATCGTCCGGTCGTCGCCGGGGCCGAACAGCCGCCCCATGGCCGGCGACAACCCGAGCACCGGAAAATAGCTGCCCGACACCAGCATGCCGGTTCCGTTCGTCGTCTGGCCGTTGACGGTCAGATTCGCGCCGAACGCCACGTGCGCGGCGATGCCGGTGAAGACGGTCTGTGCCTTCTCCAGGTCGCGGAACATCGGGTAGCTGAAGACCTCGTCGCAGCCGCCCGCCTGGCCGCACGAGGTCTGGCCAGGCTTCGGCCCGGCGGCCGAGAAGTTCACCAGCTCGACCGGCCGCTCGACCGGCAGCGGCCGGAGCAGCAGTTGGTTGAAGAGCGAGTAGATCGCGGTGTTGGCGCCGATGCCGAGCGCGAGCGAGAGGATGGCGACGAAGGTCGTCAGCGGCGACTTGGAGAAGGTCCGCGCGGCGAGCCTGAGGGACGGCATGATGCGGGATTTGACGAGGGCGGCGCCGCAACGGTTTGTTCGAGATGCCCGGTCTCCCGATCCTGCCCCGGACCGCCTGCGAGCGCCTCCTGATGTCTGGCCGGCTCCTCGGCGCGCCTGGTCGACGAGGGCCGGCAATCCGGAGCAGGCTCCAGGCGCGCGACCCCAAGCCGCCGTCACCACACGCGGCACGCGTTCTCGCGCACCATGGCCGCCTGCGGCCGGCACGAGAACGCCTTCTGGAACTCCGGCATGTTCGACACGACGCCGTTGACGCGGTAGCGCCCCGGCGCGTGCGGGTTGGTCTGCGCCTGCAGGCGCTCGTACTCGGGCCGGCGGTTCTCGCACCACACCTGGCCCCATCCGAGGAACACGCGCTGCTCGGGCGTGAAGCCGTCGATCGTCTGCGCGCTCCGCGCCGGGCCGGCCAGATACGCCATCAGCGCGAGCCGCAGCCCGCCGTTGTCGGCCGCGTTCTCGCCGAGCGTGAGCATGCCGTTGAGGTGCACTCCGGGGACCGGCTCGTAGCCCGCGTACTGTTCGACGAAGCAGGCCGCGCGATCTTCGAAGGCCTTCGCATCGGCCGGCGTCCACCAGTCGCGCAGGTTGCCCTGCGCGTCGAACTGCCTCCCCTGGTCGTCGAAGCCGTGCGTCAGCTCGTGGCCGATCACCGCTCCGGCGCCGCCGTAGTTGAGTGCCGCGTCGCCCTTCGGGCTGTAGAACGGCGGCTGCAGGATGCCGGCCGGGAAGTTGATGTTGTTCTGGAGCGGCTCATAGTACGCGTTGACCGTCGGCGGGGTCATGAGCCACTCGCTCTTGTCGACCGGCTTGTCGATCTTCGCCATCTGCCGGCGGAACTCGAACGCGCTGGCGCGCTCGATGTTGCCGACGAGGTCGCCGCGCGCGATCTCGAGCGCACGGTAGTCGCGCCACTTGTCCGGGTAGCCGATCTTGTTCTCGATCGCCTGGAGCTTCCCGAGCGCCTGCTCCCGCGTCGGCTGCGTCATCCACGGCAGCTCCGTGATGTCGCGCCGGAGCGCCGCCTCGATGGCGTGCACCATGTTCAGCATGTCGGCCTTCGCCTGCGGCCCGAACGCCTCGCGCACGTAGGCCTCGCCGAGCGCTTCGCCGAGGTAGACGTCCGTGTACTGCACGCAGCGCTTCCACCGCGCGCGCAGCTCGGGCGTCCCCTGCAGCGTCCGGCCGTAGAAGGCGAAGTTCTCGTTCACGAAGGCCGACGAGAGAAACGGCGCGCTCGCGTGCACGAGCTGCCAGCGCAGGTAGGTCTTCACGTCGTCCAGCGCGCCCGCGTCGAGGATCCCGTCGAAGGCCTTCAGGAACTCCGGCTCCGAGACATTCACCGATTGAATGGCGGGCGCCCCGGCCGCACGGAGATATCGAGTCCAGTCGAAGTGCGGCGTCAGCGCCTGCAGCCCGGCCATCGTCATCTTGTGATAGACGTTGTCGGGATCGCGCTGCGCGACCGCGTCGAGCGCGCCACCGGCCAGCGCCGTCTCGATCCGCATCACCTCCGATGCGGCATCAGCCCCCTGCGCCGCCGGCGTGCCGGCAAGCGTCGACATCGTCGAGACGTGCGTCACGTACTGCTGCCGCAGATCGCGCGACTTCACATCGTCGCGGAAGTAGTAGTCGCGATCGGGCAGCCCGAGGCCGCCCTGTCCGAGCGTCGCGATCTCGATGCGGGCATCCTTGAAGTCGGCTTCGGCGCCGAACCGGAAGAAGGCGTCGACGCCGACCGCGTGCAGCCGGCCGAGGAGTGCCGGCAGATCGGCCATGTTCTTCATCGCCGCAATCGCCTCGAGGCGCGGCGCCAGCGGCGTGGCGCCCAGTTGCTCGATCGCCGCCTCGTTCGTGCAGCTCGCGTACTGGTCGCCAATCTTGCGGTACTCGGGCGCCTGGCCGGCCGCGGCGCGCTCGAGAATGCTTCGCAGGATCTCGAAGTTCTTCTCCTGCAGCTCGTCGAAGCGTCCCCATCGGGGGCGGTCGGATGGAATCGGGTTCCGCGCGAGCCAGCCGCCGCACGCGAACTGGTAGAAATCGGTGCAGACATCCGCCGATCGATCGATGGCCGAGAGCTGCAGGCCCGGGACGGATGCCGTCGGCGGGGCGACCTGCTGCGCGAACGCGAGCGACGGGGCGCACGTCACGACGAGCGCGAGAGCGAGATGGCGCATGTGGGTCCTCGCCACCGATTCTAGACCCGGCTACGGCCGGCCGGTCCACGCCAGGGCCAGGCCGGCGCCGCGGCCATCCAGGGCGGCAATTGGTGCAAGGACGAGCTTCGATCGGCCGGCGGTGACCGTGCGGCCGGCGACAATCCCGACGGCGGCGCCAAAGACGACGTCGCTGAGGTAGTGGCGACGCATCTGAATGCGGGATGCCGCGACATAGGACGCGACCGCGTAAGCCGGCGCGCCGACCTTCCACCCGAAGTGACGCTGGAGCACGGTCGCGGAGGCGAAGCTGACGCCTGTATGGCCGGAGGGGAACGAGAAGCCGGAGCCCTCCGGCCGCGAACGCCGCGCGGTCTGTTTCACCCCGGTCGTCAAGATCTCGGCGAGCAGTTGCGCGCGGATGAGGTCCGCTCCGGCATTCATGGCCCGCGGCCTGCCGGCGGCGCGACCGATGAGGTAGGCCGCAAACGACGCGCTCAGCTCGAGCGGCGTGCCTCCGACGACGGCGCCCGGCTCGAACGGCTGCCGTTTGACCCGGGAAAGGTGCTCGCTGAGCTGATCGTCGAGCCGGTGCGCGGCGGCCGCGGATGCGAGGCCGAGCGTCAGCCACGTCGTGTTGTCCTTGTGCGGCAGGCTGGCGATGTCGCCCAACAGATCCCTGAACGGCTTCAGCCATGCCGGTCGCGGCGGTTCCGCTGCCGGCGGCGCCGGAGTTGCCGCGGGCCGCCGCGTATCGGAAGCCGGCGCTCGCGTCGGCTCCTGCGCCCCGACCGGCGAGAGATCCGCCAGGCCCGCCAGCAGGAGCAACGCGCCGAACGCCCGCGCGCGAGACGTGATGATCACGGCTGACCCGGCATCCGCTCGAACCCGACGAGCGCCCATCCCGCGGGGCCGCGGCGGAAGTACGTGTGCACGGGCGAGGCCCAGGACGCGTGCGTTCCGCCGATCGCGCTCAGCTCGATCTTGATGAACGTGCCCGGCGCGTGCGGGAGGTCGGCCGGCGCCTTCACCCGCGCGGATCTGGCGACCGTTTCGCCGAGGACCGCCGATGCGCCGGTCGCGTTGTCGAAGGCGGACCAGACGATGTGGTAGGCCTCGGGAGCCCGTGCGACGTCGGCGTCCACCGCCGCGTTGCGGAAGCTCAGGCCGTCCTCGTCCAGCACCGGGTCGACGATCGGATTCAGCGCGGTCAGGTACCGCCGCACGATCGCGTCGCGCCGCTCGGCCAGCGCGCGCACGAGGAATTCCTCCGCTCCGGGATCGCGGAAGTCGCCGCTGCCGACGGCGGCGCGCAGCAGGTCCGTCGTCAGCAGGGCGAGCCGCCGGGCCGCCCAGAACTTGTCGTCCGCGCGGGCGCGCAGGAAGGCCAGGTTCGGCACGCGCGGGCGCCAGCGCTCGGGGTCGAACGTGGTGTTGTCGAGCGGTAGCCGGCCGATGGAAGGCGACTCGTAGAACGCCGCCGTGCGCCACGCGGGAATCGAGAGGCCGAAGCCCGCGATCCGCCGGAGGATCTCCGACGGCTCGACCAGATACTGCGTGCCCGCCCAGTAGTCGGCCGGCGCCACGCCGCCGCTGCCCAGCGTCGATCCGAAATCGAGCAGATTGTGGCGCACGACCGACCTGCCGTTCTCGGTGACGAGGGTATCGAGCGAGTTGATCGCCTTCGCGTCGACATGATTCAGCCAGGCGGCGAACACGCCATAGGCGCGCAGCTCGCGCCGATCCTCGTGCGGCACGACGTCGTTGGGATCGTCGGGCCGCGTGCCATGGAAGCGGATGCGCCCAATCGGCCTGCCGTCGAGCGCCCGGCTCGCGACCACGCGATACGAGCCGTCGACTTCGCGATCGGTCCGCTCGAGCAGACGATCGACGTCGCCGATCCGCAGCGCGCGCCGGCGGCCTCCGGGCGGCGTGAACGTCGCACCGTCGCCGACGACGAGTTGCTCGCGCCGGAGGTACGCGATGTGATTCTCCGGGACGTTGTAGCCGAGCGCCCACATCAGCTTGGTGACGACGACCTCGGTCCCGGTCGTCATGCCGCGATGGCCCGGCGGATCGAACTTGAGGAACCAGCGCAGGCCGGCCCCGTCCCGGATGGTGAAACCGGGCGTCACGCCGTCGCTCTTGGACGAGGTGACCGTCCACGGCCCGCGCGCCGGCCCGCTGGTCGTATCCGGTCCGCGCGCGATGTCGACGGCGGTCAATGGCATTCGTCCGGCCCGATTGGTGAACCAGCTCGAGTCGGGCACCTCGTCGATCGTGTTCACGTTCAGCGCGCGTGCGCGATCGGGCATCCGCCGGCCCGCAACGATGCTGTACGCCAGATCGACGAACAGGCTCATCTCGAGCGGCGCCATCGCCGACGCGTCTTCGGTGTCGGGTTCAACCCAGGCGGGGTCGTCCGGCAGGAACTTCGGCTGCGCTGCGGCGCGGTCGATCGTCAGGGTCGAGACGACGGCCAGCGCCGCGGCGATCGCCGGCCAGCGGATGTTCGTGGTCATGATGAAATGTCCTCGGTCTTGAACGCGTCGTTGGCGGCCAACGCCCGCAGTGCGGGCGCCCGTTGGAAGACTGACGGCCGTGTCGTCCGGCGGAGCCACGGCGCGCGTAGCGGATCTCGGCGGGTCGGCTCGTCGGGTCTGCAGGCGACGCTCAATAGCTGGGGCTGAACGACAGCCTCACCGTCGTCCCCTCGCGAGACCTGGCGAGTTCGATGCGCGCCATCGTGACGTTCGGCGTGTGAATCGAGAACCCGATGCCGTGCGTCGTCTCGAGCCCGTGCAGGCTCAGGTCCGCGCGGCGGCCCGCCACCTTGCCGGCTTCGATGAAAGCGGCCATGTCGACAAGCGGTCCCGCCGTCCAGCGGTATTCCGCACTGAAGAGAAGGCGATGGCGATCGCGGAATCGCCAGGCGGGATAGCCGCGCAGTGCGTGGCTGCCGCCGAGTGCCGGCATCATGAAGTACGGCACCGAGCCGCCAGGCGCCGACTGCGTCGTCGACGCGAGCGCGCGCAGCGCGATCACCCAGTGCTCGCGCAGGATCGGCACGAACCGCTGGACTTCCCCGTCGATCCGGCGGAAGCTGCCGTGCCCTGCACCCGTGTCCCGGTAATCGGACCACTCCAGCCGATAGAAGCCTCCGCTGCGCGGGTAGCCCCGCGACCGCCTCGAATCGAATTCGGCGAAGACCGAGCTCCGCAGGTAGGTCGGGCGCAGCGCGGCGCCGGCCGGCATCTCGCCGGACGGTCTCCCGGCATCCGCCCGAAGCTGCCCGATGCTGCCGCCGACGGCCACGAAGGCGGCGGCCTGCACGCGCGCCGACGCACCCGCCTCGAACTCGCGATAGCGGAGCTGCGCGCGATCGCGCCGGGGGGAATCCGCGCCGATGCCGAAGAACGGCAGGCCCGGCGCGTCGAGCCAGCGGGTCTGAAGATCGACCTGGGCGCGCCCGCCCGCGAGAAGCGGCAGGCCGAGCGTCGCCCCGGCCGCCTTGACGTTCCGGACGGAAAGCGCCGCGTGCGCTTCGAACCTGCCGGTGTCGCCGTAGCGCGTGCGATAGCCGGGGCCGGCGGCCAGGCCGCCGCCCTCGACGATGCCGCCGACGAACGGGAAGACGGGACCTTTCACGAAGAGCAGCCGATCGGCCAGCTCGAGCTTCCGCTCCAGCGGATCCGGCTCCCAGGGATGGAGGCGCGCCGCCTTCTCGGCCCGTTCGGCCGCCATCCGCGCCGCGCGCGTCTCCTGCGCCGAGGCCGGCGAAGCGGCCGCCAGGAGGACGAGGCCGGCGGCAGCGGCGGCGATGCCGTGCCGGGCGGGCGCGCGCACGCGCCCGCGAGGCCGCAGGATCATCGCGGCCACGCCGAGCCAGGCCAGCGTGAGCAGCATGTTGCCGAACGCGAACTGCTCGACCGTCAGATGGAAGATGCCGGTGCCGGCGAAGACCACGGCGGCCGACAGAACGTCGCCCACCCGCACGAAGAAGGTATCGATCGCCTGCTTCGCCTTGTACTTCTCCTCGCGCGACGTGTCGAGCCAGAGGAGCTGGCGCGCGGTGTTCATGATCGAATAGTCGGTCGCGTTCTCGGCCGTCTTGATCCACCGCACCACCGCGAAGCCGGCCCCGGCGCCGACGATGGCGTAGCCCGCCAGCGCGATTGCCGGGAGCACGAGCAGCGCGCCGGCGAGACCCGCGTGCTTGACGAGGCGGGACGCGATGAACGCCTGCAGCAGGAACGCCGCGACGTTGACCCAGAACTGGTAGTCGCCGCTGAAGGCGCCGATGAACGCCTGCCGGTCGAAGGCCGGATCGGCCGCCGCGAGCTGGGCCGCGTGCGCGCTCAGCAGCCGCGCGACGAGATACTCTCCGGTGGTGTTCACCACGTTGAGCAGCACGACGAGCCCGGCGACGAGCGTCAGGTACCGGCTGCCGGCCACGAGACGGAAACCGCCGCCGGCCGCCAGCGGCGCAGCCGCGGTGCGGCGGCGGCGCTCCTCGCGCGCGTCGATCCAGAGATACAGCGCGGCGCTCGCTGCCAGCAGGGCGGCCGACACCTGCAGGATCGCCTGCGGCGGCGCGCCGGCGCGGAACAGCGCCGCGGCGATCTTGGAGCCGAGCGGCGCGCCTGCCGTCATGCCGATCACGATGACGGGGAAGAGCCGGTCGCCCGCTTCCTTGCCGTAGAGATCGTTGGCGAACGACCAGAACTGCGCGATCAGAGAAATGTTGAAGATGCCGACCCAGACGAAGAACGCGACGCCGACCAGCGGCGCGCGTGCGGCGACGGCCGCCGCGAACAGCTCGATGCAAGCGACGAAGAAGGCGGTGACGCTCACCAGGAGCTTCACACGATCGACGCGCGACGCAATCCAGCCGTACAGAGGGACGAAGCCCATGAGCAGCAGCGCCTGTCCGGCCGCTGCGTAGGATCGGACTTCGGCCCCGCCGCCGAGCAGGATGAGCGGCTCGCGAACCGTCTTGATCACCGAATAGCAGACGAGCAGCAGGAAGACGTTCAGGAGCATCAGTAGCGCCGTGGTCCCCTCGCCGGCGCGGACGTCGGTGAAGGGCGACAGCGCGCGCTCGAGTCGGGACTCTGCGGCCGGGGCGACGGTTCGTGCAGCCTGGGGCATGTCGGTCTCCTCTGCGGATGGCTGCTTCTCTACGCGTCAGGCGGTGGCCAATCCCGCAGATCGGCCCGCTTCGACCAGCGCCGGCCTGAGGCGGCGGCGCACCGCCGGCGGCAGCACGCCGTCCAGGTACTCGAGCGCGGTGCCGCGCAGCCGCCGATCGCGGCTCTGCAGTCCGCGGAAGGCGATCTGCAGCGGCTCGCGCGGCAGCACCAGCGAAAGAAGAGTAAAGACGTGGGCGAGCCAGCGTTCGCCGCCGCCGATTTCCCTGAGCACGATCGTCTCGAGACGCGCTGCATCGATGGCCACGCCGGGGTTCTTCTCCAGAATGGCCACCAGCGATCGCCCCGCCTGGACGCGGACCGCGAACGACCGATCGTCGAGCGCCAGCATGAGCCCGTCGGCGGCGCGCTGCGAGACGCACACCGTGAAGGCGCGCACGAGGCCGAGGCGCACGGCGTCGCTCTGATTCGGATCGACCAAGGCGTCGATCATTTCGCCCACCCGCTCCTCGGCGACCTTCCGCAGTGCGAAGAGCGCGTAAGCGGCCGCGGCGTCGCTGCCGAGCAGGGCGATGGCGTGCCACACGAGCGGGCCTGCCATGGCGCGGCGGCGCGACAGCACCCGCACGATCTGGTCGCGATCCCCCGAACGGAGCGCCGCGATATCGCGAAGGATCGGATCGGCCGGCGCCTGCGACTCGAGCGAGAGCGCGAACGTGCCCGGTGCCTGTCGCCGCCGGAGGCTCGAGAGCACGCTGGCCATGCCGGTCTCCCTGGTCACCGCAAGCTCGACCGCGCCGGCCTGATGGACCAGGCTGTTCTCGAGCGACCGGACGTACCAGCGATTGAGCTGGCCGGCGGCGAGGATCGCTCCTGCCGACGCCGCCATCGCGGCGCACAGGATGGCCGGCGTCTGGGCGACGGCCGGAAGGCATACCGCCGCGAGCCGCACGAGCGCGCCGCCGACAGCGTCGCCAACCCGATCGACGCCGACGTCGATGACCGACTTGGCCGCGCGCTTCTCGGCGGGCGGCAGCGGCGTATAGAACAGTTCGTAGCCGGCGCGGAACCACGACGCGCGGAGCACCGATTCGCCGGCGCGGGCGACGGCCAGGCTTCCAAAGCCGGGCGCGACCAGGCTGACCGCACTGCCCGCGAGCAGGGCGATCGACGGCGTGCTCGCGTTGAGCCCGAGTCCCAGGCGCGCGAGCATCGCGCGGCTGCCCGCGATCTGCAGCACGAAGGCGACGAGGCCGGTCGCGGCGTAATACAGGGCGAAGAACCGGAGCAGGCCGTCGCCGCGGCCGACGGCGGCGACGGCGCCCGCCTTGAACAGGTATTCCAGCATCGCGGCGCCCGTCGTCCCGAACAGGACGAGCGCCATCAGGTGGCGCAGGTGCGGCGCCGCCGCCACGCCGCGCAGCGCGGATGGCAGCGGCGCCAGACCCGCGGGGGGAGCCGCGTCGCGCCCGAGGCGGCTGTTCGGCTCGCCGTCGGCCGCCAGGACGCGCACGAGCCGCGCCGTCGCGAACTGCAGCCCGGCCAGCACGATCAGCATCGCCGGGACGCCGGCGAGCGCCGCGATCCGCTCGGCCAGCACGGCGCCGGTCAACCCGCCGAGCGTTCCGGCGCCGGCGATCTGCCCGAACCGCCGTCTCGCCGAGCGCGGATCGAAGCGATCGCTCGCGATCAGCCAGAAGCCCGACGCGAGCAGCGGTCCGGCACCCGAGACGTGCAGATAGACGATCACGGCGGTTGCACTGGGCGCCCGCACTCGGAGCAGCCACTCGAAAAGGAAGAGCAGGCCGCTGCCCACGAAGGCCGCGGGAACCAGCACGGCAGGCGCAAGGCGCGCGGCCCATCGTGCGTGCAGGCCCACGAGCAGGATCGAGCAGAGCGACGTCACGATGAACATCAGGGGCAGCGCCCCGGCATCGAGCGAGGTGAGAAACAGGGCATCGCGGGTGGCCTTGCCGCCCACGAATTCGGCGGTCACCCCGGCCGCGCACAGCATCGCGACGGTTACGGTGCGCGACGTCTTCGGCATCCCGGCCCTTTACGCGCCGGGCGGCCCGAAACCCCGCAGGTCCGGTAGAATCGCCACGGCCGTCTTCCATGCCGTCGCTCCATCTCCGGGCCAAGGACGTCTTCTTGTCGGCCGTGGCGCGGCCGCCGGCCCAACGCGCCGCCTTCGTCGCCGCGGCCTGCGGCACCGATGCGGAACTGCTCCGCGAGGTCCGATCGCTCCTGGCGTTTCATCAGGACGGGCCGTCCGGCACGCCCGCCACCCCGGCGAGCGCCGCATCGTCGATCCCGGGCACCCCGGCGGGCAGCGCTCCGAGCGGCACGTTCGCGCCGGGCGAGGTGTTCGCGGAGCGCTACCGGATGGTTTCGCGCATTGGCCGCGGCGGCATGGGCGATGTCTGGGGCGCCGACGATCTGGTGCTCGAGACGCCGGTCGCGCTCAAGCTGATCGACGCCGGCAGCGGCGGGCGGGAGCGGATCCTCAACGAAGTCCGGCTCGCCCGCCAGATCACGCACCCGGCGGTCTGCCGCGTGTTCGACGTGGGCGAGGCCGGCGGCCGGATCTTCTATTCGATGGAGCTGGTGCGCGGCGAGGACCTGGCGGCGCTGCTGCGCCGGGTGGGGCGGCTTCCTTCCGAGAAGGTCGTCGACATCGCCCGGCAGCTGTGCGCGGGGCTCGCCGCGGCGCACGCGCAAGGAGTGCTGCACCGCGATCTGAAGCCGGCGAACGTCCTCATCGACGACGACGGCTATGTGCGGATCACCGATTTCGGGATCGCGATTCCGCGGACCGACGCCGACCGCCACCGCCTGACGGGGACGCCGGGCTACATGGCGCCCGAGCAGCGGATGGTCGGCACGGCGCTGACCGAGCGCACCGACGTGTATGCCCTGGCGCTCGTGCTCTACGAGATGCTCGCCGGCCGCTACGCGTTCAGCGGATCGGAGGAGGGCGGCATGCCGCCGCCGCCGTCGGCGATCGTGCCGGGAGTGGACCCGCAGCTCGAGCGCGTGGTGATGCAGGCGCTGTCGCCGGATCCGGCGCAGCGGCCCTCGTCGGCGCGTGCCCTCGCCGCGCTGCTGCCGGATCCGGGACTGCTGCGCGGCACCCGGGCCGGCGCACCCTGCGATCCGGCGCGGCGGACGAACCGGTGGCTGGCCGGCGCCGCCATCGCCGCCGCGGTCGGCGTGCTCGCGGCCGCCGCATCGTTTTTCGCGCCGCGCACGAGGGCGACGCTCGACGAGCGCGACACGATCGTGCTCGCGGAGTTCGAGAACACCACCGGCGAACAAGTGTTCGACGGGGCGCTCGCGGTGGCGCTCGCGGTGGCGGTGGAGCAGTCGCCCTTCCTGAGGGTGTTTCCTGACGCATCGGTGCGCGAGACGCTCCAGCTCATGGCGCGATCGGCCGACGAGCGCGTCACGCCGGCGATCGCGCGCGAGATCGCCAGGCGCCGGCAGTTGAAGGCGCTGCTCGCCGGGTCGATCGCGAGCCTCGGCCGCCATTACGTGATCGCGCTCGAAGCAATCAATGCCGAGAGCGGCGACGTGATGGCGCGCGAGCAGGTCGAGGCGGCCAGCAAGGAGGAGGTGCTGACGGCGCTCGGGGGCGCGACCTCGCGGCTCCGCGAGAAGCTCGGCGAATCGCTGGCCTCCATTCAACGGTTCGACGTTCCGCTGCCGAAGGCGACGACCTCGTCGCTCGAGGCCCTGCACGCGTATGCGCTCGGCCTGCCCGAGGGGCGCGAGGTGCCGGTGCTCGAGGCGATCCCGCACCTCGAGCGGGCGGTGGAGCTCGATCCCGGGTTCGCCATGGCGTACGCGCAGTTGTCGTCGGTGTACGCCAACAGCGGGCAGACCGAACTGGCGCCTGCCTACGCGCGGCGGGCGTTCGAGCTGCGCGGCGGGGTCAGCGAGCGGGAGCGCTTCTTCATCTCGTGGCGCTACTACCGCGACGCCGTGCAGGATTGGGAACGGGCGATGGGGATTGCGCAGTCGTGGAGCGCGGCCTATCCGCGCGAGGCGTTCGCGTTCAACTCGCTGGGCAGCGCGGCCATCCGCCTCGGGCGGTTCGAGGACGCCGTCGACGCCTATCGCGAAGCGATCCGCCTCGATCCGCACTTCGGCCCCGCGTACGGCAACCTGGCGGCGGCGCTGCTCGGCGTCGGCTCGTACGACGAGGCGCGCGCGGTGATCCGCGACACCGGCGCCCGGAAGATCGATCTGCCGTACCGTCTCTCCTATCTGACCGCTTTCCTGCAGCACGATGCCGGCACGATGGCGCGCGATCTGGCGGCATCGGCGGGCGGCGAAGAGGCGAACGCCGCTTACGGGTGGCAGGCGCACACGGCGGCGAATGCCGGGAGGGTGGCGGAGGCGCACGCGCTCTTCCGCCGCGGCATCCAGCTATCGCTCGATCGGGATTTGCGGGAGCCTGCCGCCTCGCTCTCGCTCGAAGACGCCGAGATGCACGCGGTCGTCGGCCAGTGCGCGGCGGCGCGCGAGGAGGCGGCGGCGGGGCTCGATCTGTTGCGCTCGAATCGGGTGCTCGAGCGCGGCAGCCGGGTGCTCGCGCTCTGCGGCGATCCGGCCGGCGCCGAGCGCCTGGCAGGTGAACTGGCCGCCCGTCTTCCAGAAGCGACGCTGATCGCCCGCGTCGCGCTGCCGGTCACCGCCGCGGCGGTTGCGCTCGAGCGCGGCGATCCGGCCAGGGCGATCGAGCTGCTCGAGCCGGCACGCGCCTACGATCGCGCCCCGTCGGGCGAGTTCTGGGCGCACTACCTGCGCGGGCGCGCGCACCTGCGGCTGAACGACGGCCGCGCCGCGGCGGCCGATTTCGACCGGATCGCGGCGCACCAGGGGGAAGTGCCTGGCGCCGTGCTGTATCCGCTCGGATATCTCGGGGCCGCTCGGGCGGCGGCGCTGGATGGCGACGTCGACGCGGCACGCCGGTCGTACGAGACATTCTTCGCCCTCTGGCAGGATGCCGACCCCGATCTGCCGCCGCTCGGCGAGGCGCGGCTGGAGCGCTCGCGGCTGCCATGAACGGCAGCACGGACCGGCGGTGCGGATGAGGACCGGGCGGCCGGGCGGCCGCGACGATCTCTTCCCGCTCATCTACGGCGAGCTGCGCAAGGTCGCGGGCCGCTACCTGGGCCGGGAGCGGAAGAACCACACGCTGCAGCCGACCGCGCTCGTGCACGAAGCGTGGATCCGCCTGCAGAAGGATCGCGCGGTCGCCTGGCAGGGGCGGACGCACGGCCTGGCGCTCGGCGCGCAGGCGATGCGGCGGCTGCTCGTCGATCACGGCCGCCATCAGAAGCGCGAGAAGCGCGGCGGCGGCGTCCGGCCGGTATCGCTCGACGAGATGGTCGAAGCCGGCGCGGCCGGCGCCGTGCCGATCGAACACCTGCTCGCGCTCGAGGCGGCGCTCACGCGGCTCGAAGCGATCGATCCACGGGCGGCGCAGGTGGTCGCGCTGCGCTTCTTCTCGGGCATGTCGAGTCCGGAGACTGCCGAGCACCTGCGGGTCTCGGTGCGCACGGTCGAGAGCGACTGGGCGCACGCACGCGCCTGGTTGAATCGGGAATTGTCGCAGGCTGGCGGGAGGCCAGAAGGCGGCAGCGGTGAATGAAGGCCCCCCTTCGCCGCCCGCCGGACGGCCGCAGGCCCGGCCGCGGCGTCCGAGTCCCGGCACGCGGTTTCGAGCGGCACGGCTGCCGCACGCCGGTCGGCAGCGCGCCGACCGTCTCGACGGGATCGTCGTCCGAACTCCCGCAGCGTCTCGAGAAGCCCAGGCGCCCGTCCGACGTCCGGTCACGGATCGTCCGAGGCGCTCGATCGATGAGCCGATTGCCGCGCATGCCCGGCGCTCTGCGAGCGGCCGCGCCGAACACGGATTGCTTGACACCCTGCGGATGCGGACCGATCATCGCGTTCCATGATCACACGCCTCGCCGTCGGCCTGCTGCTCCTCGCGGCGTCGACCAGTGCGCCATCCGCCTTCACCTACGTCACCGATGCGAGCGGCACCTGGTGGGGCATCCAGGACGCCGCCTCGCCGGGCGTCGACACCGGCAGCATCCGCGGCACGCAGATCGCGCCGGGGCAGCGCGGGGCGTTCAGCACGTCGATCAACGGTTTCGGCGGCATCCGGGTCCTCGTGCAGGCGACACCCTCACCCTACATGAACGGCGAGGTGATGCGCGGCTTCGGGTTGACCTTCGACGGCGCCGACACGTTCAAGACGACGCGGGCGATCGACCTGGGCGGCGTGCTGATCTCGCGGACCGTGTACATCAACCGCGGCGCGAACTGGGGCCGGTGGCTGGACAGCTTCACAAACAGCACGCAGGCGCCGCTCCTCATCAAGGTCGCCTTCGGGGGCCAGTCGGGGCTCGGCGCGTCCGGCGGCAACTCGAGCGCGATGGTCAACACGTCGAGCGGCGACGCCCAGGTGACCGCGGCCGACGGGTGGGTCGAGGTCGCGACGCCGCTGGACGGCGACGAGCCGGTCGGCGGCCCTCAAGCCACCGTGCTCGGCACGCCCGACACCCCGGACGCAGCCTTCGACGGCGCGATGACGTTCGCCGGCCACTGGCTCCACGACACGTTCGAGACGCCGCTCTCGTACTCCGGCCACGACGGCAACTTCCAGGCCTACGTGAACACGCTGACGCTCCCCCCCGGCCAGAGCCGATCCCTGCTCCATTTCGTCGTCGTCGGCCCGCGCGTGACCGCGGCCTCGTCGGCGGCCGCGCGCCGCGCGGTCGAATCGACGGCCGCCGCGCTCGCGTCGGCGCCCGACACGCGCGGCCTGTCGGCAGCGGAGGTCTGCACGATCGCCAACTTCAGCGCCCGGGCATTGAAGCGCGGCGGAGCGTGCGCCGGGCAGCAGGTCGTCGTGCAGCCGCCGGCGCCGGCGCCCAGGCCGGCGCGCACCAGCGCGAGGTACGACGTCGTCGAGAAGACGATTGGAGCGCTGCAGAAGGACATGGAATCGGGCATCGTGACATCGCAGGAGATCGCGCGCGCCTATCTCGATCGCATCGAGTACTACGATCGCGGGCAGTTCGGCTTCCATTCCATCGAAGTGCTCGCCGCCGACGCCCTCGCGCAGGCGCAGGCGGCCGACGCGGCGCGCAAGGCGGGGCAGCGCGGGCCGCTGCTCGGCATTCCCATCGTGGTGAAGAACAACTACGACACCAGGGACATGGCCACGACGAACGGGAGCTTCACGTTCGAGAACTTCCGGCCGGCCCGCGACGCGTTCCAGGTCGCGCGGCTGCGCGCGGCCGGCGCGGTCCTGCTCGGCAAGGCGGCGCTCGAGGAGTACGCGACCAGCGGACACTACTCGAACGACGCGTTCGGACAGGTATGGAACGCGTTCAATCCCTCGAAATCGGCGCTCGGATCGAGCGGCGGGTCGGCGACGGCGCTGGCGGCGAGCCTCGCGGCCGGCGCGCTCGGGTCGCAGACCGGCGATTCGCTCTACGCGCCGGCGAGCGCGCAGAGCCTGGTGACGCTGCGCGGCACCGATGGGCTGGAGAGCGGCACCGGGATCCAGCCGCTCACCTGGCTCACCGACTTCGGAGGCGCGATGGCGCGCTCGGTGTCGGACCTCGCCGACATGCTGACGGTCGTCGCCGGTACCGACCCGGCAGATCCGGCGACGGCGCCCGCCGATGCGAACATCCCGAAGGACTGGCGCACCGTGCTCGACATCCGGGCGCTCGAAGGGAAGCGCATCGGCTTCATTGCGTCGGCCTGGGTCGATCCGTTCGGCACGTCGGCCACGATCGACGCCGAGAAGCAGGCGCTGGCCTTTCTCGAGAAGGCCGGCGCCACGATCGTCGAGATGGGCGCGACGGTGGGCGGGCTCGATGCGCCGCCGACTCCGCCGGGCGCGCCGGTGGGAGACATCCGGTCCGAGGGCTGGATGCAGTACATCGAGAGCCATCCCGAGCTCGAAGCGCAAGGCTTCGCGATCGCGTCGGCGGTCGACGTGAACTGCTCGCAGAGGAAGGTGCCGTACGTGCGCGCCGATCCGGAGAGCTGCGCCGAGGCGCCCGCCCCGCGCCTCTCGCCGGCCGGGATCCGGGCGTTCCGCGACTACCGCGTGCGCCGGCAGCAGGCACTGAAGGAGTGGATGGACACCGCCGGCGCCGACCGCCGCGGCGTCGACGCCGTCGTCTACCCGGGCCTGCTGAGCGACGTCAGCGTCAACGACGGCGGCGGCAGCCGGGCGGCGTTCGGCCGGCGCGACACGCCGAGCGCGGCCTACGGCAGCCCGACGGTGGTCGTGCCCGCCGGCATGAACGCGCACGGCCAGCCGGTCGACATCCAGCTGCTCGGCCGCGCGTGGGACGATCCCAAGCTCGTCGGCTTCGCGTACGCGTTCGAACACTATGCGACGGCAGCGGGCAAAGGACATCAGATTCAGACAACGGCTCGAACCTTGGAGTACAAACCCTAGTACGACTTTGTCAGATCCGTAGGTTGATTTGCCGTAGTTCTTGAATGCGTTTGAAATAGTTCGGTTGTTGCGCCAACAGCAGGGCTGTGAAGATCTCTTGGATGATTGCTCGAATACCAGGAA
>JADZED010000003.1 GCA_020850715.1 Acidobacteriota bacterium
GAAGTGCGCGCGGCCTACCTCGACCTGCGCGCCGCCGATCAGCAGCTCAAGGCCGCGCAGCAGACCGTGGACCTCGCCAGCCAGGAGCTCGCGCAGACGCGCGACCGATTCGTCGCCGGGGTCGCCGGCAACGTTGAAGTGGTGCAGGCGCAGGAGGCGGTCGCCTCGGCGACCGAGAGCTACATCTCGAGCCTCTACGCGCACAATCTCGCGAAGGCGTCCCTCGCGCACGCGATCGGGACGGGATCGTAAACAGTCTTCTTCCGGTTTTTCAGGAGCACGCCTCATATGTCCGCCGCGTTGCGTAAATGGCTTCCCATTGCCGGTGCCGCCCTCGTCCTGCTGGTGGCCGCGGCCTACTGGTTCTACTCAGGGCGCGAATCGACCGACGACGCGCAGGTCGACGGCCACATCACGCAGGTCGCGGCGCGTGTGGGCGGAACGATCCGCGCGATCCACGTGAAGGACAACCAGGCGGTGAAGAAGGGGGACGTGCTGGTGGAGATTGCGCCAGAGGACTACCAGATCGCGGTCGATCGTGCGGCGGCCGAGTTGGCCGACGCCGAGGCCACGGCGCAGGTGGCGGCGGTCGACGTGCCCATGATGGCGACGACGACGGCCAGCGACGTGCGGACGGCGGGCGGCGGCGTGGAGCAGGCGCGGGCGGCAGTGACGATGGCCGAGCAGGAGCTCGAAGCGTCGAGGGCGCGGCTGAGCGCGGCCGAGGCACGGCAGCGCGAGAAACAGGCGGACGCGGCCAAGGCGCAGCGCGACGTGGAGCGGCTGACGCCGCTGATCGCGAAGGACGAGATCTCCCAGCAGCAGTACGACGCGGCCGTGGCGGCCGGCGCCGCGGCACGCGCCGCCGCCGATGCGGCCGAAGCCGACGTCGTTGCGGCACGGCGCGGCGTGGAGGTGGCCGCGGGGCGCATCACGCAGGCCCGCGCGGGCGCCACCCAGGCGCAGGCCGCGCTGTCGTCCGCGCAGACCGCGCCGCAGCAGGTCGCGGCCACACGCGCCCGCGCGGCGTCCGCCGAGGCACGCGTCCGGCAGGCGCGCGCGGCGCTCGCGCAGGCGACGCTGAACCTCGGCTACGCGACGGTCAAGGCGGCGGCCGACGGCGTCGTGAGCAAGAAGGCGGTGGAGGTCGGGCAGGTGATTCAACCGGGCCAGGCGCTGCTCGCCCTGGTGCAGCTCGACGACGTGTGGGTGGCGGCGAACTACAAGGAGACGCAGCTCGGCGACATCCGCGTGGGGCAGCGCGCGTCGGTGTCGGTCGACGCGCTCGGCGGCAGGACGTTCGCCGCGCACGTCGACAGCATCGCGCCGGCGACCGGCGCGAAGTTCAGCCTGCTGCCGGCCGAGAACGCCACCGGCAACTTCGTGAAGGTCGTGCAGCGCGTGCCGGTGAAGCTGGTCTTCGAGCCCGGCGCCGATCCAGAGCACCAGTTGCGGCCAGGACTCTCGGTCACGGCGACAGTGCTGACGCGATGAGCCTTGAGCCATGAGCCCTAAGTCGACAGTCATCAGTCGACAGTCGACAGTCGCAGTCATTAGTCGACAGTCATAGCCCATGTCCGAGTCGCGTCAGGTAAACCCGTGGATCGTGGCGGTGGCGGTGATGTTCGCCACGTTCATGGAGGTGCTCGACACCACGGTCGTGAACGTGTCGCTCCCGCACATCGCGGGCAGCCTGTCGTCCACGGTGGAGGAGTCGACGTGGGCGCTGACGTCGTACCTCGTGGCCAATGCGATCGTGCTGCCGCTCACCGGCTGGCTCGCGACCTACTTCGGCCGCAAGCGCCTGCTGATGGCGTCGGTCGTCGGCTTTACCGGCGCGTCGTTCCTCTGCGGCCTCGCGCCGAACCTGCAGACGCTCGTCTTCTTCCGAATCATCCAGGGCGCCACGGGCGGCGCCATGCAGCCGCTCTCGCAGGCGGTCCTGCTCGAGGCGTTCCCGCCGCACGAGCGCGGCAAGGCCATGGGCTTCTGGGGCCTCGGCATCGTCACGGCGCCGATTCTCGGACCGGTGATCGGCGGATGGCTCACCGACACCTACAGCTGGCGGTGGGTGTTCTACATCAACATCCCGGTCGGAATCGCGTCGATCGTGATGACGAAGCTGTTCATCTTCGATCCGCCCTACATGAAGCGGCAGTCGGAAACGATCGACTACTGGGGCATCGGGCTGCTCGCGCTCGGGATCGGCGCGCTGCAGATCATGCTCGATCTCGGGCAGCGGGAAGACTGGTTCGAGTCGAAGGCCATCCTGACGCTGGCCGTGGTCGCTCTTGTCGGGCTCGCCGCGTTCATCGCCCGCGAGCTGTCGACGGAGCATCCGGTGGTCGATCTGCGCGTCTTCAAGATCCGCACCTTCGCCACGGGCGTCTTCCTGATGACGACGCTCGGGTTCGTGCTGTACGGGAGCCTCGTGCTCCTGCCGATCATGCTGCAGACGCTGCTCGGCTATCCGCCGGTACAGGCAGGGCTCGCGATGGCACCGCGGGGCATCGGATCGTTCCTCGGGATGCCCGCCATCGGCTTCCTCATCGCCAAGGTCGATTCACGAAAGCTGGTGTCCGCCGGGCTGTTCGCCGGCGGGTTGACGCTGATCTGGCTCGGCCACCTGACGTTGAACGCCGGCTACTGGGACATTTTCTGGCCGCAGTTCTTCCAGGGGCTGGGCCTCTCGATGGTGTTCGTGCCGCTGACGACGATCAGCATGGATCCCATTCCCAAGGAGCGGATGGGCAACGCCACCAGCCTGTTCAACCTGATGCGGAATCTGGGAGGCGGCGTCGGCATCGCCATGACGACGACCATGCTGGCGCGCCGGTCGCAGAGCACCGCGGCGATTCTGGGCGCGCACGTCACGCCGTACGACCCGGCGGCGCGCGAACTGCTGGATGGGTTGCGCGGAGCGTTCATCGGCTCCGGCTCGGATCCGGTCACCGCCACCAGCCGCGCGTACGCGGCGGTGTCGGGCATGGTCCACCGTCAGGCGACGATGGTGGCGTTCGTGGAGATCTTCACGCTGCTCGGCGTGATCTTCGTCTGCCTCGTCCCGCTCGTGTTCCTCATGAAGCGGCCGAAGGGTAAGGCTGCGGCCCCGGCACACTGAAGCGCAGCGACGGCGCTAAGTGTTTTAGTTCCAAGTTGACATTGTCTGCAGTCAAGTGACACGTTGTCGCCATGACAATAAGGCTCCCGCCCCGTGAGCAGAGGACCGGGCCGATCTACCTCGCCATCGCCGACGCCATCGGCCGGGAGATCGACGCCGGGCGCATGAAGCCGGGCAGCCGTCTGCCGACGCAGCGTGCGCTGGCGCGCCAGCTCGGCGTGACCCTCACGACGATCACCCGCGCGTACAACGAAGCGGAACGCCGGGGGTTGTTGAGCGGGGAAGTGGGCCGCGGGACGTTCGTGCGGCCCGCAGCGATCGACATCGAGGGGCCGGAGCACGGCGTGCTCGATCTCGCCGTGAATTCGCTGCTGCCGCTGCCGTACACCGAGGAGCTCGCCGATCGCCTCGCGGCGGCGATCCCCCGCTCGGCCGGGCTGCGCGTCTTCTCGTACCAACCGCAGGCGGGCGCGCGGCACAACCGCGCGGCGGGGTCGGCCTGGATCGGCTGGAGCGGGCTCGACGCGCCGCTCGATCGTGTCGTGGTGACCGCGGGCGGGCAGCACGCCATCCTGCTGTCGCTGATGGCGCTCACGAGTCCGGGAGACGAAGTGCTCGTCGAGGAGCTCGCCTATCCGGGGATCAGCGATCTCGCCTCGCACCTCCACATCCGGCTGCGCACCGTGGCGCTGGACGATCAGGGCATCAGGCCCGACGCCCTGGACGAGGCGTGCAGGGTAGGGAGGCCGGCGGCGCTCTGCTGCGTGCCGTCGTTCCAGAACCCTACCGCGGCGGTGATGTCCGAGGCGCGCCGCCAGGAAATCGCGGCTGTCGCGGTTCGCCATCAGTTGACCGTCATCGAAGACGACGTCTACGGGTCCCTGGCGCCCGAGGTGAAGCCGCTCTCCAGCTTTCTGCCGGAGACGCAGTGCTTCTACATCACCAGCATGTCGAAGAGCATCGCGCCCGGCATCCGGGTCGGCTACCTGCTCGCGCCCTCCTCCATGATCGAGCGCCTGTCGGTGACGGTGCTCCGCACGGTGGTCAACGCGCCGCCGGTGATGGCGGAGCTGGCGACCAGCCTGATCACGGACGGCGTGGCCGGCCGAATCGTCGAGTGGAAGCGGAAGGAGCTGGCTGCACGGCAGGACATCGCGGGCCGCGTGCTGCGCGATCTGCCGCTGCAGACCCACCCGATGAGCCCGCACATGTGGGTGACGCTGCCGGAGCCGTGGCAGGCCGACGCGCTCGTGGCGCGCGCGAGGCATCGCGGCATCCTGCTGACGGGCGCCGAGTCGTTCGCCGTGGGGCACGAGACGGACCTGCGGGCCATTCGGATCGCGCTCGGCCCGCCGGCCACGCGCGCCGCGTTGGAGGACGGGCTCGCCGAGCTCGTCAGGATCGTGCAGCGCGCTCCCGACGCCTACGAGCTCGTGGTCTGAACTATGATCCCTCTATGTCCGACGTCCGCCACGACTGGACCACCGAGCAGGTCGAGGCCCTCTATCACCTTCCCCTGACCGAACTGCTGTTCCGCGCCCAGACGACGCACCGCCGCTACCACGATCCCGAAACCGTGCAGCGCTGCACGC
>JADZED010000004.1 GCA_020850715.1 Acidobacteriota bacterium
CGAGCAGCATCACCCGTTCGAGCGCGAGGCGCGGAGACATGGTGCGGCGATAGCGGCTGGAGGGCTCGCCGATGGCGTGATACAGCAGCCGGGAGTGAACGAGATAGAGCCGCGCGCGGTTGTGGACGCACTCGATCGCGCGAGCGTGGCCGCGCCGTACGAGGCGGTCGAAGAAGGCGTTGCACTTGGCGCCCTGGGCAATGCCGGCGACCTGCGCGTACTGCCGTGGGACGCAGACGCCGGAGTGCCGAATAACGAGTTCGAGAAACCGTGCCTGGCGCTCGGTGAAGCCGTGTTCGACGATGGAGTGAAGGCGGTCGGGATTCATCGGAGCAGTTCCTCGATGATGCTCGGCGATCGGCCGCCACGTCCGCCGCCACCTCCACCACTGCTACCGCTGATGCTGATGGTCAGCCCGCTATATGTGGAGAAACCCGATCGCGCGACGCTGGCGCCATGTGCGCCCCGGTAATGGGGTGTGACGACCTCGATGTCCTCGCGGTCCCAGCGGCCGTCCGGCTCCACGTATTCGACGCGCAGGTCAGGGAAATGGACCTCGTCGTCGAAGTACGGGAGGTCATGCTCGGCGGCCCACTCCTGAATCTCTTCCGCCGTGCGCTCGGGGTGACCATCGTAGTCGTCGTGGTCTTTGTCGTGCTCGCGGAGCCAGCGCTGGTAGTCGCTCTTCAGTTCGTGATCGAGAACGACCCGCTCGACATGCGCGCCGCGTTCACGGAGACGCTCCTCGGCCTTCTGGTAGGCGCGGTAGACCTGCAGGTCGTGCTCGCGTTCGCGCGAGCGAACGAGGCCGGCGTGGAAGGTTTGGTGCCGCTCCGGATGCGAGTCCCTGTGACGCTCCAGCAGGCTGTGTCCGGCCTTCGTCAGAGCCACCGCATGGTCGCGGTAGCCGGGCACACGAGCGGTTTCGATCAGCCCCTGCTCGCGCAGGTGGCGGAGGTCGCCTGAACGACGGTTCGAGCGGCTGCCGTCGCGGTCGCGAAGGTCACCGCTGGAGACGACGCGGAAGGCGCCGACGGTGGCCAGCGTACGGGACTCGGAGCCCCGCAGGGTGTAGGTGCGATCACGGTCCCGGACGTGCTCGCGCTCAGGACCTCGCGGCAGATCGACGTGGCGCGCGAAGACGTGCGGGTCACGAGGACGTTCCGGAGCCTCACGGTCCCGGTTGGGCCATCGGGCATCGTCTCGGGCGTCCCGTGACGGCTCGTCGCCGCTCTGACGGTCGCTCCCGCCACCGCCACGCCCCAGCGACCTGGTGTTGTCATGGTCCCGGTCGCGCGAGTGGTCAGCTTCGCGCGGATCGGAATCACGCGGATCGTCGCCCCAGCGTGCGTCGAACATCGAAGACCTCCGTGGAAAGCAGCGGAAAACGCGTGTTCACGCTGCCGTCCAACAGAGGCGCCGATGTAGTCCAGGGCGAGCCCCCGCAACCAACTGTATTTGCTCCAAGAGGTCGTCGGTTTCCGACGGCCTCTTGTTGTCTCTGGCGGCGCTCAGCATCCCCGCCGGCTCCCCCACCAGCGTGATCTCGAGCCGTTCGCCGTCCGGTTCGAGGCGGATGGTCTTGATCAGCTCCCGAATCGCGTACAGGGCCCTGCGCCTCGGTGGACGGATCAAGACCGGCGCGGCTGGCTTCGTCCTGGAGCGCCTCTTCGCAAGCCGGCGACAGGCGGCTTCGTGCCTCAGGTCGTGCCGGTGTAGATCGATCTCGGCGAGCTTCTCACGATGGACGCGGCCATGTGTTCGCCTGCGCATGGGTTCGATGCCGATGTGCTCCATTCGTCACTCTCCACGCGGTCCCAGTATGGGCGACCGCTCGAGAGACCGGCCACTTCATCCATTCTGATCAGGCTCGGATCTCCGTGGCGTCCGTGCAGACTTCCGAGCGCTACGCGGCCTGTGCACGCATTGTCAGCGTCGGCCGTAGACGTCCGACGATGGGCGTCCCCGAGTCCGGCCTGCCGGACGCCGAGGCTCGAGTGCAGGAGGATCGGACGAAGACCATACGGCAGGCTGACGCCCCGCAGTCCTCCTCGACCCATGAAGCTGCTCGCGCGAGGCCAGGACCGCCCTGGCCTGCACCCGTGGCGCTCGGCCGCCAGGCGCCGCCGGCCAAGGCAGGCGAAGAATCGCTCGGTCGCAGGATCCGCGCATCCCGATTGGCTGGTATCATCCTCGGGCGATGCCCGTCTGTCTCGATGCCCTCCCCGATTGGCCAGCCGGTCTGGGCCGCGCGCCTGCGATGCATCGGATGGGCTGCGGACGGCGACCCGCCTGGCCGCGAGGGGGGCTGATCCGCACCTGTCGTTCGAGGAACGAGAGATGACAACCGTGGGCATGGAAACTCATTGGCGCGAGGCGAGAGCGGTGCGGCCCGGGCGCAACACCCGGTCATCGGCCGATGGCGCCGCGTCGGAGAGGTGAACGATGCGAGTGACCCGGCGCCAGGCGCTGTCGACGCTGGCTGCCGCGGCCGGCAGCGCCGCGGTGCTGCGCGGACGCTACCGGCTGTTCGCCTCCTCGGCGGCCGAGTACTCGGCGCGCACCGTGCGGCTGGTCGAAGAATCGGTCGTCGTCGATCTGTTGAACCAGTTCCAGTTCCCGGACTACGCAGTCAAGCCGCCGCGCATCGAACAGTGGCTGGCCGACCCGGCCGCCTACACGGCCGCCGATGCCGCACGCTATCGCACGTCCGGCATCACCTGCTTCGCACTCGGCGCCGGCTCGCGCGACTACGACGACGGCATCCGGTTCTTCGCCGAATGGAACGGCCTGCTCGCCGGCCGCGGCGAATGGCTCATGCGGATTGACACCGTCGCCGATTTCGCCCGCGCGAAGCGCGACGGCCTGACCGGCGTCATGCTCACGCTGCAGGACTCGACTCATTTCCGCCGACCCGACGACGTGAACGCGTGCTTCGGGCTCGGCCAGCGCATCTCGCAGCTCACCTACAACATGAGCAACCGCATCGGCAGCGGCTTTCTCGAACAGCGCGACGGCGGCCTGACGGTATTCGGGCTGTCGATCCTGGAACGCATGCAGCAGGTCGGCATGGCCGTGGACCTCTCGCACTGCGGCGACCAGACGACGCTCGACGGGCTGGCTGCCGCGACCAGACCGGTGCTGTTCACGCACGCCAACGCCCGCGCGCTCCTGCCCGGCCGCCTGCGCTGCAAGACCGACGAGATGATCGGCAAACTGGCGGCGCTCGGCGGCGTCATGGGCATCTCGTTCCTTCGTTTCATGGCGAAAGACACCGAGCCGGTGACGATCGAGGACGCGCTCGACCACGTCGATCACGTCGCGAAACTCGCCGGCGTGGAGCACGTCGCCATCGGCAGCGATCTCGACCTGCCGGGCAACCCGAATGCGGTCGGCGGCAGCGGGTTCGATCCGCGGCGGCAGCCGAATTTCGAGCGGTATGGGTACCACGAGGCGGCCGACGGCTCGATCACGATCGACGGGCTCGACCACCCGAAGCGCGTGTACGACTTTACCGAAGGGCTGACCCGCCGGGGCTACTCCGACGGCGACATCAGGCTCGTCCTCGGCGGCAACGCCGTGCGCGCGCTCGGCGCGATCTGGCCGCCGGAGCGGCCGGCCGCGTGATGGCGGTCCGCGACCTAGCCGGGCCTGGCGCGAGCCGTCGCGCATCGCCCACGGTCTTCACGCCAAAGACGCTGTCGTTCCTGCGCGCCCTCAAGCGCCACAACGATCGCGACTGGTTCAGGGCCAGGCGCGACCAGTACGAGACCCACGTCCGCGCGCCCATGGTGGAGGCGGTCGAGCGGCTGGCGGTCGACCTGCGGACCTTCGCCCCCGATCTGGTTGCCTCCCCGCGCGTGTCCCTGTTCCGCATCTACCGCGACACGCGGTTCAGCGAGAACAAGGCGCCGCTCAAGACGCAGATGGGCGCGGTGTTTCCGAGGCGAGGCCTGCCCCGGCACGGCGGCGCCGCGCTCTATTTCGAGATCGGGCCCGACGGCGTATGGATCGGCGGCGGCCTCTACGCACCAGGGACGCCCCAATTGCTCGCGGTGCGCAGTCATCTGGCAGCCAACCTCCGTCGCTTCCGCGCCATCGTCGAGTCGCCGGTCTTCAGGCGTGCGACCGGCGGGCTCCATGGCGAGCAGCTCCAGCGTATTCCACGCGGGTTCCCGAGCGATCACGAGGCGGCGCGCTACCTCAAGTACCGCCAGTTCCTGGCCGGCCGCGACTTTCCGGCGGCCCTGGCCGCCGACGGATCCTTCTATTCGACCGTGCTGAGGGTGTTCCGGCAGACGGCGCCGCTGGTGCGCTTCCTGAACGAACCGCTCGTCGCCCCTCCCGCTTCGCGCGTCTGAGAGGGTCTGCGCCGAATCGAAGCGGCACCGGGTGGCGCCGGCCTCGTCGCGGCGACACCGCGCACGACCGCGGCCTCCGGCCTATGGACGAAACAGGCGATTGATCTTCACGATGAGCGCCCGGTTGGCGAGCGCAGGGAAGCGGGGAACGAGCGTGTCGCGCTCCTCGTTGAAGACGACGAACAGTTCGCTGCCGGGCCGATATTCCCAGCGCAGCCTGACGTTCGCGCTGGCGGTGTGGCTGCTGGAGCTGAACTGCACCAGCGCGCTCGTGAACATCCGCGGCGTCAGCGTGTAGGTGATGCGCGATCCGACGATCTGATTGGTGAACGATCCCTCCGCCAGATCGACGACGTTGAGCTGAAACGACGGCTCGAGCGACAGCCGCGATCCGGCATTGATCCGGCCGTGGCTCGCGCTGAGCGTCGTCTTGCGGCCGCTGTAGAACGTTCCGCGATCGACCGCGAACTGGCCGCTCACCTTCCGCTGCGACCCCAGATTCATCTGCACGCGCACGTTGTCGTAATGGTAGGTGCCGACCCTCAGCGCGATCCCGGGGGCAATCGCGAAGGGAGCGGGCAGCGATTCATGGGTGTCGGTTACGGCCACGCTCAGACGGTCGCTGTTCTGGAACTCGATCGCGAACTCGCCGTTCGATTCGCGCGTGTCGAGGCGGCCGTCGCCGCGCGTGATGTACGCCATCGAGCCGGCCCAGAAGAACTTGCGGATCGCCTCGATCCCGGCCGGTCGCGGGCTGAATCGGAACTGCCCGAAGCTGCGGCGGATGTCCGTGCGCCGCACGAAGCCGGCCTCCGGGTTGAAGTCGTCTCCGACCACGAGATGCTCCAGCTGCGCGCCATACCGATCGCCCTGGTAGTCGATCTGCCCCCGGTAGCTGGTATCCCGTCCCCTCCGATCGCTGGTGCGCGTTCGTGCCCAGTATGTGTTCACGTTGAGGTTGTCGAAGAATCCGAGCGTCGCATCGACGCCGTACACCGCATTGGTGCCGAGGCCGCGCTGCCCGACCGATCGGCCCGTGAACAGCAGGCCGACGCTGCTGCGCCGGAACAGGTCGCGCTTCAGGCGGACGACGGAGAAGTTCGTCGATCGGACATCCGACTCGCGTCCCGTTTGAATGTCGAGAAGCCCCACGGTGTAGCGGCCGATCCGGCCCGTCGTGCGTGCGCCGGCGAGCAGCGGGATCGGCCGTCCGTCCTGGAGCCCGATTCGCCGGCTGTAGAACAGGACGGGGACGTCCCCGCCCGCCGAGGATGCGCCGGCGGCCGCGCCGCCAAAGGCGAAGACCCCCTGATTCTCGAGGAAGAATTCGCGCTTCTCGGGGAAGAAGAGGCTGAACCGGGTCAGGTTGACCTGCTGCTCGTCGGCTTCGATCTGGGCGAAGTCGGTGTTGTAGGTGAAGTCGGCGGCGAGGTTCTGCGTCAGCCCGTACTTCATGTCGAATCCGGCGTCGCCGTCCAGCTTGTTCGACACAGACGGCGTGCCGGCGCGATTGGTCGTGAGGTCGGAGACGACGTACGGCTTGAGATCCAGGGCGCGGGACCCGAACGGCGCTTCGAGGCCGACCATCGTCGCCGCAAACGCTCCCTGGTAGAGGCCCGACTGGCCGCGCGCAGCCGGCACGCGCGTGATGTAGGAGAGCTCGTTCTTCCAGCGGTTGGTCCGAAGTGCGTTGACACCCCAGGTCTGCGTGCGGCCGGACCGATACCGGAGCGACTTGAACGGAATGGCCATCTCGACGCTCCAACCGCCGTCGAAGCGTCCGGTCTTCACGTCCCAGACCGCGCTCCAGTCGCCGTTCCACTGCCGCTCGTTCGTGACCTGCCCGTCATACAGAGCGCCGAGGGCGTTGGTGATGAAGACGAACGCGTTGCGGCGATCGAGAAAGGTGTCGAACGAAATGGCGACGAAGTCGTTGCCCTGCCACATGTTCGAACCATCCCGGCGCATCTCGTTGGCGACCAGCCGGTCCGGTTCGCTCTCCCGGCAGCGAAACGCGACGTAGACGTTGTCGTCGTCGAACGCCAGCCAGAGTTCGGTCTTTTCGGTGGCCGGGGCGCCCTCCGAGGGCTCCTGCTGGATGAAGTCCGAAATCGGGGAGACGCTGGCGTAGAGCGGTTCGTCGAGGCGGCCGTCGAGCCGCAGCGGCGTCGTGACACGAACGGCTCGGATCGTCGCACGGCCTGACGCGTCGCGAGCGACGGTCGCTGGAGGAACCGGCGGGGCAGGGCCGTCGAAATCAGCCGGGAGATTCGCCGGACGCAGCCCGGCGGCCGACGTGCCGGCCTGGCCGGCATGAACCGCGGGGACGATGAGCAGGGTGAGGCTGGCGGCCAGGAGCCGGGCTGCCGCTCTCGCGAGCGTGCCTGTCGTGGGACCCTCCAAAGCCGTCGATCATATCAGGATGCGAACGAAGACAGATCCGCCGCGGCGGCGCCTGCGCGGTCGAGCATTCGCCGCCCGGTAGGCGAGGGGTTCTTCTGGCGGGGAGGTCACGACGTGCGCCGGAACGCCGCTTCGTAAATGACGGGCCCGGTGCCCGCCATCTGGTTCGGCCGATCGTATTCGCGAAACGGCACGCGGTCGTCGAGAGCGAAGCCGGCCTCGCGCATCTCGGCCACGAGCTGCTCCCGGTCGAGAAATACCTGCGGCTCGCCAGAGAACTGCGTGAACACGAACGGCTCGCCGGCCACCGGCTGCGCGTCGGGCGTGAAGGTCTTGCGCGAGAAGGTGAAGATGAACAGGCCGGCGCCGGGCTTCGCCACGCGCGCCGCCTCGCAGGCCGCCTGCCGGAACTGCGCCGACGATCGCGCGAGGTTCCAGATGCCGTGCGCAATCACCAGATCGACGCTGCGATCGGCCGCAGGAATCTGCTCCATCGGCGCGAGCAGCACCTGGAACCGGCGCGCGAGCCCTTCCTCGCCGGCGCGCGCCGCGGCCGCCGCCAGCATCGGCCACGACAGGTCGGTGCCGATCACGGTCCACCCCGCCCGCGCGAGCGGCACGGCATTCCGTCCGGCGCCGCAGCCGACATCGATCGCGCGGCCGGCCGGCGCGCGCCGCAGTTCTGCGGCGGCAAAGTCCATGAGCACGGCGTTGGGCGCCGATCGGGCGAAACCGGCCACCGTGCCGGCGGCGCTCCACTGCGAGCCTGCGAGAGGATCCATGCCTGCACCATAGCACGCGCGCGCGGAGTGAGCGATGATGGGGCGCACGGCGTCCGGCTGGCGCCGGCCGTCTGGCAGGTGAGGGTGCGATGGAGTGGATGGCTTACGCGCTCGTTTCGGCCGGCGCCGCCGCGCTCACCGCGATTCTCGCGAAGGTGGGTGTCGAAGGGGTGCCGTCGAACCTCGCCACCGCGATCCGCACGGCGGTCGTTGTCGTGTTCGCGTGGAGCATCGCGGCGGCCCGTGGCGAGCACCATCGTGTCGGCGACCTGTCGCGGCGCTCGCTCGCCTTCCTGGCGCTCTCGGGCGTCGCCACCGGGATCTCGTGGCTCGCGTATTTCCGCGCGCTGCAACTGGCACCCGCTTCGCGCGTCGCGCCGATCGACAAGCTCAGTCTGCCGCTGACGATCGTGCTGGCCGCACTGCTGCTGGGCGAGCCCGTCGGCTGGCGCCTGGCGATCGGCGTGAGCTTGATGGCCGCGGGGGCGCTGCTGACACTGGCGGCGTAGTCGCCGGCACGATCGCGGCGACCCCGGAGGGCGCGCCGAGCGCTCCGCTCGCTACTTCGGCGCCGACCCCTGGGTGGTCGCCGTCGCGCCCTTCTTGGCGAAGATCATCGCCAGTAGCTGCGCCGGCTCGGTCTCGCTCGCGTTGCGCGATACCTCGTGCGTCGCGCCCGGCTGCTCGTAGAACATCTCGCCGGTCGAGTATGTCCGTTCCTCGCCCTGTCCGGAGATCTTGGCGACGACGCGGCCCGAGAGCACATAGGCGAGGACGAACCCGGGATGATGGTGCGCCGTGCCGACGCGGCCCGGTGCGTAGTCGACCAGGCTGGCGGTCACTTCCCACCCATCCATCGTCAGATCCGGCAGATCCTGTCGGAACACCCGACGGGGAGACGCCGGAGCGGCGGCGCCCGTTTGCGCCGCGGCAACGCGATTCGACGCGAGGAGCTCCGCAATTAGCGGCATTGCCCAGAGGGCATCGCGACGGGTGATGGTCATGCGACGCATTATACGCGTGCGGCGGCGGCATGGCACACGATCCGCGCGGAACCTCGTCCCTGCAGTCGAACGCCCAGGACGCCGGAAATCCGGCATGTCTCTCGAAACACTTCCTCATCGGATCCCGGCGCGGGCCCGCCGGGAGGCTGACCTCCGGACCGGGCTCGACGCCCTCAATCAGCGGCAGCGGCGCCGATAGCGGACGACGCGGACGGCCACGTTGTCGGCCAGCGCGGGCCGCAGTGCCGCGAGTACCTCCTCGGCATCGCGCCTGAACCGGAACCACGCGACCGGGCCTTCGCCCATCGAACGCCCGTTGCGCAGATAGTCGGTGGTCCCGCCCGTGTACATCACCTGCAGCGCCCACTTGCGGGTCCAGACCACGCCGGCGGCGACCGAGGCGACGATGACCCCGGTGGCGAACGCGCAGTAGGTCAGCGCCCGGCGTCCATCGGCGCGAGTCTCGCTCATGCTGTCCCCCTGCCGGCATTGTCGCATTCCAGGCCCGCCGGTGTCCCGCAGACCCTGCCGCTCAAGGTTGATATGATCGGTGCTTGCCCGACCGTCACCGAACCCATTCCCGAGGGCCCTCTTGGACACGATCAACTTCACGCGCGGCGTGCCCGCCAACGAATCTTTTCCCCTTGCTGAAGTCACCGACGCCGCCGTCGCGGCGATGGCCGCCCGCGGGCCGTCGATGCTGCAATACGGGCCGGCCGCCGGCTTTCAGCCGCTGCGCGAGTGGCTCGCGCAATGGCAGGGCGTCGCGGTCGACCGTGTTCTGACCGGCAACGGCTCGCTGCAGATCATCGAGTTCCTCTGCCTGGGGCTGCTGAAGCCTGGCGACGTGGTGTTCACGGAGGCGCCGACCTACGACCGGACGATCGGCATGCTGCGCCGGCACGGCATGCAGGTGGCCGGCGTGCCGCTCGAGGCCGACGGGCCGGACATCGGCGCGCTCGAAGCGGCGCTGGCGCGCCAGGCGCCGAAGGCGTTCTACGTGATCCCCGATTTCCAGAATCCGTCGGGCGCCACCTGCTCGGCCGCCAAGCGCCGGCGGCTCGCGGCGCTCGCGGAGCGGCACGACTTCCTGCTGATCGAGGACGCGCCTTACCGGCCGCTGCGCTATCGCGGAAGCGAGGAGCCGACGATCTATTCGCTGGCGCCGGAGCGGACGCTCTTCATGTGTTCCTTCACGAAGCTGATCGCGCCGGGCGTGCGGACCGGCTTCATGGTCGGACGCCCCGACCTGATCGCGAAGCTGGCCAAGGTGGCGGAGGACACGTACATCTCGCCCGGCTACCTGGCCCAGGGCATCGTCGACCAATGGTGCCGGCGCGGGCTGCTCGGGCCGCAGATCGAGCGGCTGAAGCAGCTGTACCTGCCGCGCCTCGATGCGTGCCTGGGCGCGCTCGACACGTACATGCCGGGCAGCGTCACCATCCGTCCCGACGGTGGCTTCTTCATCTCGATCGCGCTGCCGGAAGGCGCGTCGACCAGCGCCGTGCGCGCGCAGGCGGCGACGCGCGGGCTGAACCTGTCGGACGGCCTCGCGTTCTTCCCGCAGGGGGGCGGCGAGCGCTTTCTGCGGCTGCCGTTCTGCGCGCTCACGCCGGCCGAGATCGACGAAGGCGTGCGCCGGCTCGCCGACAGCGTTGCGGCCGTGCGGGCGTGAGTGACGCCGGCTGACGCCGGACGTCCATACGCGTGCTCCACCATGCCCGCCGAACACGACACGCTGGCGGCCGCCCATCATCACCCTGCGGCCGACGTGCTCCGGGCGCTCGGCGTCGATGCGGCTCGAGGCCTGACGTCGGCCGAGGCGCGCGACCGTCTGGCGCGCCACGGCCGGAACGAGTTCGCGGCGGCGCGGCGCGAGCCGGCCTGGAGGAGGTTCGCGGCGCAGTTGCGTGCGCCGCTCGTCGTCCTGCTGCTGGCGGCGACGGCGTTCTCCTTCGCGCTCTGGCTCTACGAACGGGCATCGCCGGCGCCCTACGAAGCGATCGCGATTGGCGCGGTCATCCTGCTCAACGCCATCCTCGGGTTCGTCCAGGAAGGAAAGGCGGAGTCGGCGATCGCGGCGCTGCGCGAGATCTCGGCGGCGCGCGCGCGCGTCCTCCGCGACGGCGCGGCTGCGAGCGTGCCCGCGGCGGAAGTCGTGCCCGGCGACATTCTCCTGGTCGAGGAAGGCGACACGATTGCCGCCGATGCACGGCTCGTCGAGGCGATCGCCCTGCGTACGATTGAGGCGGCGCTCACCGGCGAGAGCCTGCCTGCCTCCAAGGAGGTCGACCCGGTGCCCGCCGACGCAGCGGTGGGCGATCGCAGCAACATGATCTACAGCGGCACGACGGCCGCGGCCGGCCGCGGCCGCGCGGTCGTCACCGGCACCGGCATGCAGGCCGAGCTCGGGCGGATTGCCGGCATGCTCACGCACGTCCGCAGCGGCCCGACGCCGCTCCAGCAGGAGCTCGATCGGGTCGGCCGCCGGCTCGGGCTCGCGGTCCTCGCGATTGCGGCGGCAATGATTGCCGTGATCGTGGCCGCCGAGCGCGTGGTGCGCCCGTCGGCGCTGTTCGACGTGTTCATCCTCGGCGTCGCGCTCGCCGTCGCCGCGGTGCCGGAAGGGCTGCCGGCGGTCGTCACTGCCGTGCTGGCCCTCGGCGTGCAGCGGATGGCGCGGCGCCGCGCCATCGTGCGGCAGCTCAGCGCCGTCGAGACGCTCGGGTCCGCGTCGGTGATCGCGTCCGACAAGACGGGCACGCTCACGCGGACCGAGATGACCGTCCGCGAGGTGGTCACGGCGAGCGGACACGTGATGCTCGGCGGCGCCGGCTATGCGCCGGAGGGCGAGGTGCGGGCGCGGGACGGCGGCGAGGTCGCCGGCGATCTCCGCATCGAGCTCGAGCGGGTGCTCGCGGCGGCCGACCGCGCCAGCAACGCGTCGGTGCGGCGGCAGGACGGCCGCTGGATCGTCGTCGGCGATCCGACCGAGGGCGCGATCGTCGTCGCCGCCTGGAAAGCCGGCGTCGACACGGCGCACCTGCAGCAGCGGTTTGCGAGGGTGGGCGAGGTGCCGTTCTCGGCCGAGCGGCGGCTGATGTCGACCGTGCACACCGACGCCGAAGCGCACGGTCGCGTGCGGGTCTTCACGAAGGGCGCGCCTGACGTGCTGCTGGCGCGGTGCACCTCCGAGCTCGTCGGCGGAGAGACCCGCCCGCTGTCGTCCGAGCGGCGGCAGCGGGCGCTCGACCAGAGCGACGCGATGGCCGGCCGCGCGCTGCGCACGCTCGCCGTCGCCTTCCGCGCATCGGGCGATGGCGCCCTGTCCGGCGGCATCGGCGAGCATCTCGAGCGCGATCTGGTGTTCGCCGGGCTCGTCGGCATGATCGACCCGCCGCGCGACGAGGCGCGCGCGGCGGTCGCGCGCGCGAAGCGCGCCGGCGTGCGGACGGTGATGATTACCGGCGACCATCCGCGGACCGCCGCCGTCATCGCACGCGAGCTGGGCCTCTCCTCCGACGACCGCGCGGTCTCGGGCGCCGAGATCGAGCGGATGACCGATGCGGCCCTGGCCCGGACGGTGGCCGCGTCGTCGGTCTTCGCCCGCGTGAACCCGGCCCACAAGCTGCGCATCGTGGAAGCGCTGCAGCGCGGCGGCGCCGTGGTGGCGATGACCGGCGACGGGGTGAACGACGCGCCGGCGCTCGAGCAGGCCGACATCGGCGTCGCCATGGGCGTGGCCGGCACCGACGTCTCGAAGCAGGCGGCCGACATGGTGCTCGCCGACGACAACTTCGCCACCATCGTCGCGGCCGTCGAGGAAGGGCGGTCGATCTTCGCGAACATCCGCAAGTTCCTGCGCTACCTGCTCTCGTCGAACATCGGCGAAGTGATGACGATGTTCTTCGGCGTGCTGCTGGCGGGCGCGCTCGGGCTGGAGCGGCCGGGGACGCTCATCGTGCTGCCGCTGGCGGCGACGCAGCTCCTGTGGATCAACCTGGTCACCGACGGCGCTCCCGCGCTGGCGCTGGGCGTGGATCCAGGGGACCCCGCGCTGATGGAGCGGCCACCGCGGCCGGCGGCCGAGCGCGTGATCACCGCCCGCATGTGGCGGGGCATCGTCTTCATCGGCGCGGTCATGGCGGCCGGCACGCTGTATGTCCTCGATGCCGATCTCCCGGGCGGGCTGATCGAGGGGACCGGCACCGCGCGGCACGGCCAGACGATGGCCTTCACGACGCTGATGCTCTTTCAGCTCTTCAATCTCTTCAATGCCCGCTCCGACCGGCGCAGCGCGTTCCACGGATTGTTCAGGAACGGCTGGCTCTGGGGCGCGGTGCTGCTGTCGATCCTGCTGCAGGTGTTGGTCGTCCACGCGCCCTTCCTGCAGCGCGCGTTCGGCACGTCGCCGCTGGACGCGGACGACTGGCTCCGGTGCGCGCTGGTGGCGAGCACGGGGCTCTGGCTTCGCGAGCTGGAGAAGCTGCTGCAGCCGGCGACGGGTCGTGGCGCGCAGACCGGGGCGGTCGGGGAATGACGCCGCGGCGGCTCGACTCGAGGCGGCCGGCCCGCTCCCGCTCGGCGCCGCGGTATCATGAACACGCTTGCCTGCGCAGCTGCGCATCGCGTTCCTCGGATGCGGGTTCATCACCCGCGTCCACAGCCGCCACCTGCGTGCGCTGCGCAACCCCGCCGCGCCGGGCGGCGTGGGTGTCGCGTGCGCCTACGCGAGCCGCGATACGGCCAAAGCCGAGGCGTTCGCCCGCGAGCAGGGCGGCGCCGCCAGCTACGGCAGCTACGACGCGGCGCTCGACGATCCGCTGGTCGACGCGGTGGTCGTCGCGGTGCCGCCGCGCTTTCATCGCGAGCTCGCGCTGAAGGCGCTGGCTGCCGGCAAGCACGTGCTCGTCGAGAAGCCGGCCTTTCCGCGGCTCGACGACTACGACGCGGTCTGCGCGGCGCGCGATCGCGCCGGCCGCGTCGTCCTGGTCGGCGAGAACGACCATTACAAGCCGTCGGCGGTCGCGCTGCGCGCGCTGCTGGCCGAGGGCGCGATCGGCGACCTGGTCTTCGCGCACATCACCACCATCGCGCGGCGTCTCAAGCAGGCCGACGACTGGCGCAACGACGAGACGATGGCGGGCGGCGACGCGTTCTTCGAAGAAGGCATCCACTGGCTGCATCTCGCCGGCAGCCTCGGGCCGGCGATCGTCGCCGTGCACGGTTTCCGGCCGGCGCCGTCGAGTGACGGCCCCGATCGGCGCGCGAAGAGCATGATGATCGCCTTCCGCTACGACAACGGCGCCGTCGGGTCGTTGTATTACTCGCGCGAGATCCCGTCGCTGCTCAAGGGGCTGCGGCTCTCGAAGCTCTTCGGCCGCAAGGGCATCATCACCTTCGAGTCCAACGGCGCCTTCATCCTCGTCCGCGGAGCCGCAGGCCTGCCGCGCGTGATCGTGCCTGGCTTCCGCGACATCCGCGGCTACCGCGCCATGTATCGCGATTTCGTCGAGGCCATCCACGCCGGCCGCGCGCCGGCAATGAGCCTCGAACGGGCGGCCGCGGACCACCGGCTGATGGACCAGATCTACGCCAGCGCCGCGCCGTGACGACGCACTACGATGTCGTGATCATCGGCAGCGGCGCCGGCGGTGGAACCCTCGCGCGGGCGCTGGCGCCGACCGGCCGGCGGATCCTCGTCGTGGAGCGCGGCGGCGATATCGTGCGCGAGGCGGGGAACTGGAACCCGGCCGTCGTCTGGGTCGAGCAGCGCTACCGCGCGAAGGAGCGCTGGCTCACGCCCGGCGGCGAGTTCCAGCCGAACATCCACTACGGCGTCGGTGGCAACACGAAGTTCTGGGGCGCCGTGCTCTATCGGCTGCGCGAAGAGGACTTCGAGGCCACCCGTCACGCCGACGGCGAGTCGCCCGCGTGGCCGATCGCGTATGCCGATCTGGCACCCTACTACGAGCGCGCCGAGCGGCTGTACTACGTGCACGGCGAGGCGGGCGCCGACCCGACCGATCCGCCGCGCGGCGCCTTTCCGCACCCGCCCGTGCCGCACACCGAGGGCATGCGGCGCGCGTTCGAGCGGCTGCACGCCGGCGGGTGGCACCCCTCGCCGCTCCCGCTCGGCCTGATCCGACCCGGCGAGGACGGCGGGTGCCGGCTGTGCGGCACCTGCAATTCGTTTCCCTGCATGATCGGCGCGAAGAGCGATGCGGAGACCTGCGGGATCGCGCCGGCGCGCACCCGGTCGAACCTGCACGTCGCCACGCGGACTCTTGCCACACGCCTGATCGCCGACCCGACGGGCCGGCGCGTGGTCGCGGTCGAGGTGGACGCCGACGGCACGCGGCGCCGCATCCACGGCGACCTGTTCGTCGCCGCCTGCGGCGCGGTCAACTCGGCCGCGCTGCTCCTGCGCTCGGGCGATCCGGCCCGTGGCGGGCTCGCCAACAGCTCGGGGCTGGTCGGCCGCCATTACATGGCGCACGTGACGACGATGTACAGCGCGTTCGGGTGGAAGGACGGCAACGCGGGACCGCACGGGTTCCACAAGACGATTGCGATCAACGACTACTATCGCGCGGCCGACGGCTGCCCGCATCCGCTCGGCCACATCCAGTCGCAGGGGGCGCTTCATCCGGAGATGATCCTCGGCGGCGCGCCGGAGCGGTATCGGCGCGGCATCGCGATCGTGCGATCAGTCGCACCCTGGAGCTTCCGGTACTGGACCGATCGCAGCATGCAGTGGCTCGCAATGACCGAGGATCTGCCGTTGCGCGAGAACCGCGTGACGCTGCGCGGCGACCGGATCTGCCTGTCCTACCGGCCGAGCAACATGGGGGCGCATCGGGCATTGAACGCCAGGGTGAAGGCGGTGCTCCGCGCGTGCGGCGCGAAGACGGCGTTTCCGGTCTCCTTCGGCCTCGGGAACACCACGCACCAGTGCGGCACGCTGCGGTTCGGCCACGACCCCGGCGCCTCGGTGCTGGACCCGTGGTGCCGCGCACACGACGTCGACAACCTGTTCGTCGTCGATGCATCGTTCTTCCCGTCGTCGGCCGCGGTGAATCCGGGCCTGACGATCGCGGCGCAGGCGCTGCGCGTCGCCGATTACATCGGCGCGCATCACCTCGGGGCGGAGATCGAGCCATGAGAGTGCGTTCGTGGAGTCATGTCGGCATCACGGTGTCCGACTTCAACCGCGCGGTGCGATTCTACTGGGACGTGTTCGGGTGCCCGCTGGTCGGCGTGTCCGATGCGCCGGCCGACCGCGTGCAGGGGTTCTTCGGCGTCGGCGCGCCCGGCGCGTCGTGCAAGATCGGCTGGATCCGGATGCCGGGCGGGGCGGTGGTGGAGATCTTCCACTTCTCGCCGGCCCAGGCGCCGGTCGGCGTCCACTGGAACCGCATCGGCGCGACGCACATCTGCGTCAACGTGCGCGGCATCCACCGGTGGCACGACTATCTGAGAGGAAAGGGCGTCGAGATCGTCTCACCGCCCGAGCGGTCGCCGCGCGGACACTGGCTGTTCTTCTGCCGCGACTTCGATGGCAACCTCATCGAGATCACCGACCTTGGCTACATGTACTTCGTGCTGCGGTGGCTGGCGCCGCTCGGCGGCTGGCTCTTCAGGCGCGGAATGTACAGCAGGTACTATCGATAGCGTGCGCGACCGTCGGCTCCGCCCGTTCTCCCGGCCTCGGCCGGCGCCTCGTCTCGGGATTCCAGGTCCTGCGGGTGGGAGCTCATGAGCCTGCGGCTGCTCGCGGTGTTCGCACACCCGGACGACGAGTCGTTCGGCGTGGGCGCCACGCTCGCCAGGTACGCGGCGGAAGGCGTTGAGCTGTCGCTGCTCACGGCGACCCGCGGCGATGGAGGGCGCTTTCGCGGGCTGGCGCCGGGCGATCCGAAGCACCCCGGCCCGGACGAGCTCGCCCGGATCCGGGAGGCCGAGCTCGCGGCGGCGGCGTCGGTCCTCGGGATCGGCCACGTGGTCCTGCTCGACTACCACGATCGACAGCTCGACCGGGTCGATCCGCGCGAGATGGTCACGTGCATCGCCGGCCATCTGCGACGCGTGCGGCCGCACGTCGTGCTGACGTTCGGTCCGGACGGCGTCTACGGGCATCCCGACCACATCGCGATGGCACAGTTCACTGCGGCGGCCGCGGTCGCCGCGGCCGACCCGGCGTTCGTCTTCGAGGCGGGCCAGGCGCCGGCGGCGCCGCACGCCGTCGCGAAGCTGTACTACACGGCGTGGCCCGAGTCGACGTGGCGTGCGCACGAGACGGCGTTCAAGCGGTGGACGTCGACCGTCGACGGCGTGGAGCGGCACGCGATGCCGTGGCCCGACTGGGCGATCACCACGGTGATCGACGCGCGCCCGTTCTGGCCGACCGCGCTGCGGGCCGTCGCCTGCCACGAATCGCAGTTCGCCGCCTACGCACGGCTGCAGGAACTGCCAGCCGGCCTGCACGAGGCGCTGTGGGGATGGCAGCACTATTACCGCGTGTTCAGCACGGTCAACGGAGGGCGCGAGAAGGAGCACGACCTGTTCGCCGGGCTGCGTACTGAAGGTAGAGGCTGAGAACGCAGGCTCGGCGAACCGCTACCCGCGCACGCGCAAGCATCGTACAATTGCACCCATGAGACGGTTTACCGCTGCGAGCGCCGCCCTCGGAATCTTGCTGGTGTCCGGTCAGGTCGCCCTCGTCGGACAGGGCGCCAGGGCTGCCGCGCAGACAGCGCCTGGCGCGCCGGCGAAAGCTCCGACCGCAATGACGGTCGTACGCGATCCGGGCTGCGGCTGCTGCCTGGACTGGGTCGCCTACCTGAAGCGTGAAGGGTTCTCCGTCACCGTCGTCGATTCGGCGACGCGCCAGCGCGACAGCAAGGTGCCGCCGCAGGCGCGCTCCTGCCATACGGGATCGATTGGCGGATATCTGGTCGAGGGACACGTGCCGGCTGGCGACATCAGGAAGCTGCTGGCCGAGCGCCCGGCGATTGTCGGCATCGCGGCGCCGGGCATGCCGATGGGTTCGCCCGGTATGGAGCAGGGAGGACGCGTCGATCCCTACGACGTCGTGGCGTTCGACAAGACGGGACGCCTCACCGTCTTCTCGCCCCACCGCTGAGGCCGGCCGGTTCGGGGTCCAAGGTGCAGGCGTCCACCCCTGCACCTCGGCCCCCTGCATCCTGAACCTCTCCTTCAGAACTCGAACCGCAGTCCGAATCGCATCGTCAGCGGATCCTGGTACGCGAGCCGCCGGCCGAAGTCGGGGTTCGGCGACTCGAACGAGTTCTCGGTGTAGTCGTCGTAATCGCGCACGCGCTGGGTGTCAAAGAGATTGAACGCGTCGGCCAGCAGCACCAGCCGCTGCGCTCCGAACCTGAGGGCATAGTCGATGTGCGCGTCGACGCTGTACTCGAACGGCGTGCGCGTGCGGAAGCCGTCTTCGGTCTCGAAGCCGTCGCCGCGCGGCGTCTCTGGAATCTCTCCGGCATTGGTATAGACCGGGTTCGCCGCGAGCGCCGTCAGCGGGCGGCCCGATCCCACGTTCAGCCCGATGCCGAGGTTCAGCCCGACTGGAAGCATGTAGCTGCCGTAGACCTTGCCCTGGTGCCGCCGGTCGTTGGGCAGCGGACCGGCGCCGGCCGATCCGAGATAACGGATGTCACCGCGGAACCCGAGCGCGCGCCCGAGCGATACGTAGGTCGGGTCGTCGGTCGGGAAATCGAACAGCGACGTGATCCCCGGATCGGACTGATCGTTGTCGTTGCGGAAGAAGCCTTCGAAGGTGCCCGTCGTGCGCGAGTAGCGGTACGACGCCTGGAGCGACCAGTTGTCGGCGAGCCGCCGGCTGGCCTCCAGCACGAGCGCGTTGTAGCGGTGCTCCGCGTGCTCGAAGGAAACCGGCACGCCGAGATTGCCGGTGACCGGCGTCTCGGGGCCCGGATTGGTGATGAAGTACTCGACGCTCTCGGCGCCCGGCACGTCGGGGAGCAGGTACGCCACCAGCGGCAGGGTGCCGACGTCCTCGAGCACGCGGCCGTATCCGAGATTCAGGTAGCGCACCGCGAGCGACAGGCCCGGATGCGCCTCCCACTCGACGCCCGCGAGCACCTGGTGCGTGTAGGTCGATCGCGCGTTCGGGTCGAAGGTCGACGGCGACAGGCCGGCGAGCACGAGATGGCGGGTGGTGCCGCCGACCGCCATGCCCTCGGGAATCGGCTGCGTCAGCGCCGCATCGAAGTAGTCGGCGCGCGTCACGCCGGCGTCGGCCGACAGCGCGCGCGCGGCGAGATCGTTCGGCAGGCGCGCGTAGTAGAGGCCGTAGTTGGCGAACAGCTTCACCCGCCCCGAGCGCGTCGGATCCCACGTGACGCCGATCCGCGGCGCCCAGTTGTTGTCGAACGTGAAGTCGGCGAGATTGCCGATCAGCTTCTGGCCGTCGTAGCGGAGCCCCGGCCGGATCGTCACGCCGCCGGCCTGCCACAGGTCCTGCACGAAGAAGCTCATGTAGTCCTGGCTCGTGTGGCGGACGTTGTTCAGATTCGACCGCGTCACCCGGTAGAAGACGCCGAGTGCCGGGTCGGTCCGGCGCTCGACGCTCGCCCCGGTCACCGTCTGCTGGCCGTTCGAGAGCGTGAAGGTCGGCCCGCTGTAGTTCACGATGTTGTCGTAGAGGACGTGCTCGAACTGCAGGCCGTAGCGAAGCTGGTGCTGGCCGGCGCCGTCGAAGATGTTGGTGCTGAGCACCTGGAACTGATGGTTGCCGCCCTCGTTGTTCTCGTAGAAGCCGACGCCGCCGGTCCTCAGGTTCGGCGTGACCGTCCGATCGATCAGCTGGAAACTGTCGACCGCCGGCTGTTCGGTGATGCGGTTCGACGCATGCGCGTACGACGTCTCGAGCAGCCAGGTCGACGTCAACACGCCGTTGTAGCGGAGTGTCTGGTTGTGGCCGCCGAAGCTCTCGAGGCGCGAGAAGCCGGTCGTCTCGCTGCGGAGCAGCGCCGTCCGGCGCTGCGGGCCGTTTGGCCCGTTGCCGGGATCGCCGAAGAACGAGGCGTCCAGCCGGTGCGCCGGCGCGGGCTGCCAGGTCGCCTTTCCCGAATAGGCGACGGTCCGCCGGTCCTGGTCGAAGGGTCCCGCGCTTCGCAGCGGGAGGCCGATCGGCGCGATGTAGGCCGCACGCTGCCACTGCGGGTCGATCGCGCCGAAGAAGAACAGCTTGTTGCGGACGACCGGGAATCCGGCCTCGACTCCGCCGTCGTTCTTCTGCGTCTCGACGAGGTTGACCGTTTCTTCGCGCGCCGCGGCCGTGGTCTGCACCTGGCTGTAGTCTGCCTGTGCGAAGGCTGGCTGCGAATAGGCGAACAGCGCCCCGCGCAGCTGGTTCGTGCCGCTCTTGGTCACCACGTTCACGACGCCGCCGGTCGCCTGCCCGTACTGCGCCTCATAGCCGGCCGTCTTCACCTGAACTTCCTGGATGAAATCGAAGGTGACGCCGTTGCCGAGCGAGCCGAGCACGATCGAGTACGAGCCGAGCGCTCCGTACCCGGGATTGGTGATGTTCACGCCATCGACGATGTATTGATTGTCGAGGCCGCTGCCGCCCGAGATCGACGGATTCGCGCGGCCGGTCCCGCCGCCGCTGCTGACGCCCGGCGCCAGGTACAGCGTGTCTCCGAGCTGCCGCGGCACCGGCAGGCGCGCCAGCGCTGCCGAGTCGATGTTCACGCCCGCCGATGCGCTCGTCACGTCGACGACGCCTGTGGTGCCGACGACCTGCACGGTCTCGCTCAACTGGCCGACCTCCATGCGCAGCGTCAGTTCGGCGCGCTGGCCCAGCCGTACTTCGACGGCCGGCTGCTCGGCCAGCTTGAAGCCCGAGAGCTCGGCCCGAAGCCGGTACTCGCCCGGCGTCAGGAACGGGACGATGAAGCGTCCCTGCGAATCGGTCACGACCGAGCGCGGACCCTGCGCCGACTCGACCGTCACCGTCACGCCGGGCAGCGGTAGATTCTGCGGATCGAGCACCTGGCCACTGATGGTGCCCGTCGTGGCTTCCTGGGCCGCCGCGGGGGCGGCCCCCGCAGCGACGATCGCTGCTCCCAGCAGCATCCAGCGAATTGCGTTCATGACAGATCTCCCTCACAGGGTCTGCACGACTGCAAGCCGCCATGCCGGAGATCTGGAGCGTTCCGCGCTCGGCCGTGTCGTTGAGCTGTTCGGGGAGCGTACACAATTCGAACGGGGTGCCAGGCTCGCCTGTCGAATGGGGCAACCGTCGGGCTCCGAACGAGACGGGGCTTCGCCGGGGCTGGGGCGCCGCGGGACGCAACTGGCCGTCGCGCGACTCTTCGGGCAGGCGGGCGACGCTGACGCTACTATGATCGACCCCCATGCCGCGACCATCGATGTCGGTCCGCTCGCTCGCTGCGAGCCTGGTCTTCGGGCTGCTGTACGCCGCGCCCGCCCGGGCGCAGCGCGACACGGCATCCGACAGCGGTGCGTCGCCGGCCGTGCCATTGGCGGCGCCGTTGCCGGCCATGTCTCGCGATGCCGACGGGCGTCTCGTCGTCCGCGCCCGTCGTCTCGCCGCGCCGACTGGTGGTCGACGGCCGGCTCGCCGACGAGGTCTACGCGACGACCGAGCCGCTGAGGGGGCTGGTGCAGCAGGATCCCGACCCTGGTGCGTCGGTGACGGAGCCGACCGACGTCTGGGTCTTCTTCGACGATCGCGCGCTGTACGTGACGTTCCGCCGCATGGACCCGCACCCGGAGCGGGCGGTGGAGAACGATCTGCGGCGTGACGGCACGAACTTCGGCAACAACGATCACGTCAGCGTCGGGCTGGACACGTTTCACGACGGGCGCAACGGCGCGGTCTTTGGCGTCACGTCCGCCGGCGGATTGAACGACGGCCTCGCCTCGAACGAACGCGACTACAACCGCGACTGGAACACCGTGTGGGAGGCGCGGACGTCGCGGTTCGACGGAGGCTGGAGCGCCGAGCTCGCGATTCCGTTCAGGTCGCTGCGGTACCCCGGCGGTGGCGGGCAGATCTGGGGCATCAACGTCAGACGCACGATTCGCTGGAAGAACGAGTACGCGTATCTCACGCCGATTCCGCCGTCGCTCGGCATGGGCGGGATCATGAAGTTCTCGTCGGCGGCGACGCTGGTCGGCCTCACGCTGCCGGCGGCGCGGCCGATCGCCGAGCTCAAGCCGTACGTGATCGGCGGCCTGAAGACCGATTGGTCGGCGGATCCGGCGGTCGAGGGCGCCTTCGATCGGCACGCGGGGTTCGACGCGAAATACGGCCTCACGCCGAGCCTCACGGCCGATTTCACCTACAACACCGACTTCGCGCAGGTGGAGGACGACGAGCAGCAGGTGAATCTGACCCGGTTCAGCCTGTTCTTCCCCGAGAAGCGCGAGTTCTTCCTCGAGAACCAGGGGATGTTCAATTTCGGCGGCTACGGCCAGCGCCGCGGCGCGACGCCGGGCGACATGCCGCTGCTGTTCTTCAGCAGGCGGATCGGCCTGAGCGCCGGCGGCCGGCCGGTGCCGATCTCGGCGGGCGGCCGGATGACCGGCAAGGCCGGCGCGTTCAACGTCGGCCTCGTCGACATCCAGACGAAGGACGACGCCGCCACCGGTTCGCCGGCCACCAACTTCGCGGTGGTTCGGGTCTCGCGCGACATCCTGCGGCGCAGCATGGTCGGCGCCTACTTCACGCGGCGGTCGGTGTCGGCGGCGGCGCCGGAGGGGGCAACATGGCCTACGCGATCGACGGCGCGTTCTCGTTCTTCTCGAACCTGAACATCAACACGTTTCTGGCGAAGACGACGACACCCGGCCGCCGCGGCGACGACGCCAGCGGCCGCGTCCAGCTCGACTACAACGCCGATCGTTACGGCGTGCAGATCGAGCGGCTGACGGTGCAGGAGAACTTCAACCCGGAGATCGGCTACGTGCGCCGGAGCGATTTCACGAAGCACTTCGCCATGTTCCGCTTCAGCCCGAGGCCGAAACGGTTCGCGCCGGTGAAGAAGTTCGCCTACGAGGGAGCTACGACCGGTATGTGAACGGGGACGGACGGCTCGAGACGCGCACCGCGCAGGGCACCTTCCGCACGGAGTTCAGGAACAGCGACATCCTGCAGGTCCAGGCGAGCGACGGCTTCGAGTATCTGCCGAGGCCGTTTTCGATCTTCGGCACGCTCAACATTCCGTCGGGCGAATATCGGTCGGCCAACGTGCGGGCGCAGTACGACATCGGCGCGCAGCGGCGCGTATCGGGATCGGTGGCGTACGAGAAGGGGCAGTTCTACGGCGGCACGAAGGACTCGCTCGCCTATTCCGCCGGCCGCGTCGTGCTCTCGCGCAAGCTGGCGATCGAACCGTCGATCTCGCTCAACCGGGTGGATATTCCGCAGGGAGCGTTCGTCGCGAAAGTGATTACCGCGCGGACGATCTACGCCTTCACGCCGCGGATGTTCGCCGGCGCGCTGGTCAGTACAACTCGAGCAGCCACTCACTCAGCACCAACATTCGCCTGCGCTGGGAATACCTGCCCGGGTCGGAACTCTTCGTCGGCTACGACGACGCGCGCGACACCGGGGCGCCCCCCGGCCCGGCTTCGCTCGCCAGCCGCACGTTGCTCGTCAAGACGACCTACCTGTTCAGGCGATAGACGGTAGAGGCCGCGCGCGGCGTCGCCGCGCTGTCGGACGCGAGCGCCGGCTCAGGGGCTCAGTCGCGCGAGGACCTCGTCGCGCCGCGCCTCGAATGCGGCCCGCGCCTCTGCGGGGATCGGCTCGCCGGGCGGCATGCTGGCGTGAACCTTCACCGGGTTGACGAAGACGCCGTCCTTGCGCACCCGGTAATCGAGATGGGGGCCGGTCGCGAGCCCGGTCGACCCGACGCGGCCGATGATCTGGCCCTGCGACACCGGGGCGCCGGCGCGGATGCCCGGGCCGAACGCCGAGAGGTGGAGGTAGTAGGTCTCGTACCCGCTGGCGTGCCGCAGCCGGACCATCCGGCCATTTGCGCGATCGAAGGTTGCCGAGACCACCCGTCCCGATGCGACGGCCACGACCGGGGCGCCGGTCGGCGCGCCGTAGTCGACGCCGAGATGGGCCCGCACCGATTCGAGGACCGGGTGCATGCGCGCGCGCGAGAAGCCCGAGGTGATGCGCGGCTCGAACTTGAGCGGCGACCGCAGGAAGAAGCGCCGCAGCGATCGTCCCTGCTCGTCGTAGTAGCCCGCTTTGTCTCCGGGCGGCGCGAAGCGGAACGCGCGCAGCACGCGGTCGCCGTTCTGCAGTTCGGCGGCCTCGATGTCGCCGTAGGTGTCGGGTCGGCCGTCGCGCGTGAACTTCTCGAACGCGACGGCGAAGCGATCTCCCGGCTGCAGCTCGGTGTTGAAATCGACCTCGCCCGAGAAGATCTCCGCCATGGCGATCGCGAGCTCCGGCGCTTCGCCCGCCTCGTCCATCGCCTCGAACAGCGACGGCGTTTCCCGATCGATGGCGCCCGACGCGGTCCCCTCGTGCCGATCCCGCGGAATCGGCCGGAGCGCGGCCGTGAGGGCGCCGGAGGGCGGATCCGGCTCCACGAGCACCCTGGTCGCCGCGTCGATCTCGTAGGCGAACCGCCGGATCTTCCCGTCCATCGTGCGGAGCAGCTCGAACGGCTGCGAGACGCGGAGCTTGCGCGGGTCGAACACCGTGCGCACGGCGCCGACCAGGTGATTCACCGTCTCGAGGGGCAGGTTCTGTGCGCGCAGCAGCGCATCGAGCGTGGCGTGCGGCGGCACGATGCCCTGCACCAGCACGGTCTCGGCGCGGAGGACGATGTCGGCGCCAGGCCGTCCGATCGGCAGGCCTCCGCCCGCCGGCGGGCGCTCGCAGCCGGCGGCGAGGGCGGCCACGGCCGCGAGGATCCACAACGCGCGCGAGTCTCTCTTCATCCTGTTGCCGTGCAGGCCCGGAGGCCCGCGGAGCGCACCCCTGCTACGGCTGGGCCAGCGCGAGACAGATCAGGAGGGCGCGCTCGGTCCCCCTCCAGGAGTCGGTCGTGTCGTAGGACTCGTCGAGCGCGTGCGAGCCCGAGCTGTCGCCGCCGCCGTCGATCGTGATCGCGGGAATGCCGCGGTTCATGGCGACGTTGGAGTCGGTCGACGAGGCGCCCAGCGACACCGGCAGATCGAGCGCCCTGGTGGCCGAGACCGCCGCGCGCACGATCGGCGCCGCCGCCGGCGTGCCGCCGGCCGGGCGATTGCCCACCAGCTGCTTGTCGGCGGTGAGCACGCTGCGGTGCCAGCGCGCATCCTCGTCGGCGACCGCGCGGTCCACGGCCGCGTGGAACTTCGCGTCGAGCGCCTGCAGCGCCGCCGGATCGGTCGACCGCATGTCGACCTCCATCCAGGCGTCGAACGGAATCGAGTTCACCGAGGTGCCGCCTCCGATCCGACCCACGTTGAAGGTCGTTTTCGGATCGGCGGGCACCTGGAACTCGGCGATGGCCGCGACGGCGCGGCCCAGTGCGTGGATCGGATTCGACAGCCCGAAGGCGCCGTAGCTGTGGCCGCCCGGGCCCTTGAACGTGACGCGGTAGCGGAGGCTGCCCACGGCGCCGTTGGTGATGCCGAGCCCGGCGCCGTCGATCGAGACGAAGCGATCGATCGTTCCCTTCAGCGTGTCGTCGAACAGCTGCTTCACCCCGCGGAGATCGCCCAGGCCCTCTTCGCCGACCGTGCCGACGAAGGTGATGGTCCCGGGCGTCTGGATCTTCGCCGCGTTCAGCGTGCGCACCACGGCGAGGAGCACCGCCAGGCCCCGGCAGTCGTCGCCGATGCCGGGGCCGCGCAGCACCGCGCCGTCGCGCGCGACCTTGACCGCGGTGCCCTCCGGGAACACCGTATCGAGGTGCGCGGTGAAGACCAGGTGGGGATGCGGCGCCGCGCCGGGACGATCGCCGAGCACGTTGCCCGCCTTGTCGATCCGCACGTTCTGCAGGCCGGCGTCGCGGAAGAGGCCCGCGTACATCTCGGCGCGCCGCGTCTCCTTGAAGGGAGGCGCTTCGACCTCGCAGAGCGCGATCTGCGTCTCGATGGTCTGCGGCTCCGCCGCCCTGATGGCGTCCATCGCCGACTTGATCCGGGGATCGGCGAGCAGACGCGTGCCGATCGTGTCGGCGTTCTCCTGTGCGAGGCCGGGCGCGGCCGCGGCGCCGACCAGCAGCAGCGAGACGAGCGCCGCGCGCGTCACTGCGGCCACCCGGCCTGCGGCAGCGCCGGCGTGATCTTCAGCGCGTTGGCGAAGTACAGCTTCCGGAGCACGGCGTCGGGCAGCCCCATGCCGTACAGCTTCCAGAAGGCGTGATAGTTCCGGTAGTAGTCGAAGTACTCGTCGCTGGTCTCGAACACGCGCCAATAATACGGGTATTCGACCGGCTGGAACGAGTCCTTGCCGAAGAGAATCCGATCCTGGTACTTGACGAAGAAGTCGTGCGCCGCGCGGGGCTGCCGCCCGAAGTCGTAGAGCACCGCTCCCACCTCGGTGTAGACGTTCGGCAGCTCGTCGAGGAGCCGCGCGACGCGGGCGAGGTTGGCTGCGTGCCAGCCGAAGTGCGCCATCACGAAGCGCGTCTCCGGGTGCTTCCTGAACAGGCTGTCGCGCTCGGCCGCCAGCTCCTCGAACGACGGGAACCTGTCCTGCGGGTAACGGCGCTCGGGGAAGAGCGCCTGCTCGAGCCAGCGCTCGTTGTGATCGTCGAGCGGCGCGAAGAACTGCTCCGGGTCCGCGGTGTGGATGAAGACCGGAATGTCCAGCCGCGCGGCCGCGTCCCAGATCGGATCGAGCTCGGGATCGTCGATGTGCAGCCGCGAGCCATCCGCCTTGCGGACGCTCAACCCCAGGCTCTTGGGGATCTCGCCGAGACCGACCGCGCCGGCGGCCACCGCCGCCTCGAGCTCCCGTGCCGCGCGCGCCCCGAATCCCGGACCGACGTCGCGGAAGTCGATCCCGGCGAGCACGCGGAGACGGTCCTTCTGCGGACTGCTGCGGATCGTCTCGATCGAGCGCGTCAGCCGATCGCCGGTCAGGTTGTCGGCGGCGATCAGCATGCGCACGTTGAGCGTGTCGAGCGCGGCGACCACCGACGCGACGTTCCCGGCGTTCGACATGTTGCCCGGGTGCCCGTGGAAGTCGATGGCGGGGAACTTCGCTCTCGGCACCGGGTGCTCGGGCACGACCAGCGTCGAGCGCGGGCGGTAGTCGACGATGCTCGGCGGCGGGAGCTGGGGCGCCTGGCAGATCTGCGGTCGGATCTCGGTCATGCCGGGAGGGCACTCTTCGCCGGGCGCGATCGTCGCGCGCCGGGCGTTGTCGGGCCCCGGCTGCGCGACCAGCCCGGCGCCCAGCATGAAGGCCACGATGGCCGCAAGCAGAGAGGAACCCCGCACGATGCCTCCTTCGGAAGATGAGCCGGAATATCTTAGTTCAGAAGGTTCGAGGGGTTCGAGAGGTTCCGAGGGCGCGCCGAGGCCCGGCCGCCCTACGATTCGTTTGGATCCCAATGAACCGGACCGCCAGCCCGCCCGGAGCGTTCGGCAGCTCACCCTCTTGCGCCCCGTGCACCCTCCCCTATAATCCCCCCAATGGACGCCGCCTTCCTCGACGAGCTTCGCGGCCTCGTCGGCGCCGCGTCGGTCCTTCACGATCCGCTCCAGCTTCTCACCTACGAGTGCGACGCGCTGCCGCACCTGCGCGAATCGCCGTCGGCCGTCGTTCTGCCGGCAAGCGCCGCCGACGTGCAGGCCGTCGTGCGCGCCTGTGCGCGCGCCGGCGTTCCGTTCGTGGCGCGCGGCCATGGCACCGGGCTGTCGGGCGGCGCCTTGCCCGTCAAGGGCGGGGTCGTCATCGCGCTGTCGCGCCTGAACCGCGTGCTCGAGGTCGATGTCGAGAACCAGCGGGTGACCGTCGAGCCGGGCGTCACCAATCTCGAGATCACCAGGCAGGTGGCGAGGTTCGGTTACTACTACGCGCCCGATCCCTCCAGCCAGCAGGTGTGCTCGATCGGCGGCAACGTCGCCGAGAACTCCGGCGGCGCGCACTGCCTGAAGTACGGCTTCACCACGCACCACGTGCTCGGCGTCGAGGCGGTGCTCCCCGACGGCGAGATGGTGCACCTGGGCGGCCCGCTTGCCGACGCGGCCGGCCCGGATCTGCTCGGGCTGGTGGTCGGCTCCGAGGGCACGCTGGCGATTGTCACGAAGGTGATCGTCCGGATCCTGCGCAGGCCAGAGGCGGTCCAGACGCTGCTGGCGGCGTTCGAGACGATCGACGCCGCCGGCGGCGCGGTGTCGGATATCATCGGCGCCGGCATCATTCCCGCGGCGATCGAGATGATGGACGCGCTCGCGATTCGGGCGGCCGAAGCCGCGGTGGCACCGAACTTTCCGCCGGCCGACACCGTGCTGATCGTCGAGCTCGACGGCCCGGCGGCGGAAGTCGCCGCGCTCTTCGGCGTCGTGCGCGAGGTGTGCAGCCGCAGGGGCGCGACCGCGATCGAGGTTGCGCAGACCGACGATCATCGGCAGCGGATCTGGCGCGGGCGCAAGGCGGCGTTTGCTGCCATGGGCCGTCTCTCGCACAACTACTACGTGCAGGACGGCGTCGTGCCGCGGACGCGCCTGCCCGAAGTGCTCGGCCGGATCCGCCGGCTCGAGGCCGCCTCCGGTCTGCGCATCGCCAATGTCTTCCATGCGGGCGACGGCAACCTGCATCCGTTGATCTGCTACGACGAACGGGTGCCCGGAGAGGCCGATCGCGCGGCCGTCGCAGCGGCCGAGATCCTGTCCTACTGCCTCGACGCGGGCGGATCGCTGACCGGCGAGCATGGCATCGGCGCCGACAAGTCGCGCTTCATGCCGCAGATGTTCAGCCCCGACGATCTCGACGTGATGCAGCGGGTTCGGCTCGCGTTCGATCCCGGCAACCTGTCGAATCCGGGCAAGGTGTTTCCGGCGCCGCGCCTCTGCGGCGAGGTGCCCGGCCCCTACCGCCGGCATCCGGCGGAAGCGGCAGGCCTCGCCGAACGCATGTGAAGGTCCGCGCATGACGACGGTTGTCCCGGCCAGCGCTGCCGACGTCGCCGCCGTCCTCCGCGACGCGACCGCCCGCCGGCACGCCGTGTTGATCCGCGGTGGCGGCACGAAGCTCGATTGGGGACGCCCGCCGCGCGCCGTCGATGTCGTGCTCGACATGCGCGGGATCAACCGGGTGCTCACGCACCAGCACGGCGATCTCACCGCGACCTTCGAGGCGGGCATCACGCTGCGGGAGGCCAACGCCGCCCTCGCCGCGCACGGGCAGTGGCTGCCGCTCGACTCCGCCTTTCCCGACGAGGCGACCATTGGCGGCCTGCTCGCGACCAACGACAGCGGCGCGCTGCGCCACCGCTTCGGCACGCCGCGCGATCTCGTCATCGGCGTCCAGATCTGCGCGGCCGACGGCACGCTGGCGAAGGCGGGTGGCCAGGTGGTGAAGAACGTGGCCGGCTACGACCTCGGCCGGCTGGTCGCCGGCTCGTTCGGCAGCCTCGGGGCGATCGTCAGCGCGACCTTCAAGCTGTCGCCGCTTCCCGCGGCGTCGAAGACGCTGCGGGTGACGGCGCCGGGCGGGAGGGCGATCGGCGATCTGGTCAAGCGGGTCATGGCCAGCCAGCTCGAGCCTCTTGCCTTCGACGTCACATGGCAGCCGGCGCCGGCCGCGCTGCACATCCGCTTCGGCTCCCGCCCCGAGGTGGTCGACGCGCAGGTGGAGCAGGCGCGGGCGATGCTGAGAGGCGCCGGCGGCTCGACCGAGGTGATCGAGGCAGACGAGGAGCGGCGGCTGTGGCGCGAGCAGCAGATGCGGCCGTGGTCGGGCAGCGGCGCTGTCGCGCGTATGAGCTGGCTGCCGGCGAACCTGTCGGCGGTGCTGAGCGAATTGCGCGCCGCGGCGGCGCCTGTGGCATTCACGGGCCGCGCCGCGATCGGCGCCGGCTTCGTGCGCATCGGGGCGAACGCCGAGACGCAGGCGCGCGTGCTCGGCCGCCTGCGCGAATCTCCGGTGCTCGGCAACGTCGTGCTCCTGCGCGGATCCGACGAGCTCAAGGCGCGCGTGGACCCGTGGGGACCGATGGGCGATCGCGTGGCGCTGCTGGCGGCGGTCAAGCGCGCGCTCGATCCGCACGATACGCTCAACGCCGGCCGGGGACCGGTGTGACCGGCGGGACGAGCGAAGAGCGGGCGGGATAGGGAGGATGGGCAGGATGGGCAGCCACGTCGGGACGGACGCGAGCCGCGACGCCCGCGCGCTCGATCCCCATCTCCCACCCCCCGGCCCGCGGCCTCCAGCCCCCATCCCCGATCGGGCGCAGCTGGACGCCTGCGTCCACTGCGGTTTCTGCCTGCCCTCCTGCCCGACCTACATGCTGTGGGGCGAGGAGATGGATTCGCCGCGCGGCCGCATCTATCTGATGCGCGCGGCGCTCGAGGGGCGGACGCCGCTGCGCGACGGGTACGTCCGCCACTTCGACGCCTGCCTCGGCTGCATGGCGTGCGTCACCGCCTGCCCGTCGGGCGTGCAGTATGCGCCGCTCATCGAGGCGACGCGCGCGCAGATCGAGTTGCGCCACCGGCGATCGGCCGCCGATCGCCTGTTCCGCGCCGCGCTCTTTGCCGTGCTGCCGCACCCGATGCGGCTGCGCCTGGCGCTGATCCCGCTGGCGCTGCTCGGCGGCCGAAGGCCGCACCCGGAACCTGGAGCGCGAGTTCCCGAAACAGGAACCCGGCACTCTCCCGCGAATCCAGCAGCGGGCGCTCCGAACCCGGAACCGCGAAGGGACGCCGGGCGTGGCACCCTGAACCTCGAACGGGGGAGCGGCAGCAGCCTCTTCGCCCGTGTGCGCGCGATGCTGTCTCTCGCCCCGCGCGTGCAGTGGACCGCGCTGTTTGCGCGCGGCCTCCCCCGGCGCACGCCGGCGGCCGGCGAACGGCGCCTGACCGTCGGCCTGCTCGAAGGATGCGCACAGCGCGTGCTGTTCCCGCATGTCAATCGCGCCACGGCACACGTGCTGAGCGCGGAAGGCTGCGATGTCGTGGCGCCGGCGGGACAGGGCTGCTGCGGCGCGCTGGCGCTGCACGCCGGGCGGATCGACGAGGCGCGCGCCGCCGCCCGCCGCACGATCGCGGCATTCGAGCGCGCGGGCGTCGATCGGATTGCCGTCAACGCCGCCGGCTGCGGATCGTCGATGAAGGAGTACGGCCGGCTCTTCGCGGATGACGCCGCGTGGGCCGCCCGCGCCGAGGCGTTCGCGGCGAAGGTCCGCGACATCAGCGAGCTCATCGTCGAGCTCGGGCCGGCGCGCGCCCCGCGGCATCCGCTGCCGCTGCGGATTGCCTACCAGGATGCCTGCCATCTCGCGCACGCGCAAAGGGTGAGGGAACCGCCCCGCCAGATGCTGGCGTCGATTCCAGGCGTCGAGCTCGTGGCGGTGGAAGACGGCGATGTCTGCTGTGGCAGCGCCGGGATCTACAATCTCGTCGAGCCGGATACGGCTCGCCGGCTCGGCGCTCGCAAGGCGGCCGCGCTTGCCTCCGCCCGTGCCGACCTCGTCGCTTCGCCGAATCCCGGGTGCGCGCTGCAGATTGCCGCGGCATCCGCCCGGGCCGGCACACCGCTGCGCATCGTGCACCCGATCGAGATTCTCGACGCGTCGATCTCGGCCGGCTCCATCTGACCGCGCCGAATCGGCAGCGCGAGGCGCCCGTCTCCGACGTCCCGTTGACGCCTGCTCGCGTCGCGATCGTGAAGCTCGCCGCGGGCGGCGAACCCCGGCTCAGAACTGCACCACGTTCTCGACGTACCCGAACACGAGCGTCGATCCGCGGAACGTGCGGCGCACGACATCGCCGCCGCGAATCGTCCCGAGGTATCCGTTGATCGACCAGTGCGGGCTGACGCGATAGTCGGCCGATCCCTCCACGACGGTCCCGAAGTCGACGGCGCCCTGGGACGCCCGCGATCCATAGCCGAACGAGGCGCCGGTGTCCTGGCCCGCCCCGCTGCCGAAGTACCATCGATCGCCGGGGTTCGCGAGATCGAGCGCGTGCGCGTCGACCCGGAGCGACAGCGTGGGGCGCGGCGCCGCCAGGAACTGCACGAAGACATCCTGCAGGTTCATGAAGCTGTAGGTCGCCGAGAGCGCGTACTTGCGCGCCGTCGGCAGCACCGGAAAGAAGGTCGTGTGGCGGAGGTCGCGCGGATCGGCGTCGCCGCTCGCCCGCGCGTAACCGCCGCGGATCCATGGTTTCCACGCCGTGCGCATGAACTGCGCGCCCGCCTCGACATCGATTGCAGAGGCGCGGTGCGTCTGGCCGAACCAGTCGCCGGTCTGTCCGGCGAACCACGCCACCCCATCGAGGCGCACGCCGTCCTGGCGCCGATAGGCCGCCACCATCGACGTTCCCATCGTCGTCACGTTGACGTCGATCCGTGCGGGCACGAGTCCGCTGTTGTCCGGCCGCTGCCGTACGTCGCGCTCATCGTCATAGCCGATCGCGAACACCTGCCAGTCGGTGTGAGGGATCAGACCGCCAGGCTTCGACGATGCCGTGGCCGCCCAGAGGTCGATGTCCCGGATCTCGCTGCCGGCCTCGTCCTCGAATCCGCCCTGCGTCGGCCGCAGCAGCGCGAGACTCGCGTGCCACCGCGACCGGTCCAGATCGGTGCGAAGGCCGTCGAAGCCGCGCTGGTAGAGCGACCACTCGAACTCGCCGAGCAGCCGCGAGTCGATGCGCTGCCGCTTGATCGCCTCGAGGCTCTCGTCGCCCGACGGCGATTCGGCGCCAGATGCGTAGCCCATTCGTCCGAGCCGGAGGGACCAGCCGGGTGCGAGATTGTTCAACTTCAGATTGAGATAGCGCAGGTAGAACTGACGGCTGGCCGGCGTCCGGCCGCCCTGGTCGAAGTAGAGGGCGCCGGTGCCGAGCGGTCCGGGACCGGTCGCGTCCGGCGGGAGCCCGCCGAACTGGACGTACTGGAGCGTCGCCGTCATCTCGTACTTCGGGCGACGCCGCTCCACGCCCAACTGCAGGCGATTGGCGATGTTGGTGTAGTCGGGATTACCGCCACCCGGCTGCGGCTCGAAGTAGCTCCACATCTCGACGCGCGTCGCGTTGCGGAGCACCAGGGTCGCGGGCGCAGATGGCGGCGGGGGGCTCTGCACCGATGGCGGTGGCGGGCTCTGCGCGGCGAGCGGCGCCGTGCCAGCAGCCCCCGCCAGCGCCGCGGCGAAGAAATGGAACGTCCTGCATCGGATCGCGAATCGCATCATGCCTCCTGCCGGTTCTCCGGCGCGGAAGAGCGCTCGCGAAATCCGCGCCAGCTTCCGTGAGGCGCGGTTCGTGATTGAGCGCGGGGCGCAGGCGCCCACCGGATGCGTGGATGCCGCGCGTCCGTGCCGGCATGGCGGGCGCTGCAGCGTCTGCCCGCCGCAGCCGTCGGACTCCATATGATGACGACGTCGACATCATGGCGGGACGGCCGCGACAGCCGAGATTTCCGCTATTGGGGGACGAATTTTCCCTGCCGCGCCGTGTGTCCGACGAACGCCATTGCCGCCGAGCAGGTGTCGCTCAGCGAGCAGGGACGGGATCGCGAGGCGTAGCGGCGCGAGGACGCCGGGTTCCGTCGCCTCGATCCGCGGCCGAAACGGCGTCCGGCCGGAGCCGCGCCAGGTCGGATGGCCGTCGTCGGCGCGAGCTCACGCCTGGCACCGGCATGGGGTGCGACATCACGTTCGCCGAGATGCGTGAGTCGGTCGATCCGGTCTTCCTGCCGGCCGAGAGCCTCTCGCCGCAGCATCGCGCGATCGCCTCGCTGCGGCCGGCGGTGGTGGGGCCGGCGGGCGAGGCGCGCGGCGCGTTCGCCGGCGGCGCCGGACCGCGCTGAACGCGGCCCGGCGTCCCGTCCTACTGCGCCGCGGCCGCCGGTGTGGCGGGCTGGTCGCCCGGCACCGGCGACGGCACCGACGCTGCCGGCCGTGTGCCCTTCAGGATGAAGCGCTGCAGGCGCCGGCCGTTGCCCGCCTCGCCCGTGTACATCCGGTTCTTCGAGTCGATTGCGATCATGTGCGCGCGGATGAACTCGCCGGCGTTGCGCCCCGGCTTGCCGAACCGGTCGAGGATCTTCAGATCGCTGCGGCGCAGGATCCAGACGCGCATGTTCGTGCCGTCCATCAGATAGAGCAGCGTCTGCCCCGGATCCCGCGAGAGCTGCAGGCTGAAACCGCTGCCCGATCCGCCGGTCCGGGGGAGCACGAACTTCTCCATCTTGAAGTGGCCCTGCTGATCGAACTTCTGGATGCGGTTGCCCCGGCGGTCCGAGACGATGATCTCGCCGTCCTTGGTGCCGACCAGGCCGTGCAGCGTCGAGTACTGCTGCGGCGGATTGTTCACGTCCACGGGGTACTCGTACTTCTCGTCGTCGCGCGGCACCTTGCCGTACGCCCCCCAGTGCCGCTTGTACTCGCCGGTATCCGCGTCGAAGACGATGACCCGCTTGTTGCGATAGCCGTCGGCGACGAAGATCTCGTTGGTCTTCGGCTCCACGTAGAAGTTCGCCGGTCCGCCCAGGTGGGCGTGGTCGTTGCTCCCCTTGATCACGCCCGGTTCGCCGATCGTCAGGACGTGCTTGCCGTCCCTCGTGAACTTCATGATGTGGTTGCCGTTGCTCGTGCCCATCCACACGAAGCCCTTGTGATCGATGTAGATGCCGTGCTCCTGGTCGAACCAGGTGTAGCCCTGGCCCGGACCGCCCCATGCCTGCAGCACCTTGCCGCTCTCGTCGAGCTCGAGCACCGGCGGCGCCGGGTAGCAGCAGTCGGCGATCGGGGGCTTGACCGCCGCGCCGATCTCCTGGTCGGTGAGGCTCGACGGCATGTGGATCACCCAGAGATGATCGTTGTCGTCGACGAAGACGCCGCGGATGTCGCCGAGGATCCAGTTGTTGGGCAGCGTCGGCGGCCAGGTCGGATCGACCTCGTAGATGGGCAGGTTGTCCGCGGTCGGCGAGCCCGCCGCCGGCCTGGCGAGGGCGCCCTGCGCGGCGAGGGGCGCGTGGACGGCGCCCCAGAACAGACACACGGCAAACGCGGCGTACTTCGGCACTTGTCTCATGTCGTGGCGCTCCGGAAAAGGGGGTTGGCGGACCGGGCGCTACTCTAGCACCGTTCCGGCCGCGTATGACGCCTGTCATACGCCCGTGTCCAGCTTCGCGACATGCTGCAGCGCGGAGCTGGCTGCATGCGGGTGCTGTTGACGTCGGTCTTCGGGCCCTTCGCCCAGGACGACGAATTCGGGAGCCGGGCGATCAACCCGCTCGAGCTGTATCACAACCAGGTCACGCGCGCGCAGGGGCCCTTCTCGATGCGGATGCACCACCGGTCGTGGGGCATCATGCTGATCCAGGAGAACATCGGCGCCCCGTCCACGCTGCTCGACTTTCCGACGCGGGAGCGCTTCGTCCAGGAGCTCCAGGCGCACCCCTACGACGTCGTCGGCATCTCCGGCATCATCGTGAACGTCGGCAAGGTGCGTGAGATGTGCCGGCTGACGCGGCAGCACGCGCCGCACGCGCGGATCGTCGTGGGCGGCCACGTGACGGCGATCCCTGGCATCGAGCGCCTGATCGACGCCGATGACATCGTGAAGGGCGAAGGGGTCCGCTGGTTCCGCGAATTCCTCGGCGAGCCGGCCGACGCGCCGATCGCACACCCGGCCATCCGCTCGTCGTTCGGCACCCGGCTGTTCGGCATGAAGGCCCCGAGCGGCGCGGGCGATCCGGCGGCCACGATCATCCCGTCGGTCGGCTGTCCGATGGGGTGCAATTTCTGCACGACCTCGTCGTTCTTCGGCGGCAAGGGACGCTTCGTCAACTTCTTCGAGAGCGGGCAGGAGCTGTTCGAGATCATGTGCCGGGTCGAGCGCGAACTGCGCGTGAAGACCTTCTTCATGATGGACGAGAACTTCCTCCTGTACAAGAAGCGCGCCCTGGAGCTGCTCGATCGCATGAAGCAGCACGGCAAGGCGTGGTCGCTCTTCGTCTTCGCCTCCGCCAACGCCATCAGGAAGTACGACATGCGGCAGCTCGTGGAGCTGGGCATCTCCTGGGTGTGGATGGGGCTCGAATCGGCGGGCACCCAGTACACCAAGCTCAAGGGGGTCGACACGGTCGCGCTGACGCACGAGCTCCAGTCGCACGGCGTGCACGTGCAGGGCTCGACCATCATCGGCCTCGAGCATCACACGCCCGACAACCTGGGCGACGAGATCGCCCACGCGGTCAGGCACGACGCCGACTGCCACCAGTTCATGCTCTACACGCCGGTGCCCGGCACGCCGCTCCATCGCGAGATGCAGCAGCAGGGACGGATGCTCGACGATGTCGAGCTCGCCGACATCCACGGGCAGTACAAGTTCAACTTCACGCACGAGCACATCGGCCGGGACGATTCGCGGACGTGGCTCGATCTCGCGTTCCAGCGCGACTACGAAGCGAACGGTCCGAGCCTGTTCCGGCTGATGCGGACGACGTTCGACGGCTGGCGGCGCTACGGCGCCGACGGCGACGCACGCGTCCGGGCGCGCTTCGAGCGGGAGGGCGCGAAGCTGCGCCAGGGCTACGGCGCGGCGCTGTGGGCGATGGAGAAGTATCTGAAGCGGACCAACGCGGCGGTCAGCGCGCGCATCCGCGAGCTGCGGCGCGAGATCGAGCGGGACCTCGGCGGGGTGTCGCGCCTGATCGATCACACCATCGGCCCGGTGCTGCTCTGGTCGGTGCGGCGCGACGCGCGGTTGTTTCCCGCCGGACGCGCGCTCGAGCCGCGGACGTTCGTCGATCGGCGACACTGGATCTGAGCGCCGTGTCGAACGGCATGCCGGCTGACGTTCGGGTGGTCCGGGATCTGGGTATTCTGGGATCTGGTTGTTCCGGCCGCTGACGATCCGGCCGGCCCGGTGGCTGCGGCCGGGCCGGCGGTCCGCTCACGCCGAGCGAGGACCAGATCGCCGGGCGCGGCGCCGGATGGCACGGTGCGAAACGCGAGCTCTCGGGAACAGCCGAGCGCCGGGGCCATGCTCGCCGGTGGGGGGCGCCGCCAGGCGATCCTCGAGCGGCGTGGACGGGCCACCAAGTGAGGTGAGGCGATGGGAGAGACGGCCAACAACTCCGGCCTGCGGCTCAAGACCGGGCTGGCGGAAATGCTCAAGGGCGGCGTGATCATGGACGTGACCACCGCGCGCCAGGCCGCGATCGCCGAGGAAGCGGGCGCGGTGGCGGTGATGGCGCTCGAGCGCATCCCGGCGCAGATTCGCGCCGAAGGCGGCGTGGCGCGGATGGCGGCGCCCGGGAAGATCCGCGAAATCATGGCCGCGGTCTCGATCCCGGTGATGGCCAAGTGCCGCATCGGCCACTTCGCCGAGGCGCAGGTCCTGCAGGAGCTGGGGGTCGACTACGTCGACGAGTCGGAGGTGCTGACGCCGGCCGACGCGTCGCACCATGTGGACAAGCACGCCTTCACCGTCCCGTTCGTCTGCGGCGCGCGCGACCTGGGCGAGGCGCTGCGGCGCGTCGCCGAAGGGGCGGCCCTCATCCGGACGAAAGGGGAGGCGGGGACCGGCGACATCGTGCACGCGGTCTTCCACCTCCGCACGATCGTCCGCGACATCAGAGCGCTCGGCGTGCTCGACGAGGCCGAGCTGTTCGCCAGAGCCAAGGAGCTGCAGGCGCCGCACGAGCTCGTGCGCAGCGTCGCGCGCAGTGGACGGCTGCCGGTGCCGAACTTCTGCGCCGGTGGCATCGCCACGCCGGCCGATGCGGCGCTGGTGATGCAGCTCGGCGCCGAGGCGGTCTTCGTCGGCAGCGGCATCTTCATGGCCAACTCCACCGACTTCGCTCCCGAGGAGGACGCGATCCGCCGGGCGCAGGCGATCGTCGCGGCGACAGCCCACGCCGAAGATCCGAAGGCGGTGCTCGAGGCCAGCGCCGAGGCGGCCAGCGCGATGAAAGGGATCGGCGCGTCGGCGCTCGCCGGGGCGCAGCTGCTGCAGACCCGCGGCATCTGAAAGGGGGACGGCCATGCCCGTGAGACACATTCCGCAGCCCGTGGTCGGCGTGCTCGCGTTGCAGGGCGATTTCGAGGCGCACCGCCACCGGCTGGCGGCGCTCGGCGCGGTCGTGCGGCTGGTGAAGATGCCCGACCAGTTCCGCGAGATCGACGGACTGGTCATTCCCGGCGGGGAGTCGACCAATTTCCTGCGGCTGCTCGGCGGCCAGGGGATGGCGGCGCTGCGCGCGTGCGTGCGCGCCCGGCCGGTGTTTGGCACCTGCGCCGGCGCGATCCTGCTGGCCGCGGAAGTCGAGAACCCCGCCCAGCCGGCGCTCGGCGCGATCGACATCCGCATCCGGCGCAACGCCTACGGCCGGCAGATCGACAGCTTCATCGGCCAGGGGCGGATCGACGATCAGGCGTGCGAGATGGTGTTCATCCGCGCGCCGCGGATCGTCCGCGTCGGTCCACGCGTGGAGATCGTGGCGGCGCTCGACGCGCAGCCCGTCGCGGTCCGCCAGGGCACCGCGATGGCTGCCACGTTCCACCCGGAGCTGTCCGACGATCCGCGGCTGCACGAGATGTTTCTCGGGATCGTCGCCAGGAACTTCGCCGCGGCGCGCGATCTCAGCGCGATCGACCGCGGCGCCCAGCATCCGCGAACAGCGTGACCGTCGCCGTCGTGGCCGCCAGCTCGCGCCCTGCTTCGCCCTTCAGCACGACGCGGACGTCGTAGACGCCCGCCGGCAGTCCGCGGAGCTCGAACACGTTGACGCGCGGCGCGCGGGCGCCGTCCAGCTCGATCTCGCTGCTGCGATAGAAGCGATCCGATTCGGCGATCACTTCGATCGCGCGGTGCTCCCGGTCGACATCGACCCTCGTTGTCACCCACACCTTCGTCGACGCAAGCCCGATGGTCGGCGAGACGTGCATCCGGAGGCAGGTGTGGCTCGATGCGGCCGCGGAGAGCGCAGCCGGCAGCGCGAAGAGAAGCGCCCCGATCGCGGCGGGCGTCACGGCCGCGACGCCTGCAAGCGGCGGACCCGAATGGAGGCGTGAAAACGTCGGAAACCCGGCGATGCCAGTTCCGGTCAAAGAACCAGGGGACTGGGCACCGGCCAAGGGCCAGGCTCCGGAGGCGCGGCCTATCTGAGCGCCGGCAGCAGCACCCGCGTCACCCAGAGGAACTGCGGCGCTATCTCCAGCGCACGCTGATAGGCGCGGCGCGCGCCGACCCCGTCGCCGCGCTGCGCGAGCAGGCGCCCGAGCCAGGCCGATGCGTCGGCGTCGTTCCAGGCCGGCCAGGGATCGTCGCCGGCGGGTTCAGACGACGCCAACAGCTGCTGCGCCCGCCGCAACTGCCGCTCGGCCGCCTCGAGTCCACCCGGGGCGCCTGGGGCGAGGGCGCCCGCCACGCCGGTGAGAAAGACCACACGCCCGCTGTCGGGTGCCAGTTGCTGCGCCTCGCGCATCTCGGCGGCGATCTCGGCTGCCAGGCCGGCATCCGGTTCCCCCTTCAGGGCCAGCCGCAGGGCGTACATCGACGCGCGGAAGGCATGGGTGTCGGCCGTTGCCGGCAGATGATCGATCCGCCGAATCGCGGTGTCGATCCGCGCGCCGGCGTCGGCAGGCGCCGCCGCTGCCTGCGCGATCGTCTCGAACGTGGCCGAGGCTGCGGCAATCGCCGCCCAGTCGGTCAACCGTCGCGCCTCGTCGGCAATTGCCGCCAAGGCGTCGAGATCGTTGGCGCGGCGAGCGGCCTCGATCCGTCCGCGCATCGCATCGAGCGCCGGCCGGCCGAAGCCCGACTTGGCCGAGCCTGCGAAGTCCGGCTTCAGTCCGCCACCGGCCTCTGCAGCGCGGGCGGCGTCCGGGTTCAGCCGGACGCCCTCCTTCCGGTTCAAGAACGCGAAGACGAGCGCGAGATCCGCATCGCTCACCTCGGCGCGCGACATTGCCGGCATGTGGCCGATGCCCTGCCGGACGATGGCCGTCAGCTGCGGGAGATCGTAGGGGAGCGGCACGAGCACCGGCCCCGGGCCGTCCCCGTTGCCGCCCGGGCCATGGCACATCTCGCAGCCCGCCCGTTCCAGCGCCGCCCTCGCATCGTCCTGCCCCGCGGCAGGGAGGGCGACCAGCAGCAGCCCGACCAACGCGGCAGCGCCGAAGCCGCGCACGACCGCGGCAGGCCTGGCGGCCCGCACTACTCGCGGTCCCCGGGCAGCGCGAAGGCCCGCAGCGTCGCCTCCTCGCGCCGGCCGGTCGCGACGACGACGAACTGCTTCCCCGAACGCGTCTGGTAGGTCATCGGCGTGCCGGTCGTCTCGAGCGTCGGGGCGCTCCACAGCTCCCGGCCGCTGGTCTTGTCGACGGCGTGAAACGCAAGGTCGCCGCCGCCGACGAAGATCAAGCCGCCCTTGGTGACCAGCGCGCCGGCGGGCCCCTGCGCGCCGAGCGGGCCGTCGTACTTCACGCCGAGGCTCTCGAGCTCCTGCCGCAGATCCGGCATGTCGCCGAACGGCACGCGCCAGGCGAGTTCCCCCTTGTTCAGATCGATCGCGACGAGCCGCGCGTACGGCGGCTTGAAGAACGGGATCGACGTCCGGAAGCCAGCCGTCAGCCCGCGGTTGGTGTAGTCGGCATCCACTTCGGCCGCACGCGCGCCCGCACGCTCGCGATCGAACTTCTGGATCCGCGAGACGGCGCCGAGACCGACCGACTTCAGGTACAGCATGCCGGTTTCCGGATCGAAGGCGCCCCCGCCCCAGTTCGCACCGCCCCAGACGCCGGGTCGCACGATCGTCCCTTCCATCGAAGGCGGTGTGTAGAGCGGGCCCATTCGGAACGGGCTCATCGCGGCCTGCGCTTCCGCCTTCAGCTCAGGCGTCAGATCGAACGCATCCTCGAGCGACACGCCCTGTTCGGTGAAGGCGGGCGGGCGGGTCGGAAACGGCTGCGTCGCCGAGGTCTCCTCGCCGGGGACGTCGCTCTGCGGCACCGGACGCTCTTCAATCGGCCAGACCGGGTCGCCCGTCACGCGATCGAACACGAACGCGAAGCCCTGCTTGGTGAGTTGCACGACCGCGTCGATCCGCCGGCCGCCGACGGTGATCGTGACCAGGTTGGGCGGGGCGGGCGGGTCGTAGTCCCACAGCCCGTGGTGGACGATCTGGAAGTGCCACTTGCGCTGGCCGGTGGCGGCGTCGAGGCACACGAGCGTCTCGGCGAACAGGCCGTCGCCGAGGCGGCGTCCGCCGTAGTAGTCGTTGCTCGGCGTGCTCACCGGCAGGTAGAGCAGCCCGCGGGCCTCGTCGAGCGTCATCGGGGCCCACACGTTGGTGTGGCCCGTGAACGACCACGACTCGTTCTTCCACGTCTTGTTGCCGAACTCGCCCGCCTGCGGAATCGTGTGGAAGCTCCACGCCGGCTTTCCCGTGCGCGCGTCGAACGCGCGGACGTCGCCCGGCGGATCGCGGCGGTACGACAGGCGATCGCCGACGCCGCTGCCGACGATCACCAGGTCCCGGTAGACGACCGGCGGCGAGGTGTTCGCGTAGTGCGCCTTGTCAATCGCCCAGATCAGCCCCTCGCCCAGATCGACCGCGCCGCGATCGCCGAACGACTCGACGGGCCGTCCGGTCTTCGCGTCGAGGCAGATGAGGTGATAGCGGCTGTTCATGAAGATGCGCAGCGCGCCGCCGTCGCGCCACGCGGCGACGCCGCGGTGCACGAACCCCTGGCCGCTCGACGGCATCCCTTCCTCGTAGGCGTGCGGATCGTAGGCCCAGAGCTCTGTGCCGGTTTCCGCGTCGAGCGCGATCACGCGGTTGTAGGGGGTGCTGAAGTACAGCACGTTGTCGATCATGAGCGGCGTCGCCTGGAATGCACCGGGCGTCGTGCGGAACTCCGCGTTGGGCGTCTCACCGGACTTCCATTCCCAGGCGGGCGCCAGGCGCGAGACCGTGTCCCGGTCGATCTGAGTGAGGGCTGAGTACTTCATCCCGCCCTGATCGCCGCCGTAGTAGGGCCACTCGACGGCCCCGGAGGTCTGGGCCGAGCCCGGGGCGGGGAGGACGCAGAGGGCGCCGAGGGCGCCGAGGGCGCAGAACAGGAGGGTTGTCAGCCGGCCGCTCGCGCTACTGGCCACTGGCCGCTCCCCTGGCCGCCGCGGGGCCGCCCTTGTACACGACGCCGTCCTTCACCACCGTCTGCACGCGCGACAGCGCCACGATGTCGAACAGGGGGTTGCCGTCGACGACGATGATGTCGGCGAGCTTGCCGGGCTCGATGGTGCCGACATTGCGGTTGCCGATGATGCCGGCGTTGACGCGCGTTGCCGCGCTGATCGCGCGCATCGGCGTCATGCCCAGATCGACGTGCACCTTGATCTCGCGCCAGAGCGCCTCGCTGTGAAAGTTCATCGGCGTGCCCGAGTCGGTGCCCATCCCCATGACCGCGCCGGCATCGAGGAACTGCTTGACGCCGCGATCGCGGAAGAGCATCTCGCGGTCGGTCCGCTGGAAGTAGCCGAGCGACCACCAGTTCTTCAGCGAGTCCTGGACCTCGGCGTAGATGTCCGGCCCGAACGCCGCCTTCAGTCCAGGATCGCGGAGCCGTTCGGGGAACGCCGCCGTGTCGGGATAGACCCACGCGCGGTGCGCGGCGGTCACGACCACCGGACGCCCGGCGTTGACGATGTCGGTGATCAGCTGCTCGCTGTAGGGGGGCGCCGTGCCCGCCGAGCCGACGTGCTGCAGGACGTCGACGCCGGCCTCGAGCGCGTTGCGCACGTCGCGCTCGGCGTACACGTGCGCCATCACGCGAAGCCGGTTGCGGTGCGCGGCGTCGGCGATCGCCTGGTAGTCCTCGCGCGTCAGCCCCGAATGCGCCTTGATCACGTCGACCCCCGCCTTCGCGAGCCGGTCGACCTCCTGCGCCGCCTGCTCGGACGAGGTGACGCTCAGGCCGCCGAAGCCGAGCTGCATCGCGCCGGTGCCGGCGCCGCGCGCGATCCACGGCCCCGACACCATCATGCGGGGGCCCGGCACCTCGCCCTTCGCGATGCGGTCGCGGATGCCCAGGATCGGCTCGAGCGGCGCGCCGAGATCGACGGCGCTGGTCACGCCGGCCATCAGCAGCTGTCTCGCCGAGATTTCCATCACGCGCGTCAGCATCGCCGGTCCGCCGTGCGCGTTGATCCAGGGGAACCAGGTGTCGTACGACCCGTGTCCCAGCACGATCAGGTGCGCATGCGTTTCGATGAGGCCCGGGAGCATCGTCCGGCCGCTGGTGTCGATGACGGTGGCGCCGGGCGGGATGCGGATCTCGGAAGCCGGACCGGCGGCCACAATCTTGTTGCCCTCGACGAGCACGACGGCGTTGTGGATCGGCGGAACTTCGTAGCCGGTCAGCAGCATGCCGCCGGCGAGCGCGAGCATCTTCGGCGTCTGTGCCGGCAGCAGGCCGGCGGCGCAGAGCGCAAACACGAGCGTCAGCGCGGCGCGCACGGCGCCGCGGAGCGGGTGGGGACGGGTGGTCACGGCTGGCTCCTGGGCATTGAGGTGGACAGATTATAGGGCCTTGGGACGCGGTTGCCGGCCGTGGATCCGGCGCAGGGCGCGCGGCCGGCCGGAGAGCCGGGCCCCGAGGACCAACGGCCGCGCCGCGTCAGTACCAGTCGAGCAGCCGCACCTCGACGCTCGATCCCTTCAGCGCCGCCTGGAACTCCTCCGGACTCTGACCCTGGTAGTGATAGGGAATCACGACCTTCGGCATGAACGCCCGCACGCACGCGGCGGCCTCGGCCGGCGTCATCGTGTACGGCAGGTTCATGGGGATGAACGCGACATCGACGGCCGTCAGGGCTTTCATTTCCGGCGTGCACTCGGTATCGCCCGCGACATAGAGCCGGACGCCCCCGAGCGTGAGCAGATAGCCGTTCCCGCGCCCCTTGGTGTGAAAGAGCTGGCCGGCCGACGGCCCGCGCTGCAGGTTGTACATCGGGACGGCTTCGATGCGAACGCCGGCGACCGTCCGGCTCTCGCCGTTGGCGAGCACCTCGACCGGCGGCGGCACCCTGCCACCGACCTGGGCCTGCGCGGCCGCCGGCATCACGACCGGCGCCCCCGGCTTGCGCACCTGCGCGATCAGGTCCGGGTTCAGGTGATCGCCGTGCACGTCGGTTACGAGCACGAGGTCCGCCTTCTTCGCCGCCGAAAAATCTCCCTGGGCTGGATCGACCTGGATGACCCGGCCGGCCTGCTCGATCTGCACGCTCGCGTGCTGGATGGGTGTGATCGTGATGTCGCCGCCGGTCGCCGCAAACGTCGTGCTCGCGGCCGGGGCCTGCGCGTACAACGCTGCGGGCGCCAGAGCCAGTCCGATGATCAGCACGGTTCGTCCTCTCATTACGGAACCTCCAGGCGGACATTATTGCCTTTGCGCCGCCCGTCCGCTAACGTGTGCCCATGAGACGTCTGGTGCCTCTTGCCGCCCTCGTGCTGAGCGCGACGCTGGTCGCCCGGCAGCCGGCCGACTGGATTGCGGTCAGCAATGCCTACACGGGGAAGCTGCTCGCCATCGACATGAAGCACACCCCGGAGTTCGGCTCCGCGCAGGGGCTCGCCGAGTTCGACGCTCTGGTGTCGCAGCCGACCCGCGAGGACGACGACCGGCAACGCGCGGAGTACGACGCGTTGGCGCGGGAATTCGAGGCGGCGGCGGGCCGGCAGACGTCTGCGCAGGTGGCGCAGGATCTCCGCATCCTGGCCGACCATGTCGAGTTGCAGTTGCGGCAGCAGGACTACGCCCGCGCCCACAAGGTGCCGTTCCTCAACGCGAGCGCCCTGGTGTTTGCCGGCCTCCGCCCGCTGCTCGACGAGCAGACGCCGGCGGCGCGCCGGGCGGCGGCCGTGACGCGCATTCGCAAGTACGCCGGGCTCGAGCCCGGCCATGAGCCCTACGCGAAGATTCTCCAGCGGCGCGTGGCCGAGCAGATGGCGGTGCCGGGCGCCGCCTATCCGGCGCGGGCGCAGATCGAGACCGAACTGGGGCGCAACGCCAGCTATGTCGAGGGGATTGCGGCGCTGCTGCAGAAGTACCAGTTGAAGGACTGGCAGCAGCCGCTCCAGACGCTCGAGCAGCAGCTCGCCGACTACGACCGCTGGATCAGGGAGAACGTCCTGCCGAAGGCACGGACCGATTTCCGTCTGCCGCCCGAAGAGTACGCACTCAATCTCGAGGCCTACGGCATCGACGTTCCCGCCGATCGGCTGGCGGCCATGGCGCACCAGGCATTCGCCGAACTGCAGTCTCAGATGGCGCCGCTGGCCGCGCAGATCGCGAAGCAGCGCGGCCTGGCGTCGAGCGACTATCGCGACGTGATCCGGGAGCTCAAGAAGGAGCAGCTGGTCGGCGATGCGATCCTCCCGCTGTACCAGCAGCGGCTCAGGCAGGTCGAGGCGATCATCTCCGACCGGAAGCTCGTCACGCTGCCCGAGCGCCCGGCGCGCATCCGCATCGCGAGCGCGGCCGAGACGGCGCAGCAGCCGGCGCCCCACATGGTGCCGCCGCCCTTCCTGCACAACACGGGGCAGAAAGGGGAGTTCGTCCTCCCGCTGAACATGCCTCCGGCGGCGGGAGCGACCGAGACCGAGCGCTACGACGACTTCACCTTCGACGCCGCCGCCTGGACGCTGGTCGCGCACGAAGCGCGGCCCGGCCACGAGCTGCAGTTCGCCTCGATGCTCGAGCGCGGCGTGTCGATGGCGCGCGTCCAGTACGCCTTCAACAGCACGAACGTGGAGGGTTGGGGGCTCTACGCCGAGTACCTCACGCGGCCGTTCATGCCGCCGGAAGGGCAGCTCATCTCGCTCGACTATCGCCTGCTGCGCGCGGCCCGCATGTTCCTCGACCCCGAGCTGCAATCGGGCAAGATCCAGCCCGAGGACGCCTATCGCGTGCTCGAGCAGGATGTGGTGTCCTCGCATGCGTTCGCGCGCCAGGAGGTCGAGCGCTACCTCTATCGCTCGCCGGGACAGGCCACTACCTACTATTACGGCTTCAGCCGCCTGCTCGCGCTGCGGCAGGAGACCGAGGCGGCGCTCGGGCCGCGCTTCGACCAGAAGGCATTCCACGATTTCGTGCTCGCGCAGGGACTGTTGCCGCCCGCGCTGCTGCGGGAGGCCGTGATCGCCGAATTCATTCCGGCGCGCCAGCGATAGTCCCGGGGCGCGCACTCGAACCGGTCCTCCTTCGGCCGTGTCGGGTGTTTACCTGGTTCCCGTCGCTCGAGCTTTCACAGATGATCGCGTGACGGCGCGATCCGTCGTTGCGCGCGGGCCGGGCGGGCAGTATGAATGGCAATCCCAGGAGGGGCGGCCGTGCCACAGGGTGAACGCGCGCTCATCGTCGATCCCGATGCCGGCGCACGTGCCTTCAGCGCCCGCACGCTGGGCGCCATCTTCTCGGACATCGAAGAAGCCGATGATGGCGCCGACGCGCTGGGCCGCGCGATGGCCAGACCGCCGGCCCTGGTGGTCGCCGAGATCCGGATGCCGCGGATCGACGGCCTGCAGTTGTGCCAGCTGTTCCGCTCGGAGCCGAAGACCTCGCGAGTGCGCATCGTCATGCTGGCCGATGATGCCGCCGACGAGCCGGATGCGCTCGGCAGCGGCGCCGACGCCATGCTCATCAAGCCGGTTGCGCCGGATCAGCTCAGGGGCGTAGCCGCCGAGTTGCTCGCGCGCTCACGGCGGATGCGCGAGCCGGTCGCCGAAGCGGCTCAGAAGGTGCCCGTACCGCTCGGGCGCGCGCATCAGCTGCTCGAGACCGGGCGCGTGCACGCGCGGACGTTGTCGCGCCAGCACGTCCGGGGCCTGACGACGACGCCGCCGCACCCGCCGCCGGTGCTCCGCTGTCCGCGGCACGATGTGCCGCTGCAGTACCGGTGCAGCTATCTTGGCGGCGTGAGCCAGAAGTTCGGCGAGCAGTGGGACGAGTTCGACTGTCCGGCTGGCGACCATTACCGCTACCGGCACCGCACCAGGAAGCTGACCGCCGCACGGAACGACTAACGGATCGCCGAGCTCCGCGGCGCGGGTCGCCGGCGGCCGCCAGCGGAATCGCGCGGCGCGCCGCGATCGAGGGCGGCTTGCAGGATGCTCGATATGGCTGAGGCGCAAGGCGGCGCGGTGAAGCGCCGGCGTCCGGTGGGCGCGGAGGTGATCGACGGGCGGGTACACGTGCGGCTGTGGGCGCACGCGGCGCGTCGCGTGGAGGTCGTGCTCGCCGACACGCACGTCGATCTGGCGAGGGAGGGCGCAGGCTACTTTTCCGGCTGGGTGCCCGCCCGCGCCGGCGATCGCTACCGGTTCCGCCTGGACGGATCCGATCGGCTCTATCCCGATCCGGCATCCTGCTATCAGCCCGACGGTCCGCACCAGGCCTCCCGGATCGTCGATCACGCCGCCTATACCTGGCACGACCGGAGCTGGCCGGGCGTGTCGCTCGAAGGCCAGGTGATCTACGAGTTGCACATCGGCACCTTCACCAGCGAGGGCACCTGGCGCGCGGCGGCGCGCGAGCTCGAGGAGCTCGCGCGGCTCGGCATCACGCTGGTCGAGATGATGCCGGTCGCCGAATTCGACGGCCGCTTCGGATGGGGCTACGACGGCGTCGACCTGTTCGCGCCCTACCACGGCTACGGCGCGCCCGACGACCTGCGCGCCTTCGTCGACCGCGCGCATCGATGCGGGCTCGGCGTCCTTCTCGACGTCGTCTACAACCACTTCGGACCGTCGGGGAACTACCTGCGCGCCTTCTCGCCGGCGTACTTCACCGAGCGCCACGCCAACGAGTGGGGCGACGCGCTGAACTTCGACGGCGATCACAGCGGGCCGGTACGCGAGCTCTTTGCGTCGAACGCCTGCTACTGGATCGACGAGTTCCACTTCGACGGTCTGCGGGTCGATGCGACGCAGCAGATCTTCGACGCCTCGCGCGAGCACATCCTCGCCACGATCTCCCGCGAGGCGCGCAAGGCCGCGGGCGCGCGGCGCATCGTGCTCGTGGCGGAGAACGAACGGCAGGACGTGCGAGTCGTCGCGCCGCTGGAGGTCGGCGGCTACGGGTTCGACGCGCTCTGGAACGACGATTTTCACCATTGCGCAACCGTCGCGTCACACGGCCGCGCCGAGGCCTACTACAGCGACACGCGCGGCGAGCCGCAGGAGCTGATCTCGGCGGCGAAGTACGGGTACCTCTTCCAGGGGCAGTACTACCGCTGGCAGCGCGCGCCGCGCGGCACGCCGGCGCTCGACCTCGCCCCCGCACGGTTCGTCGCCTACCTGCAGAATCATGATCAGGTGGCGAACTCCGCGCGCGGGCTGCGCGGACACCTGCTGGCCAGCCCGGGCCGCTGGCGCGCGCTGACTGCACTGCTGCTGCTGCTGCCGGCCACGCCGATGCTGTTCCAGGGGCAGGAATTCTGTTCGTCCGCGCCGTTCCTGTACTTCGCCGACTTCGACCGGGCCCTGATGCGCGCGGTCTCGGAGGGACGCTCGGAATTCCTGGCGCAGTTCCCGAGCATGATCGACTACCTGGCCAGCGGGCGGCTCGACGATCCCTCCGATCCGCGCACGCTCGAGCGATGCCGGCTCGACTTCACCGAGCGGCAGACGCATGCCGCCGCCTACGCGCTGCACCGGGATCTCCTGGCGCTGCGGCGCGAGACCGCCGCCTTCCGGCGGCAGCAGCGCGGCGGGATCGACGGCGCGGTGCTGGCCAGCTCGGCCTTTGCGCTGCGTTTCTTCGGGGAGACGTCCGACGACGACCGGCTCCTGCTCGTCAATCTCGGGACCGACCTGGAGCGCGGCTCGCTCGCCGAGCCGCTGGTGGCGCCGCCGTCGGGCCGCGAGTGGTGGGTCGCCTGGTCGAGCGAGGCGCCTGCATATGGCGGGTTGGGCACGCCGGCGCGCATGCTCGAGCGCGGCTGGTGCATTCCCGGAGAAGCGGCGATTGTGCTGGCGCCGCGTGTGCGCCAGCAGCCGCCGCCCGCAGGTACCGGCCGCCGGACGGCGTAGGGGTGGAGGTCGGCCGGCTCGGCATCGGCATTGCTCGGATCGGTCGCGCCGGCCGTCTGTACGCGCCGGTACGTCCAACGACAATACGGAGCGGGTAGCAAGGAGAAGTCAGGATGCCTTCTGGGAAGGATGGAAATCCGGGGGCGGCGCGGCGCGGCGCCTCGAAGCCCGGGTCGCGACGCCGTGCCGATGCAATCGAGCGGTCGGTCGCCGACGCCCGTGCATCGGCGCCGATGGGCGACGGGCTGGCGCGAGGCGGAACGGAAGTGGCCGCGCCGGGCCGGACGTGGCCCGACGCGGTCGCAAGACGCGCCTACGAGTTGTATCTGGAACGGGGCGGCGATCACGGCCGCGACATCGACGACTGGCTGCGCGCCGAACGGGAGCTCAGGGGCGAACCCTGAAGACCGCAGGATTGCAGCGGGCGGCTCCCGCCTGCAATCCTGCCTGAATCGCCCGAGCCGCTACGGTTTCGGCGGGGGATTGATTCCCGGGCGCCGCGGGTTGACCGAGATCGCCAGGTTCAGCCGCGTATCGTGCGTGTTGTAGCTGTACTGCAGGTTGTAGTTCATCGCGGTCCGCGTGTGATAGCTCTTGAACTGCGCGGTCTCGATCGGCGCGCCGTCCGAGGTGTCGACCGAGATGGGCAGATTCCGCTTCTCGGTTTCCGCGCGCACCCTGGCCGTATCCCACGGGGCGATGCCGAACGAAATGTGATCGATTCGTCCGCCCTCGCGGCCGCCCGGGCCGCCGAACTTCGGGTCGAAGCGGTTGCCGCCGCGGATGATCGTGTTGCCGATGTCGCCGATCATCAGCTCGTTCTGGCTCCCCTCGTCGTAGGTCGGATCCCAGTGCAGCAGCTGCTGGTAGAACGACACGTTCTTCTTGTAATCGGTCGCGCTGAACGAGAGGTGATCGAGCCACACGGTCTTCCAGCCCGTCGGCTCGAACGGCGCCGGCACCGACAGCCTGGCGCCGCCCGGGCCGTTTCTGCGCGCCGCGGTCAGCCCCTTGCCGTTGCTGATCTGGAGCGGGAAGCCATCGGGATCCTTCACCAGGAAGCTCTCGAAGCCGTTCGGCCCGTTCTTCGCCGCCGGATTGAGCTGGCGCGCGCGGAGCGCGGCCTCCACCGCTCGGGCGTCCCACGGCGCGATATCCCAGCAGAAGCCGGTGACGATGGCGCGGACCTTCTGCGGCGGCGGCCCGCCGCCGGCGCGGCCGGGTTGCGGCTGCGGCTCGGGGAAGCGCGATTCGGGCGCCTTGTTGAAGATGCTCGAGCCCCAGTCGCCCATGTCGATCACGACCTGTTCGGGCGTGATGCTGCGCGTCCGCCATCCCATGAACGCTTCGTAGAAGGCGGCCTCCTTCTCGGGCTCCGCCACGTCCCACAGGATGTGATCGAGCCCGATGGTGTGCCAGCCGGTGCGCTCGAACACTTCCGGAATCGGTTCAGCGCTGCAGGCCGGCGTGCCCCACGCGCGGATGCAGCGGCCCTGGGCCGACACGGCGGGCGCGAAGATCGAGGCGACTGGTGCGGCGGCCGCGATGCCCAGCGCCTGCAGCAGGCGGCGCCGCGACATCGCGACGCGCGCGTCGAGCGACGTGGCGTGCAGATCGTCCATTGGTCTGTCTCCCCTCGCTGGCGAACCGTTCGAATCCACGTATCCGAAAATGCACCGGAAGGATAGGAGATTCGCCGGGGCCCGTCCATAGCGAAGTGGCGCGCGGCGCCGGCTCTCGAATTTCCCCGCGCTTTCCTTATGGCCTGCTGAGCTCGCGGCCGTATGATCGGCGCGTCGTGAGACCCGCACGGCTGCTGCCAGCACTGCTGATTGCCGGCGCCTTCGTACGCTTGCTGCTGCCATCGGTCTCGGGACTCTCGGCGCAGTACTTCACCAACGATCGCTTCGCCGGCACCCCCGTGCTGGCGCGCGTCGATCGGGAGATCGGCACCCCCGCACTCGACGCGGCCTGGCTGGGCGATCCGCCCGCCGCGTTCAGCGTCCGCTGGCAGGGCTACATCGAGATTCATCGCCCCGGCCTCCATGTCTTCTCCACGCGCTCGGATGACGGCTCGCGGGTGACGATCGGGGATCGCCTGGTGATCGACAACGGCGGCAGCCACGTGCCGCTGGCCGCGACCGGCGCGATTGCGCTCGAGGCGGGGCTGCACCGGATCCTGATCGAATACGTGCAGAACGGCGGCGGCTACGAGATGCGCTTCTCGGGTGCGCCGGCCGGCTGGCGCCTGCGGCCGCAGCGGGCGCCCGACTGGGCGCTCGATGCCGCGCGTGCGCTCGACCTCGCGCTGGCGTTGCTGCTCGCCTCCGCGATCGGGTGGGCCGGGTTCGCGCTGGCGCGTGGCCGCGGCGCGGGCGCCCGGCGCGTCTCACGTTCGATCGCGCAGCGTCCGCGCGCGGCCGCGCTCGCGTTCTTCGTCCTGCTGGCGGTGGCCGAGACCTGGCCGCTCGCGCGCCACCCGGTGCGGCTGTCGCGCAACGACAACCACGACACGATCCTCAACGAGTGGGTGCTCGCCTGGGTGGCGCACCAGGCGCCCCGCGCGCCGGCGGCGCTGTTCGATGCGAACATCTTCCATCCCGAACGGGATACGCTCGCGTATTCCGAATCGATGATCGTGCAGTCGGCGATGGCGGCGCCGCTGCTCTGGTGCGGCGCCTCGCCGGTGTTCGCGTACAACGCCGTGCTGCTCGCCGGCTTCGCATTGACCGGCTGGTCCATGTGCCTCGTGATCGCGCGCTGGACCTCGGCCTGGATGCCGGGGCTCGTCGCGGGGACGCTTGCTGCGTTCAACGCCTACACGATGACGAACCTGCCGCACCTGCAGAGCCTGCACGTCGAGTTCCTGCCGCCCTCGCTCCTCGCGCTCGACGTGCTGCTGCGCGACCCCCGGCCGCGCCAGGTCCTGCGGCTGGCCGGCTGGTTCACGCTCCAGGCGCTCACCTCGATCTATCTGCTGGTGTTCGCGGCCTTCGCGCTCGCCGCCGGCGCGGCGGTGCGGCCCGAATGGCGCCGGCGCCGCGTCGCCGCCGCGCTGTGCCTGGCGGCGGCCGCGGCGGCGGCCGCGCTGCTCCCGTTCCTCCTGCCGTACTGGCGCGTCCATCACGTGCAGGGATTCACGCGCACGCTGGACTGGCAGGCGCGGATGTCGGCGAACTGGCGGGACTACCTGACCACTCCCGGGCGCATCCATTACGCGCTGTGGGGGCACGCGCTATTCTGGAATCTGGGCCTGTTTCCCGGCGTGACCGGGCTGTCTCTCGCCGCGGTTGCGCTGGTCCGGCGCACGGCGTTCTCCGATCGGCGCGCCCGGATGTGCCTGGCGGCCGGGCTCTGCGGCCTGGTCCTCTCCTTCGGACCGGCCGTGCCGGGATATGGCGCGCTGTATGCGGCCGTGCCGCTGCTGCACGCGGTGCGCGCCGTCTCGCGCTTCGGCTTCCTCGCGCTGTTCGCGATCGCCGCGCTGGCCGGTTTCGGGCTCGCCGATCTCCGGCGCGCGACGTCGCCCGGCCGCTGGCGCGCCCTGGCGGCCGGTTGTCTCGGGCTTGCCGTCCTCGAGCCGCTGGCGGCGCCGCTGTCGCTGGTGCGCGCCGAGCGCGTGTCGCCGATCTACGCGCGCGTTGCGCTGGTGCCTGGGGCCGTCGTCGCGGAGGTCCCGTTCTACGGCGGCGGCAGCGCGCACGCACATGCGACCTACATGCTGAACGGCACGGCCCACTGGAAGCCGATGGTGAACGGCTACAGCGGCGTCGAGCCGGCAAGCTTCGTCGATCGCGTGAACGCGCTCGCCGGCTTCCCCGACGCGCGCGCCCTGGACGCGCTGCGCCAGGCCGGCGTCACGCACGTGTTCGTGCATCCCGACGGCATGCCACCGGGCACGCTCGACGCGATCGGGAAGGTGCCCGCGCTGCGCGAGATCGATGCGCTCGACGGGATCGTGCTCTACGAGCTGACGAGCCCGTGAACCTCCCGAACCCCCGGTCCCGCCCAGGACCGCCGGAGCCTATCGAGCCCCTTTTCTCCAGACCGTCCGCTTGGCCGAATAGGCCATGCGCACCCGTACGTAGTCGGCGTGCTCGAATCCGAGCTCGCTCGCGATCTGCCAGATCTGCGCTTCCTCCTCGCCGTCGATCGCATCGTCGGCCGCCGAGACCGCAAAGAGGCACTCGAGCAGCTCCTGCCGCTCGGCGTCGGTTGCCACCTCGCGCAGCTCGCGCGTGACGAGGAAGTTCTCGGTGCCGCCGAACAGCCGGTTCTGGCTCTTGGCGATCTCGACCACGATCACCGCCTGCGCCTCGGGCAGGCGGCCGGCGTGCCGGACGAGATCGATCATCTTTGCCGTCTCCGCCGCGCTGATCGACAGGTCGGCTCCGGCAACGCGGCTGAGCACGTAGGCGAACGCGGCGAGATAGCGTGCCCGGCGCGGCTCGAGCCTGTCCAGCTCCCCGACGATCCTGCGTACCGTGTCCGTATCGCCCTGCGACGCGCCGGACGGCGACGATCGCAGCGCCCGCAACCGATCGAGTATCGACATGCCCCTCCGGCGCCGGCGGCAACTCCGCGCCGAGCCGGGCCATCTGTATCACGCGGGCCGGCTGGCGGCAAGGCCGGCCGCCGCGGGAGTCGAGCTCATGTGAACAAGTGTCTTGCGGTTGCGGTGCGATAGAGCTATCGTGAAGGTCTCCTACCGACCCGGCCACGCCTAGCGCATTCTTCGAGAGCTGACCAGAGGGGTTGCCCGTGACGCGAACCGCTGTCGCGATCGCTGTTCTGTTCGTGTCGACCGTCGTCGCGGCTGTGCCGGCCCGCGCGCAGTATTTCGGCCGCAACAAGGTGCAGTACGGCCGCTTCGACTTCCAGGTTCTCGAGACGCCGCACTTCGACGTCTACTATTACCCGGCCGAGAAGGATGCGGCGGCGATCGCCTCCATCATGGCCGAGCGGTGGTACGAGAAGCTCTCGACGATGCTCGAGCACACGTTCGCGTCGCGGCAGCCGATCATCCTCTATGCCAGCCATTCGCACTTCGTGCAGACGTCGGTGATTCCCGGCTCGATCGGCGAAGGCGTCGGAGGTTTCACCGATCATTTCGCCGGGCGCGTCGTGCTGCCGTTCGCGGGCGGCCTCGGCGATACCGACCACGTGCTCGGCCACGAAATCGTGCACGCCTTCCAGCGCGACATCCTGCGCAGTCATGGACATTCGCTCTCGCAGCTGCCGCTCTGGTTCAGCGAGGGCATGGCCGAGGAGCTCTCGGTCGGCGCGCTCGATGCCAACACGCAGATGTGGCTGCGCGACGCCGCCGAATCCGGCCGGCTGCCGACCATCGCCCAGCTCGACGACCCGCGCTATTTTCCGTACCGCTATGGCCAAGCGCTGTGGCACTTCCTGGCGGACCGCTACGGGCCGGCGGCGATCGAGCGCGCGCTGACCTCGCGCGGCAGCAGCGCCGCGGTGCGCCTCAGTTTCGCCACCGGCACCTCGACGAGCGAGCTGTCGGCCCAGTGGCACGAAGCGGTCCGCGCGATGTCGGCGCGCGTGCCCGCGCGCGGTCTGCCGGGCACGGCGACGCGACTCATCGCGGCCGAGCACGGCGGCCGCGTGAACGTCGGGCCGCGCATCAGCCCCGACGGGCGTTACGTGGTGTTCCTCTCCGAGCGCGACGGATACTCGGTCGACGTGTTTCTCGCCGACGCCCGGAGCGGCGCCATCCTGCGGAAGCTGGTGAGCGCCGCCTCCGACCCGCACTACGACAGCCTGCAGTTCATCGACTCGGCCGGCGCGTGGGACGCGGCGAGCCGGCGGTTCGCGCTCGCCTCGGTTCGCGACGGCTCGTCCGTGATCTCGATCTTCGATACCGCCGACGATTCGCGCCAGGACGTGGAGGTCGCCGCCGTCGATCAGATCTTCAGCCCGAGCTGGTCGCCCGACGGCCGGCGCATCGCGTTCAGCGCAATGAAGGGCGGCGTGACCGATCTCTACGCGTTGACGCTGTCGTCGACCTCCGACGTGCAGGCGCTCACCGACGACCCGTTCTCGGATCTGCAGCCGGCCTGGTCGCCCGACGGCACACGGATCGCCTTCTCGACCGACCGCTTCTCTTCATCGCTCGACACGCTCACCTTCGGGCGGCACGAGCTTGCCGTGCTCGACCTGCAGACGGGCAAGATCGACCGGATCACCTCGGGCGGCGGGGCCAAGGCGATCGATCCGCAGTGGTCGGCCGACGGTGCGGCGCTCTACTACGTCTCCGACGAAGGCGACGTCAGCAACGTCCATCGCGTCGACGTGGCGAGCCGTCAGGCCCGGCAGGTGACGGCGGTGTCGACCGGAGTCAGCGGCATCACCGCCCTGAGCCCGTCGATCTCGCTCGGCGGCGACGGCCGGCAGCTGGCCCTGAGCGTGTACTCGCACGGCGCGTACGAGGTGTGGACGATGGACGTCTCCGAGATCGAGCAGGCCGGCCGCTCCCCGGAGGCCGCCGGGGAGCCGGTGTCCGCGCGCGCGCCGGCGACATTCGCGCCCCCCTCGTCGCCGCTGACCTCGTCGGCGCTGGCGCTGTCGGCGCTCGATGCCTCGAGACCCGCGGACCGTCGCGCCACGCCGTCGCCGGCGCCGGCCGCGACCTATCCGCTGTTCCAGCCGCCTGCGCTTCGCGACGCGGCCTCGTCGCCGCGTCCCGTCGCGCGGATCTTCGAGTCGCGCGACTATGTACCGCGCCTCACGCTGGTGCGCTTCGGCACGCCGTACCTGAGCGCCGGCGGCGGGGCGTTCGGCACCTTCCTGCGCGCCGGCATGTCGATGGCGCTGTCCGACATGCTCGGGCAGCAGGAGGTGGGGGTCGCGTTCCAGGTGGGAAAGACGAAGACCGACAACGCCGTCGTCGCCGCGTATGCGAACCGGCAGTCGCGGCTCAACTGGAGCCTCACCGGCGGCTGGATCCCGGCGCTGGTCGGCGCCTCGAACCGCCTGACGGCCGGCGCCGATGCGGTCGGGGCCAACATGCTCGTCCGGGAGCAGACGCTCGTGCAGCAGGTTCATCGCCAGTTCGGCGGGGCGGCGAGCTATCCGTTCAGCCGCGCGCAGCGGGTCGAGGCGTCGGTGCTCGTCGACGACATGACCTTCGATCGGCGATCGACGATCTCGACCTACTCCGCCTCCACACGGCGACAGTTGGGCGGCCCGGAGACGCGGATCACGCAGGCGCCCGGCGCGCTCACGATACAGACGGGCGTGGCGCTCGTGTACGACTCGTCGATCTTCGGTCCGACGGGACCGGTGTTCGGGCGGCGCTACCGTTTCTCGGTGACGCCCACGTTCGGGGATCTCAGCCTGCTGACGTCTGCCGCCGACTATCGCCGGTACTTCAATGCCGGGCGGGTGTGGTCGGGCCGCGATGCCACGCTCGCCCTGCGGCTGCAGGGCGCGGCCCGCACCGGCCGCGACAGCGCCGATGCGCGGCTGCTCCCGCTCGTGTGGAACATGCGCGATCTCGTCCGCGGCGTCGATACCGACGCGGACACGATCCGAACGACCAGGTTCGCCCTGGCGAACCTCGAGCTGCGCGTCCCGCTCGTCGGTCCGCAGAGCGCAGGCAGCGCGTTGCTGCCGATCGACGGCATCGCCTTCGCCGAGTGCGGACGGTTCTCGTATCCGGGCGCTGGCGCGTCGGGAGCCGATTCGCGCGGCCTGTGCAGCGTCGGCGCGGGCGCGCGCGTGAACGCGGCCGGGTTCGTGTTCGAGTTCCACGCCGCGCGGCCGATCGGCGCCCCGGCGCGCAACGGCTGGCGCTTCGGCGTCGCGTTCCGTCCGGGATTCTAACGGCTGGGTACGGAATCGCAACGTGTAAGTTCGGCGTAAGCCATCAGTCGACGGGTATGTCCATTGCACGCCCTCCCCGAAGAGGAGGAACAGAAGCATGCGTTGGCAATTGATTGCACTCGCGCTGGGGGTCAGCGTCGGACTTGCCGCTCCGACCTACGCTCAGAACACGAACACTCCGGGGCAGACAGGCACACCGGCGACGACTCAGGCGCCGGCGACGCAGCCGCGGACAACTCAGGCGGTCACGCCCGAGTACCGGAACGAGCACGCGAACCGGTGGATGGCCTCGGGATTCGTAGGCTCCAGCTTCAGCTCGGACTTCCGGGCGTCGGACCTCAGCGTCAACAATGACGCCGCGGTCGACTTCGGAGGTTCGGTGGGCTACATGTGGCGGCAGCGTGTCGGCGCCGAGTTCCTGGCGGACTTCACCCCGAAGTTCGACGTGCCCGACGTGGCGCTCTTCAACGACGAGAAGCCGGCCGTCAACTCTTACATGGTCAACCTGATTGGCTCCATTCCACTCGGCGCGGACGGTCAGTTCCAGCCGTTCATCTCCGGCGGCTTCGGCGCCGTGCAGTTGAACGGTGCACCGCTCACCACATCCGGTTCGCTCGGATCGGCGGCGGCCCTGATCAACTCCGGCGACGGCAACGACACGCAGTTTGGCGGCGACATCGGCGCCGGGCTGATGGCCTTCAGGGGCAACTGGGGCATCCGCGGCGACGTGCGCTACTTCCGCGCGGCGGAGAACAGCGACGCGGGCAACCTCAGCGACATCAGCTCGCTGCTGACCACGAACGACACGGCCGACGCGACGCCGGCGACGGCAACGCTGTCGGGCCTCAGCTTCTGGCGCGCGAACATCGGCCTCGCGTTCCGCTGGTAGCAGGCGTCATGCAGGCAGTTCCGCCTCCGGGCCGTTCCGGCGGACGCGCCGGGGCGGACAGCAGGCAGGCGGCTCAGGTGCCTGCATGATCGTGAGGGGGGGGCGCATCCGCGCCTCCCCTCGCGCTATTCTGGCCGGGCCCATGCGCCGGCCGCTCCGCCGACTGCTCGTTGCGGGCCTCGCGTTCACCGCCGCGATGGCCGCCCTCGTCCTCACCGGAGCCCGCCTCGGCACGCCGGTCTTCTTCGCCTGCGCGGCGATCGGCGCCGTCTCCTACGGATCGATCCTCCCGCTCATCTGGCACGCTCCGCCCGCCGATCGCCGGCTCTTCTTCGCCGCCCTGGGCCTGGCCGTCCTGATCCGCGTGCCGCTGGCGCTCTCGCGCGTCGATGCCGGCAGCGACATGTACCGCTACATCTGGGACGGCCGCGTGCAGGTTCTCGGCTACAACCCGTATGCGGTGCTGCCCGCCGATCCCGCGCTCGCCTTCACGCACGCCGACGACACGACGCGGCTGATGGCGAGCCGGAACAGGAGGACACCTTATCCTCCGGCGGCGCAGCTGTTCTTCCGGGCCGTCGTCTCGCTGAGCGATTCGATGTGGGCGATGAAGGAAGCGCTGATCGTCTGCGACCTGATCACGATTGTCTTCGTCTGGCGCTGGCTGCTCGCCACCGGACGCAGCGAGTGGCTCGCACTCGCGTACGCATGGAATCCGCTGGTCGTCCTCGAGGCGGCGTTCAGCGGCCATGTGGACGTGTTGTGCGCGATGTGGACGGCAGCGTGCGCCTGCTGGCTCGCGCGCCGCCGGCGGGCGCTGGCGGCGGCTGCCCTTGCGCTCGCGGTTGCATCGAAGCTGCTCCCGGTCGTGCTCGTGCCGCTGCTGTGGCGCCGCATCCGCCTGCGCGACGCGGCGGTGGGCGCGGCGGTGGGCGCCGTCCTCTACCTGCCGTTCGCGCTCGGAGGCAATCCATTCGTCGAGCTCGGCGGAATCGTCGAGAGCATCCGTTTCAACGGGCCGTTGTTTCGCGCGGTCGCCGCGCTGGCGACGCCGCGCGCGGCCGCGGCCGTTGCCGTGGCAGTCGGCTGGCTCCTCGCCGTCGTCTGCCGCGCCCGTCTGGACGGAGGCGACCCGGCGGCCTGGGCGTGGCCGATGGCGGCATCGCTCGTGTTCGCCCCGGTCGTCTATCCGTGGTACCTGCTGTCGCTGACGCCGTTCCTGCTCGTGCCGGCGACGCTGCCGCTGCAGGCTTGGACGGCGAGCATCCTGTCGGGGTACGTGGTGTGGGAGATCGCGCGCGCCGGCGGACCGTGGCTCGTTCCATGGCCCGTGTTGACGCTCGAGTACGGCACGGTCGCCGCCGGGTTGGTGGCGTTGGCTGTGTGGCAGCGGGCGCCGCTCGATCGGGCTGCCACGATAGACGATGCACCAAGGACGTCTGTCTGGCCGCGGCCGCCGCGCAACCCGAGGGCGGGCTAGTCGGCCGAGCTGTCCTGTCTGCGGACGTCGCGGCGCGCGAGCCGCGCCTCCCGATCGAAGACGTCCTCGTCGGCCGGCGGCGTCTGGGCGATCGCCTTGTCGGTGAGGTCCAGCAGACCGTCCGGCCGCCCTCCGCGCACCGCTTCGTCGTAGCCCGCGTTCTGCTCGGGCCGATGCTGCTCCTGGAGGATGCGCTTCTGTCGTTCTTCGCCGGTTTCCCGGTCCAGCGGCTGACCGCCGGCATCTTCTCTGACCATACGGATTCGCCGGTGCAAGCCGCGCACCGCGTTCTACGTCCGCGCCGCCGCCAGCCGCCCGACGGCTGCCGCGAGCTGAGCGGGCGCGAACGGCTTCGCGATGTGGAGGTGGAAGCCGGCGGCGAGCGCCCGTTCGCGGTGCTCGGCGCGCGTGAGCGCGGTCACCGCCGCCGCCGGGATCGAGGCGACGCGCTGCTGCGCCGACGCGCGCACCCTCCGGATGAGCGAGAAGCCGTCCTCGCCGGGCATCGAGATGTCGGCGAGCAGCGCGTCGATCTCGGCGCGCTCCAGGACGTCGATTGCGTCGCGCACGCTCGCCGCCACCTCCACGCGGGCGCCATACTCCGCCAGGGCGTGCGCCATGATCTCGCGGGCGTCCTCCTCGTCGTCCACGACCAGCACGCGGAGGCCGTCCAGTCGCGGCCCGTCGGCGCAGACGTCGTCGACGCTGGCGGCCTCGTCCGCTCGGAGCGGCGCGAGCGGCAGCGTGATCGTGAACGTGGCACCACGGCCGAGCCCCTCGCTGTGCGCCGTGATGTCGCCGTCGTGCGCCCGGACGAGCTGCCGCGCGATCGACATCCCGAGCCCCAGGCCGCCGTGGCTCCGGGTGGTCGACGCGGCGCCCTGCCGGAACCGGTCGAAGACGAACGGCAGGAACGCGGGGTCGATCCCGGCGCCGTCGTCGGCAATCGCGATCGCCGCGCGATCGTCGGCGGTCCGGATCGAGATCGACACGCGCCCCCCCTCCCTGGTGAATTTCAACGCGTTGTCGATCGTGTTGAAGAACACCTGCTCGAGCCGCCGCGGGTCGCCCAGCGCCCGGAGCGGCGGGACCGGCGAGAGCTCGAGCGCCACGCCGCGCGCGCTCGCTGTGGGGATCATCGATTCGACGACGCCGCGGATGAGGTCGCGGAGGTCGACGGGCTCGACGGCGAGCGTTGCGCGGCCCGAGGTGACGCGCGCGAAGTCGAGCAGCTCCTCGATCAGCTTCGATTGCCGCGTGGCGTTGTCGCAGATCGACTGCAGCGCGCGTGACGCCTTCGCGCCGTCGAGCGTTCCGCGCCTCAGCATCGTCGCCCATCCGAGGATGGCGCTGAGCGGCGTGCGCAGCTCGTGCGAAACGATCGAGACGAACTCGTCCTTGCTTCGATTGGCTGCTTCGGCCTCCGCGCGGGCGCGTTGCGTCGACTCGTAGAGACGCGCGCGCTCGAGCGCCTGCGCGCACTGGCCAGACGCCGACATCAGCAGCGCCCGGTACTCGTCGTCGAAGTTCACCGGCGCGGTGAAGTGGAACGCGACGACCCCGATGGGGGCCCCCTCCACCAGCAGCGGCATCGAGGCCGACGACTCGTAGCCGCCATCGGCGGCGAGCACCGCCGATTCAGGGAACCGCTCCTGCCACTCGGCGAACGACTTGATGAAGACCGGATGCCTGCGGCGCATCACCTCGCGCGCCTCCTGCGGCAGATGCTCGAGCGCGGCCTGTGCGGCGGCGAGCGTCACCTGGCTCACGGTGGCGCCGGCCACGATGCGCCCCTGCTCGGTGACCGCGCGGGTCACGGCATCGACGGTGACCGCTTCCGACAGCGCGCTCGCCAGCGCGTGCAGACGCGTGGTCCGCGCCGCCAGCGCGCGGTACCGAGTCTCGCCGGCGCGCAGCGCCGCCTCCATCCCCTTCAGCTCGACGAGTTCGCGATCGGCGTCGACACGCCGCGACTCCGCCTCCGTTCGCGAGCGCTCGGCGTACTCGAGCTGCCGGGTACGATCGAGCGCTTCGGCGGCGCGGGCGCCGAGCTCGGCGAGATACCGGCGATCGCCCGCGCTCATCGCGCGGGGATGCTGGAATTCGAGCCGCACGATTGCGACGACGCGGCTGCCCACCAGCAGCGGGACGACAACCAGCGACTCGAACGGGCCGCGGGCCAGGCGCGGATCGTCGGGGTATTCCGACCTCCAGGCTCCGCGCGACTCGAGGATCACCGGAGCGCCGCGGCCGACCGCGTCGGCAACCGGGTTCTTGCTCGACAGACAGGGAATCGGCGTTTCGTCGTCGGACGGATAGCCGACCTCGCGCGCGATCTCCGGCCGATCGCTCGTACCGCTCACCAGCAGCAGGGCGCCTGCATCGGCGCGCAGCGCGAAGAGCGGCTCTTGCAGGGCCGCCTCGATGGCGGCGCGCGGCGTACGCGCCTGGCCGAGGGCGGCGGTCAACTGGGCGAGCCGGTCGGACTGCGCGGCGGCCCGCGCGGCGTCCATGCGGCGGCGACGTTCGGCCTGCAGCGTGCCGAAATAGCGGAAGGCCGCGAGAGACAGGATCAGCCAGGCTGCCAGCGCCGCCCCAAGCGCCGGCAGTGTGAGGCGGATGGCGATGGGCTCCCCGCGCGCGAGTTCCAGCGCGGGTGCGGCCGCCGCCGCCACGCCCGCGACAGCCACGACAGACATGATTGCGCGCCGAACCTGATCGGACCCTCTCTCGGACATGGATGCTGCTCGGGGGCTGGCTGCTGCGGGGAGATCGTGGCAAGACGCGTGGCATCGGGCGGAACCCGGATGTCGCGCCAGTGCAACCACTTACGATCTGGAGACCCCGGCGCACCGTCGGGAATGCGGACAGAGGGGGTTACATGGTAAAGGGTCCCTACTTCCTCAACAGCACGTAGACCGCTCCGATCCCGCCGTCATGGCGTGGCGCGTCGGTGTAGGCGAGCACGGCGTGATGCGCGCGGAGGCGCTTGCGGACTTGCGTCCGGAGAATGGGGACCTTGCCGCTCGAATGCAGGCCGCGGCCGTGGACGATGCAGATGCAGCGATGACGATGCCTGGAGGCGTCGACGAAGCGGACGGCACGAACGATGGCGTCGGCAGCGGTCTCGCCGTGCAGGTCGAGCCGCGCGGTCGGCGCGATGTTGCCCCGCTTCAACCTGCGCAGGAGACGGTGATCGACGCCCGGCGCCGCGAACGGCTCGTCGATGCCACCCGCAGGCTCCTCCACGGCCAGGGCCGCCGGATTCGCCGCGACCGGCGCCGGGGCGAGGGGTCGAGAGCGCACGCGCCCACGCGGGTCCGGAGCGATCGGCCGGACGCCCTCCATGGCGCGCGCGAACGTCTCGGCATCGGTGTGCCCGGCCGAGTCGGGCCTGTCGCCGGGGCGCGCGCGCTTCATGCCTCATCCTATGACGAGAGGACGGCCGGAGACTCGTCGAGTGCATCCGGATCTGGCGCACAGTGCCGGGCCCCCGGCGCTCTGGCGTCCTGGCACCCGGCACTCCCGGCGCCCGGGACCCGGCACCATCGAGACTACACTACGGCGTGCGCTCCGCCCGGTTTCTGTTGGTCGCCGGCCTGGTGCTCGGCTGCCGCGCGCTGTTCGCTGCCGCACAGCAGCCCGGTGCGTTCCGCGGGTCGCTCGACGATCCGCGCATTCGGTACAACAGCGCGCCGCCGCGCACGGCCATCGAAGATCTGAACCGCAGGCTGGCCGACGGCACCCTCCGGCTTCCGCGCGATCCGATCAGCGGCTACCTGACGCCGGTGCTGCAGGCGCTGCAGATACCTGTCGAATCGCAGGTACTGGTCTACACGAAGACCAGCCTGCAGTTCTCTTCGATCGCTCCGGAGAATCCACGCGCCATCTACTTCAACGACACCGCCGCGGTGGGATTCGTCCGGAATGCGCCCTTGCTCGAGGCCTGGGCGCTCGATCCGCAGCTGGGGCCGATCTTCTACTCGCTCGATCAGTCGCCGGGGAGCGCCGGGACGCCGCGGTTCGCACGCGAGACGCGCTGTCTGGCATGTCACGTCTCCTGGGAGACGCTCGCCGTGCCGGGACCCTTCGTGCTGACGACGTTTCCCCGCGAGAACGAGATCCAGGGTGCCGAGGGCTTTGCCGTGGATCATCGCGACGATCTGGCGCAGCGCTGGGGCGGTTGGTACGTGACCGGCCGGCGGCTGCCCGCGCGCCATCTCGGGAACCTGCCGCTCTTCACGACCGCCGGGCTGCCGGCGCGGAGATCGCCGCCGAAGGCTTCGCTCGCAGGAACGATTGATCTCGCCGGATATCCGACGCCCTACAGCGATGTGGCGGCGCTGATGGTGCTCGAGCACCAGGCGCAGGCGATGAACCTGATGACGCTCCTCTCGTGGGAGGCGCACCTGGGTCGTGCGGACCGCGTGCGCGAGGTGGCCGGCGAGCTCGCCGATTACCTGTTGTTCGTCGATGAGGCGCCGATCGTCGCGCCCATCCAGGGCTCGTCAGGCTTCACCGAGAGGTTTTCGGCCCTGGGGCCGGCGGACTCGCGCGGTCGCTCGCTGCGCGACCTGCAGCTGGACCGGCGGCTGATGAAGTATCCCCTCAGCTACATGATCTATTCACCGGCGCTGCGAGCGCTTCCGCGCCAGGCGCACGACGCGGTCGCCAGCCGGCTGCGCGCGATCCTGTCCGGGCGCGGCACCGACCCGAAGTACGCCCACCTCACGCCGGAACTGCGGGCTGCGATCCTCGAGATCGTGGCGGAGACGGGGGGGATCTAGTACGACTTTGTCAGATCACAGGATTCCCGAGGGAATCGGTGAGCGATCGAAAGTGAGGACATTGTACGATTTGCTGATTTTCGGTACGCTGCGCGGCGGTGCTCGATCGGTCCGCGTGGGCGC
>JADZED010000005.1 GCA_020850715.1 Acidobacteriota bacterium
CACCAGATGCACGACAATCGAGCGAGACTGCGACCGGACATCGAGCCGGCGGGCAAGGTTCGCGCCGCGCGCGCATCGCGATTCGCGTCGTCAGCCGAGCCGCAAACGCGCTTATTTTGGGACTAGGCGCGGCGATCGACGTCGCCGAGCGTCGCGCCCCGCCGGCCGGTCACCGGCTCGGCATGGCCGCTCAGCACGAGCAGCCACGCCAGCCGGGACGAGACGTCGTACACTTCTCCCGGCTGGTACCGGCGGAGGTCGTACTCGTCCATCTCGCCTGCCTGCGGCAAAGACTTGATGCGCACCGCCATCGTGAACCCGGACGTACGGAATTCAGTCAATCGGTCCTGCGCTGGCGCACCTATCGGATACACAATCGGAGGTTCGACGCCGCTGACGGCCCGATAGAGCAAGATGCCTGCCTTTTCCTCACGGATTCTCCGCGTGGTGCATCCGCGTGCCCTGGCGATGATCCTGTGCCCGCTTGCGCTCGGCGCTGCCTATTTCTTCGCCGCGGCGCCGGCGAATGCGCCGGGCGCGTACGTGTTCACGCCCGATCGGCAGGCGCACGCCCTGCCGGCGCGACTCGACGGCGATCTGCCGGCGCATCGTCCTGAGTACTTCTACCTGTTCGATCCGGATCGCTACGCTCCGCCGCTCGATCCGTCGACCGCGCGCCTCTCGCTCGTGACGCTTCCCCGATCCGCGGCTCCGGGTGCGCGGCCGGCCGGCGGGATCCCGCTGGAGGTGACGATCGCGCCGGTGAATCCCCATCTCTACAGCATTCGCAGCGTCCAGCTCGACGGCCCATGGGTGCGGGAGCAGGCGGGGCGGCTGCTGGCGGGAGCGCCGCCGGGCACCCGTCCGGCGCTGATCCTGACCGCGGCGACCGCCGATCGGAGGTCGGTGGTCCGCTTCGGCCTCGCCGTCGAGCGGCTCTGGTGACGCGCCGATCCGCGAACCTGCTCGCCGCTCTCGCGCTCGGCGCGGCCGCCGTGCGCTTCGTCTTCTCCGGCGTGCGATGGGCGATCGGCCCGCTCAGCGGCGATTTCGCGGCTGCGTGGCCGTCGGGGCCGCTGGCCTGGCTGCGGCCCGACTTCCCGGTCACCCAGGTGATCGGCTGGGAGTCGCATCTCTGGAACTACGGTCCCGCCATGCACGTCGTCACGCTCCCGCTGTTCCTCGCGCCGAGATGGGCGATGGTTCCGCCGATCTGGGCCGCGATCAATCTCGCCGCGCTCGCGATCGCCTTCGTGCTCTGCCTCGAGTTGAGCGGACGACGAGGCCAGCTCGGCGCGGCCGCGGTCATGGCGATTGCCGCCGTGTGGCTCGCGTTCCAGCCGCTGGCGGTCTGCATGCGGCAGGGCAACATCGAGATCGTCGAGTTCCTGTTCATCCTGATCGGCCTCCGCCAGCTCGTCGCCCGGCGCGACACGGCGGCGGGCATCGCGATCGGCTGGGCCGCCATGATCAAGTTCCTGCCTGTCGGCTTCGTGGGATGGCTCGTGCTGCGTCGCCGCTGGCGGGCTGCCGCCGCCGCGGCGGTGGTCGTCGCGGCGGTGGCGCTCGGGGCGGCATTCACGCTCGACTGGCGGCGCAGCGTCGCGCTGGTCGACGTGATGCCGCGGGCGGCGGAGTCCAACGTGTACAGCATCCATTTCATGTCGGTCTCGTCGATGTTCCTGCACCGCAGCAGCGAAATCGACTGGACGGTGATGAACCTGCGCTGGCTGCCCGAGGCGCGGCATGCGATCGCCGCGCGCTCCGGGCTGCTCGCGACCGTCGCGCTCGGCGTCTGCTACGCGCTCTGGTTCTTCACGCGCCGGGAGCGGCGGCTCGGCTGGGAGGAAATGGGCGTGCTGTTCCTGCTCATGTTCCTGCTGCCGCCGTGGAACCACGAGGACTACTTCATCTTTGCGCTGATGCCGTTGACGGGGCTCGTCGCCGACGCGATCGCGACGCGCGACATTCCCGGGCTGGCGGCGGCTGCCGCCGCACTCACGCTGATCTCGCCCGTCGTCCCCTTCTCGGTGCTGGAGCGGACCGGCTGGTTTCCGCACTCCTACGCCTACTTTGCCGATGTCCACGACCTGCCTTTCTGGGGCGCGGTCCTGCTCTTGATGGCGGTGACGAGCCGCGCCGAAGCGGGCCGGGACGATGGAATGCCAAAGCAACTGCCGCCGCCATCGGCGACGGACGACCACGGGGAACGCGAATCGCCAGACGGCGCTGCACGCGCGGCCAGGACGGTTTGCTAGCGCCGTTCCCAGACGCGAAGCTCGTCGATCGCCCAGAACCAGATCCGCGTCTGGCCCCGCTGGCGCAGGCGCAGCCGGCGCGTCCGGTTCGGGGGCAGCTCGATGTCGATCGGACCGCGGCGCGGGTCGCGGACGAGCCCCGCAGCGAGCATCTCGACCACCGGACCGTGGAACAGCGTCACCGTATCGCCCGAATCGCCCCGGCTCTCGATCTGCAGGTCGCGCGGGAAGTCGGACAGGCTGCGGGCGCTGGTGAACAAGGTGATGCGTGCGATATCGCGCGGGCGGTCGAATGACAGCTCCACCCATTCCTCGCCCGTCTGACGCCCGCCGGTGAGCCATCGGGTGTCGAGATCGCCGTCGAACGCGAGCGGGAGTCGCCCGGCGGCCTGGCTGGCCGCGGCCGTGAAGATCCCGGGCGCCAGCGGCGCGCCGGCGGCGGGAGCGGCGGCATCCACTCGGACCTGCGCGTCCGCCGGTGCCAGACGAAACACCAACGTGCCGGGAAAGACGGCCTCGGAGATCACCTGCGCGCGGTCTGCCCGGAGCGCCTGCAGGACGGCGGCGCCGACGGCCGGATCGGCGAAGCCGTCGGGATGGAACACGATCGTCCGCACGCCAATCCGACGCAGCATCCGCAGGGCCGGGGTGAAGCGCTCGATGTCCAGCAGCGGCGACCCGATGCCGCCGACCAGCGCCTGCAGCGGCGAATCGTAGCCGCTGAACCCGTTCACGATGGGGTGGCGATGGAACAGCGTCTGGTAGCCGTAGAGCGCGGCGCGGTTCCTGGCGTCGAGCGCACCGGCCGGGAGCTCGAGCACCGCTCCCGCCTCGTGGTCGCGCACCCAGGTGTAGGCCGCGCGATCCGGGCGTCCTCCGCGGCCGACCTCTGCGAGCGGCAGCGCGTGCGGAATGCCCTCGAGCGCGATGGCGATGCCCAGCAGCGCCGCCAGCGCCACCCTCGCCTTCCGCCCGAGCGAGGCGGTCAGACGCGTGAAGCCGAAGCCCGCGGCGACCGCGATCGCCAGCAGCACGAGCACCGACAGCCGCGCGGGTACCCGGAGCCCATCGAAACCCGGCAGATGCTCGAAGAGCCACATGTAGATGCCGCCGAACGGCAGCGCCACCCCCCAGGCCGCAGGCCTGATGCCGAGCGACAGGAGCGCGGCGGCGACCGCCATCGCGGCGTAGGCGCGCGGCGGAGCGGAGGCGCGATGATCGCCCGGCCCGTGGCCGCGCGCGCGAGACGGCCAGAATCCGGCGGCCGCGAGGGCGAGCGCGGCGAGTCCCGGAAACAGCTCTCCTTCCGGCCCGAGCGGTCTGGCGACCGACGGTAGCCATCGCCACAGGTCGAGCCGGGCCGACGCGGCGCCGGGCCCGCGCAGATAGGCGCCCAGATCGGCGCCAAAGGTCGTCACGTCGAGCTCGCTGCGCAGCAGGCCGTAGGTCTGCCGCACGTCGAGATAGACGAGCGCGATCGGCGCGAGCGCAGCCACGATCGCCGCGCCGGCGAGCGCGAGCGGGCCGGCGAGGCTCCGCGCCTCGCGCGGATGATCGGCCGCGTGGGCCAGGAGCACGATCGCGGCGGCGAGCGCGAGGAAATAGAGGTAATAGCCGTTCGAGAACGCCTGCACGAGGAAGCAGGCGGTAAAGCCGGCCAGCGCACGACCCGACGGGCGGCGCAGGTATCGATGCAGGCACAGCAGCGCGATCGGCATCCAGCCGGACATGAGCACCTGGAGGTGGCTGATCTGCGCGAGGCGAGCCGGCGAGAAGCCGAAGATCAGGCCGGCGAGGAGCGCCGCGTCCCGGCGATCGCTCAGCTCCTCCACCAGCAGGTACATGCCGAAGGCGGCGAGCAGGAACGAGCCGATGAACGCGACGTTGTAGGCGGGAATCGGCGTGCCGGCGAGCCAGACGAGCGGCGCCACCGGAAGGGCGATACCGAGCAGATGCTCGGAGAACGCGAGCGTGTGCCGATACGGGAAGTAGATCGGCGCGTTCCACAGCCCCCGCAGCAGGTGGCGGGCGCGGTCGGCATCCCATCCGAGGATCCAGGCACCGAGCAGCGGATCGCCCAGATCGCTCGGGACCGCCTCGGTCAGATGAAGCGCAAGCGGCCAGGTCGCCCACACGGCGAGCGCGGCAAAGAGCAGCGCCGCGGCTCGCCGCGCGCCTCGGCGGGTCATTTCGATCGGGGATCGTATCTCACGAGAGAAGTGCGTTAGAATCGACGCTTTCCCAGCTCGGGCAGGCACCGCCTGCACAAATTATGCGTATTCACCTCGTCAATCCCAGCGATGTCGCGTTTGGCATCGGCGTCATCGCTCCCCGGTGGCTGTTCGTACTCGCGCAGGCCACCCCCCGGACATTCGGCGATCCCATCATCACCGACGAAACCCTGGAGCCGCTGGATCCGGCGATCATCGCGCGAGGCGATGTCGTCGGCATCGGCATTCACACGGGCAACGCGCTGCGGGGCTACAAGATCGGCCGGCTTGCCCGCGAGGCGGGCGCCAAGGTGGTCTACGGCGGCATTCATGCCACGCTCTTTCCCGAAGAGGCGCAGCGGCTCGGCGCCGCCGACGCCATCGTCAAGGGCGATGGCGACCTGGTCTGGGCGCAGGTGCTCGACGATGTCCTGGCGGGACGCAGCGGGACGGTCTACGAGGGCGGCCGGGTGGAGCCCGAGCATCTCCTGCCGGCACGCTGGGACCTGATGCCCGAGGGGCGCTACATGTGGGCGTCGGTGCAGACGGTGCGCGGGTGTCCGAAGCACTGCTCGTTCTGCTCGGTCTGGAAGACCGACGGGCAGCGGCCCCGGCAGCGCATGAGCGATATCGTCGTGTCGGAGGTCGTGGAACTGCGGCGCCGCGGCTTCCGCTTCATCGCGCTCGCCGACGACAACTTCTATCCGGTGTCGCTGACCGATCTGCAGATGGCGTCGCGCCGCGCGGACAAGGCGCAGTACGAGAGCCTGAAGGCGATGCGCGACGAACGGTTCGAGCTGATGCGGCGGCTCGCCGGCCTGCCCGACGACATGGTGTTCTTCACGCAGATCACCATGGAGGCCGCCGAGGATCCAGACTTCCTCGACGCCATGCGCAAGGCGCGGATCAAGGGCGCGCTGGTCGGGGTCGAATCGGTCACGCCCGAGGGGCTCAAAGACGTGCACAAGGCCTTCAACGAGGCCGGCGAGGAGCTGGTCGATCGCCTGCGATCGTTCCGGCACCACGGCGTCCACGTCCTCGGCTCGTTCATCTTCGGGCTGCCGAGCGATCGCCCCGCGACCTTCGAGGCGACCGTCGACGTGGCGCAGCGCTCCGGCGTGACCTTCGCGCAGTTCGTGATGCTGACGCCCTTCCCGGGCACGACCGACTTCGCCGCCTGGGAGAAGGAGATGGCCGCGAACCCCAAGCTGGTGGCGGGCACGCCGATCACGCGGCACTGGCTCATTCCCGACGGCATGCGGCCGAAGGTCTACACCCCGCACCCGGTCATGTCGCCAGAAGACATCCGCCGCGGCACGCAGCGCGCCTGGGATCGGTTCTACGCGCTGCCGAACATCTGGGAGCGGGCCAAGTGCGTCAAGACGCTGAAATCGCGGCTCGCCTTCGTCCTGGTCTCGAAACTGTACCGGCAGATGTACGCGAACACCGGTATCGCGACCGACAGCGCCCGCGTCGGCAAGTCGGCGAAATGGGCGCGGTGGATCGCGAAGCCCACCCGCCGGCTGTTCGCCGGCCGTCCGATGCCCGAGCTCGCGATCCCCGGGTAGCGTCGCCGGCCGATTTCAGTTTCGACGGGGTGCAGACCGTTTTTCGCGTCCGCGCCGCGGCAGCGGCGTTCGCTCGGGCGTTTCGCTCCGGCGGATCCGTCGCAGCCCGCCCTATGGGCGGCGAGCGGGTCGGAAAGGCCTGCCCGACCGTGCAACGCGAAGGTCCGCGAGGCTCGGCATGCTCCCTGCATCACGCCGGCGGCGTGCGCCGCGTCGTACTCGGGCTGATCCTGGCGTTCTCGGTGGCCGCGTGCGCGGCCGATGCCCCTTCTCCGCCGGCGGCTCCGTCGAACCCGAACGCGTCGATCGCGGGCACCTGGATTGGCGAGCTGCCGTATCAGGGGACGACCGTCCGCATGACGTGGACGCTCAGCCAGGCCGGCGCGAACGTATCGGGACCGGTGCTGATCGGGTTTGCGACCGGCACCGTGCTCGTGAATGGCGTGCTGACAGGGACCGTGTCGGGTTCGGCGCTCACCTACACGATTGCGGTGGGTCCAGGCGGCATCCCGCTGTCGCCGCAGTGCGTCGGCCAGCTGGGCGGCACGATGACAGCGTCCGCGGGCAGCGTGCCGACGCTGGCGGGTACTTTCGCGCTGGTCTCGAGCACCTGCACCGCGCCCATCAGCGGCGGCGCGATCACGCTCACCAGGCCGTGAGCCCGGGTCGATGCGCGGGCGCCGCGCCGCGTCCCCGGCTCATTTCAGCGACACGCCGGCCCCAACCACCATGAGCGTGGTCCGCGGACTGCCGAAGCGCTCGGGGGTCGGCGTCCCGGCGTCGATGGCGTGAAAACGCACGTCGACGCTGAACGCGAGGTGGCGCTTGATGAACCATCGCGCCCCGCCGCCATAGTTGAACGTCTCCAGCCGCTCTTCGTCGGCCGGCAGCGCCTCGCCCCCGTCGGGAACGATCTGCCAGACCGAGGTGCCGATCCCGCCGCTCAGGTAGCTCCATCCATCGCCGGTACCGAAGTTGAAGGACAACTGCGCGCCGCCGGTGACGAATCGTTCGGTCACCGGCCGCAGGAAGGGGCTCTGCCGCTCGGCGGGGGCCGCCTGCCGGCCGCGCGAGTAGACGACGTGGCCGCCGATGCCGAAGGTGACGCCGCGGTAGCGGACCGGAAAGACCTGGAGCGCCGCGTCGCCGCCCAGCGCGCGGGAGGGGAGTTCGCCGGGGTTGAGGCTCCGGCTGGCGCGCAGTTCGGCGTCGGCGGCGGGCAGGCGCGCGAAAGTGCCGTGGAGATCGATCACGAATGGCGGCAGCCGAGGAGGCGGCTCCTGGGCGCGCGCCCCGGGCGCGATCGCGCAAGCGAGGCCTAGAATCGCGACGGCGCGAAGCATCATCGGTGGAGCATTCTAATCCGGGAGATGCTGGCGTAGGATGGGCGGCATGCAGGCATCGCCTCGGTCGCGCCACGCCTCCCGGCTCACCGCCGCTCTCGCGATCGGCGCGGCGTTCTCGATGATCGCCGCGGGCCTGGCGCAAACCCGCCCGCGCGCGCGCGATCTGGGCATCGCCCCGGGTGTGCTGCCGCCAGGCCCGCTCGACGCCATCACCGACGTCCCGGGCGTGAAGGTGGGGCACACGACGATCGTCGAAGGGGATCGCGTGCGGACCGGCGTCACCGCCATCGTGCCGCACGACGGCAACCTGTTCCAGGACAAGGTGGCCGGCGCGGTCTTCGTCGGCAACGCGTTCGGCAAGCTCGCCGGGTCGACGCAGGTGCAGGAACTCGGCACGATCGAGACACCCATCGTGCTCACCAACACCCTGAGCGTCGGCGTCGCGATGGACGCGGTCGTGCGCTACACGCTCGCGCAGCCGGGCAACGAGCAGGTACGCTCGGTCAACCCGGTCGTCGGCGAGACCAACGACGGCGGCTTGAATGACATCCGGGGGCTTCACGTGACGCGCGATCACGTGATCGCGGCGATTCAGGGCGCCGTGCCGGGGCCGGTTGCCGAAGGTTCCGTGGGCGCCGGCACCGGCACGCAGTGCTACGGCTGGAAAGGCGGGATCGGCACCGCGTCGCGGCGCATCGAGCGGCTCGGCTGCACGGTCGGCGTGCTCGCGCAGACCAATTTCGGCGGCAACCTGACCGTCGACGGCGTGCCCGTCTTCAGGTTTCTCCAGCCGCCGCGTGCGGGCGCGGCCGGCGGCGCCGACGCGGCCGATGGCTCCTGCATGCTGGTCGTCGCGACCGACGCCCCGCTCGATGCGCGCGATCTGCGGCGGCTGGCGGCGCGCGCCGTCTTCGGACTCGGGCGGACCGGCTCGGCCTACAGCAACGGCAGCGGCGACTTCGCGATCGCCTTCACGACCGCGCCCGAGATGCGCAGCCGCTTCGGCGAGAGCGCGCCGCGCGCGCGGACGGTGCTGCCGACCGACGCGGTCTCGCCGCTGTTCGAAGCGGCGCTCGAGGCCACCGAAGAAGCGGTCTACAACTCGCTGCTCCAGGCGACGACGGTCTCCTCGCGCGGCGGGCGCGCCGAGGCGATCCCGATCGGGGCGCTGCGTGCGCTGCTCGTGAGATACCGCTGACCGCCGGCCTGGATGAATCCGGTCCCTCCGCAATTGACGCTCGGCGGTCGGGCGAATACGATCGACAAGGCTTGTCGACCACCGCGCCGGCCAGATACATCGCGATCTCAGCCATTCAAGATGCAGCGTCGGCAATCTACGCCGCCGCGATCCGCACGCCGCTGGTGCGGATGGACGTCTCGGATCTGCCGGGGTGCGGCGGGCTCGACCTGTACCTCAAGCTCGAGATGCTCCAGCCGATCGGCTCCTTCAAGATTCGCGGTGCGTACAACGCCGTGCGCCAGCTCGCGCCGCACGAGCTCGAACAAGGGGTCTGGACCGTCAGCGCCGGCAACGCGGCGCAGGGCGTCGCTTTCGCGGCGCGCCGGGTCGGCGCCGCCTGCTCGGCGCTCGTCATGGACACGGCGCCCGACGCGAAGATCCGCGCCATCGAGCGGCTCGGCGCGTCGATCGTGCGGGCGAGCTACGAGGAGTGCTGGCAGACGGTGGTGTCGCACGCCTCCGATCGGATGCGGGGCTGCTTGGTGCATCCATTCGACGACGATCGGTTCATCGCGGGCAACGGAACCGTCGCGCTCGAGATTCTGGAGGATCTGCCGCAGGTCGACGCGATCGTCGCGCCGATCGGCGGCGGCGGCCTGCTGGCGGGCATCGCGGCGGCGCTCGCCGCGCTGAAGCCGGGCACGCGGGTCTTCGCGGCCGAGCCGGAAACCGCCGCGCCGCTCGCTTCGTCGCTCCTGGCCGGCGGCCCGAGATATTTCGAAGGATGGCGGGCGTCGTTCGTGGACGGCGCCGGCGGCCGGTCGGTGCTCGAGTCGATGTGGCCGCTGCTGGCGCCGCTCTCGGGCTCGATCGTCGTCTCGCTCGACGCGGCCGCGCGAGCCATGGCCCTGGCGGCCGGACGCGCGCGGGTGATCGTCGAGGGCGCGGCGGCCTGTGCCGTCGCGGCCGCGCTCGGCGGGGGCGCCGGCCGCGGCAAGGTCGTCGCGATTGCCTCGGGCGGTAACATCGATCTGGCGAAATTCGCGTCGCTCACAGGCGCCTGTCCTTCATGACCCGATATCTCGGCCTTCCGCTCCTCCCCGAACCTCTGGCACGGCTCGAAGAACTGGCTATCGATCTCTGGTGGACGTGGCACCCTGGCGCGCGCGAGGTCTTCCGCCAGCTCGACTACGGGCTCTGGCGCGCCACGGCGCACAACCCGGTGCGCATGCTATGGACGATTGCGCGCGAACGGCTGACCGAGGCCGCCGCCGATCCGGAATTCGTCGCCCTGTACGACCGCACGCTCACCTCGCTCGACGACGCGCGCGCAGCGAGGCACACCTGGTATGCGAACGCCTACCCGCAGCTGCGGGGCCAGTCGATCGCCTACTTCTCCGCCGAGTTCGCGCTGCACCAGTCGCTGCCAATCTACGCCGGCGGTCTCGGCGTCCTGGCCGGGGATCACTGCAAGGAAGCGAGCGACCTGGGTGTGCCGCTCATCGGCGTCGGCTTCATGTATCCCCAGGGCTACTTCCACCAGCGGATCTCGGCCGACGGCTGGCAGGAAGAGAGCTACGAACGGCTCAATTGGGCCGACGCGCCGATCGAGCCGGCCCTGACGCCCGACGGCAAGCCGTGCATCACCGCGGTCCCGCTCGGCGACCGTTCGGTGCTGGTCGCGGTCTGGCGCGTCCGGCTGGGGCGCGTGAAGCTGTACCTCCTCGACACCGACCTCGAGGAGAACGCGCCGTGGGACCGCGAGCTCTCGGCGCGCCTGTACGGCGGCGACCGCGAGACGCGCGTGCAGCAGGAGATCATCCTCGGCGTGGGGGGCGTCCGCGCGCTGCGCGCCCTGGGCAGCGATCCGGCGGTATTCCATCTCAACGAAGGGCATGCCGCCTTCGTCGTGCTCCAGCGCATCCGCGACCTCATCGAGCGCGGCGTGTCGTTCGACGACGCCCTGGAGACGATCCGGCAGACGACGGTCTTCACGACGCATACGCCGGTGCCGGCCGGCCACGACGCCTTCCCGTTCCACATCGTCGAGAAGTATCTGGCCAACTGCTGGGGCACGCTCGGCCCGAACCGCGACCGGTTCCTCGCGCTCGGGTCGCACGACAACGGCGGCGGGACGCAGTTCAACATGACGGCGCTCGCCCTCCGCTCGGCGGCGTCGATCAACGCCGTCAGCGAGCTCCACGGCCGCGTCACCCGCCAGATGTGGGACATCTGGCCCGGCGTGCCGGTCGATCGGCGGCCGGTCGCCGCCATCACCAACGGCGTGCACGCGCCGACCTGGATCGCGGCCGACATCGCCGCGCTGTTCTCGACGTATCTCGGCGCCGACTGGTTCGAGCGCCACGACGACCCGGCGCTCTGGGATCTCGTCGGCACGATCCCGGACGAATCGCTCTGGCAGGTGCGGCAGGCGCTGCGGCGCTACCTGTTCGAGTTCGTCCGCGAGCGCGCCCGCCAGCGCTGGACCGAGGACCGGGGCGCCACGCCGCGCGTGGTCGCTGCCGGCACGCTGCTCGAACCGACGGCGCTGACCATCGGATTCGCGCGCCGGTTCGCGGGCTACAAGCGGCCCGAGCTGGTGTTCCACGATCCCGACCGGCTCGCGCGCATCCTCAACGCGCCAGGCCGTCCCGTGCAGATCATCTTCGCCGGCAAGGCCCACCCGGCCGACGACGTCGGCAAGCACCACCTGCAGCGCGTCTACCGGCACGCCCTGGATCCCCGGTTCGCCGGCCGACTCGCGTTCGTCGACGACTACGACCTGCACGTGGCGCACTTCCTGGTCCAGGGGTGCGACGTGTGGCTGAACAACCCGCGCAAACCGATGGAGGCCAGCGGCACCAGCGGCATGAAGGCGGCGATGAACGGCGTCCCGCACCTCTCGATCGGCGATGGCTGGTGGGCGGAGGGCTTCAGCGGCACCAACGGCTGGATCATCGACGGCCAGTCCGGCAGCGACAGCTACGAGCAGACCGACTACGCCGACGCCGGCGCCTTGTACCGGCTGCTCGAAGAGGAGGTCGTGCCGGCGTTCTACGATCGCGGCCGCGACGGCCTGCCGCGCCGCTGGATGGCGCTGGTCAAGGAATCGATTCGGTCGGTCGCGCCGCGCTTCAGCGCACGCCGCATGGTGAAGGAATACGTCGAGCGCATGTACGCGCCGGCCATCGAACGCAGGAAGACGGTGAACTCGGCCTGAGCCCGCGGGTTCCTGCCCGACCTGCGGGCTCCTGAGGCCGGCGCCCCCTGGAATCCCCACAGCCTCGGATCCCCACGGCCTCGAATCGCTGCATTCAGGATAGACTGCCCATATGTCCCGGAAATCGGTGGCCAAGTCGCGCTGCGCGCTGTGCGGCGCCAAAGAGGTGTCGGAGCCGCGCGGCGAGGAGAAGTACTGCCGCGACTGCTGGGACAAGAAGATTGCCGTCGAGGAGATCGTCGCGCGCGAGTTCGCGCTCAAGCGCTACATCCGCGCCCACAGCGCCGAGAAGTACCTGATCTACCACTCGACACTGAAGCGCCCCTGCGGACAGCTCATCGTCGTCGACGACGGGTACGACCTGTTCCTCACCCTGATGCTGTATCCGAACTTCGGCTGGGACGAGCCGGCCTACCACCTCGAAGGCGATCCGGAAGGCCGGCTCTTTTCCGAGCTGCTCGTGGACGTCGTCGCGGCCGAGGTAATCGAGCCGTGGGGCGGCGGCAAATGGCACATGGAGATCTTCCGGTCGGTCAATCCCGAACCGGAGGATTGGAACGGCGAGATGTAATATACTTTCCTTCTGGCCTCCTGGCCGGAACCCGACTTCATCACTCTGGAGGAACTGTTATGAATCGCGCGCGTTTTGGTGTCGCCGCGTCGCTGGTTGCCGTCGCCGTCGCCGCCGGTCCCGCTCTGGCCCAGTCGGCGCCGCAACTGACCCCGGTGCTCGCGGGCCGGGAGTTCACGGCTCCGATCAAGGGCGAGGCGACGGTGGATTTCACCAAGGCCAACGTCAAGAAGGACAAGGACCTCGTCACCGCGACCTTCTTCGTGAAGAACACCTCCGACAAGCCGATCGCGCGACTGCAGGTCGACGACATCTGGTACGACGACAAGGGCGAGATCGTCACCGGCGGCAAGGGCGTCATCCAGGGCGTCCTCAAGCCGGGCGAAATCCAGGAGATGAAGATCGAGACGATCTACAACTCGAAGATGAAGACGAACAACTGGAAGTTCGCCCACGCCAACGGCTCCATCATCCCGACGCAGGTCGACACGATGGAAGGGCTGCCGGAAGGCGCGATGATCGGCGGGAAGCCGGCCCCGAAGCCGAAGCCGGCTACCGAGTAGCGCGCGGGGCCGCCGCCCCGGCCGCAAGCGCTACGGCACGCGCTCGAACTTCACGTCGCCGTCGACCCTCGGCAGGCTCACGAGGTGGTACGGCGACGTGAGGATCTGCGCGGCCAGCGTGCCGCGCGCCGGCACCGTCTCCCGATACTGCACGATCAGATCGTTCCCGTCCCGCGTCGTCCCCACCACCTGCACCGCGAACCCGGCAGACGGCCGGCTCCCCATGAACACGGCGACGACCATGCTGGTCGTGAAGTCGACCGCGGGCGCGGGCCGCTCGAAGTCGTGCGCGCGCCAGAGCGCGGCCCACTCGACCGGCGTGCGGGCGACGGTCTGCCGCGCCTCGTCCACCGCGCTGTCGGCCCCCTGCGCGATCGTCTTCATGGCGCCGGGCGCGCCGCCGGCCTGCAGGACCGCGGCGAGCGCCAGCGCCGGCAGCAGCGCCGTCATCGCGCGGGAAGCGCCGGCGCTTCCACCCTGAAGGGCACCTCGCGGGCCGCGATCGGCCGATCCCCGAGCGTCGACTGCGCTTCGATCTTCAGCACGTATCCTCCCGGCGAGAGATCCTTCAGCGGGATCCTCGCGACGAATCCGTAGCCTCCCCGCCGCCCGCCGAGATCGGCCGACGACCGCTCCTCGCGCGATCGGAACAGCTCCTGGCCCGTGTCCGACAGCACGATGGCGGAGATCCCGACCGTGTGGGCCCTGTCACCCTCGGCGTCGTACACCTCCGCGAACGCCGTCAGCTCGTCGGAAGGCGCGAAAGTCCGCACGGCGGCCGGCGGCGCGGGCAGCACGTCCTGGAGCAGTTCGTCGAGCCGCGCGGTCACCTGCGCACCGGCGGCGCTGGAGGTCAGCACGACGCCGCTCATGTCGAGCGCCCGATCGGCGAAGTCGGGGACCTCGAGATCGTAGGTCACCGATCCGACGCGGCCGCTGCTGGCGTCGTGCGCCGCCACGTGGAGCTGGTAACGCCCCGGTGGCAGGTCGAGCCGCTTGAGCATCCGCAGGCCGGTCGCCTCCAGGCGGGCGCGCGTCTCCGGCCGCAGGTTGAGCGTCACGCTGTCGGTGTTGCCCGCGCGCACCTTGCCCTGCGCGTCGATCGCGCGATACGACACCTGGACGACCGACCCCGGCCCCGGCTGGAGATCGGCGCCGCGCAGCTCGACGCCGAGCAGCACCGAGGCGTTCGGCGAGGTTCCCTTGAACGGTGCGGCGAACACGCGCAAGGTGAGTCCGCTGATGGGCAGCGGACTGTCGAGCGCGTCGAGGACCTCGGCCATCGCCGCGGCCGACGCGGGCCGGTTCGGGTTGGACGCCGCGCCCGCCTTCGGCACCGTGTAGCCGCGGCGCGCGCGGACGGCCAGGTCGGGCCGGCCCGGCAGCCGCACCTCGATGCGGTGGAAGGAATCGGGCTTGTTGGCCGGCGGGTAGTAGGCCAGCACGTAGTAGGCGCTGTTGTCGTCGACGATCCGGCCGAACGCGGTGTCGAACTGGTTGCGGTTGACCACCGCGAAGCCGCCGGTCTCGTCGGACAGCTGCCGCAGGCTGTCCTGCGCGACGCGCACTTCGTTCATCAACGACCGCGTGCCGATACCGAGCTGGTTGACGTCTTTCGAGCTCATGCCCTGGTCGTCGGGCAGCGCGGTGGGAAACGTGCCCACGGCGATCGACTCGTCCTCGAGCCCCGTCAGGCCGCGCGGATCGATGCCGTAGATGGCGACGTTGCCGCGCGTCGCCGATGAGACGACCTCCCGCATCGCGTCGATGATGCTGGACGCCTGGTTGTGCGCTTCGGCATTCGCGTCGAACACGCTGCTCACGTCGTAATCGATCCCTTCGCTCACCAGGAGGATCGACTTGCGGCGGCCGCGGATGCCGCCGAACCAGTCGGCGACCGCCTTGAGCGTCTGGAGCGTGTTCTTCGCCTGGAACGCGCGCTCGGCGTCGTCGGGGTCGTTGACGCTGTCGGTGTCGGCGCCGCCCGCCTGCAGCCGGAAGAACTCCTCGGTCCGGTTGACGGTGGACGACGGCAGCTTCCGCCCGGCGACGCGGTCGACGGCTGCCATCAGGAGCCGGCGGTTGTTGGTGAAGTCCTGGTTCGCGTCGCTCGGGCCGGCGGTGTGGACGACGGCCATCAGGTCGTTCGCCCCGAGATTGCGCTGAATGAACTGTCTGGCCGCGATCTTCACGCGCCCGCTGCGCGCGAAGCTGGTGTGCAGATCGTCGATGATCATCACGTAGACGCGGCCGTCGAACCGGCGTTCGTTGGTCTTGGTGTCCGGCTCGATCGGGCTGCTCGTGTACAGCATCCGCTCCGCCTTCTCCACCGGGATGTCCACCAGGCTGAAGGCCGAGACGGCCTGCGGCCTGCCGTCCTCGAAGATCTGGAAGTCCTCCTGCTTCAGGTCCCGGACGAACTGTCCCGCCTTGTCGGTGACGCGGACGTCGACCTCGACATAGTCGACCCGGACCTGGAAGGTCGGCGCCTGGCCGGACGTCGCCGGCCGGGCATCCTGCGAGGCCGCCAGCGCGGCGGTGCCGAGCAGGACCAACAGCGCCGCGATCCGGACTTGTCGAGGCATTGACCACTCTCTCGCTGCAGCAGGACCGCCCGGCGCGGGCGGGCAGGATGGGTCGCGCACCGGGCGGAGCGCGCGGTTTCCTGTGATTATACCCGGTGGATCGCCGCCGGGCCGCCCGCCGCCCTCGCGCGGATGTTCACGATATCTGACGCGCGCGGGGCGCCGCAGGCCGGGCGCGACCCTCCCGTGCGCACGCTATACTTGGACGGCATGGTCAGCGTCCACGCCGTCGCCGGAGGGGCCGCGGCGGTCGACATCGCGGCGATCCAGGCGGCGCTCCGGGCCGACGGCCTGGACGGCTGGCTGCTCTACGATTTCCGGGGCCAGAATCCCATTGCCGCGGGGGTCGCCGGCATCGCGGCGCAGGGCGGACACCTGGCGACGCGGCGGTGGTACTACCTGATCCCGGCAGCGGGCGAACCGCGCGGCCTGGTGCACGCGATCGAGCGCGACTCGCTGGCGCACCTGCCCGGCACGATCTCGCGCTATTCGCGCCGGGACGAGCTCGAGGCCGGACTGCGCGCGCTGCTGCAGGGCACGCGGCGGATCGCCATGGAGTATTCCGCCGGCTGCGCCATCCCGTACATCTCGCGCGTCGACGCGGGCACAATCGAGCTGGTGGCGGGTGCGGGCGTGGCGGTGGTCTCGTCGGGCGATCTCGTCCAGCGCTTCGCCGCCGTCTGGAACGAGGCGGCCATCGCCTCGCATCTCGAGGCGTCGGCGAGACTCTACCGGATCAAGGATCGCGCCTGCGAGGCGATCGCGCAGCGCACCCGCGACGGCGTGGCGACGACGGAGTACGACATCCAGCAGCTCATGGCGGCCGGCTTCCGCGCCGAAGGGCTCGTGACCGACTCGGACCCCAACGTGTCGGCGGCCGAGAACACCGGAAACCCGCACTACCTGCCGACCGCCGCGCGTACGCGCCCGATCGGCCGCGACGACCTGGTCCTGCTGGACCTCTGGGGCAAGCTCGATCGGCGCGGCGCGGTGTTTGCCGACATCACGTGGATGGGCTTCACCGGCGCGCGCGTGCCCGCCCTCCACACGCGCGCGTTCGAGGCCGTGGCCGCGGCGCGCGATGCCGCGATCGCGCTGGTGCAGCGCGCCGCCGCAGCGGGGCAGGCGCTGCGCGGCTGGGAGGTCGACCGGGCGGCGGCATCCGTGCTCCGGCAGGCGGGCTACGGCGATCGGATCCTGCACCGCACCGGCCACAGCCTCGGCGAGGCGGTCCACGGCAATGGCGTCAACATGGACGACTACGAGACGCACGACGATCGCCGGCTGCTGCCGGGGACGGGCTTCACGATCGAGCCCGGGGTGTACTTTCCCGAGTTCGGCGTGCGTTCCGAAATCAACATGATCGTCGCGCCGCGTGCGGCCTCCGTGACCGGCCCGATCCAGGCCGAGATCCAGGTTCTCGTTTAGGAGGGTTATGTCCACTCGCAAGACCACGTTCTTCTACGCGGTGCTCATCGCCGTGGCCTCGCTCGCCGTCGGGATGGTCATCGCGTCGAGGCTCGAGCTGACCCCGGAGTCCTCGGCGCAGACGATCAGCGTGCCGCCGATGAACAGCGCGCCGCTGGCGGGGCCGCTCACCGCCGAGACGTTCCGTGACATCGCGAAGGCCCAGTCGCCGATGGTCGTGAACATCACCGCCGAGGTGCCTCAGCGCTCGTCGGAGGCGCCCGATATGTTCGGCGGCGGAGGGGCGCCGGACGACCTCCTGCGGCGCTTCTTCGGCGAGCGCGCCGATCCCGAGCCGCCGCCGAGCCGCCCGCGCCGCGAGCAGAAGTCCTATGCCACCGGCACCGGCTTCATCATCGATCGCAACGGGCTGATCCTCACCAACAATCACGTCGTCGAGAATGCGACCAAGATCGAGGTGTCGCTCTACGCCGAGGACTCCGACGTGAAGTACGAGGCACAGCTCGTGGGCCGCGATCAGCTGACCGACAGCGCGCTCATCCAGCTGGTCGACAAGCCCGATCACGCGCTGCCCGAGGCCAAGTTCGGCGATTCGTCGCAGATGGCCGCCGGCGACTGGGTCGTCGCGATCGGCAACCCCTTCAACTATTCCTACACCGTCACGGTCGGCGTGATCAGCGCGACGAAGCGGGCCTTCGCCGTGACCGACGGCCGCTTCAACGACATGCTGCAGACCGATGCGGCGATCAACCCGGGCAACTCGGGCGGGCCGCTGCTCAACGTCCGCGGCGAGGTCGTCGGCATCAACACGGCCATCATCAGCAACGGCCGGACCGAGGGCAACATCGGCATCGGCTTCGCCGTGCCGATCAACACCGTGCGCGATCTGCTGCCGCAGCTGAGGCGCGGCAAGGTGGTCCGCGGCCGCATCGGCGTGCAGATCGCCGCCGTGCCGCGCGACGGTTTCGAGGAGTTCGGCCTGAAGTCGCGCAGCGGCGCCCTCGTGGCGGCCGTCACGCCGGGCGGCGCCGCCGAGCGCGCGGGCATCCAGCCGGGCGACGTGATCCTGCAGTACAACGGGCGCCCGATCGCCGACCGCGACGAACTGGTCGCGGCCGTCGTGGCGACCACGCCGGGCACCAGCGTGCCGGTGCAGGTCATGCGCGACAAGCGGACCCAGACGCTGACGGTCGTCGTCGAGGAGCTCGATCTCGAGGCGGAGCAGGGCGGACAGCGCCGCCAGGGCGACGCCCCGGATCAGCAGGCCGAACAGGGCAGCAGCGGCTTCGGCCTCACGCTGCAGAACCTGACGCCGCAGATCGCGCGCCGGCTGAACGTTCCGTCGGGCCGCACCGGCGCGCTCGTCAGCGACGTGGATCCGGGCGGGCCGTCGGCCGCCGTGCTGCGCGCCGGCGACGTGATCCTGGAGGTGAATCGGAAGCCGGTCTCCAACGCCGCCGAGGCCGGGCGCGCGCTCCAGGAGATTGCGTCGGGCCGCATCGCGCAGGTCCTGATCTGGCGCGATCCCAGTGAAGTCTTCGTCACCGTCAAGAAGGATTAGCGAACACATCCGCGCGCGCGGCCCCGTCACGGTCGCCGCGTTCATGGATCTCGCCCTCTACGATCCCGAAGCCGGCTATTACGCCCGTGCGCCCCGACGATCGGGGCGCGCGGGCGACTTCTTCACCAGCGTCGACGTCGGCCCGCTGTTTGGCCGGCTCCTGGAGGCGCAGGTGGCCGAGATGGCCGGCCTGCTCCATCCCGAGGAGCCCGCGGCGTCGGGTCCGTTCGATCTCGTCGAAGCGGGCGCCGGAGACGGCCGGTTGAGCGCCGACCTGCTCGACGCCGCCCGCACGCACAATCCATCGCTCTACGCGCGCACGCGCCTGCACCTGGTCGAGGCGAGCGCCGCCGCGCGGGCGTCGCACCGCCGGACGCTCGGTGCGTCGGCCGATCGCCTCGCCTATTCGGGCGCAGCGCTGCCGGCCGGGTTCGAGGGCGTGCTGGTCGCCAACGAACTGCTCGACGCATTCCCGGTTCACCAGGTCGTGATGCGGGGCGGCGCCCTCCGCGAGGTGTATGTCGACGCGGACTTCCGGATCGGGGAGGGAGCGCCGTCGACGCCGGCATTGGGCGCCTACCTCCGCCGGCTCGGCATCGTGCTCGACGAGGGCTGGCGCGCCGAGATCAACCTGAGCGCCGTCGAGTGGATCCTGCAGGCCGCGCAGCGGCTGGCGCGCGGGTTCCTGGTGCTGATCGACTACGGCCACGAGGCGCGCCGTCTCTACTCGGCGGCGCATGCGGCCGGCACCCTCACCTCGTTCACCCGTCACACGGCGGCGTTGGGCGATCCGTCCGCCACCTCGAGGGACCGGCCCGCGTGGGCACATCGGCCCGGCGAGCAGGACATCACCGCGCACGTCGATTTCACATCGGTCCGCGCCGCGGCCGAAAGCGCCGGCCTCACGACGATCGCCCTGCTCGACCAGACGTACTTCCTGCTGGGGATCGTGCGCGCGCTCGATGCCGAAGGGGATCGCGGCGCGCTGGTGCCGTCGCCGCGTGCCCTCAAGACCTTGATCATGCCCGGGGGACTCGGCAGCACCATGAAGGTGCTGGTGATGGGCAAAGGGGTCGGCAGGCCCGCGCTCCGCGGCGTCTCGTTCGCCGCACGGATGACCTGATGGAGGCCAGCCCTGCCCCGCGCGGCCGCGCCGGCGTCTGGATCGGCCTGGCGATCATGGTCGTCTCCGAGGCGGCAACGCTGGGCCGCATCGAGCCGTTTCGATCGTGGAACACGCCGATCGCCTGGACCGGGTTCATCCTCTTTGCCGACAGCATCGTGTGGCGCGCCCGCGGCCGCTCGTGGCTGCGCTCGGCGCCCGGCGAGTTCGTCTGGCTGGCCGTGGCCTCCATCGGGCTGTGGCTGGTGTTCGAAGGCTACAACCTGCTGGTCCGCAACTGGTATTACACGGGCCTGCCGGCGAACCCTGCGCTGCGCCTCGTCGGCTACGCCTGGTCGTTTGCGACGATCTGGCCGGCGATCTTCGAGGCCGCCGCGCTCATCGGCGTGCTGCGGGGCACGACGGCGCCCGGCACCGGAGGGCGCTCCGCGGCGCCTTCCATCTTCCGGCCCGGCGAGATCGCCTCGATTGCGCTTGGCGCCGCGATGCTCGGGACGCCTCTGGTCGCACCACCCGAACTGCGGCCGTACCTCGCCGCGCCGGTCTGGCTCGGCTTCATCTTCCTGCTCGATCCCGTCAACCGCCATCTCGGCGGACCATCGCTCGCGGCCGACCTCGAACAGGGCACGACCGGCCGCACGATCGATCTCGCGCTCGGCGGCGTGATGTGCGGGTTCCTCTGGGAGTTCTGGAACTTCTGGGCCGCCGCGAAGTGGCACTACACCGTGCCGATCATGGAACGCGTGAAGCTGTTCGAGATGCCGCTGCCCGGATACCTCGGCTTCCCGGCGTTCGCGCTCGAGTGCTTCACGATGTTCGTCTTCGTCCGCTGCGTCTGCGCGCGCTGGATGGATCCCGCCCGCGGCCAGTGTAGGATCGATGGGTGCCCCAGCCCCGTCACGCGCTGATCCTGACCGCGGGACTCGGCGCGCGGCTGCGGCCGCTCTCCTCGGTCCGCGCCAAGCCGGCGATGCCGGTGGCCGGCGAGCCGATGATCAGGCGCATCATCGCGTGGCTCGTCGAGCACGGCGCGGACGAACTGGTGCTCAACCTCCACCATCTCCCCCACACCATTACGCGGATCGTCGGCGACGGCAGCGATCTGTCGGCCACGGTCCGGTATTCATGGGAGCCGGAGCTGCTCGGCAGCGCCGGCGGCCCGCGCCGCGCCCTGCCGATCATCGGAGCCGAGACCTTCTTCATCGTCAACGGCGATACGCTGGCCGATGTCGACCTGCGCGTCCTCGCCGAGGCGCACGAGGCATCGGGCGCCCTGGTGACGCTGGCGTTGGCGCCGAACCGCTCGCCCGGGCGCTATGGCGGCGTCGCCATGGAGGCGGACGGGCGGGTGACCGGCTTCCGGCGGCGAGGAGTCGCCGGCCCGTCGTTTCACTTCGTCGGCGTCCAGATCGTCGACGCCGGCGCGTTCCAGGCCCTGCCGGACGGCCGCCCGGCGAATTCGGTCGGCGGCCTCTACGACGAGTTGATCGCCGCGCGTCCCGGATCGCTCCGCGGCGTCCTGTGCGATGCCGCGTTCTGGGACGTCGGCACGCCGGGCGATTACTGGCGCACGAGCCTCGACTGGGCGGCGCGCGATCACGCCGGGGTGCTCCCGCCGGGGCGCGGCGTGCGCATCGCGCCGACCGCTCGTGTCTCCGATTCCATTCTCTGGGACGACGTGGAAGTCGGTTCCGGCTGCCAGCTCGAGGCCTGCATCGTGACCGACGGCGTGCGGGTGCCGCCGGGCGCGCGGCATGCGCGCCGGATTCTCGTGCGCCACGACGACGGACGCCTCGAAGCGTTTCCCTATGCGTGACCAGCGGACGGCCGGCGACAGGGCTGAGCGGGAGCGAATCGAACGCTTTCTGCGCGGCGGCGACGGGGGGGCGCCGATGGGCAGCCGGGTCGTGCCGCTGACCGGCGACGCGTCGGATCGCCGCTACTTCCGCATCATCCCGCCCGCCGGCCCCTCCATCGTGCTGGCGCTGCACGTGGATCCGATCGACGTCGCCACGCTGCCGTTCGTCGCCGTGGGCCGCCTGCTGCAGCAGGTGCCGCTCCCGGTACCCCGGGTGCTCGGGCACTCGAACGAGCTCGGCATCCTCGCGCTCGAGGATCTGGGCGACGTCACGCTCCAGGCGCACCTCGGCGCGGCGGCGCCGGCCGAACACGCGGCGCTGTATCGGCAGGCGGTCGCGCTGATCGAACGGCTGCAGCGGCGTGGCGAGGAGCTGCGATCCGGCGATTGCGTGCCCTACGGCATCGCCTTCGATGTCGAGAAGCTGACCTGGGAGCTCGACTTCTTCGTCCGGCACTTCGTCGAGGGCTATCGCGGTGCGGCGCTGTCGGGGGCCGAGCGCGGCGCGCTCGCTGCCGAGTGGCGGCCGATCGCGGAGGAGCTGGCCTCCGAGCGTCGCGTGCTCTGCCACCGCGACTTTCACAGCCGCAACCTGATGCTGCACGACGGCCGGCTGCACATCATCGACTTCCAGGACGCGCGCATGGGGCCGGACACCTACGACCTGGTTTCGCTCCTGCGGGACTCGTACGTCGACATCGAGGATCGGGAGATCGACGACCTCATCGCCTGTTTTCTCGCCCTGAAGGGAACCGGCCGGGGTGCGGCGCCGGCCGGCCCCGGCGAGGCGTCGGCGGGGTTCCGCCGCCGCTTTGATCTGATGGCGCTGCAGCGGAATCTGAAGGCGCTCGGCACCTTCGGCTATCAGACGACGACGCGGCGCAACCCGGTGTACATCCAGTACATGCCGCGCACGCTGCGCTACGTCCGCACGAACCTCGAGAAGTACCCGCGCTTCGCGCGCCTGCGCGAGCTGCTGGCAGCCCACGTCGACGCACTGCGCTGACAAGCGTTCGATCGGGTCGAGCGGGTCGGTGACTGGTCCCATGGACTTCCGCGCACCGTTGGTGGAGCGTCGCCGGGCCTGCGGTCGGTCGAATGACTGCGAGGCTCGATGTCAGGGCGCGACCGGTCCAGGGGGGGGCTGCTCATCGGACGAAGCTCGCCAGGACGACGCGATGCAGGGCCGAGATCTGGGCCGTGGCAACAAATCGCGGCGGATACGCCGGGTTGGCCGCTGACAGCCACCAGCCGTTCCGATGGCGCGTGACGAGCTTGATCAGCCGCTCGCCCGACTTCAGGTGCACGTAGGCCAGGTCGCCGTCGTTCACCGAATGCGTGGGCGACACCAGGAGGCGCATGCCGCGCTTGAGCAGCGGCTCCATGGAATCGGCGCGCAACACGACGGCGAACGACTGATCGTACCCGGCGTCGGCCGGTCCGCGCCGCTCCCGATTCCTCGTGGCGCGCGGCGCGTCGATCTCGTACACGAAATCGGCGGCAGCCGTCGCGTTGTCGACGAGGGCCCGCGTTCGGGCGGTGAGATTGGCGGCCTGCTTTGGATCGAGCCTCGGTGCTTCGTCGACGTCGGGCGGTGTGGCGCTCGAGGCGGAACGCGGGGCTCGATAGTCGGGATCGACGCCGTCCAGTAGTTCGTCGACGGAACGGCGCAGGGCCTTGGCGAGCTTCAGCAACGTTGGTCCTTCGGGCAGGCCCTGCTGATCGTTCTCCATCTTCGAGATCACCGACGGAACGACGCCCAGGGCGGCCGCCAACTGGCGCGCGGTGCGGAATCCTGCCTCGACTCTGAGCTTGCGAAGGTTGCCGCCGAAGGTTGCCATGCGAGCGAACATCCTAGCGTTTATTTCTTGACAGCGACTTTTGCTGGTCTATAATTTCATTGAAAGCGAACGAGACCGGCCCATCGTGCGGTCCCCTTCCTGGCTCCACACTGCTTTCCCCTGATGGTCTCTTCATCTTCCACCGAGCCCTGGCGCGCCGTCCGGCGTTAGGCAACATTGCCCACCCTGTTGCGCGCAATGTTGATTTCGCGGCGCACACGCCATTTGGCTCGACGATGCGAGTGGCGCATCGATGGCGGAATCGCGAGGCCCTCTCATTCTCGTGGTCGCGCCGGGCTCGAACCCCCGCACGGTGACCGATGCGCTCACCGCCATCGTCGCCCGCGAGGGGCGCGGCGTCGACGAGGTCCACGTCCTCGCAGCAGCTGGCTCCGGCGACCGGCTGCGCGTGCGCCTGCTCCACCCGCCCTCCGGCCGCGACGTGGTGGCCGCCGCATGTGTGGAACTCGGCCTCACGCGTACCGACATCACCTTCAGCGCCCGGACGATTCATGTCTTGGGCAAGCCCAATGACGCCACCGCAATCGGCGCGGTCGCCGACGACTTGCTGGCGACGCTCAGGCGGCTCTGCACGGAATCGAATGAATTGCGGATCGTGGCGTCGGCCGCCGCGGGGCCGGTGGCCGTGCTCGCGTCTGCCGCGCTGCAGCTGGTGGGACGGCCCGACGATCGCTTCTTCTTCCTCCAGGGTCAGCCCTTCGTCGGCCGGAACAAGCATGACAGGAAGCCCGCGCTCCTCGAGATTGCGACGGTGCTCGCCGAACAGCCGCCCGCGTCGTACGAAACGTACCAGGCCATCGCGTCAGCGCGCCGCGTGGCGCGCCGCCGGCTCATAGAGCCTGATGACTTGGTCATCGATCTGCCGCGCCGGGTGATGCGGGTCGGCGAGACCGAGCTGCTCTTTCCTCGCCTGCAGTTCTTCTGGCTGTTCGCGCTGGCCACGCTCGCGCCGTGCGCCTTTCATCTCAAACGGCTCACCGGAAGCTTCCACGTGGACGACCGCGGCGCGATCGTGGTGGCCGCGGACGCAGCCGATCATGCGGCGCTGGAATCGCTCGTCGCGCACACGCGCTTCGCTTTCGCCGCCCTGTTTCCCGATTCCATCGAAGAGTTTCCGCTGATGTTCAAGCGCGCGTGCGGGCCATCGCCAGGGCTGCCGAGCATCGTGGCGAAGATCAACGCGCGGATTCGCCGCGCGCTTGGGGTCGGAGCGGAGCCGTATCTGATTAGCGCGCACGGGGGCGAAGGATATCGGCTGTTGCTGGCGCCGACGGCGATCAAGATCGAGGGGCTTCATGAGCGCGTGCTGCCGAGAGGGCAACGTGCGTGACGATCTCACCGCTCTCACTTCTACCGCGGGCTCATGCATCCCGCTCCGGCGGGGATTGCTTGCGGCAGAGCCATTACGGAACGCTGCGGGCGAGCAACATTTTCGCACACGTGTGGGTTCCGGAAATTCTGACCTGCTTTTTCCGGAAATTCTGACCAAGTCGGCCTGCTGATCAGACTCTTCCTTCATCGCGTCGTCAAGGTTCACGTGCAGCGTGCGGACGGAGGGGCCGTCAAG
>JADZED010000006.1 GCA_020850715.1 Acidobacteriota bacterium
GCCATGCTGCACCGAATCTCGACAGTGGTGACGGTGCTCGTCCTCGCCGACATGATCTGGAAGCCGGGCGCATGAGCGCGCTCGCGTCGATCCGGCCCGACTCGTGGAACCTCCCCCTGTTCCTGCACGTGCTGGGGGCGATGGTGCTCGTGGGAGCGGCGGCGGTCGGTTCGGTGTCGGCGCTCGCGGCCGCCCAGGGAGACCAGGGCGTCTTCCTGCGCCGGGTCTCTTTCCGCTCGTTCCTGATCGTGGCGCTCCCCGCCTACATCGCGATGCGGATCGGCGCCGAGTGGATGTACAGCAAGGAGCTCGGCGACGGTGTCGACGAGCCCACGTGGGTCGGGATCGGCTACATCACCGCCGACGTCGGCGCAGGGCTACTCCTGATCACGCTGATCCTGTCCGGCATCGCGGTGCGCCGCGGCAGCCCCGGCCTCTCGCGCGCCGCCGGCGTCGTCTCGCTGATCGCGGTGATCGCCTGGCTCGTGGCCGTGTGGGCAATGGGCGGCAAGCCCTGACGAGGACATGGGCGGCAAGCCCTACCGGGCGCCCGTAAGACGAGGCTCAGAAGCCGCCGAAGAGCCGGCAACTCCGCGTCGAGACCGTCACGACGCGCCGCGCGGAGACGTTCCCGGCCGCGTCGATCGCCTCGACGCCGAGCACGTACCGCGTGCCACAGGCGAGTCCGGCGAACATGTAGGCCGTGGCAGCCGTCGTCGCCACGCGGACCGAGCCGCGGTAGAGGCGGTAGCCGGTGACGGCGACATTGTCGCTCGAGGCCGACCAGCGGACGGCAACGGACGTCCTCGATGTGGAGGTCACGGTGATGGCGGCAGGCGTCGTCGGGGCGACCGTATCGCCCACGGGGCCGCCGCCGCCGCACGCCGCCATCGTCACTGTGGCGGTGGTCACGGCGGAGCGATTCCCTGCCGCGTCGACCGCGTCGACCCCGACCGCGTACCTGCCGCCGCAGGCGAAGCCGCTCACGCTCACGGCCGTTCCCGTCGTCGTACCGATGCGCGACCCGCCGACGTAGATGCCGTAGCCGCTGACGCCGACGTTGTCGCTCGACGCGCGCCAGCGCAGCTGCAACGAGGTCTGGCCGATCGAGCTGACGGTGAGGCCGGCAGGCGCGCTCGGCTTCTGCGTGTCTCCCGTGGGGGGTGGCGGCGGCGGTGGTGTGGTGGCGGTGTCGTTGCCGAAGTTCTGGGTCCAGTAGAGCTGGCCGCTTGCGTTGGCGGCCACACCGACGCCGGTGGAGGTGAAGTTCGGGTTCTCGATGTTGGCCCTGTGGCCCGACGAGCCCAGCCAGCCGTTCACGACCGCCTGCGCCGAGGTGTAGCCCCAGGCGATGTTCTCGCCCCACCAGCTGCCCCCATAGCCGCAGTCACGCGCCCGCTGCGAAGCAGACCGCCCAACAGGCGGCGCCGGATCGTCGTGCGCGAAGTACCCGTAGCCCGCCATGTGCAACGACTTCCACACAGACGAGGCCTGCAACGGCTGCGACACCGCAAGCTGCGACAACCCCTTCCCCGCCCGATACTGATTGATCAACCCCACCACCTGCGAGGCCAGATCAGCCCTGTTCGTCCCCCACGACCCAGACGCCGAACACTCCGTCAGCGCGCCGGCGGCCGGAGCGGCGAGTGCCAGAGTCGCGGCGGCGAGGAGGGTCAGGGCAAGCGCGCTGACGGGAGCAAGGCTGGGGTGGCGGCGAGTCATGGCGGCGGCGACCGCACCGGCGGTCACTGTCGCTATCGGCACGCCCGCCTGCCGGCGGCTCACTCCTGCGAGTGAATCGCGAGCCGCTCGAGCGGTGACGGGTCGCCTCGCCGGCTGCGGCGCCAGGCGGCCGCCTGCTCGAGCAGGATCACGGCGACGAGAATCGAGACGAGTAGCGCGGCCAGCGCGAGCGCCGGCGCAATCGGGCCGAGCGCGCCGACCGCCAGGCAGGCGACGGCGCCGCCGAGGCGCTTCCAGCTCACGGACCCCGTCAGGCGCAAGCGGAAGAGGCAGTGCCCGATCAGGTACAGCGCCGGCCCGGCGACGACCGCCGCGACCTCGGCGCCCGGCAGGACGTCGGCGGGATGGGCGATCACGATCTCGTCTCCGACGGCCGACAGGATGATGCCGGCGACGAGAACGACGTGCAGGTACGTGTAGCCGTCACGGGCAAGTCTCGTGCGGTCGGCGTCAGCCAGCTCGAGTCGGCGCTCGGCGATCGTCGCGACGTAGGTGAAGTACAGCCACCAGAGCGCCGCCGTCGAGACGAACGCGAGGCAGAACGCGGTCACGCGCGCCGTGTCGAGTGGAAGCTTGGCCGTCGTGGCGCCGGTGAGCACGATCGTCTCGCCGAGCGCGATGATCACGAACAGCTGGAATCGCTCCGCGAAGTGCGACGTCTGCACGGTCCACGCGGTCGACTGCAGCGAACGACCAGGCAGCCGGAACATGACCATCGGCGCGACGTAGTCGATCGCGAGCGCGACGAGCCAGAGCAGCGAGCGTGCGTCGTCGGCGACGGCGCCTGCGATCCACAGCACACCGGCGGCGACGAACCAGATCAGAATGTGCGCGGCGCGCTCACGCTCGATCGTGCCGCGGTCGGCGACAACGAAGGTGAGGAAGAGATGCCTCCCGACCTGGATCGCCACGTACGACCCGGCGAAGAGAAGCGCTCGCTCACCGAACGCGTCGGGGATGGCGACGGCGAGGAAGAGGCTTGCGAGCATGATCGCGAGCAGCAGCAGGCGCACCGGCACCGCGTCCGGGTCGA
>JADZED010000007.1 GCA_020850715.1 Acidobacteriota bacterium
CGGCCGACACCGGTCACGCGCGTGGCCGCCGCCGTGACCGTCATCGACCAGGCCGAGATGGCGCGCGAGCTCGCCACGGACATCAGGCAGCTGGTGCGCTACGAGCCCGGTATCGCGGTACGCAACGATCCGTTCCGCTTCGGCCTGAATGGCTTCTCGGTGCGCGGGCTCGGCGGTAACCGCGTCCGCGTGGAGATCGACGGCGTGCCGGTGGCCGGCGGCCTGGCCGTGGGCGCATACGCCGATTCGGGTCGCCGCTTCGTCGATCTGGCCTTCCTGGAGCGCGTCGAGATCCTGCGCGGTCCGGCGTCCTCGCTCTACGGCAGCGACGCCATCGGTGGCATCGTCGCGTTGAGCACGCTGCGACCGGCGACGTTGCTGGACAAGGTGTCCGGGCGCACAGCGCTGCGCACGGAGGTCGGCTATCAGACGGCCGACGCAGGCTGGCACGCCGCCGCCATCGGTGCGATCGAGTTCGGCGCAGCCGAGCTGCTCCTGGGCTATGTGCGGCGCCAGGGCCACGAGATGGAAACGGCGGCCGACGTGACGCCCGATCCGCAGCGCCGCGCCTCGGACGCCGTGCTGCTGAAGTACGTGCTGCCCCGCCTGTCCGGCGGCCCGCTGACCGTCACTGCGGAGGGCGGGCGGGTCCGGCAGCGGAGCGCGGTCAATGCCTTCCTCGGGACGCCGGGCCGCTTCGTGAACACCACGGCCCTGCTGGGCGAGGACGCGGCGCGGCGTGCACGGCTGAGTCTCGGGCAGTCGCTGGCGGCGGCTCCCGGCTTCGGCAACCTCCAGTGGCGCATCTACTGGCAGGATACCGACACGCAGCAGGACAGCTTCGAGCGCCGCAAGGCCGTGCCGCCGCGTACGCCGCCGCTCGGGATCGACCGCCAGTTTCGTCTCGCGGAAAGTGCGCTCGGTGCGGAAGTGATCGCGGTGCGCAGTACTCCGGGACGGCGGTTCGGACGGGAACTGGTGCTCGGGCTCGAGGTCGCGCACCGGCGCATCCGCGAGCGACGCGATGGCGTACAGACCGATCTGGCCAGCGGCGCGGTGACCCGCGTCATCCTGGGCGAGGCGCTGCCGGTGCGCGACCTGCCGGTAAGCGACGTCAGCGAGATCGGCATCTTCGCCGAGGACGAGATCGGATTCGGCGCCACGCCGTGGACGCTGGTGCCGGCCCTGCGCGTCGATGACTACCGGCTGCAGCCGCGCCCCGATCGCATTTATCTGGAGGGCAATCCCCGTTCACCGGCCGTGGCGCTGCATCGAATCTCGCTCTCCCCGAAGCTCGGTGCGACCTGGCGGCTCGATGAGTCGCTGAGCGTCTTCTTCCAGTACGCCCACGGCTTCCGTTCGCCGCCGCCCGAGGACGTGAACATCGGTCTGTACGTTGCGCAGCTCAATTACCGGGCACTCCCGAATCCGGATCTCGAGCCGGAGAAGAGCGACGGCTACGAGCTGGGGCTGCGCTGGCGGAGCCCGGCGCTCGACCTCACCGGCAGCCTCTACGACAACGAGTATCGCGATTTCATCGACTCGAAGATCAACATCGGCGTCGAGCCGGTCACCGGGACGACGCTGTTCCAGTCCCGTAACGTATCGACCGCGCGCATCTCCGGCGCCGAGCTCGCGCTGCGCGTGCGCGCGCAGGAGATCTGGCCGCGACTCGCCGGCTGGTCGGGCCGGCTCAGGGCGGCGCTGACGCGCGGCACCGACCTGGCACGCGACCAGCCGCTGAACTCGGTCGGGCCGGCGAGCGCGGTGGCAGGCCTGCGCTTCGACGCGGCGTCAGGTCGCTGGGGCAGTGAACTGACGGCGACGGCGGTGGCGCCCAAGCGCCGTATCGATCGCAGCCGCGCCGACCTGTACGGCACCGACGGCTGTCTGAGCCTCGACTGGCGTGTCGACGCTCGCCTCGGCCGGCGCCTGCAGCTCAACGCCGGCTTCTTCAACCTGGGCAATCAGGCCTGCATCGATTGGGAGGACGTCCGCGGCCGCGTGGCGGGCGACCCGCTGCTGCCGTATTACACGCGGCCCGGGCGCAATGCCGCGCTGACGCTCCGCTGGGGCGTCTGAGCCCGCGGGCCGGCCGGCAGCCGGCCACGGGATCAGTAGACGTCGGCGATCGTGTTGTGCACGTTGAACTTGCCGGTCGGCGTGATGATCCGCGGATCGTCGATGACGGCCTTCAGCTTGAGCGTCCGGTCGTCGACGATGACGAGCGCGGAGCGCTGCTCCTTGCCGTTCCACACCGAGAACCACACCTCGTCGCCGGCGGCGTTGAACTCGGGTTGCACGACGCGCTTCGGGCCCTCGCCGAGGCTGGCCCACTCGGCGATCGGCAGCACCGTGTAGCCCGCATCGAGATTGCCGATGTCGAAGACCGCCACGCTCTGGGCGATCTTCGGGTCGGGGTTCAACGCCGTGTCGACGTACAGGTGGTGTGATTTCGGGTTCGTCTTCACGAACAGCGAGCCGCCGCCCTGGCCCTTGAGTACGCGCACCACCTTCCAGGCGTGATCCTTGTGCTTCTTCGGATCGGTGCCGAGCAGCGTGATGTTCTCGTTGCC
>JADZED010000008.1 GCA_020850715.1 Acidobacteriota bacterium
ACCGCGTCTACGTGCAGGGAGACGAGACGTTCCGCGCGACCCCTGAAGATCTGAAGCAGTACTACGCGCGGGCGTCGAACGGCGAGATGGTGCCGCTCTCCTCCGTCGTCACGCTCTCGGAAACGACAGCGCCGGCGGTCATCAACCACTTCAACCTCTTCCGATCCACCGAGATCACCGGCCAGGCCATCGGCGGCACCAGCTCGGGCCAGGCGCTGCAGGTCATGCAGGACATCGCGCGCAACACGCTGCCCGCCGGCTTCGACTACGCGTGGGCGGGCCTGTCGCTGGAGGAAATCAAGTCCGGATCGCAGGCCGTGTACCTGTTCGCGCTCAGCATCCTGCTCGTCTACCTCGTGCTGGCCGCCCAGTACGAAAGCTGGGTGCTGCCGTTCATCATCCTGCTCGGCGTGCCGCTGGCGGTGCTCGGCGCGCTGAGCGCGCAGCTCGCGCGCGGGTTCTCGAACGACGTCTTCTGCCAGGTCGGCCTCGTCATGCTGATCGGGCTGGCGGCGAAGAACTCGATCCTGATCGTCGAGTTCGCCGAGCAGCTCCGGGCGCAGGGCAAGACGATCGTGGAGTCGGCGGTCGAGGCCGCCCGCATCCGGCTGCGGCCGATCCTGATGACGTCCTTCGCCTTCATCCTGGGCGTGCTGCCGCTCGCGGTGGCGAGCGGCGCCGGATCGGGCGCGCGCAACTCGGTCGGAACGGCGGTGGCCGGCGGCATGCTGGCCTCCACGTTCCTATCCATCGTGTTCATCCCCGTGCTGTATGTCGTCATCCGCACGATCGCTCCAGGCAAGATCAGGCAGACGGCGGAAGGAGCGGTCCATGTGTAACGGGCGTCGAACTTCTGGCTTCAGGCTTAGGGCTGCAGCCAGCCTCGTCGCGTTCGCGGCGCTCTGCACGGCCACGCTGTCGGCACAGGCGCCCGGAGCGGGCGCCCCGGCCTCGCCACAGCCGGCGGCGTCCACCCCCGCGTCGACGCCGCCCTTTCCGCCGATGGAAAAGGTGACGCTAGACGAAGCCGTGAGGCGGGCGCTCGCGAACAACCCGACGCTGGCGCAGGCGGCCACCGCGGTGCTCCGCGCCGAGGGGCTGCTCCAGCAGGCGCGCGCGGCCATCCTGCCGACCGCGAACGCGACCTACAGCAACGTCACGGTCAACGATCCCCGCGAGCTCAACGGCATCGTCACGCAGCCGAGGAACCAGTCGACGTTGTCGGTCGACATCGGCGCGCCGGTGCTCGCGGCGTCTCGGTGGGCGGCGGCGGCGCAGGCCCGCGATCAGATCGAAGTGGCGACCCTGTCGACGGCCGACGTGCGCAAGCAGATCGGCGTGGCGACCGCGCAGGCGTATCTCGCCGTCATCGGCCAGCGGCGGCAGCTCGAGGTGAACCAGCGCGCGCGCGAGGCGGCGCAGGCGCACCTCGACTACGCCAGCCGGCGTCTCGCCCAGGGGGCCGGCACGCGGCTGAACCAGCTCCGCGCGGCGCAGGAAGTGGCGACGGACGACGCGCGCATCGAAGCGGCGTGGCTGGCGGTGCGGCGCGCGCAGGAAGCCTTGGGGGTGCTCATGACCGCCGACGGCCCGGTGGACGCCGACGGCGAGCCGGCGTTCGAGGTCCCGGCGGCCCAGACGATCGACGAGGCCGGATGGACGGCCGCGCGTCCCGATCTGCGCCTGTCGCAGGCGACCCAGCGGGCGTTCGAGCGCATCTGGCGCGACAGCTACAAGGACTACTTCCCCACCGCCATCGCATCGTTCACGCCGCAGGCGCTGAACCTGAGCGGGGCGTTCAACCCGGCTCGAAGCTGGCGCTTCAGCGTCACCGTGTCGCAGCCGCTCTTCGACGGCTGGCAGCGGAAGGGGCTGGCGAACACGCGCGAAGCGGCCGCAGACGCCTCGAGGCTGGCGCTGACGGCGCTGCAGATCCAGGCGCGCGCGGAGGTGCGGCTGGCGCAGGAGACGGTCGCGAGCACCGAGCGGGCGCTCGTGAACGTCCGCCTCTCGTCGCAGCAGGCGAACGAGGTGCTCAGCATCAGCAACACCGCCTTCGAGGCCGGCGCCACCACGAACCTCGAGGTGATCGACGCGGAGCGATCCGCACGCGACGCGGAGTCGGCGGTCGCCGTCGCCGAAGACGCGGTGCGCACCGCGCGGCTGAACCTGCTCGTCGCGCTCGGACGGTTCCCCAGGTAAGACGGACGCCGCCATCGCGCAGCTGAGCGTCCCCATCCTGCAGAAGCCGTTTCCCTCGACACGCTGGAATCGACCGTCCGCGAGCTGCTGATGAAGACACTTGTGTAGCTCCGCCGCCCCATCCGACAAAGGTGTCGCGCGCCGGCGGCGCGCGGCGACGCCGCGCACGAGATGCGGCGAAGGCCGCATGCTCGCGGCGCGGCGCGGCCGAGATGGAATGGGCCAAAACAGAAATTTATGTCTGTCATCGCCGCGATTCCCCACAGAGTCGTCCGGCCAAGGGCCCCACGCGAAATCTTCCGAAAGAGATGAAATCGGTGTTTTTCCGAGGAAATTCGCCCAGATCGGTCGATCGCGCGCGGCCTCCGATCTGGCGCTGTTCTTGTATTTGGCGTCTTCGGCTTTTCAGGTAATCATAAGCACCCTTCAAACCGGCATTTTTCCGTTTTTTAGGAGCAGGAGGACGGAGCATGGGTTCAGCGGTATTAGGAGAGGCAATCGGCGCCATTCGCGAGTGGGCCATTGCCAGCGGCAAAGGCCCCAAGATCGGCGGCGCCGCGTTCGGCAGCCTGGTCTTCAACGACGAGGTGCAGCAGAAGCTGCTCCCCAAGAATGTTTACAGCGCGCTGCGCCGGACGATCACGAGCTTCGAGCCGCTCGACCCGAGCGTGGCCGACGCCGTCGCCAAAGCCGTGAAGGACTGGGCCGTGGAGAACGGCGCCACCCACTACACCCACTGGTTCCAGCCGCTCACCGGCATCACGGCTGAAAAACACGACTCGTTCCTGGTGCCGACTGCGGACGGCAAGGCCGTCGCCGAGTTCTCCGGCAAGGAGCTGGTGCAGGGCGAGCCCGACGCGTCGAGCTTCCCGTCCGGCGGCATGCGCTCCACCTTCGAGGCGCGCGGCTATACGGCGTGGGATCCGACCAGCCCGCCCTGGCTGCTGCGGGCCGGCGGCGCCACCACGCTCGTCATCCCGACGGCGTTCGTGAGCTGGACCGGCGAGACGCTCGACAAGAAGACGCCGCTCCTCCGCTCGATGGAAGCCATCTCCACGCAGGCCGTGCGCGTGCTCAAGCTCTTCGGCTCTTCCGCCGAGCGCGTCATCACGACCTGCGGCCCGGAGCAGGAGTACTTCCTCATCGACCTGAACTTCTACCTCTCGCGCCCCGACCTCATCAACGCGGGGCGCACGCTCTTCGGCGCCAGGCCGCCCAAGGGCCAGGAGCTCGAGGACCAGTACTTCGGCTCGATCGCCGAGCGCGCGATGGAGTTCATGTCCGAGGTCGAGTCCGAGCTCTACAAGGTGGGCGTGCCGGTGAAGACGCGCCACAACGAGGTGGCGCCGAGCCAGTACGAGATCGCGCCGATCTTCGAGAACGCCAACCTCGCCACCGATCATCAGATGATGACGATGGAGACGATGAAGCGGACGGCGCCGAAGTTCGGGCTGGCCTGCCTGCTGCACGAGAAGCCGTTCGCCGGCGTCAACGGCTCGGGCAAGCACCTCAACTGGTCGATGGGCGACAGCGAGGGGCATAACCTCCTGAGCCCCGGCAAGAACCCGCACGAGAACCTGCAGTTCCTCATCTTCTGCAGCGCCGTCCTGCGCGCGGTCAACAAGTGGCAGGGGCTGCTCCGCGCGAGCATCGCCAGCGCGGGCAACGACCACCGGCTCGGCGCGAACGAGGCGCCGCCGGCCCGCAGCAGCCAGGGCGGGCTGGTCGGATCCCACGCCGTATAGCCGCGCGCCTCGAAGGTGGAGCGCATGCCGCCGGACGGGAAGCTCGACGCGT
>JADZED010000009.1 GCA_020850715.1 Acidobacteriota bacterium
AGGCCCGTGCATTCGTCCAAGAAATCTTCACCGGGCTGCTCTTTATCAGCCGCCCACAATACATGCGGTGGATGAAGCAAGCCGAACACCGGTTTCATCCATTGCGGATCTGACAAAGTCGTACTAGGGCCGGGCGCCAAGCGGCTCCCGGCGCAGGACCACCGTCTCCGGCCCGCGTCGCAGAAGCGATGTCGCCATCGCATAGCCGACCCACCTCAGATACTGCGGTGCCCAGGCGAAAACACGGAACCGGCTGCTGCCGGCGATCCGCTCGCGCCAGAGGAACGGGACCTCGGCAATCGGCCATCCCAGGCGATGCGCCTTCGCGAGCAGCTCGATGCTGTAGGCGAAGCCGACCTTCGATTCCACCGGAATCCGATCGATCACGCGGCGGCTGAACAGCCGCAGGCCGCTGGTCGCGTCACGCGTGGGCACGCGCGCCAGGTGCCACATCAGGAACGCCGTCGCGCGCACCAGCACCGCCTTCACGGCCGGACACCCGTCCATGCTCCCGCCCGGCATGAAGCGCGACGCCGCGACGACATCGTAGCCGTCGAGAAACTTGCGGATCAGGGCATTCAGGCGCCGTGCATTGAAGTCGTCGTCGGCCGGCCAGGGCACCACCGCGGGCGCCGTCGTGCGGCCGAAGCCGGTCAGCACGGCGCCGATCGCGCCCTCGCCTTCGTTGCGCACGAGCACGATCTCGAACGGCGCGTCGTACCCCCTCACCGCGGGCAGCGTATCGTCGTCGTCGTGGTCGTAGCAGATGAGCACGCGGACGGGGTACTCCAGCGCGTCCCGGAACGAATCGAGGACGCGCCGGATGTTGGCGCCTTCGTTGTACACCGGGACGACGATGTCGGCGACGATCCCTGGCGTCATCCGATCCGGCGCCCTAGCGGTCTTCCTTGAATCCAGCGGGCACGGCGACGTCGCTGGCGCTCACGGCGGTTGTCACCTTCAGCACCTCGCTGGTCATCGTCATGAACGGCGACGGCTTGCCGTCGTCGCCGCCCTTCTTCTGCGCCATCTTCCGGGCCATGAGGCCGCCGAGCATGCCGCCGAGGCCCGAGGGCTTCTGCGGCTCGTCCGACGACGCCTCGGCCTCCTGCGCCGCCTGCTCGGCCGATGGCACCGCCTGGATGGTCGTGACCGTCTGAATGGCCGTGCCGTCGAGCTTCTGTCCTTCGGCCTGCATGCGGGCGATTGCGTCCTTCATCATCGGATACATGGCCATCGCCGACGCCATCTGCTCGGCCGAGACGCCGCCGAGCACCGATCCGTACAGCTGCTTCGCGTAGCGCAGATCGAATTCGGCCACTTCCTGCATGGCGGCGATCTTCGGCGCGAGCCACATGTCCGACTCGAGCACGAGACCGCCGCTCTGCTCGATCGTCTTCCCCTTCTCGCGCACGGCGACCGTCATGATCGCCTGCTTGGTATCGAAGCCGTTGATGGTTCTGCTCTGTCCGGTGTTCCTGATCGAGAAGTCGATCTCCATCTGCTGCGCATCCGGGTCGGCCTGCGCCGTCTGCTCCTGGCGGCCGGGCCGCTCGCGCGCCCCTTCTTCGGCTTTCCGGCGGGCCTCCTCCATGCGGCGCCGCAACTCGTCGAAGGTGGTGACCGTGTAGGTCTTCTTGCGCATGTCGAGGTCGTAGACCTTCTCGCCGGCCAGATCGATGATCTGTCCGGTGCGGTCGTTGAACGTCGCCTTGCGATCGCCCTTCACGACGACGCTCGACGAGGTGCCGTCCTTGCTGCCGCCGCCGAACAAGTTGACGACGCCGCCGAGCGCCCCGCCGAATTCCACTCTCGTCTTCTGATCGGCGCGGACGTCGGCCCGCATCGTGCCGGCTGCGGGCGCGAGCAGCGCGGCCACGAGCACGCCAAGCCATCGGGTCTGCTTCATGACTGCCCTCCTGGGGCGATGACCCTCGATTCTACTCTCGAGAGCACGATTGCGATCGCGACAACGCAGGGGGCCCAGATGAGCGCCAGCGTCGGGAAACCGAGCCGCTCGAAGAGAAAGCCGCCCAGCGCCGGGCCGATCAGCAGGCCGATGCCCCACCCCATGTTATAGAGCCCGTACCCGACGCCGAAGGATTCGATGCCGGCGCTGGAGGTCGCCTCGGCCATGTAGGTGAGCGAGGGCGTGATGACGATCGCCACCGTGGCGGCAAACAGCACGTACAGCGCGACGGCCGATTGGAAGCTCCAGGCGCGGCCGATCGCCGGGATCGTGCAGGCCGTGATCGCCAGGCCGATCAGCGTGAGGCGGCGCCCGCCCCACCGGTCGGCAAGGCGGCCGTAGATCGGGTGCAGGAGCATCGAGGCCACGGCCCCGGCGCCAAACACCACGCCGATCCGCGCGGGGCCGACGCCGAGCTCGGTCGACAGGAAGAGCGGCAGGACCGGCTCGAACATCGACAGCGTCGCGGCCGCGACCACGACGGCCGTGGTGCAGGCGGCAACGGCGGGCACGCGGAGGATCGCGGCGGCCGGGATCCGCTCGCGCTCGGCGCGCTGTCCTGGAAGGCGCACCCAGGCGAACGCGGCGAGGCAGAACCCGGCGAGCGCGGCGACGGCCAGGAACGGCAGCTCGACGCCGCCGCGCTCGTACAGCCACCCGCCGAGCGTCGGGCCGGCCATGAACGCGAAGGTGGCGCCCGACATGACCATGCCCATGACGGCACCGCGCTCGTCGCGGCCGTACAGATCCGCAAGCAGCGCGAAGCCGACGACCCAGGTGACCGCGTCGGCGCCGCCCTGCACCAGGCGGGCGGCAAACAGCCATCTCAGGCTGTCGGCGAACGCGAAGAGCAGCGTCGCCGCGGCGAGCGCCACGAGCCCGGCGAGCATCGGACCTTTCCGTCCGATGCGGTCCGACATCGTGCCCATCGGAATCGAGACGACGAGCAGCGTGAGGCCGAACGAGGCGAACAGCAGGCCGATCGCGGTGGGCGATGCACCGAACCGCCGGCTCAGATCGGGCAGCACGGGGACCGCGATCGAGTACGCGACGGCGTCGGTGAAGACGGCGAGGGTGACGAGCGCGACCGCGGTCGCGCGTGCGCTGCGCACGGACATCCGCTACCGAGAGTACCACTGCGATATCGCCGCGGGGCCGCGACTCCGCCAGGCGATGATGCCGCGGGGGCCGGCGCACGTCCTGTCGCGGGTGCGCACCGCCGGACCTCGCCTCGTCGCCGGCGCGGCGTCCGGGCGCCCGTCGTGGAGGCTATCGCAGCTTGAGCATCAGGCAGCCGAGCGGAGGCACCACGAGGCTCAGGGACTGTTCGAATCCATGCGCGGCGATCGGCGCCGCCTCGACGTTGCCGCCGTTGCCGACGTTGCTGCCGCCGTACAGGCGGCTGTCGCTGTTGAGCAGTTCCCGATAGACGCCCGGCTGCGGCACGCCGATGCGGTACTGGTGGCGCGGCACCGGCGTGAAGTTGAACACCATCACGACGAAGTCGCGGGGATCGCGCGCCAGGCGCACGAGCGACACGACGCTGTTCTCGTTGTCGTGGCAGTCGATCCAGCGAAAGCCGCCGGGCTCGAAGTCCATCTCGTGCAGCGCCGGTTGCGAGCGATAGTGCCAGTTGAGCGCCTGCAGGTAGGTGCGCATGCCCGCGTGCATCGGGTCGTCGAGCAGGTGCCAGTCGAGGCTGCGATCGTGGTTCCATTCGCGCCACTGCGCGAGCTCGTCGCCCATGAAGAGCAGCTTCTTCCCGGGGTGTCCGAACATGTAGCCGTACAGCGTCCTCAGCGTCGCGTACTTCTGCCACGCGTCGCCCGGCATCTTGTCGAGCAGCGAGCCTTTGCCGTGCACCACCTCGTCGTGCGAGAACGGCAGGACGAAGTTCTCGGTGTACATATAGAGCGCCGAGAAGGTCACGAGATTGTGCGCCCAGCGCCGGTGCACCGGATCGGTGCGGACGTACTCGAGGATGTCGTGCATCCACCCCATGTTCCACTTGTAGGTGAAACCGAGCCCGCCGAGGTGCACCGGTCGGCTGACGCCCGGCCACGCGGTCGAATCCTCCGCCGCGGTGACCGTGCCCGGGTGCTCGCCGTGCGTCAGCGCGTTGAGCCGCTGCAGGAACTCGATCGCCTCGAGGTTCTCGCGACCGCCGAACCGGTTCGGGATCCACTCGCCGTCCTGGCGCGAGTAATCGAGATACAGCATCGACGCGACGGCGTCCACGCGCAGGCCGTCGGCGTGGTATTCCTCGAGCCAGAACAGCGCGTTCGACAGCAGGAAGCTGCGCACCTCGTTGCGGCCGTAGTTGAAGATCAGCGTTCCCCAGTCCTTGTGCTCTCCCTGCCGCGGATCGGCGTGCTCGTACAGCGCGGTGCCGTCGAAGTGCGCGAGGCCGTGCTCGTCCTTCGGGAAGTGGCCCGGCACCCAGTCGAGAATGACGCCGAGGCCGGCCTGATGGCAGGCGTCGACGAAGTACTTGAAGTCTTCGGGCGGCCCGAAGCGGCTCGTCGGCGCGAAGAAGCCGAGCACCTGGTAGCCCCACGATCCCGAGAAGGGATGCTCCATGACGGGGAGCAGCTCGATGTGGCTGAAGCCCATCGTCTTCACGTACGGGATCAGCCGCTGCGCCAGCTCCCGATAGGTGAGCGATCGATTGCCTTCCTCGGGCACGCGCGCCCACGAGCCGAGGTGCACCTCGTAGATCGACATCGGCTCGCGGAGCCAGCTGCCGTGTGCGGCGCGGCGCGCCATCCAGGCCTCGTCGCGCCACTCATGGCCCGAGATGTCGCGGACCACCGACGCCGTGCGCGGCGGCACCTCGAAGGCGACGCCGTACGGATCGCTCTTGAGCAGCAGCGCGCCGCTCTCGGTCCGGATCTCGAACTTGTAGTTCTCGCCGTCGGACAGATCGGGGATGAAGATCTCCCACACGCCGCTCGGGCGCAGGTGCCGCATCGCATGGACGCGGCCGTCCCAGTCGTTGAAGTCGCCGACCACGCTCACACGCCCGGCGTTGGGCGCCCAGACGGCGAAGTGCACGCCGACCGCCGGACCGACGGCCACGCGGTGCGCACCCAGCATCTCGAACGCGCGGTGGTGGGCGCCCTCGCCGAACAGGCGCAGTGCGTCGTCGGTCAGCACCCGCCCGTAGCGATACGGGTCGTCGAGCTCGGCGACTTGATGGCGTGGGAACGTGAAGCGCAGGCGATAGTCGGGCGCGGGGGGGCCTGGATCGACCCCGGCGATCCGCGCCTCGAACAGGCCGGCGTGCGGACCGGCCGCCATCGACACCGATTCGCCCCCCGGCAGGACGAGCTCGGCGGCATTCGCCGCCGGCTGGAAGGCGCGCACCACGACGCCGCCGAGTTCGGGATCGGGATGGGGGCCGAGCAGCGCGAACGGATCGCATGGATGCCCGGCCGCGAGCGCGGCCAGGCCGGCCTCCAGCGCGGGAAGCTGATCGACAGTCGCCACTAGGGTTGAATCGTCGCCGTCTTGATGTAGTCCAGCTTCGGAAAGCTCTTGGTGATGTACGCGTTGCCCTTCATCAGATACGCGTTGCCGGCGTTCGGCTGCTCGCGGTACTCGCTCACCAGCTTGTCGACGACGTCCATGCCGGAGATCACCCGCCCGAACGGCGCGAAGCCCTGCTTGTCGAGCGGCGCGTTGTCCTTGTAGTTGATGAACACCTGCGTCGTCCGGGTATTCGGCCCGGCAGTGGCGAACGTGATCAGGCCGCGCGCGTTGCTCTGCTTCACCGGATCGTCGGTCAGGTTGGTGGCGCTGCCCCAGGCGCGCTGGATCGCGGGATCGCCGTTGATGCCGAACTGGACCATGAAGTTCGGGATCACGCGGAAGAAACGGCCGTCGTCGTAGAAGCCGTTCTTCACGAGGTTGTAGAAGCGATCGGCCCCCTTGGGCGCCCAGTCGCGGTGCACCTCCACGACGAACTGCCCCGCCGAGGTATCGAACAGCGCCTTGTACACGGCCGGCGCCTGCTCCTTGAGCGCCGACGGATTCGTCAATTTCGCCTTGTCCGCCTGCGCCGAGGCCGCCGTGGCGGCCAGCAGCAGGCCCACCGCGATCGCCGATACTGAACGAAGTCTCATTCTCGTCTCCTTCAAAGGTTTACACGTACAACGTCCCTTCGCCCGCCAGCGCCGCCTCGCCGCCCACACGGACCGCGGTCACCACCTCGCCGTCGAGCCCGACCGACACGTGCACGGCGCTCGTCCGCCCCATCTTGACACCCTGGAGGCTCAGAATCGAGCCCGCCCGGTGCGGCGGCACCACCCGGTGGCGCACGAGGTAGCAGCCCAGCGGACCGCTGGCGCTGCCGGTCGCCGGATCTTCGGCGATGCCGGCGTCTGGCGCGAACATCCGGCTGTAGGCGGACGCGCGGTCGCCGCCGGGCTCGGGCGAGAAGAGGAAGATGCCGGTGAACCCGGCCTTCGATGCGTGCTTGAACGTCTCGTAGCGATCGATCTGCAGCGCCGCGTTGTCGACGGCGGCACGCGTGGCCAGCGGCACGAGCAGAAACGGTACGCCGCACGACACGATCTGCACGGGCAGCCCGGTGCCCGCGACGGCCACCTCCGAGAGGCCGAGCATCGCCGCGACGCCCGCCCGATCGCCAATCGGCTGCCCGAAGGTCGCCGGGGCCTGGCTCATCCACACGAACGCCAGATCGGGCCCGTTCCACACGAGCGAGACCGGCGTCGGCCCGACGCCGAGGCCAACCACGATCCGATCGCGCTCGGAGGTGACGACGCCCGAGCGGGCGAGCGCGAACGCGCTGCCCACGGTCGGATGCCCCGCCATCGGCAGCTCAGCGCGCGGCGTGAAGATCCGCAGCCGCACGTCGGTGTCCGGCCGCTCCGCCGGCAGCACGAACGTCGTCTCCGAGAAATTCATCTCTTTCGCGATCGCCAGCATCGTCTCGCCCTGCAGTCCGCGGCCGTCGAGAAAGACGGCGAGCGGGTTGCCGCCAAAGAGGCGATCGGTGAAGACGTCGTAGTGGAGATAACGATATGATCGGGGCACGGATGCTGGTTATCCGATCATCGGGTCACTTGTGTTGGCACGGGACGTTCGCAGGAGAGGATACTCAATGTTGCTGGCCCATTTCACGACCTCCGAGGGTGCGTTCGCGATTCGCCTGTTCGAGGAGGAGGCGCCGAAGACGGTCGCGAACTTCGTCGGCCTGGCCGAAGGGACGCGCGAGTGGACCGACCCGCGCACGGGACGCACGGGCACGGGCGGGTACTATGACGGCACCATCTTCCACCGGGTCATCGACGGTTTCATGATTCAGGGGGGCGATCCGCTCGGCCAGGGCACCGGGGGGCCTGGCTACAAGTTCGCCGACGAGTTCCACCCTTCGCTCAGGCACGCCGGGCCGGGCATCCTCTCGATGGCCAACGCGGGGCCGAACACCAACGGCGGGCAGTTCTTCGTCACGCTCGCCGCGACACCCTGGCTCGACAACCGGCACAGCGTCTTCGGCGAGGTCGTCGAGGGCCTGGAGGTCGTGCAGAAGATTGGCAGGACCCCGACGAGCAAGCCGGGCGATCGCCCGCTGAAGCCGATCACCGTGCAGACGGTGACGATCGAACGCCGCTGACCGCGCTGCCGCCTCGCGCGCCGGTCGCGCGAGGCGAGGATCGCCGGCGGCGGAACGGTCCGGACCCGTTCGCCGCAGGATCGAGGCTCTCCGCGACGGCCCGCAGAACGCGGCGTGCACGCGAGAGGTCGCCGGGCGGCAGCCGGTCGAGCGCGGCCGCAACCGTCCCTTCGATCGTGCCGCGCGACCGGCTGGTGAAGCGCTTCGCGCCGCGGGACACCTGCAGGCGCACGACCCGCGTATCGCGCTGGTCCCGTTCGCGCCGCAACAGGCGCTTGTCGACGAGCCGCTGGATCACGCCCGTGAGCGTGCTCGGGTGCAGTTGGACGACCCGCGCCAGCTCGCCGGCCGAGATGCCGGGAAACTGGCTGACGATCTTCAGCACCAGCCGCTGCGGGCCGGTGATGCCGATGCGCCGCCGCATCCGCTTCGAGGCCGATTGCAGGACGTGTTCGATGCCCCAGAGCAGCCGCAGGAATTCCAGCGCCGGTTCGAGCGATTCGTGCGGCGCCTTCATGCGGCGTGCCGGCGCAGCAGCGCCGCCGCCTCCCGATGGTTCCGCTCCTGTGCCAGCGCGTACGCCGTCTTGCCGTCGCCGTTCTCGGCGTCCAGGTCGGCGCCCTGTGCGATGAGCTGCTTCAGCAGATCGACGCTGCCGCTGTGCGCAGCCTGATGGATGGGACGCCAGCCTCCCGCATCAGCGGCGTTCACATCCGCGCCCGCGCCGATCAGCAACGCCGCCACCATCGTGCGATCCCCGGCGAGTGCCGCGTGCAGCGGCGTGTTGACCGTGCTGTTGCGCGAACGCGCGGCGACGTCGGCCCCCGCCGCCAGCAGCATTTCGGCGGGCCGGACGTGGCCGAAGAAGGCGGCGAGGTGCAGCGGCGTCCAGCCGTCCGGGCTCGACGCGCGCACGGCCGGCGGATCCTCGCTGAGCAGGCGCTCCAGCCGATCCACTTCGCCGGCGGCCGATGCTTCGAAGATCGTCAGCGGCGCGCCGCGCGCGATCAGGAGGTTCGCTATTTCCTTCTGCCGATGGTAGACAGCAGCTATGATGGCGCTTTCACCAGAGGGAGCGTGCGCCCCGACCAGCGCCGGATCGGCGGCGAGCATGGCCTTGATGCGCTCGCAATCCCCGGCCTCGATGGCATCGAAGAGGGCGGCCGATCCACCCGGATCATTCATGACACGATATTACTCCGTCTTCGCACGCGCCTGGTTCACGCTCCTGCTCGTCTCGGCGCCCTCAGGGGTCGCGCGCGCTCAGACCGCGCCGGCCGAGCGCGAGCGCTCGATGCTCTCTTCCGAGATCACGGCACAGGCGCTGGAGGATCTGCCAGGCAGCTCGAATCTGTATCAAGTCCTCGAGACCATCCAGGCCGATCTGATCTCCGATCGCATGGATACCGGCGGGCTCGGCATGGGGCAGCCCGCCCGCATCGGCGCGCACGGCAGCTCGTGGACCCAGACGATGTTCCGCGTCGGCGACGTCAACGTGACCGATCCGAGCGGCAACGGCTCGCCGATGTTCATGCCCGGCGTGATGGAATGGCAGCGCGTCGACGTCTACACCGGCCTGATGCCGGCCGACGTCAATGCCCCCGGCCTCGCCATCACGCTCACGCCGCGCCGGCCGTCGAAGACCTGGACCCGCCGCATCGAGGGGTTCTTCGCTCCATCCCCGCTCGTTGCCGGCCGTTCGATCGCCGTGCCGGCCGGATCGGATCCGGCCACCGCATGGATGGCCGCACCCCCGCCGATCGAGCGGATCCAGCGCTGGCAGGACGCGAGCCTGATGCTCAGCGGTCCGCTCTCCGGCCGCACCGGCATCCTGTTCGCGGCCAACGCCGGCAGCAGCCGCCGCTTCGAGCGCTACGACCCCTCCTCCCTGGGCGCCAGCATCCAGTCGGCCTTCGCGCACATCGTCTTCGCGCCGAAGGCGGGCGACGAACTGCGGATCGTCGTCGCCGGCCAGCGGACCAGCTACGCCTATCCGCACCACGTCGCATTCGGCCAGCCCGAGGCCACGCTGCGGGCGGCCTCCGGGATCGGCATCGCCACCTACGAGCGCCGCCGGCCGGACGGGTCGTCGTGGCGCGGCTTCGCCAGCTGGCAGGCGCGCAACCGCCACGCGCACATCGAGCCAACGACGACGTTCGTGATGGATCGGCTGCGCCAGGGGCCGGTGAACGAACTGCTGCAGCCGGGCAACGGCACCGAGCAGACCTTCGCGGTCGGCGGCCGGCTCGATCCGCCGGGATTCAGCCGCCTCGGGCGGGAACATCGCGCGCAGCTTGGCGTCGAGGCGCGGATCGGCGTGGCTTCGTCGATGCCGTCGTTCACCGGGCGCATCGGCGAGCTCGTCAACGGCCTGCCGGCGCGCGCCTGGGACTTCACCGGCACCGGCACGCCGTCGAGCTGGCGCGCGACGACGCTCGCGGCCTTCGCCACCGATCGCCTGCAACTGCTGCCGCGCGTCGTGGCCGATCTCGGGCTTCGATTCGAGCATGCCGGCGGCTCGGCCGCCGGCGCCGACCAGGGCATCGCCTGGAACGATCTGTTTCCGCGCGCGGGCCTCCGCTGGGACATCACGCGCGTCCTCGGCCTCGCCGCATTCGCCGGCTATGGCCGCTACGGCTGGGCGCTGCCGCTCAACTGGCTCGCCTACGGCGACCCGAACGCGCCGAGCGGCGCCGTCTACCGCTGGACGGGCGCCGGGAGCAGGTCGCGGGTGCTGCCGTCCGATGTCGGGCCGCTCGTCGCCCGCGTCGGCCCTGGCACGGGCGGCGATCCGGGCTTCAGCGCGATCGATCCGCAGTTGAAGCGGCCGCACAGCGACGAGGTGACGTTCGGCTTCGAAGCGCGTCCCGGCGCCCGCACCGTCATGCGGCTCACCGCCTCGGCGCGGCGCGACAGCAACATCGTCGGCCTCGTCAACACGGCAGTGCCGGAATCGAGCTACGGCGTCACCTACGTCCACGACGACGGCTACGAGGAGATCTCGCAGGAGCTGCCCGGCTACAACCGATCGCCGGCCACCTTCGGCCTCGATCGCTTTCTGCTCGCCAACGGCCAGCGGTTCGACCCGGCGGACGAGACGACGCACGTCGGCATCGATATCACCGGCCAGACGCAGACCGAGCGCTTCTACCTGCTGCTCGGCGCGACGGCCGGACGCGCCGAAGGACTCGCCGGCAACCGCGGGTTCCAGCCGAACGAGAACGACTACGGCGTGATCGGCGAGGTGCTGGCCAACCCCAATGCGCGCGTCTACGCCCAGGGCCGCGATTTCACAGAGCGCGGCTACACGCTGAAGGTCGCCGCGGCCTATGCTTTCCCCTGGGACCTGCACGTCGGCACGGCGGCACGCTATCAGGACGGCGAGCACTTCACCCGCAACGTGATCTTCGAGGCTCTGAACCAGGGGCCGGAGGCCGTGCGGGCGTTCCGCAACGGCCGCACGCGCTTCACCTTCGTCATGACCATCGACACGCGGGTCCGGAAGGGATTCAGGATCGGCGGGCGTCGCATCGAAGCGATTCTCGACGCGTACAACCTGTTCAACCAGCAGATTCAGGTCGAGGAGTACGACGTCTCCAGCCCAGTCTGGCGCCGTACGACCGCGGTGCAGCCGCCCCGCGTGGTGCACCTGGGGCTGCGGCTGGACTTCTGATCGGCCGCAGGAGGCCTGGAGACACGAGGATCCCGCGGGCGTTACCGGATCTCCGGTCGAGGGAGATCCGTGTTGATGCCGCCTTCGCGCTCCTGGTCTTCCGGTCTGTCGCGCAGACCTACGCCCCTCTCGAAATCAGCGGGCTCCCCTGCGCCGGCCCCCCTGCGAGCAGACGCGGTCAGCACCGCGATCGTGACCGCCATCGAGGGCCACAGATAGACGCCGGCCGCCTTCGCCCAGTCGACGCCGTCGGGGCCGAGCAGTTTGCCGGCCTCGGACGCAAGCAGCGTCGTCGCGGCAAAGAGCACGAGAGCCGCCCGGACGGTGCGCGCCGATCGCGTGCTGCAGCGCGGATCGCTCAGCACCATGCCGGCCGCCATCAGCGTGGGGAGAAAGCTGATGTAGTGGTGCACCCACGTGCGCTCGGAGAACCACAGCATGAACGCGGCGACGGCGCCGATCTCGACCACGTACCGGGGGGACCGCAGCGCCGCCAGCGGCCGGCGGGTCCACCAGAGGCCGGCCGCGCCGGCGGCAACCGTGCACAGCCGGAGGATCTGCCGGGCCGCCGCGTTGCTCAGCGAGAGCACGTTCATGAAGTGGCTCTCGGTCACGCCGCCGTGGTGCGAGTCGAACGCGGGCGCATCGGTCAGCAGCCGCAGCGCGGCGCTCGGCACCGACTGGCTCGTCGAGTAGACCACCGCCCCTTCCGACACGTAGGGCAGGATCATGATCCGCGCCCATTGTCCGAACCAGCGGAGATTCTGCTGCCATCCGAAGGCGATCGCCGGCACGATCAGCGAGCAGGCGGCGACGCTCGCGAGCGCCGACGCGGCAATCGTCCAGCGGCGCCGCCATGCGAAATAGACGACGAAGACGATCGGCGTGACCTTCATCGCCGCGCCGAGACCGATGAGCGCGCCCGCGGCCGCGTCGCCGGCGCGGGTCTGGCGCTGCGCGAACAGCAGGCCGGCCACCAGCGGCGCCAGTGCAAGGAAGTTCGTCTGCCCCTCCTGCATGTCGACGACGACGGCGAGCCACCAGCCGGCGACCACGAGCGCGACCGCCTCGGGCGTGAGCGTGACGCCGGCGCGGGCGACGATGCGCGCGGCCATCAGGAACACGCTGATCGCCAGCGGCAGCTTCAGGAGCACCCAGACGAATGCCGCATCGGGCCTCGACAGCGCGGCGAGCGGTCCGAGCACGAGCAGCGAGAGCGGCGGCGTGGGGAGCTCGTCGGTGACGTAGTCGGCGCCGCCATGGACGAATTGCGGCGCCATGATCATCCAGCGATCGAAATCGCTGACGTGACCGCCGGCTGGATCGGCGAGCTTGAGCGTGGTGCGATGGTGCTGCTGGACGGCGATGGCGAAGGTGGCGACGAGCGCGGCTGCCGCGAGCCAGGCCAGGGGCTTGGTCGTCGCCGGCGTGAAGGCGGTCGCGGGCACGGTCGGGGGACACGCCGGCGGCGCCAGCGGCGCCCCGGCGTGCCAGCGGGTTCAGTGACTAGGCGAGCCGGACGTTCTCGCCGCGGGGACCCTTCGGCCCTTGGCCCCGGTCGAACGTGACGGCCTGCCCTTCGCGGAGCTCGTTGAACGAGACGCCCACGCAGGCGGACTGATGGAAGAAGTACTCCACGCCGTCTTCCGCGGCGATGAAACCGAACCCCTTGTCGCTGACCAGCCGCTTCACTTTTCCGTTCATAGCGATCGCCTCCGACCGATGATCGTTCGCACGTGTCCGAGACCCGGCTCGGATGCCGACACCCGCGTTGCGCCGAAGCCGCTGGGTCGCTCCTGTTGTATGAGGGATTGAGCGGCGGTGGGCAGCGGGGTGGGCACGTCCCGGATCGTCCGCCGAGTATACACCCCTTTGCGCCGCGCCAGAGGTATACTGGTTTTTTCCCCGGAACCGGCGAGAAAGAGGCTGCCAGTGATCAGACCGCCCGCAGGCGCGAACCCCTTTGAATTCATCGTCATGAGCGGTCAGCGCGCCGCCCAGCTCATGCGCGGCTGCCCCCCCAGAGTCGACAGCCCGCACAAGCTGGTGGGCACCGCGCAGCTCGAGGTCGCGTCGGGCAAGGTCGAGCGCCTGCCCGCCGATCCTGCCGCCGCGCCTGAGGACTGATCCGCCCGGCACCTCGCCGGCGCCGCCCGGAATCGGATCGGCACCGTGCGCGTCTGTCTTGCCACGCGGTACGCCACCCCTGCGTTCACGCCGCTGGCGCTGCTCTGCCTGAAGGCGCACCTCCTGGACCACGCAGGCCTCGAGTTCGGCCAGATGTGGATCCTCGAACTGCCCTCCGAGTCCAACGACCTGGAGGCGGTCGACACGATCCTTGACGGAACGCCCGACGTGGTCGGCCTTTCCTGCTACGTCTGGGATGCCGGCGCGCTGATGCGGATCGCGGCCGACATCAGGCGCCGCGCCCCCGCCACGTCCTCATCGTCGCGGGCGGACCCGAGCTCGGCCCGCCTCGACTATATTCTCGTCCATGCCCTGGATCGTTCGCGGCGACATCGACGGCTTCTTCGGCCTCGCGCTCGACAACCTCGTCCAACTGCTCCTCATCGATGCGTTGTGCCGCCTGGTGCTCGGCTTCCCACCCGACCTCGTCTACGGCCGCGTGCTGCCGGGCGCCGCCATCTCGATCCTCGTCGGCAATCTGTACTACGGTCACGCCGCGAAACGGCTGGCCGCACGCACCGGGCGGACCGATGTCTGCGCGCTGCCCTACGGGATCAACACGATCTCGCTGTTCGCCCACGTCTATCTCGTGATGCTCCCGGCGCGCGCGATCGCCGAGCGTGCCGGCGTGGCCGATCCCGCGCGCGTGGCATGGCAGGCCGGCCTGCTGGCCACGCTCTGCTCCGGCGCAATCGAGGTTGCGGCGGCATTCGTGGCCGAGCGGGTCCGGCGGAACACGCCGCGCGCGGCGCTGCTGTCGACGCTGGCGGGCATCGCGCTCACCTTCATCTCCCTCGGTTTCCTGTACCGCACGTTCGCGCGGCCGATCGTCGGGCTCACGACGCTCGGGATCGTGATGCTCGTCTACTTCGGACGCGTGCGCTTCAAGGGGCGCATCCCCGGCGGCATGGCAGCGGTCGCGCTCGGCACGGCGATGTCATGGGCGATCGGTATCGCGCCGGTCGGCGATCCGCCCGGCGCGCCCGCGCTGCGCCTGCCGGTCCCGGTGCTCGGCGAGCTGGCCGGGGCGCTCGGTGGGGATCTGCTGGTGCCCTACCTGTCGGTGATCGTCGCGATGGGGCTCTTCAACGTCCTCGGCTCGCTGCAGAACATCGAGTCGGCGGAGGCGGCGGGCGATGCGTACGAGACCAGGCCGGCGCTCCTGGTGAACGGGCTCGGCAGCGTGGCGGCGGCGCTGTTCGGTTCGGCCTTTCCGACGACGATTTACATCGGACATCCCGGGTGGAAGGCGCTCGGCGCGCGCGCGGGCTACTCGATCCTCAACGGCGCCTTCGTGACCTTCATCTGCCTCACGGGCACCCTCGCCTGGATCGCCTGGGCGATCCCGATCGACGCGGGCATGGCGATCGTGCTGTGGATCGGCCTGGTGATCACGGCGCAGGCCTTCCAGGCCACGCCGCAAGAGCACGCGCCGGCGGTGGTGGTCGGAATGCTGCCGGGGATTGCCGCCTGGGGCGCGCTCATCGCGAAGAACGGGCTGCACGCCGCCGGACTCGGCACGCCGGCCGCGCCGTTCACCGAGACGCTCGTCGGCGAGTTCCAGAAGAGCGATACCTGGATCCACGGCGCCTTCTCGCTCGAGCAGGGGTTCCTGTTCACCTCGATGCTGCTGTCGGCGGCCGTGGTCGGGGTGATCGAGCGGCGGTGGACGGTGGCCGCTGCCTGGTGCGCGGCGGCGGCGGCGCTGTCGGCGTGCGGGTTGATGCACTCGTACCAGTGGACGACCGGCGACACCGCCCTGAAGCTCGCGCCCGCCTGGCCGTTCGTGATCGGGTATGCCGCAATGGCGGTGGTGTTCTACGCCGCGAGATGGACGACCGAGGCATGAAACCGGCGAGGCGTGGAACCGGAAGCCTGCGCCGGCGGTCTCATCGAATCGGCGCGGCGCTCCAGATCACCCCGGCCTGGTTGCTGACATACGCGAATCCGCAGGCATCGCGCATGTCCTTGATCAGGAACCAGTAGCCCTGCTCGGATACATCGAGGACGAGCCTCCAGCCAGGCAGGATTTCCCGGTCCGGGCGCAGGGAAACCCGCCTGTCGTTCGCGCCCGCGGACTCGCGCGTACCCGCGACTAATGGCGAAGCCGCGAGATCGGCGTGGCGCAGGTACCGCCTGTTTACCGCCCCGGGCTGATTTGCCTGGATCGTGTTGATCATCCGCGCCGCGGCGAGTGCATCCCGGCGCCTGGCAGCCTCAGAGGGCGTCTCCCCCGCTTCGTGAAGGCACTGCTGCGCCTGGGCGGAAATCACCGATGCTGTCGAGAGCACGAGGGCGAGCACGACGATGCTGCGCATAGCTCCTCCCGGTCTGCGCCTCAGTTTCCAGGTTCCCCGAGCCGCGCCGCCCGCCCCTTCAGCGTCGAGGCGAGCGCCGACAGCCGCTTCGAATCGATTCCAGCCGCCGACCGCGCGTCGGCTTCGATCGTCGACGCGAGCGCGGTGAGCTGGGCTGCCGCACCGGCGGCCGCCTCGTCGCTGCCGCCGCGGATCCGGTCCGCACGCTCGAGCGCGGCCCGCACCGCCCGGTCGCGCTCCGGTCGAATCCCCCCGGTCCGTCCGAGCTGGTCGAGATAGGCGCGCGCAACCGGCGCGGTCGCCGGCCAGACGATCACCTGCTGCCCCTGTACGTTCAGCTCGCCGGTCCGCACGGCAATGGCCGCGTCCAGTTCGTCCTGCGTCAGGAACGCGCTCGGCGCCAGATCGAAGACGTCCATCCCGCGGGCGATCTCGCTCCCGTACACGTGCCCGTTGTACCAATACGCCGACCAATAGCCCCCGGTGATGAGATCGGTCGCGCTGATCGGGCCGCGATCGAAGTAGCCGATCTCCACCGGGTGCGCCGAGTCGGTGAAGTCGAAGAGCGAGATGCCGCCCTGGTACCAGGCCTGCGCCATGATGTCGCGCCCGGGCACCGGGATGAGCGCGCCGTTGTGCGCGACGCAGTTCTCCTGCTCGGTCTGCGGCGCCGGCAGCTTGTAGTAGCTCTTGAACACCAGCTTGCGATCGACGATGTCGAAGATCGCGTCGGCGCCCCAGGTGGGCAGGTCGCTCGCGCGGCAGCGCGGCCGCGTGCCGCCGCCCCACTCGTCGGAGAACAGCACCTTGGTGCCGTCGTTGTTGAACGTCGCCGAATGCCAGTAGGCGAAGTTCCTGTCGGTGACGGCGTCGAGGCGCACCGGGTGCACCGGGTCGGCGATGTCGAGCAGGATGCCGTTGCCGGCGCACGCGCCCGCGGCGAGGCCGATGGCCGGAAAGACCGTGATGTCGTGGCACCGCGTCGTCGCGCTCGACGTCTGGGTGCCGGGACCGAAATTGCCGCCCTGCCACAGGCCGGCGATGTTGCCGGTCGTCTTGTCTTCGAAGATGCGCGGGTGGTTGACAACGGCCGCCTTCTGCGGCGCCGCGACCGGCACCTTGATCACGTCGATCGTATAGAGCGCGGTATTCGGATCCTCACCCGGCTCCTTGCCCGAGCAGTCGGCGAGCTCCTCGGCCGGCCGGACCGCGCCGGTCCCCGAGCCGTACAGGTACACGTTGGCCGGGTCCTTCGGGTCGATCACGAGCGTGTGGGTGTGGGAGCCGCGGCAGGTCTGGACCGCCGCGATCTGGCGCGGCGCGCTCAGGTCGGAGATGTCGAAGATGCGGATGCCGCGGAAGCGCTCCTTGCTCACGACCTCGGCCACGCCCCGGTTGCCGCAGTCGATGCGCCCGCGCGTCTGCTCCACCGACATGAACAGCAGGTTGCCGTGCACCGACACGTCGCCCTGGCCGCCGGGGCACACGACCGAGCTCGCCAGGCGCGGACGCTTCGCGCTGTCGACGTCGTAGGCGTTGAATCCGTTGAAGTTCCCCATGAACACGTAGTTTCTGATGAACGCCAGATCCGAGTTCGCGAAATCCAGTCCGCCCGGGGCCGGCGCCGCGGGCGCGGGCGATCCAGCCGATGCCGCAGGCGCGCCAATCGCGTTCGCGGCCGGCGCTGCGCCCGGCGCCGCTGCGCCGCCCGGCGCCGGCGCGTTCGCCGCCTGGCCCTCCGGCCGCTCCGGCGCCGTCGGCCGGCCGGCGGGGCTTGCCGGATCGAAGAAGCCGTCGGGCCGCGGCGTGTTCGAGAGCAGCACCATGTTCCAGGCGGCCTCGCCGGCGTCGTGGTAGCCCGGCTTGAGGCCGACCCGCTTGTCGGCGGCCGCAGCCGGCCGCTCCTGCGCGCGTCCATCGATCACGGCGGCCATTGACGCGGCCGAAAGACAGAACAGCATGGCGGCGGCGAATCTCATTGCGACAGCTCCTCGAGCATGCGGCTCATGCGGATGATTTCCATCCGTTGATCGGCGTCGACGTCAGAGGCAAACGCGTAGATATCCGAGTCCTGGCCGGCGCCTGGCGTGGCAAACAGCGCTTCGACCATGGTGAGCGCGCCGCCGTGGTGCTTGATCATGCCGCGCAGGAACAGACGCACGAACTCGCTGCCGGTGGCGGCGGCGAGCTGGGTCATCTCCTCGGGCGTCAACATGCCCGGCATGAGCACCGCGCCGTGCACGTGCATCGCGTCCGCACCGGGCGCCTCCTGGCCGTGCGCGCGCAGCCAGTGCTGCATCATCGCGATCTCGTCGGCCTGCGAGACGTCGATGCGCCGGGCGAGCGCCAGCATCTGCGGGTCTGTGGTTCGGGAGGGGACGAGCGCCACCATGTCGACCGCCTGAGCGTGGTGGCCAATCATGCCCTGCATGAAGCGGACGTCGGCGTCGGTGACGCGGAACTGCGACAGATCCGTGGCGGCGGCGGGCGTAGTCGGCCGCGCCGACTCGCCCGGCGCCCCCGGCCGGACGGGGCGGACGACTTCGGCGCCGGGCGCCGTCGCGGTGCGGCACCCCGGCACACATAGCATCGTCAGCGCGATCGCCCAGAGGCTGCGGTTCGACATCGCCGTCGAGGACGGCCAAGAATACCGTAGACTGTCGCCATGTTGCGCATCATTCTGGCCGGCACGCTGGCGCTCGCGCCGGTGCCGATGGCCGCCCAGATTCGGGCCCAGATCCCCGCCAATCTCACGCTCGATTGGGACAAGGGCATCCAGCCCATCGGCCAGGACAACTACTACAAGGCGATCGAATGCGGCAAACAGGGGGGCGACAACCCGGTCTGCCTCTTCTACGACGCCGGACTCTGCAAGAACGACGACTTCGTGCTCGCCCTGCACACCCCCTACAAGTACGTCGCGTACGAGGTGTGGAACGCGGTGCGCCAGAAGCAGCCGGCGCCGCAGCCCAACTATGCGACCGCGGGCCGCACACGCGTCACCCTCGGCATCAGCCCGGCGGCCGGCTCGCAGAACCGGATCACCGCGGTCTCGATCAAGCGCGGCGGCAGGACCTTCCAGCCGACGTCGCGCTCCATCGATGGCGGCCGCGGGAGCTTCACCTTCGATTTCGCCCCCTGGGCGCCCACCTCGGACATCACGATCGAGATGGCCGGGACGACGGGCACGAAGACGTGCCTGGTGCCGCGCACGCTGCTCGCGCGCTTCAGGTGACAGACGAACGTGGGCGCCGCGTTCCCTTCTCCGAGCACCTCCTCGCTGCCGCGCAGTCGGGGAGTCAGCCTGCGTCCGCGGCGCCGTTGCCGCACGGCGCTCCGGCCGATCGAGGCAGGGCGGCCGCGATCAGGCGGACCAGTTCGCCGGGATCGTACGGCTTCGACAAGTGCATCCGAAAGCCCGCCGCGATGACGCGCTGGCAATCGCTCGGTGAGGCGTGCGCCGTGACGGCAATCGCGAACGCCCCCGCGGCAAACGCCGCGCTCTGATCCCGCAGCCTCTTCAGGATCTCGAAGCCGTCGATCCGCGGCATCGCGAGATCACAGATCAGCACGTCGAAGCACTCCCGGCGCCCGATCGCAATCGCTTCGGTTCCCGACGCCGCCGGCAGCACGTCGGCGCCAGCCGCGCGCAGCCCGTGCGTCACGATTGCCAGCGCGTCCGGATCGTCGTCCACCGCGAGCACGCGGACGCCGTCCAGCCGGCCGGCAGCGGCCGGCTGGGCGCGGCCGTCGTGTTCCTCCCGCGGCGAGCCGGTCAGCCTGGGCAGCCGGACGGTGAAACGCGCGCCCTGGTTGCGGCCGGGGCTTGCGGCGGCGACCGAGCCGCGGTGCCGTTCGACCAGGTCTTTCACGATGGCCAGGCCAAGCCCCAGGCCGCCATGTTCGCGGCTCATCGATCCGTCGGCCTGGCGGAAGCGGTCGAACGCGAACGGCAGGAACTCGGCGGTGATGCCGATGCCCGAGTCCTGGACGGCGATGACGAAGTCGGTGCCGTCGGGTGCGAGATCGATCGACACGGAACCGCTCGGCGGCGTGAATTTCAGCGCGTTCGACAGCAGGTTCCAGACGACCTGCTGCAGCCTGTCCGGATCGCCCGACACGAGCGCTGCGGTTGGTGGCAGCGCGCTCTTGACGCGAATGGACTTGGCGCTCATCGCGGCGCTCACCACGTCCAGCGCCGCCCCGACGACGACGCGCAGATCGACCACTTCTGTCTTGATCTGCAGCTTGCCGGTGACCGCGCGCGAGGTCTCGATCAGGTCTTCGACGAGGCGCGCCTGCGCGCGCGCGTTGCGCTCGAGGCTCTCGAGCGCCCGATCGACCGTCGCGGCCGTCGGCTTCGTGGTCCGGACGATGTGGAGCCAGCCCAGGATGGCGTTGAGCGGCGTGCGCAGCTCGTGCGAGACAGCGGCGAGGAACTGATCCTTCAGCCGGCTCGCCTCCTGTTCCCGCCCGAGCAGCGCCGACATCGATTCGTGCTGCCGCTGGATCCGATCCAGCATGCCGTTGAACGACGCGGTGAGCCTGCCGAGCTCATCGCGGGTCAGCTGCTCGGCACGCGCCCCGTAGTCGCCGCTCGTCGAGATGCGCTCGGCGGTCGCCGCCAGTTCGAGAACCGGCTCGGTGATGGTGCGCGCGAGCCACCGGGTGAGCGCGAACGAGAGCAGAAGACCGGCGCAGAGCGTCGCGCCGGCCACGATCGTCTGCGTGCGCATCCACACATACAGCCGGAAGCCGTTGGCGGCAAGCCTGACGGTCCCGAGCTGGCGGCCGTCGAGTGCCACCGGCCGCTCGTACGCGAACGCCGCGGCGGCCGGCGTGCTCTGGTCGTCCGGGCACGCGCCGGCGCCCTGCACGAGCGACACGAACAGCCGTCCGGTCGAGTCGAATACGCACACCGCTTCGATGTTGCTCTTGGCGCGAAAGCCGCTGATCGTCTCCCCCGCCGCGCCGCGATCGCCGAATGCCAGCGCGGCGCTCACGTTCTCGGCCACGATCGCGGCGTCGGTCTGGAGATCCTGTTCCTGCGAGCGGCGCACCTGCAGATAGGTCGTGGCGGTCGAGGTCGCCATCACGAGTGCGATGGCCGCAACCGTCGGCACGACCCCGAGCGCGAGCGCCTTGCGCGCGACCGGCTGGTCGCTGAGCCAGCGAAACCACGGGCTCATGTGACGCGGCGAGCCAGCCGCAGGAGCTGCGACCTGAACCGCAGCCCGCGCGCTTCGGCCGCGCTGCGGTTCAGGTCGAAGCGGACGCGGCCCTCTTCGATGCCGAAGCTCACCATGCCGCCCGCGCGCGCGAATGCCGCCGACTCGCCCATCGTCAGCACCGGCACCCCGGCCGCCGCACCGAGGAATGCCTCCACCCGGGGGTCCTCCCCCTGCGAGACGAAGATGGCGTGGCACTGAACCACTTCGTCCGGACGGCCGACGCGATGGACGACGAGCGGCCGCCCGAGGATCGCGTCGCCGCGCGCGGCGCTGTCGAGCGCGCTGAAGATGACATCGGCGCCGGCGACGCAGAAGTGCACCGCGGCGCCGCCTGGCATCGCGTCGGCGGGCCATTCGGTGAAGCTCACGACGCTCAGCAGATATTCCGCCTCGACCTGGGGCCTCGGCGTGTCCGACTGCGCGCCCGGGGCTGGCTCCGACTGCCCCGCTCCGCGCGCCACCCCGACGTCCAGGAGCGCGTCGTTCGGGAAGCGTCCGGCCGGGTGCGCGGAATCACGCCGGCCCGGTGGTTCGAAGGCGAGGCCGGGCCGAACGGCTGACATGGCGAGCAGGACGCCGATGATCATTCGCAAGAGGCGCACCTCGACCGAGAGTGTAGCGGATCCAGGACTGTCCGAGCGCTTGAATGAGGCGGCTCGCGGTCGCTCCGCATGCACCGCCAGCGCCGCAGGCGAGGCGAAGGCGGCGCGCTACGGAGAAGGTGCGAAGTTCATCGCGACGCCGTTGATGCAGTAGCGCATCCCGGTGGGGGCCGGGCCATCGTCGAACAGGTGCCCGAGGTGGCCGCCGCAGCGCCGGCAGATCACCGAGGTGCGGACCATGCCGAAGGACGCGTCGCGCTTCGTGAGGACTGCGTGGTCGAGCGGCGCCGCAAAGCTCGGCCATCCGGTGCCGCTGTCGAATTTGGCGCTTGAGGCGAAGACCGCCAGGCCACAGCCGGCGCAGGAGTACACGCCCGAGCGCTTCTCTTCGAGCAGCACGCTGGTGAACGCGAGCTCGGTGTCCTCCCGGCGCAGGACGAAGTACTGGCCGCGCGTGAGCAGCCGGCGCCACTCGGCGTCGGTATGGGTCACCTCGAAGATCCGATCGTCCATGGTGGTCCCCGCATCGTCTGCGCGCACGCGCGAACAGGCCGCGAAGCCGGCGGCGGCGGCCGAGAGCACGAAGGTGCGCCGGTCGAGCATCGATCGCTGCCTGCCCAAGTCAGGCGCTCGGCGCTCGGCGCTCGACGCCCGGCGACGGGCGCCCGACGCCGGGCGCCGCCGCGCTGACCGCCATCCCGACGACGACGACGGCGACGGCGCCGATGACGTTGTGCCACAGAAACGCGACGCTGGTGAAGCTGGCCGCCCACGCAACGGCGGCCATCCCGGCAATCAAGCCGACGAACGCGCCGGTACCAGACGCCCACGGGACCGCGATCGCGAGCACGAACACGCCGAGCACCGATCCGTAGAAGAAGGAACCGAAGCGGTTGACGACCTCGATCAGCGAGCCCAGCTCCGCCGCCCACACGGCGACCGCGCACGCGAACAGCCCCCAGAGGCCGGTCGCCGCCTTCGACACGCGCAGGTAGTGGGCGTCGCTCGCGACCGGGCGCACCCAGCGCCGGTAGAAGTCGATCACGGTCGCCGTCGACAGCGAGTTCAGCTCGCCCGCGATCGTGTCTGTGGCCGCCAGCAGAATCGCGAGGATCAGCAGGCCGACGATGCCGGCCGGCAGCTGGGTCAGGATGAAGTTCGGGATGATGTAGTTCACGTCGTTGAACGTCTGCTCGCCGGTGGTCTGCCTCACCAGCGCCTGCGCGCGGCCGCGCACCTCCTGCACCGCCGCCTCCCGCGCGCGGAACCGATCCTGCGCCGCCAGCACTTGCGCCCCGTCGCCGGCGTGCCGCGCCTGCGCGAGCGCCGCGGCCGCCTCGCGCCGCGCGGCGATCGCCGTCTCGTGCTGCTGTTCGAGCGCCGCGAAGGCAGGGCGCGCGTCGCGGTTGAGCCGATCCACGGCGCTGCTGCTGAAGATGAGCGGCGGCGCATTGAAGACGTAGAACACGTACACCAGCACTCCGAGCAGCAGCACGATCACCTGCAGCGGGATCTTCCAGTAGGCGCTGACCAGGAGCGAATGGCGCGCCTCGTCCACCGATTTCGCCGTGAGGTAGCGTTGCACCTGCGATTGATCGGTGCCGAAGTACGAGCAGAAGAGGAACAGCGCGGCGATCGTTCCCGACCAGAACGTGTACTGATTGGTCAGATCCCAGCTGAAGTCGAAGGTCTGCAGCCGGCCGGTCGCCGCCGCGATGCTGAGACCGTCGCCGACGCCGACGCCTCCCGGATAGCCGAGAATCGCCGCGACGATGACCGCGAAGAGCGCGAAGACCACGAGCCCCATGATCTTGACGTCGGTCCAGGTGACCGCCTGCACGCCGCCGAACATCGTGTAGACGACCGCCGGCGCCGCGATGAGCAGCGAGGTCGCGGTGACGTCGAGGTTCAGGATCAGCGAGAGCACGACCGCCGGGGCCGCCACCACCGCGCCGCACGACATGCCGCGCGACACGAGAAACAGGAGGCTCGTGAAGCTGCGCGTCTTCGCGTCGAAGCGCTGCTCGAGGTACTCGTACGCGGTGTAGACGCCCGAGTTGTAGAAGAACGGCACGAGCGTCGCCGACAGGACGATCATCGCGAGCGGCAGGCCGAAGTAGAACTGGATGAACCGCATGCCGTCGGTGTAGCCCTGACCGGTCGTCCCGATCATCGTGATGGCGCTCAGCTGGGTCGCCATCACCGAGATGCCGGCGGCCCACCACGGGATGCTTCGCTTGGCGAGGAAGTAGCCCTCGAGCTCGTGGCTGTCCTTGGTCCGGCGCAATCCGTCGTAGACGATCCATCCCAGGAACAGGAGCAGGACCGCCCAGTCGATCCACTGCACGCGCGTCTCCCCCGCTTGTCGGAGTCTGCTTCGGGCCGCAGCCGAAACGGCCGAGCCCTCGTCACTCTAACCGAGATGGGCGTAGCCAATCCACGTGGTGCGATTCATGCACCCTCGCCCGTGACCGTCTCGAGCGGAAGGAGCGGCTGCCATCATGAAGCACGTCCAATTGAACCTGCCGACATTCGCATTCGTCGTGAGCACGCGCGCGGCGCTCGGCGCCGGCATCGGCATGCTCGTCGCCGGCCGGATGTCGGCCGAGCGCCGGCGCCGGATCGGCGCAACGCTGGTCGCGATCGGCGCCGCCGCCACCCTGCCGGCAATCATGGCGATCCGGCGCTGCGCCCATGAATTGCCGCCTGCCGAAACGTCCGACGCCAGCCCGAACCCGGCCTGACCCGCGGCGTGGGCCTCGCACCCGATGCCCGGCACGCGCGGTCGATCATGCTGCGTGCGCGCCGCCTCCAGGCCGGCCCGCAGCCGCGCGCGACGCGGGGCCGGCGGAGTGGCAACGCCGGCGCCCGGAAGCGTCGGACGAGCGCCCAGGCCGTATACTCGGACCATGGAACGGCCAGCGCCGCTCGTCAACTGGACGCACGCGATCTATGGGCTGCACGCGTTCAGCCTGCTCACCGGCATTTTCGGCGCGGCCACGGTGGTCGGAGCGTTCCTGACCGGGTGGCCGTCGATCATCGCGGTCATCCTCAACTACGCGAAGCGTGGCGAGGTGCGCGGCACCTGGCTGGAATCGCACTTCCGCTGGCAGATCCGGACGTTCTGGTTCGGGCTGCTCTGGATCACGCTGTGCGTCCTGTTTGTCGTCGGGACCTTTGGTCTCGGCATCCTCGTCGCCTGGGCGCCAATCGTGATCGTCAGCGTCTGGTTCATCTACCGGATCGTCCGCGGCTGGATCGCGCTCGGCGACGGCCGCCCGATGTACGCCTGAGATGGCCGGGCGCGTCGGCCTGGCACCGGCACAGAGCACGCGGCGCCCACCGCTCCGGCATCCCGGCTATTCCCTTCTGGCCCTGCCGCTGGCACCACTGTCGCACGGTAGTGCCATGTGGCCTCTCAGCACGGCCGTTCAACGTCCGAGCGCACCGGCATCTGGATTCTGGCCGTCGTCGCCACGCTGTTCTTCCTGCGCGCGGCCAGCGCGCTGCTCATCCCGATCGTCATCGCGGTCCTGATCAGCTACGCGCTCGAACCGATTGTCGCGTGGCTCCACGCACGCCATGTCCCGCGCATCGTCGGCGCCGTCGGGCTCCTGCTGGGGCTGGTCGGGCTGGCCGGCTGGGGCGCCTACAGCCTCCGCGGCGACGTCAGCGAGGCGACGCGGATCCTGCCCGCCGTTGCCGGCCGCGTCATCGACATGATCGGCGGGTCGAACCGCGTGAGCAACGCGCGCGGCGCATCGACGGTCCGGCACAGCGGCACCGGCGCAACCGGAGAAGAGGCGGCGCCAGTTCCCGACCGCGCGAGACAACCGGCCTCCGGCCGGACAGAGCAGCAGTCGATGGAAAGGGAGACAGCCAACACGGAACGATCTGCGGCGGGCGCCGCGCCGGCGAGCCCCGGACCAGGCGGGGATCCGGGCCTGTCCGGCATCGATCTCGTGCAGATGAGCGTCGGAGCGATCGTCGCGTTCGCGGTCAACCTGGTCGTCATTCCGTTTCTCGTCCTGTTCCTGCTCCTCAGCGGCCATCATATTCGCGGACGGCTCGTGGAGGTGGGCCGCGAGTACCTCGATCACGGATCGGTAACGGTGGAGATCATCGACGACATCAGCATGCGGGTGCAGCGCTTCCTGCTCGTCCGCGTCGTCGCATCCGCCATCGTGGGCGTGGTGACGTGGCTCGTGCTGGCGTGGATGGACGTGGACCACGCCGGCGTATGGGGCTTTCTCGGCGGAGCTTTCGACTCGATTCCCTATTTCGGACCGGCCATCGTGTCGGGCGGCCTGCTGGTCGTCGGCCTGATTCAAACCGGATCCATCGCCGAGGCGCTCGAGATGGCCTGCGCCGCGCTCCTCGTCGCGTCGGCCGAGGGCTGGCTCGTCACGCCGGCGCTGCTCGGAAGAGCCGAGCGCATGAGCGTGATCGTGGTCTTCCTCGGCATCCTGCTCTGGACGTGGCTGTGGGGGCCCTGGGGCACGCTGCTCGCCGTCCCGATGCTCGTCATCGTCAAGTCGGTGGCCGATCACGTGCCGGCGCTGCGGCCGCTCGGCCGCCTGATGGCGCCCTGGTAGAACGGCCGCGCACCGGACGCCACCGGAGCGCCGTGCAGACTCCGCCGCCCTGATGTGTAATGAAAGTCGACGGCCTGCGTTACAAGGCTGGAGGCACACGGAATGTCATGTCAGGCGCACACCCGGACCGCCGATCCATCGGCTGAGGTCCTCGATCCCGTCTGCGGAATGACCATCGCTCGCGACGATGCGGTGGGGCACGTCGAACACAAGGGCCAGACCTACTACTTCTGCAATCAGAGCTGCCTGGACCGGTTCCGCGCGGCGCCCGAGTCATTTCTCGGCGCGCGTCCGCCGGCGAGTCGGTCCGGTTCAGCGGACATGGAACGCGAGTACACCTGCCCGATGGATCCGGAGGTGCGCCAGCGGGGTCCCGGCGCGTGCCCGAAATGCGGGATGGCGCTCGAACCGGTCGACGTCGCGCCGCTCACGAGAACCGAGTGGACGTGCCCGATGCACCCGGAGATCGTCCGCGACGAGCCCGGCGCATGCCCGATCTGCGGCATGGCGCTCGAACCTCGCACGGTGACGCTCGAGGAATCGAATCCCGAGCTCGAGGACATGACGCGCCGCTTCCGCTGGTCGGCGCTCATCACGGCGCCGATGCTCGCGCTGATGGTGTCGGAGTTCCTTCCCGGGCAGCCGCTCCAGCAGGCGCTGCCGCACGCCTGGCTGAACTGGATTCAACTGGCGCTGGCGACGCCCGTCGTCCTCTGGGGTGGCTGGCCCTTCTTCGTGCGCGGCCGGGCGTCGATCGCGAACCGACACCTCAACATGTTCACGCTGATCGCGCTCGGCGTCGGTGCCGCCTACGCGTACAGCGTCGTCGCGACCCTCGTGCCGGGCGTGTTCCCCGATTCCTTCCGCGCGATGGGACAGGTCGCGGTCTACTTCGAGCCGGCAGCGGTCATCGTCGCGCTGGTGCTGCTCGGGCAGGTGCTGGAACTGCGCGCGCGCAGTCGAACGAGCGCCGCCATCCGGAATCTCCTGGGGCTGGCGCCGAAGACGGCCCGCCGTGTCGGCCAGGATGGTGTCGAGCAGGACGTCCCGCTCGAGCGTGTCGTCGTCTCCGATCGGCTCCGCGTCCGGCCGGGTGAGCGCGTGCCGGTCGACGGGGCCGTGCTCGACGGCGCGACCACCGTCGATGAATCGATGGTCACCGGCGAGCCGATTCCGGTCGAAAAGACCGCCGGCGCGAAGGTGACCGGCGGCACGGTCAATGGGACCGGCACCTTCGTCATGGTGGCGGAACGTGTCGGCAGCGACACCCTGCTGGCGCACATCGTGCGCATGGTGAGCGAGGCCCAGCGATCGCGCGCTCCGATCCAGCGGCTCGCCGACACCGTGTCGGCCTGGTTTGTGCCGATGGTCATCGCCGTTTCCGTCGTGACGTTCCTGATCTGGGCGGGCTACGGCCCGGAGCCGCGCCTGGCGCACGCGCTCGTGAACGCCGTGGCGGTGCTCATCATCGCCTGCCCGTGCGCGCTCGGCCTGGCGACGCCGATGTCGATCATGGTCGGCACCGGCCGCGGCGCGGAGGGGGGCGTGCTGATACGCAACGCCGAGGCGCTCGAGGTCCTCGAGAAGGTCACGACGGTCGTCGTCGACAAGACCGGGACGCTCACCGAAGGCAAGCCGAGGCTGGTGACGGTCGAACCCGAGGCGGGCATCGACGTGGCGACGCTGCTGCGGCTGGTCGCGAGCCTCGAGAACGTCAGCGAGCACCCGCTCGCGGCCGCCATCGTCTCGGGCGCGCGGGAGCGCAACGTCGCGCTCGCCGGCGTGGCAGACTTCGAAGCCGCGACCGGCAAGGGTGTCGCCGGCACGATCGACGGCCGCCGCGTGGCGATCGGCAATCTGAAGCACCTGGAGGCACTCGGCGTGGACCCGGGCGCGCTGCGCGCTCGCGCCGACGCGCTGCGGAGGGACGGCCAGACGGTGATGTTCGTCGTGATTGACGGCCGGCCGGCGGGGCTGATCGGCGTCGCCGATCCGATCAAGCCGACGACCGCCGACGCTATTCGTGCGCTGCACCGGGCGGGCGTCAAGGTCGTGATGCTCACCGGCGACAACCGCGCGACGGCGGAGGCGGTGGCGAAATCGGCGGGGATCGACCAGGTCGAAGCCGACGTGCTGCCCGATGAGAAGGCGGCGGTCGTCGCGCGGCTCCAGGCGCGTGGCGAGCGCGTGGCCATGGCGGGCGACGGCATCAACGACGCACCCGCGCTCGCCCAGGCGGACGTGGGCATTGCGATGGGCACCGGCACCGACGTCGCCATGGAGAGCGCAGGCGTCACCCTGGTCAAGGGCGACCTTCGCGGCATCGTGCGGGCCCGCCGGCTCAGCGCCGCGACGATGAAGAACATCCGGCAGAACCTCTTCTTCGCGTTCGTCTACAACGTGCTCGGCGTGCCGATCGCGGCCGGCATCCTCTATCCGTTCGTCGGCCTGCTGCTCAGCCCGATGATCGCCAGCGCGGCAATGACGTTCAGCTCGGTGTCGGTGATCGGGAACGCCCTCAGGCTGAGACGGGTGTCGCTGTGAAGACGCCTGCCGGCGGCGGGCGCGTCACGATGCCTGGTGACGCGGGTTCACGGGGAGCATGGCGCTGATGTCGGCATAGCTGATCGCCTCGTCCGCAAAGGTGAAGGTGCCGCGATCGATCATCTCGCGCGAGGCCCGGAGCAGCGCGCCATACGCAGCCCGCGCGAGCGCGCTCCCGATGCTGATACGCTTCGCCCCCAGGGCCGACAGATCGGCGACCGACAGACGCACCCCCTGCAGACCCAGGAGCACGTTCACCGGACGATCCAGCGACTGCACCACGGCATCGATGTCTGCCTTCGTCTTCAGGCCAGGCGCGTACAGCACGTCCGCGCCCGCCTCCTGGTAGGCCTGCAACCGCGCGATCGTCGCCGCAAGGTCGGGGCGGCCGACCAGGTAGTTCTCCGCGCGCGCCGTCAGGGTGAACGTGAACGGCAACGCCCGCGCGGCCTCGGCGGCGGCGCGCACGCGATCGGCGGCGTGAGCGATCGCGTACAGGGTCCCTTCCGCCGAGCGATCCTCGATCGACCCGCCGACCGCTCCAGCCCGGCCGGCCTGCGCAATCGTCAGGGCGGCCTCCTCGGGCCGATCGCCGAAGCCATTCTCCAGATCGGCGCTGACCGGAAGATCCGTGGCCGCCGCGAGCGCGGCGACGTGGGCGATCATCCCTTCGCGGCCGACCGCGTAGTCCCGCCGCCCGGTGGAGAACGCGTACCCGGCGCTGGTCGTGGCCAGCGCCTCGAATCCGAGCTGCGCCAGCAGACGGGCAGATCCGGCGTCCCAGGGATTGGGAATGACGAAGGCCCCCTCGCGCCGGTGCAGCAGTCGAAATGCGGCGCCTTTCTGCGTCTGACTCGCCATGCGATTGAGCTTATCGCGAGGACGGACGGCAGGAAAGGCGCCTTCGATCGGGGCTACGGTTGAGTGCTGCCCGGGGCCGGCGCCGCCGGCATCGGCGGCGGATACTGGATGCCGAGCTGCTCGAGATAGGTCTTGTACTTGGTCGGGTCGTAGTAGTACTTCTTCAGCTCCGGCCTGAACTTGTCCATCGTCTCC
>JADZED010000010.1 GCA_020850715.1 Acidobacteriota bacterium
ATCGAGGAGCTGTTCCGATGAACCCCGACCGCCTTCACGCCATCGTCGAACACGGGTTCACCGAGCGCCAGGCACGGTTCCTCGACCTTGTCATGCGGCACGCCGGCGTCTGCGTGCCACGGCAGTACGCGCAGGTCGCCGGCATCGCCCAGGGCGCCAAGTGCAACGCCTTCTTCGACCGCCTCGTGCGGCGCGGTCACGCCCGCGCGATCGAGTGCATCCACAACCGCGCGCGGCTGTATCTGGTCCACTCCCGACTGCTGTATCACGCCATCGGCGAACCCTCCAGCCGCTATCGACGTGCCATGTCTCCGCGGCTGGCGCTCGAACGGGTGATGCTGCTCGATGCGATGCTCTCGACGCCCGTTGACCAGTGGCTCACGACGCCGGCCGAGAAGGTCGCGGCACTGCCATTGACAACCGACATGAAGTCGCCTGACGGCTTCCCGATTGGCCTGCAGGCCGACGGCAGAATCGTCGTGCTCTACCTCGCTCCGGAGCCGTGGCCGGATGCCTTGCGGACCTTCCTCCGAGCGCATGCGTCGCTGCTTCAGAGCGTGCCGCAATGGACGCTCCGCATCGTCCTTCCGCGTCGCTTCGGACACGCCCACGACGACTACCAGCGAGCGGTTCACGAGGAGCTGGAATCGTCGTTGTCGGCAGCGTTGATCACCGACCTGAAGCGCTACTTCGAATGCCGACGGGACATCCACGTGGCCGGCGATCCACAGGCTGACGACGTCTTCCGAGCGGGCCACCGCAGGTTCAGTACGCCCCGCTTCGACGACCTCTATCGCCGCTGGATCAAGCACGGCGACGAGGCGTTCGACAACCCCTCATCAGTGGCGATTACTGAGGCTCTGGAGAGCGGCGCTGGACGCGTCGAATCGTTCGTGCTGCCTCACTCGTACCGTCATCTCTCTCCCCTGGTCGGCCAGTCGCGTTCGAACGCGGACGAAGTTGAGAAGGGAGACCAAAGGGGGGACACTACGCGCCGGCATTCTCAACCCCGTGCCTCAACCCCCTGGCGATCACACGAGCGCCCGGTCGTGATGTGATGAGCACGACGACGCAGCCCGCGGCAACGCGCCCGTGCGCAACGACTTGCACGTCGCAGACGATGCCCGCGAAGGAGCGGCGTTCTATGCCGCTCCCGTCGGCGACAGGGCCAGTACAGGAACAGAGCCGAGACGTGAACGACCCCGCTGAAGGTGCCCATGGCCCGATCAGGCCGCGACCCCGGGGTCGTTCACGTCTCGGCTGTCGGTGTCTGTTGTGGCCCTGCTGCAGCGTACAGATCTCGCGCGCGAACACGCCAGATCTTCCGCAGAATCGTGGTCACTTCTGCCGGGACGCCGACACTCCGATCTGGGATTGTGCGGGAGCGAAGGCGCGCGTCAAGGCTTCCCTCCGTCCCGTCGGCGCTGCGCGGCCTTGACCCGGGCCATGCGCTCCCGACGTTCTGGGCAACTATCGGAGCGTCGGGGCGTGCTGCGTCCACGGGCCGCCGGGACTCCAGTGCTCAGGGAACGGTTCGTCTGTTTGTGCGTGCGCGAGCGGTGGGAGCAGAAACGGCCGGAGTTCGGCCACGACTTGGGCGAGAGAGTCGAAGCCGCGCAGTTGATTCCGTCCGGCGAAGGCGCGCCAGTTCGCCTGCGCACGTTCATCGCCAGTGAACGCCTCGGTGAGAGCCACAATCTCACCGTCTGGCAGCGGCGTTTGTCGGCGTCGGAATGTGGCTCGAATCGCAGCAACCAGGGCATCGCCATCGAAGGCAACACGCCGAGCCGCCATCGCCAGGTCCGTGAAGTCCTTCATCCGGCTGTTGGAGCGCCCGAGATCCACCATCGCCTCGACCTTCTCGGCAACGATGGTTTCCGTCGGATACGACAGCACGTTTGGGGGCGGCATGTTCACCAGCAGCGTCGGGAACTCCAGGTCGAGCGCCGCCGGTGTGATCGCATCCCCGAAGCCGACGTCGATCTGGACGTGAATGCGCGCTTCCGCGAGGCGGGCCTGCATGACGGCGCGAATGCCGCCGTAGCGATTGTCTTCCCGGATCGGGTGGACCCGCAGCGTGTCCAGATCGAAGGTCACACCATCGTCTTCCGTCGGCGTCGTCACGATATCGCGCACCGCTGCTTCGATGGCTCCCTCGGAGGGCTCACCCGTGCCCAGCAGATCGAGATCGCGCGTCGGCCGATACGGTTCACCGATGCGCACGGCGAACAGCATCGCGCCTTTCAGGACGAACTGGTTCCTGCGGGTCGACCTGGACAGGCGGTACAGGAAGCGCTCCGCGGCGTAGTTCATGAGCATCAGCGTGAAGTCTTCGTGACGCTCCTTGGACACCTTGAGCAGCCGCGCCCTGACCGACGCCCCCACGTTGACCGGAGTCTTGCCCTTCATGACGCGATCGCGTCCCAGTATGGCCGGATCACGCGGGTCATCCTCAGCTGGTCAGCCAGACGCCACAGTTCGTCGACCGTGCCCTTCCTCAGGCGGCGGTAGTCCCTCAGTGCCTCGACGGCGACATCGACGCCGATCTTGTTCCGGAACTTGAAGCAGTCCACGACGGTGCGCGCCGGGCTCGTCACCCGCACCGTCACACCTTCGACCTGGTGTGCTTCGATTCCGGCGCTCAGAGCCGCGCCGGACATGCGCACGATCCGAACCGGGGCGACATCGAGCTTCGGGATCGCCGACCGGCGGTCCACGGCCAGCCAGACTTCGCGTGGGTGCTGCGTCCCGATCGCGTGAAAGCGCAGCGCCGTCAGCAGGCAGACAATGCCTCTGGGCACGCGCTTCGCGACTTCGGCGAGTGTGTGGTACTCGCCGGGCGCCGCGGACGCCGGGGCGTAGAGTCCCCGGCCCAGGCGGGTGAGATGGCCCTGACGGGTCAGCCGGCGCACCTGCTCAGGATGCAGCCCGAGCGCCTTGGCTTCCTTCAGGCGGAAGATGCCCTTGGGTAGGTGAGGTTTCGGCAGGCCAGCCACCGTGTCATTATAGCTCCATATATAACCATCTGGAGTGTATTTGACACGATTGCGCGGCTCGCGCGGCAATCCGCGCACAGACGTCAGCGTGTGTACGCAGACTGCCGCCACCCGCCCGTCCCCGCTCTCTCGGCATCGCCAATATATGCCCGTTTCGGGTATATTTCTCGATCGACCGATTCCGTGTTGAAGCCCAAAGATTTCGCCACGTTGGTGGAGGTGCAACCGTGTCCAGCAAGGTCATTGAATCTCTTCGTGGCGACTTCGCAGCTCTGGAAAAGGTCGGCGCGATCAGCAAGGTGACGATGCGTCAGTTCGACGCGATCAGCCCGTCCCCGGTGCGAGAGTTCAGCGCGGCCGATATCAAGCGGCTGCGCGAGCGGCTGAAGTTTAGCCAGCCCGTCTTCGCTCACCTGCTGCACACGACGGCCTCGACCGTGCGCAAGTGGGAGCAGGGCGACACGCGGCCGGCCGGCCCCGCCTTGAAGCTGCTGAACGTGATCGCGGACAAAGGGCTGGAAGCCGTCTTGTAGGAGGACCGACAGTTGAACGCGGTTGAGATTGAACAGGCGATTACGGACCTTGCGGAGCAGCCGTTTGACCGCCAGAACTTCCCCTATGCGTTCTTGGAGGCGTTCGGTAACAAGGAGACGACGATCAAGCGGCTCCGCACCGGCGCGTCCAACAAGTCCGATCTCGGCGGCGTTCTGCAGACGAACAACGTCCACATCCTGACCTGCGAGACCGGCCAGGTCGCGGAGACGCTAAGTGCCCTCAAGGAAAGCCCCGCGACCGCCAAGGCGAAAGCGAAGTTCGTCCTGGCAACCGACGGTGTCGACTTCGAGGCGGAAGACCTGGCGGGCGGCGGAACCGTCGCTTGCGCCTACGGGGACTTCCCCGACCATTTTGGCTTCTTCCTGCCGCTGGCCGGAATCACCACGGTTCGGGAGATCAGCGAGAACGCCTTCGACATTCGCGCGACCAGCCGCCTCAATCGCCTCTATGTCGAACTGCTGAAGGACAACCCCGAATGGGGTACGGCCGCCCGCCGCACGGACATGAACCACTTCATGGCGCGGCTCATTTTCTGTTTCTTCGCGGAAGACACGGACATCTTCAGCGGCAAGAGGCTGTTCACCGACACCATCGCCCAGATGAGTGCAAAGGATTCCTCGAACACCGATGAGGTCGTCAGCACCCTCTTCCGGGCGATGAACGCGACAGACGAAGAGCGCGAGCGCCTCGGCCTGCCCAGGTGGTCAACCTCGTTTCCGTACGTCAACGGCGGCCTTTTCTCAGGCAGCATGGACGTGCCGCGCTTCAGCAGAATCGCGCGGTCCTATCTGCTCCACATCGGCAGTCTCGATTGGACGAAGATCAACCCGGACATCTTCGGCTCGATGATTCAGGCGGTCGCCGAGGACGACGAGCGCGGCGCGCTTGGGATGCACTACACCAGCGTCCCGAACATCCTGAAGGTGCTCAACCCGCTTTTCCTCGACGATCTACGCGCGAAACTGGCCGACGCTGGCGAGAATCCCCGCACGCTCCTGAACCTCCGCAGGCGCATGGCGAAGATCAGGGTGTTCGACCCGGCCTGCGGTTCGGGCAACTTCCTCGTCATCGCGTACAAGGAGATGCGCGCCATTGAAGCCGAGATCAACAAGCGGCGTGGCGAACCTGACATTCGCAGCGAGATCCCGCTGACCAACTTTCGCGGCATAGAGATCCGCGACTTTCCGGCCGAGATCGCGCGCCTGGCTCTCGTGATCGCTGAGTACCAGTGCGACGTGCTTTATCGCGGACAGAAGTTGGCGCTTGCCCACTTTCTGCCCCTGCGAGCGGAGAACTGGATTACCTGTGGCAATGCGCTGCATCTCGACTGGCTCAGCATCTGCCCGCCGACGGGCACTGGTGTCCAGCTTCGCGGGAACGACCTGTTTGCGACCCCGCTAGCTCAGGCGCAGATAGACTTCGAGAACGAGGGCGGCGAGACCTACATCTGTGGCAACCCTCCCTATCTTGGGAACAAGCTGCAATCGGATCAACAGAAGTCAGATCTGAAACGGGTGTTCGACGGGCGCATCGATGGGTGGAAGTCACTGGACTATGTATCAGCTTGGCTCATGAAGGCCGCCGACTATGGGATGCGTACGAACGCCGCATCGGCGTTCGTCGCCACCAACTCCGTCTGTCAGGGCCAGCAGGTTCCGATTCTCTGGCCCGCCATCTTCGCGAGTGGCCACGAAATCAACTTCGGTCACACATCGTTCAAGTGGGCCAATCTCGCCGGCCACAACGCCGGCGTCATCGTCATCATTGTCGGCCTTGGGCAGACAAGCGGGCGCAAGAAGCGCCTGTACTCGCTTGATGTCGACGGCTCAACGCGCGAAAAAGTGTGCAACAACATCAATCCGTATCTTGTCGACGGTCCCAACCTCGTCGTAGAGGTCAAACGGAGCGCGAGTGCGGACCGGCCGACGATGCTCTTTGGAAACATGCCGCGCGACGGCGGGCACTTGCTCGTGTCGCAGGAGGAAAAGGAGGCAGAGAATGCTCACGATCCGGTCTTCGCGAAGTTCCTCAAGCGGTTTGCCGGCTCGGAGGATTTCATCCATGGGCGCGCACGTTTCTGCCTCTGGATCGAGCCTGATCTGCTTGATGAAGCCGCCCGCTCGCCGTTGATCGCCCAGCGCCTCGGAGCCGTCCGGAAAATGAGGCTGGCGAGCAAGGCGGCTTCCACCCGGGACTTTGCCAAGGTCCCCTATCGTTTCGTGCAGATCCAGGGCACCGCCCATCGCGGCTCGTTCATCATCCCACGTCACTCATCCGAACGACGCTCGTTCCTGCCCGTCGGACTGCTCGATGCGAGCACGATCGTCGCCGACAGCGCCTTCGCAATCTATGACGCGCCGCTGTGGACTCTCGCTCTCATCGCGTCGCGCCTTCACCTAGTCTGGATCGCGGCTGTGTGCGGGAAACTCAAAACGGACTATCGCTATTCCAACACCTTGGGCTGGAACACGTTCCCCATCCCGACGCTGACCGACAAGAATCGGAGCGACATGGACTGCGCTGCGGCGGAGATCCTGCTGGCTCGTGAGTCGTACTACCCGGCGACAGTTGCTGAACTGTACGACCCGGAGCGCCTGGGCAGCGAGTTCATTCAGCTCCAGGAAGCGCACCTGCACAATGACGAAATCGTCGAACGGATTTACATTGGCCGCCGTTTCAAGAACGACACAGAGCGCCTCGAGAAGCTCTTCGAGATTTATGCCTTGACTCTGAAGCGGAATGCCGTTCAGGAGACGACCGGGGCGCGCGAAGGAGCCAGCCGATGGTGACCGTTGGCTTTGTCGCACAACCGAATCCACGGTCAGCGCTGGATGCGGTCGATCTGATCCTGCAGGCCGGCGACCTGACGCGCATGCAGATCGCGGCTGCGTACATAACATCGAAAGGAGTCCACGATTTCGTTGACCTGCTGAGCACCCGGCTAGGCAACGCGTGGAACGGCATCGACAAACGCTGGCTTACCTCGTTTGACTATTGCCGCTCTGAACCCGTCGCGCTCCAGGCACTCAAGTCTCTTCCGTCCTCGAGGGTCCGCGTGCAGAACGCCGCGTTCTGCCTGGCACACCAAGGCGTTCCAAAAACCCCGTTTCACCCGAAGGCCTTCTTTTTTGAAAGCGCCGATAGGCTGTTCGTCCTTGCGGGGTCCGGCAATCTCTCGCGCTCGGGCCTGTCGAAAGGTTTCGAGGCTGGCCTCGTCGTCGCTGTCGATCGAACCGGAGACGAGCATACGACCGCGTTTCAGTCTATCGATGCGCTGCGGGGCTGGTTCTTGACACATTGGAATAGCGCGGCGCCCCTCAAGGCAGGGTTGCTGAACACCTACGAGACGCTGTTTGAGAGTGTCAGCAACCTGAAACACCCGGTACCGACCGAAGACGATATCGCGAGCAGCGATGCGGGGCGGGGGGCTCTTTCGAGCAAGGACCTCCACAAGCTCAGAGTGGGCGAGCATTTCTGGATTGAAGCGGGAAACATCACAAAGAACCGCGGTCCGCAGCTCCCTGGCACTCAGCTGATGATGAAACGTTTGTCGAGAGTGTTTTTCGGATTTGACGCGATCGCCGTCCACGAGAACACCTTCATCGGAAATGTGTCGATGCGGTTCAACGGAGGTCCACTCAATGCGTACTCGCTCACATATAGCGACAACGGCATGGACAAGCTGACGCTTCCGATTCCGGGGGCAGGCGGCCCGGCGGCGTGGGACAACCGCAACCTGCTTTTCACCAGAGACACGCCGACGCAATTCACCGTGACGTTGGGAACGCCGGCGAACAAGGCTCAATGGTCCAAGGCAAGCAAAGCAATCGAAGCGGCATTCAGAATGAGCAGCGGCCGGGAATGGGGAGTGTTTTGAATGACGGCCGAACTTGATCGCCGCGCGAGCGGCGTCCCTTCGGTGTCGGTGTCTTATGCCACAACGGGCAGTTCGACGAGGTCGAACGTCTTCGGCATGCGGCCGATGCAGGAGCGTGCCTACGAGAAGCGCGGCGAACAGTATCTGCTCATCAAGTCGCCGCCCGCCTCGGGAAAAAGCCGCGCGCTTATGTTCGTCGCGTTGGACAAGCTGCAGAATCAGGGCGTCAAGCAGGCGATCATCGTCGTGCCCGAGAAGTCCATCGGCGCCAGCTTCAACGACGAACCTCTCAGCCAGTACGGCTTCTGGGCGGACTGGCGCGTCGAGCCCAAATGGAACCTCTGCCACGCGCCGGGCGGTGACAATGGCGGAAAGGTCAAAGCCGTCGGCGCGTTCCTCGCGAGCGCCGACAAGGTGCTGGTTTGCACCCATGCGACGTTCCGCTTCGCCGTCGACGAACACGGCGTCGAGGCGTTTGACGACCGGCTGGTCGCCGTCGACGAGTTCCACCACGTCTCCGCCAACCCGGACAACAGACTGGGCACGCATCTCGGCCAGTTCATGGCCCGCGACCGCGCGCACATCGTCGCAATGACCGGGTCGTACTTCCGCGGCGATGCCGAGGCCGTCCTCGCGCCGCAGGACGAAGCGAAGTTCGACACGGTGACGTACACGTACTACGAGCAGCTGAATGGCTACGAGTACCTCAAGCGCCTCGACATCGGCTATTTCTTCTACAGCGGCTCTTACGTCGACGACCTCCTGAAGGTGCTCGACCCGGCTGAGAAGACCATCGTCCACATCCCGAACGTCAACGCGCGCGAGAGCACGAAGGACAAGATCAAGGAAGTCGAGCACATCATCGGAGCGCTTGGCGAATGGCAGGGCGTCGACGGCGCCACGGGCTTTCAGCTGGTCACGCTGGCCGATGGCCGTGTGCTGCGTATAGCGGACTTGGTCGACGACGATCCAGCGAGACGCGACCGCGTGTCCGCCGCGCTCAAGGACCCGGCGCAGAAGAACAATCGTGACTGGGTCGACATCATCATCGCGCTCGGCATGGCGAAGGAAGGCTTCGACTGGATATGGTGCGAACACGCCCTAACGATCGGCTATCGCGCGAGCTTGACCGAAGTCGTCCAGATTATCGGCCGCGCGACGCGCGACGCACCGGGCAAGACTCGCGCGCGCTTCACGAACCTGATCGCCGAGCCGGACGCCGGCGAAGACGTCGTCACGGAAGCGGTCAACGACACGCTCAAGGCTATCGCGGCCAGCCTGCTGATGGAGCAGGTACTCGCGCCGCGATTCGAGTTCAGGCCGAAGAACGCCGACAACGGTCCTGCGAAGGGTTTCGACTACGGTCCGGGCGGCTACGTGCCAGAACAGACCAATGTCGGCTTCAATCGCGACACCGGCCAGATTCAGATCGAGATCAAGGGGCTTACCACGCCAAAGACCGAGGAGGCCACGCGCATCTGCCGGGAAGATCTGAACGAGGTGATAGCCGCCTTCGTCCAGGACAAGACCGCCATCGAGCGTGGTCTCTTCGACGAGGAACTCGTGCCCGAAGAACTGACGCAGGTCCGTATGGCGACGATCGTCAAAACGCGGTACCCGGATCTTGACGACGAAGATCAGGAAGCCGTGCGCCAGCACGCGATTGCGGCGCTCAACATCACCCAACAGGCCAAGCAGCAAGGGCTGGGGACCGGTACGCCGACCGAAGTCGCCAACACCGCCTTGATCGACGGCGTACGCCGGTTCGCGCTGAGCGTAACGGAACTCGACATTGACCTGATCGACCGGATCAATCCGTTCGGCGAAGCGTACGCCATCCTCGCGAAGACCATGAGCGAGGAGAGCCTCCAGCAGGTCGCCGCCGCCATCTCGGCCAAGCGCACGGGCTTGACGCCGGAGCAGGCGAAGGAACTGGCTGTGCGCGCCGTGCGGTTCAAGAAGGAACGTGGCCGAGTCCCTTCGATCACCGCCCAGGACGCCTGGGAGAAGCGCATGGCTGAAGGCGCCGCCGCCTTCATGCGCTTCAAGAAGGAGGGCCGCTATGAGTGACCCCGATCTCGACGAGTTGGCGGAAGAACTCGCCGAGTTCGCCGTCTCCGAGAAGAAGGGCGGCCGTTCGCCGCTCGAGGAGCGCATCATCGCCGGATTCGAGGATATCCAGCGGTTTGTCGAGAAGCACTGTCGAGCCCCGCAACACGGGGAAGACCGCGACATCTTCGAGCGCCTCTACGCCGTGCGCCTCGACCGTCTTCGCGCGCAGGAGGAGTGCCGCGCGCTGCTGGCGCCCGTGGATCATCAGGCGCTTTTAGGCGACGCGCCCACTGCCGCGACGGCGGCGGACGCCATCGACGACGACGAACTGCTGGCCGAGCTCGCGGACGACGCAGAAGCCACCGCCGCCGACATCACGGCGCTGCGCCATGTCCGCACCAGCGCCGACAAGCGCGCCGCTGAAGAAATCGCGCATCGCAAGAGGTGCGAGGACTTCGAGACGTTCGAGCCACTCTTCGAGCGCGTTAGGCGCGAGATCGACGCTGGCGACCGACTGATAGTCCCCGTCCAGGACGTCGATGCGGTCAAGGCTGCCGCCATCCAGACGGGCGACTTCTTCATCGTGGAGGGCCAGCTCGCCTACGTCGCCGACATGGGAGAGGAGTTCACGACTCAGTACGACCGCAAGGACAGCCGTCTAAGGGTCATCTACGACAACGGAACCGAGAACGACGTGCTGCAACGCTCGCTTCAGCGGGCGCTGCACCGCGACCCGGCCGCGCGCTTCGTCACCAGCCTCGAAATCGGTCCACTGTTCGCGGATCAGCCCGCAGAGGATGACCTCACGAGCGGAACAATCTACGTTCTGCGCAGCAAGTCCGATAACCCTATCGTCGCGGCCAACCGGCACGTCCTGCACAAGATTGGTGTGACGGGAGGCAAGATTGCGGCTCGTTTCGCGAACGCCCGTCTAGATCCGACCTTCCTGCTGGCCGACGTCGAGATCGTCGCCACCTACGAGCTGTACAACGTCAACCGCGTGAAGCTGGAGAATGTGATTCACCGGGTGTTCGGCCCGGCGCAGCTCGACATCGAGATCAAGGACCGCTTCGGCAATCCGGTGAAGCCGCGCGAATGGTTCCTCGTTCCCCTCGCCGCCGTGGACGAGGCTGTCAGTCGAATTAAGGACGGGACGATCACGCAATACGTCTACGAGCCGATCGTGGCGCGCTTGACAGTCAGCAAGACGGTCGCGAGCTCCTGACCTCTGTAGAGCGGTTCGTCGCCCTGGTACTTAGCCGGTGCCCTTCTTGGCGGCGGGAGCGCGGACATGCTCCGGCAGGCTCAGGCAGAGCCTCGCCCGCTCGGCCCCGATGATCTCAACGACTCGCTGATGGTCTACAGCTGGCACACGCATGCGTCCGGTGCGAAGCGCATTGAATACGGCATCGCCGACGGCTGCCTCGCCTAGCACCCTTGTGACGTGAGCGCTCATCAAGAGCGCCACAGTCGAATGAACAATCAGCTCCGGAAAGCGTGCGGTGCAAATACGACGTGCCTTTTTCTCGTCGACGATCGCGACAACGCCGGACGCCCGCGCGTATGCGATCGTCGCCGCTTCTCCGTCATCAAGCGTGTCTGCGGCGTTACCGATCACAAGAGACTCGAAGCACTCGTGTGACGCGTCATCTAGGCCCACGATCTCGGCGAGATTTGACTGAACGAGCGTTCCTAGAAGCGCCGAGGTGTCCCACCCTCGCTGTTGCCCGGTCGCGAGTTCGCGCGACACTTGTTTGACCACTCGAAGCCGAACGGGAAGTGACTCTAAGACCGGACGTGCAGCGCCAGACGCCAGCAGACTGATGACAGCGCTCGCGTCGGCGACCAGCTCCGGAAGCGGATCAGCCAAGACGCTGGAAGTCACCATCCACCTCGTCAGCATCGGTGTTGTACGCATCCAGAAGCGCGCGCAGGTCAACGCGATCGAGATGAAGGAGCCGCGCCAACTGACCCTCGCTCAGCAGATCACGGCGCACGGCCTCCGCTGACAGCAGATTCAGACGCAGGGTGGTCGGCCTGTCGGCTTCCGCCTTGGCTTCGTCCTGCACGAACTGGTCGCCCAGCACCTGCCGCACCTGCTCGTCGGTGATGCCTCCGTTCGCCTCGAACCAGTCCCAGGTGCCCCGCTTGGTCAGGCCGAGTTCCTCGATCCGGCGCACCATCGCCTCACGGGACACCAAGAAATAGTTGGCGAGCACGATGATGTGCTTCCGGGTGAGCTTGTCAGCGCCGGCCGTGACGTCAGCGAACTTCTGCATGACGGCACGCGCGGGGGTGAGTAGTGCCCGGGCGAATGCGTTTGCGTAGCGCTCCTCCCGAGAGTTCTCCTCTTCACCACTGTGCAGGACTTCCGGTTTCTGACGAGTGGCGATCAGGTGGCCGGTCTCGTGGGCCGCGCTGTTGTTGCGTCGCTCGCGTGGGTGGTTGGCATTCAACAGAATGCACGCGCCGATGGCGTCGTCGAATGCGAACAGACCGGAAATCGTAGGTGGCAGCCGGCGCACGTAGACGCGCACGCCCATATCCATTTCGAGCACGCTCACAAGGTTTGGAATGGGCGCCAGCCCCAGACCGAGACGCTGACGCAACTCCGAGGCGTCGTTCTCGGCCTGAACATTTACATCACCGTTCAGCAGCGGCCGCTCAGGCGGAAGACTTGCTGGCCGAATCACCCCGAGCAGGTTCTCCAACTCGACCTCCGCCTTCGCAAGGGACGCCATGAGCTCAGCCGCGCGCTCGGCTTCCACTCCTTTGCCGGGCAACTTGCGAAAGCGCGGAACCAGGTCGACGTGAACGGATTCCTGCCTCAACAAGGCGTTGACGGAGGTCCGATAGAGCTGGGCGAGCTTCTGAAGCTCGCCCAATCTGATCTTCCTCTCGCCTTTCTCGATCGCGACGATGGTCGTCCGAGCGACGTCTATCGCTTTGCCGGCCGCCGCCTGGGTGACATCAGCGCCTTCCCGTGCCTGACGCAGGCGTTCGCCGACCAGATGCGACGGCATCATTTCCAGCGAACTCATGAGGCTTTCTCCACGGCCCAATCGGCTACAAACGACTCCTCGCCGAGCGACGACACGAATCCACACCACTCCGTCGCATGTTGCGCAATCAGGCGATCGAGCCGCTGCCGCACTTCGGCGCGATCAAGCCCCAGCGCTTGGGACAAATGAAGGGCCGGCACGTTCAAATGACTAGCACTGCTGGAGGCGTGGCGCAACGCAGCGAGATGATCGAGGTGCAAAGTTCCGGCGATAGCGTACTCGCGCATCTTCTTCGTGATGCGATCGGCGGTAAAGCCATCGGCGACGCCGTCCTCGAACGTCGCCACATCCAGGCGTTCCCAGACATATTGATCTTGCGGCTCGTCCGCAGCTGCGGCATGGACGCTCATACGCCGGAGCATGCACGCGGCGCAGATGCCGCACTGGCGCCGTCTCCCGTTCAAGCCCACTTGCCGGCTCTGCTGCCAGCACGACCGCGTTCCCGTCCACGACGGATCGCCGCACTCCTCAATGAACCGCCGCAGCGTCTCGGCCTTGGTTTGCCACAACTGCGGAAAGACGAACTCGACATCAACGCCGAAGAGCGCTTTCAGAAGCCGTTCCATCTTGCGCGTGAACGCGGGATGGCTTCGATAGTCGTCGTAGGTCTGGCCGACTGGAACCAGTGATGGTCCGAGCGCGCCTTGGCCGCTCTCCGGCACGACGATCTGCTTCGCTCCGGACAAACACGCAGCGATTCCACTGATAAGCGCGAACTTGAACCCGCGCGAGCGCGCGCTGCTCTCGACGGAGTCCCCGCCGACCCTGTACGGCACGTTAGTGAAGGCGAAGCGATGTCCCTTCAATCCTTCGCTCTCCTGCAGTCCCGCCGCCAGCCTCACGCGGACCAGAGAGTCCTTCATCGACCGCTCCATGAGACCCGCGACCATCCTCGAATCGAGGCCGTTGCTGAACGGGATCACTGCCTGGACGTTGGACGGCAGTTCGAAAGACGACTGCCGCGGGCGGTCCTCCTGCCGGCGGCGGCCGTAGAAGGCGATCTGCCAAGAATCACCGGTCAGATATTCAAGGGCGCCACGCAATGCGGCGACGACCGGCGGCTGCTGCCACCGCTCCACGTCGTGGACGGGGATGCGAAGGTCGAACGAACGGTGCCAGTAGTACGCCGGGCGCCGCAGACTCTTGTCCGCAAACTCGATTGCCGCCGCAACGAGCAGCGCGTCGTAGGCTTCTGGCTTCCACGCGCTGAAGAAATACGACTCAAGGCTCTCGGTCGAGAACGCAACATCACGTTCGATCTGACAACGAACGCGGGAGACAACCGATCGAGTGCCGGGTTCAGCAACGTGAACTGCCAAGCCAGGAGCTTCGCGGTGTTCAGCCGATTGGTTCTTCATCACAGACTCACTCCGTCATCCAGGCCAGCCTTCTTCTTCAACGCAGGGGCGGCCCTCGGACCGTCACTGCGCAGCAGCCTGCGCGCAAGGCTCTCGACATCCGCTCGCGCTGTTGCTTCGTCAAGGCGCTCGCGCTCCCGACCCGCATGGATTGCGTCCGACTTGCGCCGGTAGTGCTCTTCGATCTGCTTGTTGAAACGCGGAGCCTCGTTCCTCATCGCGTTCGCGAAAGCAGCGACGAGCGCTTCTGCCTTCGCCATCTCCTCCGGCGACAACAGGGTGACGTTGTCGAGAACCCGCTGTTCGAGCGGCGTCTCGGGACGGAGCTTCTGGAGATGAATGGATTCCGTTGGGCTGAACAGACCAGGCTCCTCGTGCGCGTCCTTCAGCCCCTTCAGGAAACTCGGCCGCAATTGAGCGAATTCACGTTCAAGCGCGACCTCGATCGCCTCGGTGCACTCGCTTACGTCGAACGCGCTCTTGTCGGCGCGGAGCGCCGCCTGTTTCCACCAGGGGCGCATCGGCAGGCTTCGATGGGGGCCGTCGCTCATCGCAGACTCCTAATGTCAGATATATTGAAGTTTATAGCTGACAATGTCAACTCGCGACAGAATGGCGATGAATTGAAGCCTGTCTCACTAAGGCCCTGCCTCACTTGACAGTCTTCCGGTGCAGGCGTAGCTTGGGCCCATCTCGCTGTGGCGCTCCGCGCCGCCCCCTCCATCGACCTTAGGCCCATGGAGGCAGCCCCGACTCCCGTCACCCGAGCGGTCACGGGAGAGGGCACCCAGCACGTTCCCGGCATCGACTCACTCGGCGCAGTTCGCCTGCTCGTCGTGATCGCCCTCAGGGCATTCGGCCAGCCGGTGCCGCCGTTGAAGGCTCCCAGACGCCGTCATCGCGCTCAGCGAAGCGGTGCAGGCAAGCCGAGCGATAGACCGGGACATCAAGAGCGACAGAGGCACCCACGCGGAAGGCTCGATCGAGCATCCGCCGGTGCCACCAGGACGATCGGCGCGCGCGTGGTCACCACCCGCGCGCCAGTCCTCGACGGCCGCAGTGAACGCGCCGTCATCCGGACCGTACCGCGCATCACGCTCCGCGGACTGCAACGGTCCTCTCGGGTTCGACGGCCGATGCCGCGCTGATACAGCACCGCATCGCCTCGTCGAATGCCGCTCCGATCCACAGGACGGACATCGGCCACCAGGCCGTGCGGCAACGCCCCGAGTGGTTCCCAACGTTCATCGTTGCAGCTCTTCGCCCGGGGGTATCATGCGAGGACGGAAGCGATCTCGTTTCCGGGGGCCGATGCGTGGACGCGAGGCGTTCAGGCGTGGCCGCCGCGTATCGTCAGAGACCGATGGTCAGATCGACGAATCGCTTCGCGCGCTGGCGCGGCTGCTCGCCAGGCAGGCGGCGCGTGAAGCGTTCAACCGCGCGATGAGCCGCGAAGCCGACCGCTCGACCGAAGAGGGCCGCGAATGAAAGTTGCCATCTACGCCCGCTACTCGTCAGAGAACCAGCGCGAAGCCTCCATCGAGGATCAGTTCCGCATCTGCCGCGAGTTCGCGCGCAAGCAGGGCTGGATCATCGCGGGCGAGTACTCGGACCACGCCATCTCCGGAGCCACGCTGATGCGCCCGGGCTTCCAGGCCATGATGGCCGAGGCGCTACGCGGCAAGGTGGACGTAGTGCTCGCCGAAGCGCTCGACCGCTTCAGTCGTGACCAGGAAGACACCGCGGGCCTCTTCAAGCGTCTGACGTTCGCCGGCGTCGGCATCGTCACGCTCGCGGAGGGCGACATCACGTTCCTCCACATCGGCCTGAAGGGGACGATGAACGCGATGTTCCTGAAGGAGCTGGCGGACAAGACGCGACGGGGACTCCGCGGACGCGTCGAGCTCGGCAAGTCCGGCGGTGGCGCCTGCTTCGGCTATCGCATCATCCGCACGTTCAAGGACGGCGTCGTCTTGACCGGCGAGCGGGAGATCGTGCTCGAGGAAGCCGACATCATCCGCCGAATCTTCAAGGACTACGCGGCAGGGATCTCGCCGAAACAGATCGCAAAGGACCTGAATCGGGAAGGACTGCGCGGCCCGCGTGGCGCGCTGTGGGGGCCGAGCACGATCTACGGCAACCCGAAGCGCGGTACGGGCATCCTGCACAATGAGCTGTACATCGGCCGCATGGTCTGGAACAGGCTGCGCTACCTGAAAGACCCGGACACCGGGAAGCGCGTGTCGCGGCCGAACCCGGAATCAGAGTGGGTGATCAGTCAGGTGCCCGCACTGCGCATCGTGGACGATGAGCTGTGGCAGACGGTGCAGGCGCGCTACGCGACGGTACAGAAGAAGTGGAGCACCGCCGAGCCAAGCAAGCGCTTCAGGCAGTTCGTCCGCCCGAAGTACCTGTTCACCGGCATGACGAAATGCGGCGAGTGTGGCGCCGGCTTCGTCGTCTACTACCGCGATCGGCTCGGCTGCTTCGGCACACGCGAGCGCGGCACGTGCACGAACACGCTGACCATCCCGCGTCAAGAAGTGGAAGAACGCGTGTTGACCGCGTTGCAGGAGAAGCTGCTGCGCAAGGATTTCTTCGAGGAGTTCTGCCGCGAGTTCGCGAAGGAGATGAACCGGCTGCGGATGGAGAAGCGGGCCAGCGTGAACGGCGCCAAGCGAGAGCTGGAGCGGGTGCAGCGCGAGATCAAGAAGATCATCCAAGCCATCAAGGATGGCTTCGCGGGACCGGACCTCAAGGCTGAGTGGAACGGGCTTCAGGAGCGGAAGACCGCGCTCCAAGCCCAGCTCGACGCTGCCGACGAGCCGCCGCCTCTGCTGCATCCGAGCATGGCCGACCTCTACCGGTCCAAGGTGGAGGAGTTGGCCGCTGCGCTCCAGCGTGAAGACACCCGCCTGGAGGCGTCCGAGAGCCTCCGCGGGCTCGTCGAGTCGATTGTCTTGACCCCGAGGAACGGCCAGTTGGGGATCGAGTTGCGAGGGAATCTGGCCGCGATGCTGACTGCCGCCCAGAACGCAAAAAGGTCGCCGGAAACAGGCGACCTTTGCGTGCCGATGAAAGTGGTTGCGGGGGCGGGATTTGAACCCGCGACCTTTGGGTTATGAGCCCAACGAGCTACCGGACTGCTCCACCCCGCGCCAGTGCGTGACACTCCATCTTAGCACAGCCCCACACCCCGAACATGCGCGCGAACCTCGCGCGCCGGCAGACCGCGGCAAGCGGCACCACATGCGGCAGACCTGAACCTGCACCACACCTGCAGGCCAGACGCCCGAGACCCGGAGATCTGCCCACACCCGCACTCCACCCGCCAAGCGCAGGGAAGATCGCGCTGTCGCAACCACCATGGACGGCGGAGCATGGGCCCTTTCAAAGCCGGCGGCTAGTGGCCGGACCCGGGGGCTGGCCGGCGCGATGACCAGGTCGCCTGTCTCCGGATCCACCCGGTCCTCGTTCAATGGGTGGCGGCTCGTCGCCCCCTGCCCCACGCCTCGAGCCGCCCACCCCTGGCATCCGCGTCAGTACCCCACCGCATACCCCGTCCGCCGCGGATCCGCCCCCGCCAGCATCGTCCCCTTCTCGAGATCGACCACGATCCCCTGCATCCCGCCCACCGCCGACGTAAAGTCGGACGTCAGGTTGATGGTATGCCCCATCCGCCGCAGCGCCTCTACCGCCGCCGCCGGCACTCGATTCTCCATCGTCGCGCTGACCGCCGACCCGGGCTTGTAGAAGCTCGGATCGGCGTCGAGCGCGAACCGCGGATGCTCCACCGCCTGCTGCGCCGGCAGATGGAAGTCGATCACGTTCACCAGCATCTGGAACTCGGTCTGCCCAATCGTCTCGCCGCCCGGCGAACCGAACACCATCGCCACCCGTCCGTCCTTCAACACGATCGTCGGCGAGTTGTTCAAGAGCGGAATCTGCCCGCCGCGCACGTAATTCACGTCACCGGGATACGGCGACGTCGACCCGAGCCGCATGCCGTTGTTCAACAACAGCCCCGTGCCGCCGACCACCACGCCGGTGCCAAAGCCGCCGCCCAGCGTCGGCGTGCACGCCACGGCATTGCCGTACTGATCGATGATCGAAAAGCTGGTCGTGTCGTACTCGCGCTCATAGCGCTCGGTGAACGGCCGCGCGTCGGGCGCGCGGAAGAACGCCTCGAGCCCGGCCGGCGCCCGCCCCACGCCGCGCGCCGCGGCAGCGCCTGGCGGCGCGCCCGGCATCGGATAGGGCCCGGCCTTGTCGATCTGAATCAGCCGGCGCCTGGCATCGGCGTACGACTTCGAGAGAAGTCCGTCGATCGGCACGTCGGTGAACGCCGGGTCGCCGACGTACCTGTAGACGTCGGCCTTCGCCACCTTGATCGCCTCCATGAGCAGGTGCAGCGCCTCCGGGCTGTTCGGCCCCATCTTCGCGAGGTCGAATCCTTCGACCAGATTCAACTGCATCGCGAGCTCGAGGCCGCCACGCGAAGTCGGCGCGCTGCTGTAGACGTCGTAGCCCCGATACGTCGTGTGCACGGGCTCCTGCCAGACCGCGCGGAACCCGGCCAGGTCGGCGGCCGTGAGCAGCCCGTGCTGCTCCTTGAAGAAGCGTTCGAACTCCTGCGCGATGTCGCCCCTGTAGAAGCGATCGAACGCCGCCTGAATCGCCTCGCCGCGCGGCCTGCCGGCCTTCAGCGCCCCCTGCTCCGCCTCGGCCAGCTTGCGGAGCGTCGCGCCGAGGTCGGGGTTCTTCCAGATCTCGCCGGCCTCTGGCGCGCGGCCTTCCGGCAGGAAGATCTTCGCCGTCGTCGGAAACCGCTCGAGGTTCTTCCGCGCACGCGCGATCGCCGTCGCAAGCGTCGGATCGATCGGATAGCCGCGTTCGGCATAGTCGACCGCCGGCGCGACGACGTCGGCCAGGCTCATCGTGCCGAAGCGCTGGAGCGCCGTGAGATACCCGCCCAGATTGCCCGGTACGATCGCCGCGTCGATGCCGGAGCCGAGCCTCTCGGGGGTCATTGTGGAGGGGTCGATCGCCTTGGGCGCCGCGCCGGCCATCGAGAGCGAGTAGACCCGCCCGCTCTTCCTGTCGAACACGGTCATGAAGCCGTTGCCGCCGATGCCGTTCATCTGCGGCTCCATCATGTTCAACGCCGCGCCGACCGCAACCGCGGCATCGACGGCGTTGCCGCCCTTCGCCAGCACCTGGAGACCAGCCATCGCCGCAAGCGGGTGCCCGGCCGCGACCAGGCCGTGCACGCCGGGGACCGACGGGCGATACATCGGCAGCGGCCGCCCGCGCCCGGCGCCGCCGTCGGGATCCTGCCCTCGCAGCGCGACGCCTCCCGTCGTCCCGGCGATCGCCAGCACCGCCGCCACCATCGCCGCCCGGCGCGTCATCCTGCTCATCGTTCCCATCTCCTTCGTGCGCCATCATCGATGGCCGCTTCGGCCGGTGTCAACCTTCGGCCGGAGCCGGCGGCCGGTGTAGCATAACGACCGTTCATGCCGGCTCATCTCGAAGACGCGCCGCCGACCTTCGACGACGTGCTGGGCGCCGCCCGGCAGATCGCCGGCGCGGCGCATCGCACGCCGGTCGTCACCTCGCGCACGATCGACGATCGCGTGGGCGCGCGGCTGTTCTTCAAGTGCGAGAACCTGCAGCGCGCCGGCGCCTTCAAGTTCCGCGGGGCCTACAATGCGCTCTCGCGCCTCTCCGCGGACCAACGGCGCCGAGGCGTCGTCACCTTCTCGTCCGGCAACCACGCACAGGCAATCGCGCTCGCCGGACAACTGCTCGACGTCCCCCGCGTGATCGTGATGCCGGCCGACGCCCCGGCGGTGAAGATCGCCGCCACGCGGGGCTATGGCGGCGAGGTCGTGCTCTACGATCGGGCGCGCGAAGACCGCGAGGAGATCGGCCGGCGGCTCGGCCAGGAGCGCGGCCTCGCCGTGATCCCGCCGTACAACCACCCCCACATCATCGCGGGACAGGGGACGGCGGCGCTCGAGCTGTTCGAGGAGACAGGCGCCCTCGACCATCTCTTCGCGCCGTGCGGCGGCGGCGGGCTGCTCGCCGGCTCGTCGCTCTCGGCCGCCGCGGCATCGCCCGGCTGCCGCGTCGTGGGCGTCGAACCGGCGGCGGGCGACGACGCCGCACGATCGTTCCGGACCAGGACGCTGCAGACGGTGAGCAACCCGCAGACGGTCGCCGATGGCGCGCGCACGCCGTCGCTCGGCTCGCTCACCTTCCCGATCGTCCTGCAGCACGCGAGCGACATCGTCAGCGTGGAGGATCCGCCGCTGCTGCGCACGATGTTCCACCTGTGGGAGCGGCTGAAGCTGGTGGTCGAACCGACAGGCGCGCTGGGCGCGGCCGCGGCCGTCGAGCGCGTCGTGGACGTGCGCGGGGCCCGCGTCGGCATCATCCTGAGCGGCGGGAACGTCGAGCTCGCGCAGATCCCCGCCTGGCTCGAGATCTCGGCGAGGGCTCGGCACACCGGACAGCCAGTCTGAGCGTCTGGTCGTCTAAACATTCCGAGCCTCCGGCCAGTCCAATCTCCTGGCCGTCCGAGGCGGAGCCGCAGACGCGGCCGAGGAGGGGTGATGCAAGCCCTGCAATCTGCTTGTTCCGTGATCGCAGCGTTCACGCTGGGGGTCGTGCCCGCGGTGGCGCAGGACGCCGGGAAGGTCGAGGTGACTCCGTATGCGGCTGTCGGTTCGGCGGGCGCTTCTCCCGTCGGCGTCGCCATCACGCTTCCCGTCAACCGAACGTTCAGTGTCGAAACTGGCGTGGCGTATCGGCGAGGCGAAGGCCGCATCCACGCTTTGAGGACTGACGCCAGTCTCCTGTGGTCGTTGCCGCGCGTCGGTCTGTTCACGCCATATGTCGCCGCGGGACTGGGCCTGTCGCAGTACGGGGCGCCCGTCTTCTCCTCCAGCGGTCCTCCGGTCGGCACGCTGGCGCGCGTGGCCCTGACCGTGAACGCTGGAGGCGGCGTGAAGGCGCCAATGAACGGGAAGCTGGATCTGCGGACAGATGTCCGGTGGTTCAAAGCTCTTGGCGGATCAGAGCAGTTTCGCGTCGCGCAAGGCATCTCCTTCCACGCCGGCCGACGGTAGAACGAAGCATTGGCTCGGCACTGCGGGGCGGCCGTCCACGCCGAACGAGGAACAGATCGCGGAGCGCGGCGCCGGGATGGCAAGACGCGAAGAGCGGGAATGAATGGGCCATCTCAGAACCGCACCCGGGAGCCGACGATGATGCGGCGAGGCGAGCCGGCGGAGGTGGGCTGGCCGAAGAACGGCGACGTCAGCACGCCGCTGAAGCCCTGCGGGTTGACGAGATTCAGGAGGTTCGAGATGCGCGCGTAGACCTCGAGACGCACGCGCTCTCCCGCGCCGCCCCCCCCGCTGTTGCCACCGCGGTCCCGCCCGCCGCGGCCCGCGCCGCCGCCCGGGGGCGGGGGAGCCGCCGCGCGCGGCTGCCCCACGCCGATACCCCAGGTGAGCGTCAGGTCCAGGTTCTTCGAACCGGCGCCCCTGCCGGCGTTCCGGCCCACGCCGTCCGGCCGCTCGTTGTTCTCGCCGTCGCCGTTCGCGTCGACGCCGGTCGTGATTGCGTAGGGCGCTCCCGACTGCGCGCGCAGCCGCGCGTTCACGCGAAAGCCCGCGGCCACGTCGGTGTTCACCGACAGGCTGACGCGATGGCGGACGTCCTGCCGCGACGGTCCCCACTCGCCCGCGAGGTCGAAGCTGTCGGGCGGCAGCGCGAGCGCGCCGTCGGAGTCGTTCCACGCCTCGCCGAGCGTGTAGCCCAAGGTCGCCGTGAAGCGCCTCGGACGGTGCGTCAGCGAGAGCTGCAGATCGAGGCTGTTGGCGAGCGAACGCGCGGTGGACTCGATCTGGGTGATGTTGCGCACGGCGAGATCGGGGCGCACGCCGTTCACCGGCGCGTTGGCGTCGCGGCTGCGGAACAGGTGGGCGCCGGTCGTGCGCGCGTAGGTCGCGCGCAGGCGCGCCCACGGGGCCAGGGCATGGTCGACGCCGATCCGCAGCCGCCGCGTCGACGGCGCGTCGAGCTCCGGCGAGGTCCGGATGATGCCCGGCGGGCGGGCGGCGCGGGCGACTCCGCCGGCGAGCGGATCCGGATAGCCTGGATCGGAGATCACGAGATCGCTCTGCTGCTGGCCGTTCACTCTGAGGGTCTGCTCGTAGAGCGAGGCGCCGAACGCATCGTGAAACACGGCGTAGCTCGCGCGAAGCGTCGTCCGCCGCCCGGGGATCGGCGTCCAGCTCGCGCTGACGCTGGGAGAAAAATTGGCCCAGTCGCGCAGGTGCGTCTGCGCGTCCTGCCGTAGGCCGGCCGTGATCATCAGATCGCGGCGCACGCGGTAGCTGTCCTGCAGGCTCCAGCCGAAGCGATAGAGCGCATAGCCATAGCGCGGATCGCCGATGCGCTGGGTGAAGGTGGTCGGACGATCGGCGAGGTAAGCGTCGAGACTCGGGAAGGTGAAAGTGCCGCGCGCGTTGCGCCGCTCGTCGCCGCTGTCGTGCGCGCCGTTCACGGTGATCCCGGCCGTGATCTGGTGGACCTCCGCGACGGTCGCCTCGAGCTCGTCCTCGATCTCGACCGTGCGCGAGCGCCGGCCGCCCGCGATCTGCGCCCCTCCCGACGTGAACGCGTCGAGCACGCGCGTGGTGATCTCGTCGCTCGCCGACCCAGACTCGGTCGTGTCCCAGGCGAACTGGAACCGGAGATCGTTGACGAGCCGGGGCGACGTGGCGCGGTGGCTGGCCCGGATGCGTCCGTTGCTGCGCTCGCGCGTGTACCCGCGCTCGGGCAGATCGAGCTCGCCGATCCCCTGGTTCACCGCGCGGTCCGAGCCGGTCCGAATCTCGAGCCGCATCGTCTGCGCGGGCGTGAGGAGGTGGTCGAGGCGCGCCGAGAAGCCGAGCCCCTCGGCCGGCTGCGAGACGAGCGCCGAGAAGAGGCCGCCGGGGGTGGCGGCCCTTACGGTCTGCTGCTCCATCGCGTCGGATCGGTCGATCGAGAGCGAGAGCCCTGTGCGGTTCCTGACGAGCGGCCCGCTGAACGTCCAGGCGTGCTGCCGCGTCTGGCCCGACGGGCGCTCGTTGGAGAACGCGTTGCGGGCGTTCAACCGCTCGTCGCGCACGGTGAGCGAGCCATCGGCGCGCCACCGATCGCCGCCAGGCCGCGTGCGGATCTCGATGCGCGGGCGGCCGTCGCCGCTGGCCGCGCCGACGTCGTAGCGGATGCGGACCTCCTGGATCTGCGTGCCCGGCGGCAGCTCGCCGCCGGCGAAGCCGTCCACGCGCAGCTCGGCGTCGCCGCCGGCCAGTTCCTGCAGCACGAGCCGCAGCTCCTCGGGATCGCTCGGCAGCGCGGCGATCGCGTCGGCGTCGAGCTCGGTGACGAACGCATCGAGCAGCGGCCGGTCACCCTCCGCGGGCGCCACCTCCACCTCTTCGACGACGGCGGCAATGCGCAGCTCGACCTCGCGCGTCGCGCGCGCACCGCTCCGGACCTCGACGCCCTGCAGATGGAGCCGCTCGAAGCCGGGCGCCGAGACATCGACGGCGTAGCCGCGGCCGGGTGGGAGCGTGAGCGTGGCCTGCCCGGTGGAATCGGTCGTCGCTTCAACCGGCTCGCCCCCGACCGTGACGGCGGCGACGGCGGCGCCGGCGACCGCAAGGCCGGTGGCGTCGCGCACCGTGACGCGCAGCGTGCCTGGCCGGGCGGCCTGCGCGGCCGCGAGGGCGGGCCACAGCAGCAGCCCGGCGACGATGGCCACGAGGCATCCTGCAGTCCCGGTGGTCCCGGCGGGCCGGCTGCCCGTGCGCCGTGTCCGGGCTCGTGCGTCGCGGCTCGTGGCGTCCTCCTTCGTGGTCCGCTCTAGGCGATCATCTCCGGCTCGAGCACCCGCTCGACGGCGCGGCCGCCGGCCTCGCTCACGTAGTAGCACTTCGCCGCGGCCCGCGTGTGCACCACACGTTTGACGGTCTGGTCCTCGAAAAGGATGCCCGCGTCGTTGTCGCAGGCGTAGCCCGGCTTCATCCGCCCGGCGGCGATCAACGCATGATAGAGCGGCCGCCGGTCGGCTTCGGCATCGAAATGGGGGCAATGGCTCCCTTTCAGGAAACCCAGGCCCTGGACCGTCGAGAGGGCCTTGGGACGGGAGTCGGTGGTGCCTTCCTCGAACCAGCAGAGCGAGCCCGCGCTCGCACCACCGAGCACGATGCCGCGGTCCCAGGCCGTCCGGAGGACGGCGTCGATGCCGTGCGCCTTCCAGATCGCCTGCTGGTTGAGCGTGTTCCCACCCGAGCAGATGATCGCGTCGACGCCCAGGAGCACTTCATCCCAGCCGGAGGTCTGCGTCGCGCTGGCGATGAAGCTCTCCTGCACGAGCGGCGTCACGTCGAGGCGGGCGCAGCTGCGGTACCACCCGATGATGGCCGCCGGCGAGTCGGCCGATGCCGTCGGCAGGTAGAGCATTGTCGGACGCGCCTTGCCGGTGAGCTGCGCGGCGCAACGGATGAACGGTTCGTCGAAGCCGCCGCCGGCGACGAGAATGCGGCGCGGCATCACGACGGGCGCGAGGACGACACGGCGGGCACGACGTGAATTCTACATGGTGTGGCGTTGCGATTCTGGCATGCGGCGGGGGTGGGCCGCGGGCGTGCGGGCCGGGGTCCTCGAACGCCGCCGCCTCGACCACCATGCACGAAAGCCGAGCAGCGCGCCGACGGCCAGCGCGTAGTACCGCGGCCGGCTGATGTCGGCCTTCACCAGCCACCAGTAATGGACGACGCCGAGGCAGGCCGACACGTACACCAGCCGGTGCAGCGCCTGCCATTTCCTTCCAAGCCGCCGGATCATCCCCGTCGTCGAGGTCAGCGCGAGCGGCAGCAGGAGCGCCAGCGCGGTGAATCCGATCGTGATGAACGGCCGATCGCCCGCGATGTCGCCCGCGATCGACGCCGCGAGCCGGCGGATCGTCTCGATCGAGACAAGCCCCCCGGGAAACTCGACGAGCCCCGCGAGGCGGTCGACGAGCATGTAGGTCAGGAAGTGCAGCGACCCGTAGAAGAAGGCGAACAGGCCGATCATCCTCCGGAACCGGACGATGGCGTTCCAGCCGGTGATGCGCCGCAGCGGCGTGATCGCGAGCGTGAGGCACAGGAAGCGCAGCGTCCAGATCCCCGTCTCGCTGGTGAGATCGCCGAGCGGGTTGACGCTGAGACGGTCGGTGAGGAACGCCCACACGAGCCAGGCAAGCGGCCCGAGCGCGGCGAAGAAGACGAGCGGCTTGAGCGCCAGGCGAACGGCACGGTCGGACGGAGCCCATCCAGCGTCCCGGCGCCGTGATGCGAAGGTCAGAAGAACTTCTCGAGGTCCATGCCGGCGTACAGGTGCGCCACCTGATCGCCGTACCCGTTGAACATCTGGGTCTTGCGATTGAAGAAGCCGCCGCCGATCACCCGCTCGCTCGCCTGGCTCCACCGCTGCGGGCTCACGTTCGGATTCACGTTGGAGTAGAAGCCGTACCAGGTCGGCTCCGCCTTCATCCACGAGGTGCGCGGCTGCTGCCCGACGAAGCTGATCTTCACGATGCTCTTCGCGCCCTTGAAGCCGTACTTCCACGGCACGACGAGACGCAGCGGCGCGCCATTCTGGTTCGGCAGCACCTCGCCGTACAGCCCGACGGCGAGGATCGCGAGCGGGTGCATCGCCTCGTCCATCCGCAGCCCTTCCACGTAGGGCCAGTCGAGCACCGCGCTCCGCACGCCGGGCATCTGCCTGGGGTCGTCCAGCGTGGTGAACTGGACGTACTTCGCGCGCGAGGTCGGTTCGCACTTCCTGATCAGGTTCGCCAGCGGGAAACCGACCCAGGGGATCACCATCGACCAGGCCTCCACGCACCGCAGGCGATAGATCCGCTCCTCGAGCGTCTCCCCCTTCAGGATGTCCTCGAGGTCCAGCGCCCCCGTCCGGCCGCACTCGCCGTCGATCGTCACCTTCCAGTTCGCGGTGTTCAACCCTTTCGCGAACCGGGCGGGCGACTCCTTGTCGACGCCGAACTCGTAGAAGTTGTTGTAGGTGGTGATCTGCCGCCAGGTCGACGGCTTGTCGGCGATGCTCAACGGGCTGCGCTGCACCCCGGCGAGCGCGCGCCCGTGAGGCGCCTCCTGCGCGCCGGGCGCGCCTTCGCCGTCGAGCGCGATGCCGGCGCCGGCAAGCGCGGCGGCGGTCAGCCCCGAGGTCTTCAGGAATGCGCGGCGGCTCAAATAGTCGCGCTTGCTCGTGATCTCGGCGCTCCGGATGGGGGACGGCCGCTTGATCAGCATGGCTTCATTATAGGAATTATCGGAGCAGGCGCCATGCTAGGCTCGATGAATGGCGTCCATGCCTGCTATGACGACCGAATCCTACCCGCGGTTGCTCTCGCTCGCCGTGCACGAAATCCGGACGCCGGTCGGCATCGTCGGCGGCTACCTGCGGATGCTGCTGCGCGACACCGAATCGACGCTCCCGGCGCGCCAGCGCAGGATGCTCGAGGAGGCCGAGAAGTCGTGCGCGCGCATCGGCGCGCTGGTCGCCGAGCTCAGCGACGTCGGCCGGATTGATGCGGGGCTCGTTCCGCTCGCGCACGAGAGGTTCGATCTCTTCGCGCTGCTGGAGGATGTGGCCGGAAAGATGCATGAGGCCAGCGATCGAGAGGTGCGATTCGAGCTCGACGGGCCGCCCAGCGGGGCGCCGATGAGCGGCGATCCCGCCCGGATCCGCGAATCGTTCCAATCGATATTCAGAGCCATCTTGCGCGAACAGCCCTCGGCCTGCACGGTCGTCGCCTCCCGGCGCATCGCACTGGTGGCCGGGGTGCGCGCGGCCGTCGTGGTCGCGGCCGAGGCTTCCTCTGTACAGGCGGCGTACGCGGCGGCGCCCGGACCATTCGACGAGATGCGCGGCGGTCTCGGCCTGGCGCTGCCGATCGCGCGGCGCGTCATCGAAGCCCATGGCGGCTCGCTGGCCGCGCCGGCGGCGTCGGGCGGAGAAGCGCCGGGCGTCCGCAGCGCGGCGATCGTGGCGCTGCCCCTTCGGAGCTGAGCGGTGCGCAAACCCTTCGTCGCGATCGTGGACGACGACTCGGCGTTCGCCAACTACCTGCGGACGTTCCTGTCGCTGCGGGGCTACGAGACCCGCGCCTACTCCCGCGGCGACGAGATGCTGGCGGCCGTCAGGCAGGGCGATCCGCCGGACATCGTGCTCCTCGACGTGATGATGCCCGGCATGAACGGCCTCGAGACGCTGCGGGCGCTCAAGGCGGCCAAGCCCGATCTGCAGGCGATCATGCTGTCGGGGCGCGAGCAGGCGTCGACGATCGTCGAGGCCGTGCACCTGGGCGCCGCCGACTACGTGGTGAAGCCGGACGATCCGAACGGCCTGGGCGAGATCGCGCTCGATGCGGCCATCAAGAGCGCGATCGAGAAGACGCGGCTGGTGTCGGAGGTCTCCGAGCTGCGGCGGCAGCTGAGCGACGACCAGGATCGCGCGTTCCTGTTCTGGGGCGACAGTCCGGAGATGCAGACGATCGCGGCGGTGATCGAACAGGTCTCCGACAGCGACGTCACCGTGCTCATCCGCGGCGAGAGCGGCGTCGGCAAGGAACTGGTCGCCCGCGCGATTCACACCCGCTCCCCGCGCAAGGCCCGGCCGTTCGTGAAGGTCAACTGCGCGGCGCTCCCCGGCGAACTGCTCGAGAGCGAGCTCTTCGGGCACGAGAAGGGCGCCTTCACCGGCGCCGCGACGACCCGCATCGGGAAGTTCGAGCAGGCCGACACCGGCACGATCTTCCTGGACGAGATCGGCGAGATGAAGGCGGCGCTGCAGGCGAAGATGCTGCACGTGCTGCAGGACGGCCAGTTCACCAAACTGGGCAGCAACAAGGCGGTCGCCGTCGACGTGCGCGTGGTCGCCGCAACCAACCGCGACCTCGAGGCGATGATGCGGCGGAACGAGTTCCGCGAGGATCTCTATTACCGCCTCAAGGTGATCGAGATCACCGTGCCGCCGCTGCGCGAACGGCGCAACGAGATCTCGCACCTGGTGGACTTCTTCATCGATCGCTATGCGCGCCGCTACAACCGGCCGGTGCCGCAGATCTCGCCGCAGCTCAACGAGCTCTTCCACTCCTACGAGTGGCCCGGCAACATCCGCGAGCTGGAGAACATGGTCAAGCGGATCGTGATTCTCCAGCGCGAAGATCTGGTCTTCCGCGAGATGGCGCGCGCGGTGCAGACGAGCCGCAGCGTCGTTGCCGTCGGCGCCGGCGGCGGCCCTCTCGCCGCCGCCGACGAGGCGCCCGACGAGGATGACGAGACGGGGATCGCCGACGAGGAAGGGCCGGCTGGAGAGGCCGCGCCCCACGCCGGCTCGCGCCTCGTGGACGTCTCGAAGGCGGCATCGGTCAAGGCCGAGCGCGCGCTCATCGAGGACACGCTGAACCAGTGCCAGTGGAACCGGCGGCGCGCCGCCGTGCAGCTGGGCGTGAGCTACAAGACCCTGCTCAACAAGATCAGGGAGTGCGGCATCTCTCGAAAGTAGCCGCGGCGACGCGGCACAGGCGACTGCGGCGCCCTACCGGGACGGCGCCGCCAGCAGGAACGGCTCGACGTCTTCCCAGATCCGCGGCAGGCTGGCGGTCAACTGATGATCGTCGTCGAGCAGCGAGAGCGTGACGTTCGGGCGGGCGAGGGCGAAGCGCTCCACGGTCCGGCAGTCCACCGACGCGTCGCGGATGCCCTGGAAGACGAGCGCCGGCTGCACCAGCCTGGCGCCGAACGCGTCGTACTGCAGGCTGTCCTCATAGAACGCGTAGCGCAGCGGGCGCTCCTCCCCGAGCGCGTAATGGAAGAACGACAGCGTGCCGCGCCGGCGCCACTCCTCGAGGCGCCCCGGCTCGAGCAGATGGTGTCCGGGCTTGGCGAACATCACGGCGGGCGCCAGCAGCACCACCCGCGAGATACGATCGGAGAGACGATCGGCCGCCAGGATCGCCAGCGTGCCGCCAAGGCTGGATCCGATCAGCGCGACCGGATCGCCGGCCCGCGCCACCGCGCCGGCGATCTGCTCGAGCGACCGGGTCATCGTCATGGACGTGAAGTCGGGCGCATCGAGATCGAGCGCATCGAACGTCACGCCCCGTTCGCGGAAGCGATCGCGGAAGTAGCGAGCCTTGGTCGAACCGGCGCCCGACGCGAATCCGTGCAGATAGAGCACCGTCATCGCGGCGTGGACGCCCTCAGAGCAGCGTCTGGCAGCCGGGACGACACCGACACATGATCAATCCCTCGCCGTCGGTGTGGTAGTGATAGGTCAGCTCCTCGCCCTTGCGGATCGTCCTGGCCGCACGAATCCAGATGACGCCGCCCTTGATCTCGATGTAGCAGTTGGGGCGGCAGGAATGGTTGATGAAGCGCGCGTCGTTGCCGCCGACGCCGGCGTCGATCACGGTCCGGCTGGTCAGCTTGAAGCACCAGATGTGGTTCGTCCGGATGTAGCGCCGCTCGCGCCTCAGGCTCTCCTGATTGGAGATCTTCTCCCCGGCATAGTGGATGATCCGCGTGTTCTTCGGAATCGTTCCCGTCGCGTAGACACCCCACCCGTGGATCTTCGACCGACGTTTCGCGATCATCACCCTCCCGTGGCCGCATGCTCCCGTCCGTTCTTACGATAGCATTGGCCGGAACCCCCGACCAACGGGACCCCATGCGACTCCTGATCGCCCTGTCCGCCGTCGTCTTCTTCGCGTCAGCCGTCCGGACACGGGCGACGCGCCGGCTCGTGGTGCCGGGGCCCCCGAAGCTGCCGTTCAGCGCGGCGGTGAGCGCGGACGGGCTCATCTATCTCGCGGGCGCGCTCGGCACCGGCGCCGACATCCGCATCGTCGACGGCGGCATCCGGGCGCAGACCCGGCAGGCGCTCGACAATCTCGACGCGGCGCTCAGACAGGCCGGATCGAGCCTGCCGAATGCGGTCAGCGTCCATGTCTACCTCCGCGACGCCGCCGATGTCGCCGCCATGAACGAGGTGTACCGCGCGGTATTTCCGGACGCTCCGCCGGCGCGGACGACCGTGGTCGTCGACGCCCTGGCGCTGCCCGAGGCGATCGTCGAGATCTCGCTCGTCGCCGTGCCCGAGGGCGCCGAACGACGCGTCGTCCTGCCGGGCGGCTGGCTGCCGCCGGCCAGCCCCTACAGCTACGGGATCCGCACGGGCCGCACGCTCTTTCTCTCCGGCCTGGTCAGCCGGAACGCGGTCGACCATGCGACGGTCCCAGGCAGCGTGTCGCAGCAGACCGGAATCGCGCTCGGCAACGCGAAGACGATTCTCGAGGCGGCCGGCATGTCGCTGGCCGATGTCGTGAGCAGCCGCGTCTTCCTGCCCGACATGTCCACGTTCGAGGAGATGAACGGCGCGTATCGGACCTGGTTTCCCGCCGCCCCCCCGGCGCGGGCGACCGCGAAGGCCGGCCTCACCGCGGCGCCCCTGCGGGTCGAGATCACGCTGGTGGCGGTCGAGGGCGCGGAGCGCCGCGCGTTCACGACGCCGAATGCGGACGGCACGCCCGGGACGCCGAATCCCAACCTCAGCGCAGCGATCCGCACGGGCAACCGGCTGTACCTGGCGGGCATCGCCGGCAACGCGCCCGGAGCGAAAGACGACGTGAGGACGCAGACCGCGGAGGCGCTTGCGCGGATCGGCCGCACGCTCCATGCCGCCGGGTTCGACTGGCCGGACGTCGTGGACGGCATCGTGTACCTGCGGAACATGTCGGACTTCGCACAGATGAACGCGGCCTACACCGGCGTCCTGACCGCGCCGCTGCCCGCGCGCGCCACCGTCGGGGTGGACCCCGCCGGCGCGGGCGCGCTGGTGGAGTTGATGTTGACCGCCGTGAAGTAGCCGCAGCCGGGCTGTTATAGTTGCTCCATGCACGGCATCGTCTCGGCGTGGGGACGCATCCTCGCGGGCCATACGCCCTCGCTCTCCATCGAAATCACGCGTGAATGTCCCCTCCGCTGCCCCGGCTGCTACGCGTATGGCGACGAACATCTCGGCGGCGACCTCACGCTGCGCCAGGTTCGCGACTTCAAGGGCCAGGCGCTGGTCGACGGCGTGGTCACGCTGGTCGACCGGCACCGGCCGCTGCACGTCTCGATCGTGGGCGGCGAACCGCTCGTGCGCTACCGCGAGCTGAACACGCTGCTGCCCATGCTGTCGGCGCGCGGGATTCACGTGCAGGTGGTCACAAGCGCCGTGCGGGAAATACCGCGCGAGTGGGCGGCAATCGCACGCCTGACGATTTCCGTCTCGGTCGACGGCCTGCCGCCGGAGCACGACGTCCGCCGGGCGCCGGCGACCTACGCGCGGATCCTCGAGCACATCCAGGGGCATCGGATCACGGTGCACTGCACGGTGACGCGGCAGCAGGTGAACCGCCCGGGCTACCTCGAGGAGTTCCTCCGGTTCTGGTCGGACCGCCGCGAGGTCGAGAAGATCTGGGTGAGCCTGTACACGCCGCAGGTCGGCGAGCAGTCGGAGGAGCGCCTGAGCACGGCCGATCGCGAGACGGCGATCGCGGCGCTCATGGCGCTGCGCCTGCGCTATCAGAAGTTGAACATGCCCAAGGGGCTCATCGAGGCCTACGCGGCGCCGCCGCAGTCGCCGGAGGAATGCGTCTTCGCGCGCACGACGCTCTGCGTGTCGGCCGATCTCACCACGAAGATCGCACCCTGCCAGTTCGGCGGCACGCCGGACTGCGCCAGCTGCGGCTGCCTGGCGTCGGCCGGCCTGGCGGCGGTCGCCCGCCACCGCCTGCTCGGCGTCATCCCCATCGCGGCGCTGTTCAGCGGCTCGATGAAGGTCGGCGAGCAGGTCCGGCGGCTGCGCCCCGCGCAGACAACCGCCTGAACGGCGCGCTCCCATGGCCCCTTTGCCGGCGCCGCGCTTGGCGCGCAGCCCGGCCGCGCGCGTGCCGCACGTGGCGATCTTCACGGCGGCCGGCCGGCTGGAGCCTCCCGCGCTCGCCGAGGGATTCAATTGGCGTTCCACGTGCGCGTCGACGGCGAGGGCCGCCCGGCCGTGAGGGGGCTGCGCGAATGACGCCGATCGAAACGGTCTTTCTCGACGCGGGCGGTGTGCTCGTGCACCCGAACTGGCCACGCGTGAGCGGAGAGCTCGCCCGGCGCGGCGTCCAGGTGAGCGCGGCCGCGCTCGAGGCGGCGGACCCGCGCGCCAGGCGGCGGATCGACCTTCCCGCCACGATCGGCGCGACCGACGATCGGAGCCGCGGGCGGCTGTACTTCGACTTGGTGCTGGCGCAGGCCGGCGTGCCGCCGTCGGAGGCGACCCGGGAGGCGCTCGATTCGCTCGACGAGTACCACGCGCGCTGCAACCTCTGGGAAGTCGTGCCGCCCGACGTTCCGCCGGCGCTGGCCAGACTGCGACAGATCGGGCTGCAGCTCGTGGTGGTGTCCAACGCCAACGGCACGATCGGCGAGATGTTCGGGCGCCTCGGCCTCGCCGATCGCGTGGACCTGCTGATCGACTCGTCGGTCGAAGGCGTCGAGAAGCCGGATCCGCGGCTGTTCGAGATCGCCCTCGCGCGCAGCGGGGCCCGCCGCGACGCCACCGTGCACGTCGGCGATCTGTACTGCGTCGACGTCGCCGGCGCGCGCGCGGCCGGGCTGCGCGCAGCGCTGCTCGATCTCGCCGGCCTCTACGGCGACGCCGACTGCATCAGAGTCCGTACGCTCGACGAGCTCTGTGATCGGATCGAGCGGCGCGAAGTGTGATCGGGAAGAGGGTCAGGAGGGGTCGCGGGGTTCAGGTGGTTCAGCGAGGTTCCGGGGGGCGAGAGAGGTTCAATAGAAGTCGTGGGCGTCGAAGTTCACGGAGGCGCCTTGCAGCGCCTGCACCTGTTCGGCGCGCACCGAGAAGACGCCGTCCTGCGCCTGCATGATGCCGTCGACGATGAGGAACGGCTCTTCGACGAAGACGAGGCGGTCGCGCGCGAACAGGTCGGGGCGCACGATGATGTTGGCGATGCCGGTCTCGTCCTCGAGCGTGAGGAACACGAACCCCCTGGCCGTGCCCGGGCGCTGGCGGGTGATCACCATGCCGGCGACGCGTACGCGCCGGCCGTGGCGCACCGCGCGCAGATCGGATGCGCGCAGAATGCCGCGCATCGCCAGTTCCTCGCGCCGCAGCGCCATCGGATGCCGGCCGACGGTCAGCCCCATGCCGGCGTAGTCGGCGATCGCACGCTCGGCCTCGGTCATGGGAGCCAGAGGACAGCAGTCGCTGGCGATCTCTCCCGCCCGCAGCAGCTCACCAGCCGGGCGGACGGCGCGCTCGGCCTGCCAGAGCGCCGAGCGGCGGTCGTAGCCGAACGTGTTCAAGGCGCCGAGGTCGGCGAGCGTGACGACCTCGGACCGCCGCAGCCCGGCGCGCGCGACGAGATCGTCGATTGACGCGAACCGCGCCCCGCCCGCCTTTCCCGCCTCTCCCGCCCAATCGTACGAGCACGTGTTGCAGAACGCCCGCCCATCGTCGCTCCGCTCGATCATCGAGTCGTCGTCGCAGCCGCACTTCGGGCAGATCACGGCTGGCCTGGATGCCTGCACGGTTTCGGCGGCCGCGCGGGCCTTCAGGCCTGTGCCTTCTGTCGTGGTGCGGACCTTCAGATCTGCCGTGGGTGCGAGCGCGATGCGTCTTCCCGCCTCCTGTCGCAGGCCGCTCACATACCGCAGGCCCAGGCGGATCGCGCCATCCCCGGCGACCGAACAGTCCCAGTCCGACGTCTGGACGTCGATCGGCAGGAAGCGGACGCCGCGCCGCTGCGCGTCCTTGACGAGCGTCGCCGGATGATAGAAGCCCATCGGCTGGTTGTTGAGCAGCGCCGTATAGAACGCCGCCGGGTAGTGCGCCTTCAGATACGCGCTCGCATACGCGAGGAGCGCGAAGCTGGCGGCGTGCGACTCGGGAAAGCCGTAGAGCGCGAACGAGGCGATCGACGCGATGATCTGCTCGGCCGGGGCGCCGACGATGCCGTTGGCCGCCATGCCGGCGCGCAGTTGAAGCTCGATCTGCTGCATCCGCTGCGCCGATCGCTTGAAGCCCATGGCCCGGCGCAGCGCCTCGGCCTGCCCGCCGGTGAATCCGGCGGCCACCATGGCCATGCGCAGCAGCTGCTCCTGGAACAGCGGCACGCCGAGCGTGCGCTTCAGAATCGGCTCGAGCGAGGGGTGCGGGTAGACCACCGGCTCGCGGCCGGCGCGCCGGTTCAGGTACGGATGCACCATCTGTCCGACGATCGGGCCGGGGCGGATGATGGCCACCTGCACGACGAGATCGTAGAAGCGCTCCGGCGCGAGCCGAGGAAGCGTCGCCATCTGCGCGCGCGACTCGACCTGGAAGACGCCGATCGTATCGGCCTCCTGCAGCATCCTGTACACGGCGGGATCGTCGGGCGGCAGACGCGCGAGATCGAGGTTCGGCACCAGCGCGATCGCATCCTGCAGCACCGCCATCATGCCGAGGCCGAGCAGGTCGACCTTCACGATGCCCATGTCGGCGCAATCGTCCTTGTCCCACTGCACGACGACGCGGCCGGGCATGCAGGCGGGCTCGAGCGGCACGACGGCGTCGAGCTGCCCCTGGCAGATCACCATGCCGCCGGAGTGCTGGCCGAGGTGCCGCGGCAGATCCAGCATCTGCTCCCAGATGCGCGCGAACCGCCGCACGTGCTCCGACTGCACGTCGAGCCCGGCCGATGCGAGGCGCCGCGGCAGCGTGCCGCCCTCCGCTGCGGGTCGTGGCGGTCCTGCGCCCGCCGGCAGGCCCGCGCGATCGACGAAATCGAAGTCGTCCATCGCCTTCGCCAGCCGATCGACCTGCGCGGGGTCGAACCCGAGCGCCTTGCCCGCCTCGCGCGCCGCGCTGCGGCCGCGGTAGGTGATCACGCTGGCGGTCATCGCCGCGCCGAGACGGCCGTACTTCCCGTAGACGTGCTGGATCACCTGCTCGCGCCGGTCGCCGCTCGGCAGATCCAGATCGATGTCGGGCCACTCGCCGCGCTCCTCCGACAGGAAACGCTCGAACAGCAGGTCCATGCCGACCGGATCCACCGCGGTGATCCCGAGGCTGTAGCACACGGCGCTGTTGGCTGCCGAGCCGCGGCCCTGCACGAGGATGCCGCGCCCGCGGCAGAAATTGACGATGTCCCACACGATGAGGAAATAGCCGGCGAGATCGAGCCTCTCGATCAGATCCAGCTCGCGCGCGATCTGCGCCCGGGCGCGGTCGTGGTACGGACGATAGCGATCGCGCGCGCCGAGATCGGCGATCTGGCGCAGAAACGAGGCCTGCGTCTCTCCGGCCGGCACCGGGTAGTCGGGAAAGCGATAGCCGAGATCGGCCATCGTGTACTGCAGCCGATCGGCGAGCTCCCCGGTGCGCGCCACCGCGTCGGGCAGATCGGCGAACAACGCGGCCGCCTCGGCGGGCGGCTTCAGGTACCGCTCGGCGTTCGGCGCGAGCCGGCGGCCCGCCTCCGCAATCATCGTGCCGTGGCGGATGCAGGCGAGCACGTCGTGCAACGGACGCTCGGCCGGCGTGGCGAAGCGCACACCGCCGGTCGCGATCACCGGCACGCGGAACGCCGCCGCCAGATCGATCAGCGCGCGATTGTCCGCCTCCTCGTCGCGGCGGAAGTGGCGCTGCACCTCCACGAACACCCGATCGCGGCCGAAGAGACCAACGAGTCGATCGAGCAGGCCGCCGACGCCGTGACGCCGCGCGTCGAGCGCCTGGCGATCGACGAGCGCGACGAGACCGCGCGTGCAGCCGTCGAGATCGTCCAGGGCCAGCACGCCTCCCGCCTTCCGCCGGCGCCGGTCCTCCGGCGAGCCGCCCTCGTCCTGGCGGAGGCCGGCCGGCGCGGCGAGCTTCATGCGCGTGATCAGCCGGCACAGGTTGCGATAGCCCTCCTGGGTTTCGCAGAGCAGCGGCAGCGTCGCCTGCGGCAGGATCAGCTCGGCGCCGATGATCGGGCGGATGCCGGCGGCGCGCGCCGCCTTGTGAAACCGCGGCGCGCCGTACACGCCGCCGCGATCCACCAGCGCCAGCGCACGATAGCCCAGCGCGGCGGCGCGATCGACCAGCGCCTCGGGCAGCGACGCGCCCCGCAGGAAGCTGAAGGCGGAGGCGGTATGAAGTTCCACGTACGACGAAGACGCCACTGCACGCTCGCCACTGGTCTGTCGGTTCAGTCGACGATGGCATCGATGAACCACCGCCCGTTCGCGTTGTCCCTGAAAATGCGATAGACGCCGCCGTCGTCGAGCGCGACGTCCCACTCGTCACGGTTCCAGCCCTCCGCCCACCACTCGCCCGAGGTCCGCCACGGACCGGCGCACCGGCGCACCGCGCCGCCTGAGAATCCGCCACGATCGGCGGCGAGATGTACCGGCCGGCCGGCGGCAAGCACGACGCGCGCCGGCACCGGCTGCCGGCAGCGGCGCAGTGCGGCGACGAGGGGCGGGACGGACCGCAAGGGCGGGAGGGGAACGCCTTCTCCTGCCCCTCCTGTCTCCTCCGGCTCGAACGGCTTCATCGCAAACGCCCCCGGCCGGTACGAATCGACCGTCGCGGCGGCCCCCACGCGATCGGCGCCCATCAGCGCGTGCAGCCGCGCCAGCAGCGTCGACACCTGTTCGGGTGTCGGGTGCGGACGCGCGAAGAAAGTGTGCTGCACCACGCGCGCCGGCGCCGGATCGACGATCACCTGCACGCGATCGACGGCCGCCGCCAGCGGATGCGCGTCGAGGTTCAGCAGCGCGAGCGTCCGCAGCGTCCGCACGTCGCGGATCGGCGCCGGCAGCGAGAGGCTGCGCATCACCGTGTCGCGCGTGACGAGCCGCAGCAGCACGTGCAGCACGGCGGCGCTCCGGTCGCGCCGCTCCAACCGCGTCGACAGCGGCTCGAGCAGCCGCGTGAGCACGAACGACAGCGGCTCGCGCCCGTCGATCGGCCACTCCAGTTCCAGCGCCGACTCGAACCGCTCGGCCTCGAGCGACGGGATCAGCGGCCGGGCATCGGCGCCGCGCGCGATCGCCTGCCACGCCAGTCCCGGCCGCCCGAGACGCGCCGACAGGTCGGCCGGCGGCAGCGCGGCCACCGCGCCGAGCGTCGCGACGCCCCAGGCCTTGAACGTCTCGACCACCGCCGCCGCCGAGACGCGATCCGGCGTGCGACCGGCGCCGAGCGGCAGCAGTTCGCTCCCCACACGCGCCAGCATCCCTACCGGCAGCGGCGCGAGCGCGGCCGCTTCGCCGCCGGGCGGCACGATCGTGAGCCCCGCCTGCGCGCGGGCGATCACGAGCGCCGCCGTCCACGCGCCCGCGAGCGCCACGTGTGCGCGCACCTCGCGCTGTGCCGCCGCGCGCTGCAGCGCCTCGCCGATCCGGCGCGGCGCCCCGATCAGCCGGCGCAGTCCGCTCGCGTCGACGACGACGAGATCGCCGCCGTGCTGTTCGAAGCGGGGCGAGAACTCCTGCGCGAGCCCGGCGAGCGCGTCTGGCGCCGCCGCTTCGCCATCCGCGCGGCGGCGGTACAGACACGCGAACAGCGCGTCAGACATGAACGGCCAGGTGCGTGGCGAGTTCGACCGCCGGCGCGTCGTGCGCGTGCGCGCGGGCACGCACCACACGCGCCTGCCGGTGAAATCCGGCACCCGGAACGAGGCATTCGGCATGCCTCCCTGCTTCCGGATTCTTCATTCGCAGTTCCACCGTCGCCCCCGCCGCGCTGCGGGCCATCGGCTCCGGGCCGACCAGCAGGCACACGGTCTGCGAGCCCTCCACCATCCGCTGCAGCCGGAGCCATGTCGTGAACGGCAGCCGCTTCAAGGCGCCGGCGGGCGCCTCGGCGGCATCGAAGGCGACGAGGCCGAAATTGCCGGCCTGCAGGACGAGAGTGAGTGCCTTGATCGCCTGCTCGAGCGCACGCTGGTTGAGATCGCGGCACAGCCCCGGGTTCACGACGACGTGCCCCCGGATCCAGAGGAGCCGGTCGAGGTCGACCCCGGCGGCGGCAGCCGAGGCGGGATCGAACATGTCGAGCGCGTCGATCAGCGCCGCAAGCTCGCCGCGGCCGGTGGCGGCGGCCAGCGTCTGGAGCAGCACGCTGCCGCGCGCCGAGGATCGCGGGCCGACCAGGTCCGACAACTGGCCGCGCGGAAACCCGCCGCCCAGCCGCGCGTCCAACCCGGGTATGCCGGTGGCGGCGATCGCGTGCACGTCGTGCGGATCGGCCGCAGGCAGCGCCGTGGTGAGCGTGCGATCGAGGCGGCGGGCCCGGAGCAGCGATTCGAGATCGGGGCGTGCGAGAGGCATCGGCATTGGCCTGCAGTGTGTTTCGCTTTTTATTCGCCTGCGCGGCAGTATACGGCAGCCGCCCGCGTCAGACAAGTGGAGTAGAATGACGCGCGGTCTCGGCAGGCTAAAGCCCTTCACTACATGCGCTTAGGACCACGATTGGCTGACATCGCCGACGCCGAACCTCTCGCGGCCCCCGCACCCTCCCTGCTCGGATCCCGCGCGATCGGCCGCATGCTCGCGGCCTTCACGTACCGCGATTTCCGCGTGCAGTGGTTCGGCGCCTGTACGTCGAGCATCGGCACGTGGATGCAGATGAGCGCCCAGCAGTGGCTGGTCGGCTCGCTCACGGACTTTTCCGCGTTGTACCTCGGCCTCGATGCGTTCCTGCAGCAGCTGCCGATCATCCTGTTCTCGCTGATCGGCGGCGTGTTCGCCGACCGGTACGACCGCCGCCGGACGCTCATCGCCTCGCAGTACGTCCAGATGTCCACCTCCGCGGCGCTGGCGCTCCTGATGTACCTGCAGGCTGTCGAGATCTGGCACATCCTCGCACTCTCCTTCATCACCGGCTGCGCGCAGTCGTTCGGCGGGCCGGCGTACCAGGCGCTGATCCCGACGCTCGTCGACAAGCGGGATCTGCCGAATGCCGTCGCGCTGAACTCGATCCAGTTCAACGTCGCACGCCTCCTCGGCCCGTTGATGTTCGGCGGCGTTGTCGCGATCTTCATCCACTACGGGTACGACGAGCCGCAGGCGATGAACCTGTGCTTCCTGCTCAACGCCCTCTCCTTCGTCGTCGTGATCAACACGCTGATGATGCTGCGCGTGAAGCACATCCCGTCGGGGGCCGGCAAGAGCGTCCGCGACGAGCTGAAGAGCGGCCTGTCGTACGTGAAGCACCACGACAACCTCGGCGCGCTCATCGTGCTCGCCGCGGCGACGACGTTCCTCGGCTTCGCGGTGATGAACTTCCTGCCGATCTTCGCCAAGCAGATCTTCGGCGAGGGCGCCGCGACCTTCAGCTTTCTGGTGGCCTCGTCGGCGGCGGGCGCGATCGTGGGGGCGCTCATCGTCGCGTGGCTCGGCAAGTTCCGCCACATGGGAGTGACGGCGCTGCTGGTGCAGGCGGTGTACGGCGTGCTGATCATCGGATTTGCCGCGTCGCGGTCGCTGACCGTGAGCTATGCTCTCCTCTTCCTGACCGGCGTCGCCCAGATGATTGTGTTCTCGACGATCACGTCGATCGTGCAGCTGATCGCGCCCGACAGCATGCGAGGACGCGTGATGAGCATCTACATGCTGTTCTTCCGGGGCGGCATGCCCATCGGCAGCCTCGTGAGCGGCTGGGCCGCCACCTTCGTGGGCACCCCGCAGGTCATCGGGTTGAACGGCGGCCTGCTCGTGCTCGTGGCCGGGTACTTCCTGCTGGTGAAGAGCCACGGCGTGCGGGAAGCGTGAGAGCAATCGCGAGGAATCAGGAATGTCCGTCATCGATCTGATCGCCACCGCCGGGCTCGGCTCGCTCCTGGGGCTGCGGCACGCGCTCGAACCGGATCACGTCGCCGCCGTCTCCACGCTGATGACGAGCGAGCGCAGCAGCGGCCGCGCCGCGCTGCTCGGCGTCTTCTGGGGCCTCGGCCACACGGCCGCCCTCGTGGCCGTCGGCCTGGCCCTGGTGGTGTTCCGCGCCGAGCTGCCTCCGGCGCTGGCGGATCTGTTCGAGCTGCTGGTCGCCTTCATGCTCGTCGGCCTGGGCGCGCGCGCGGTCTGCACGGCCGCGCGGCAGGGCCCCGACGGCCCGATCCACGTGCACCGCCACGGCGGCATGATGCACCGGCACGCGGCCGCGCCCGCACACGTTCACGTCTGGCGCTGGACGCTGGCGCGGCGGCCGCTCCTGGTCGGCGCGGTCCACGGGCTCGCCGGCAGCGGCGCGCTCACGGCGCTCGTGCTCACGACGCTGCCTTCGGCGGCCTCGCGCCTGATCTATATGGCGCTGTTCGGCCTGGGATCGACCGCCGGGATGGCGGCGCTATCGGGCCTGCTCGGCTGGCCGCTCGCGCGCGCCGGCGCACACCGGTCGGCGTCTCGCGCGATCACCTTCACAATCGGCGCGATGTCGATCGGGCTCGGCATGGTCTGGGGCTATCCACTGGCGGCGCGGCTGCTGGCGGGCTGACCGCCCGACCGCGCGATCGGCGGCCTACCGCACCGTCAGCGTCCACACGACCGGCAGCTTCGCCGGCTTGAAGCAGATCGCGTCGTCGCACGCCTGGTACTCGAGCAGGCCGCGGACGACGAGCGTCGATCCGGGCGCCGCGCTCGACGGCACCGTCATCTCCCGCGTCAGCCTGAAGCGCTTCAGATAGACCGGCACGCGCTCGCCCGCGAACGTGATGCGCTGGGCCGGCGGGTACACCAGCCGGCCGATCTCCCCGGCGTCCGGCGACTGCAGCGTCAGCGACACCGGGAGGTAGGCGTCGGCGCCTGGCGCGTAGACGTGGATGCCGCGCTGCGGGGTCACGTCGACGTAGAGCGCGACGGTCGAACCGCGCGCGACCGTACGGGCGCCGGCGCCCGCGACCGCGGCGACGTACTGCGGCGTGCGCGCTGCCGCGGCCGGCTCCGGCAGCAGCGGCGATGCTGCGGAGGGCGAGAGCGCCTTCTGGCCTTCGCCGCGCGTCGCTGCGGCCTGGCCTGGCGGGAGCGGCGGCTGCGCCAGGGCGACGCCCGCGTGCGCGGCGGCGAGCGTCAGGACGATGGAGCGCGTGCGGCGGTGCACGTGCCCATTCTAGCGCGCGCCGGTCAGCGACAGCAGGTAGTAGGCGCCGGCGCCGATGCCGAACGCCGCCGGGATGGTGAGGATCCAGGCCCAGACGATCTGCCCGGCGACGCCCCAGCGCACCGCCGACAGCCGGCGCGTCGCGCCGACGCCGACGATGGCGCCGGTGATGGCGTGGGTGGTGCTGACCGGCACGCCGAGCTGCGTGGCGATGAACAGGGAGATGGCGGCGCTGGTCTCCGCGGCGAACCCGCCGACCGGCTGGAGCTTGGTGATCTTCGATCCCATGGTGTGGATGATGCGCCAGCCGCCGGCGAGCGTGCCGAGGCCGATCGCCGCGTGCGCCATCAGCACGACCCAGAACGGGATGTCGAAGGTCTCGATGTAGCCGGCCGCGAACAGCACGCTGGCGATGATGCCCATCGTCTTCTGCGCGTCGTTGGCGCCGTGGTTCAGGCTGAAGAAGGCCGCCGAGACGAGCTGCGCCCTGCGGAAGCCGCGGTCGACGCGCGAGGGGGGCGTCCACCGGAAGATCCACAGGATGCCGGTCATGATCACCAGGGCGATGGCCAGGCCGATCAACGGCGACAGGAAGATGAAGATCAGCGTCTTGGTCCACCCCGCCGGGACGATCGCCGCGAAGCCCGATTTGGCGACGGCCGCTCCCGCATACCCGCCGATGAGCGCGTGCGACGAGCTGGTGGGCAGGCCGTAGTACCAGGTGATGAGATCCCAGATGATCGCGCCGGCGAGGCCGCCGAAGATGACGGTGAAGGTGACCAGCGTGATGTCGATCATGCCGGCGCCGACGGTCTTCGCGACCGCGGTACCGAAGGTGAAGGCCGCGACGAAGTTGAAGAACGCCGCCCAGATCACCGCCTTGCCGGGCGTGAGCACCCGGGTCGAGACGACGGTCGCAATCGAGTTCGCCGCGTCGTGGAATCCGTTGATGTAGTCGAAGATCAGCGCCACTGCAATCAGGGCGCAGACCGTCAGGAGCAGCATCGATCGGCTATCCGTGCTTGACGACGACGCCCTCGAGCACGTTGGCGACGTCCTCGCACCGATCGGTCGCCTCTTCGAGGAAATCGAGCGTCTCCTTCCACTTGATGATCACGATCGGATCGCGCTCCTCCTCGAACAGCCGGCTCACCGCCTCCTGGTGGATGCGGTCGGCCTCGTTCTCGAGGCGATTGACCTCAATCGAGTGCCGGCTGACGCCCTGCTTCTTCTCGAGCGCCGCCAGCGCGTTGCGCACTTCGCTCGTGCAGGCCGAGATCACGTGCGCGAGCTCGCGGGCGCCGAAGCGGATCGTGTCGAGGCGGTACAGCCGCACCATGGCCGCCGAGGCGTCGATCGCGTCCATGATGTCGTCGAGCGAGCGCGCGAGGCCGTGGATGTCCTCGCGATCGATGGGGGTGACGAAGGTGCGATTCAGCCGCTGGATGATGCCGTGCGTGAGGAAGTCGCACTTGTGCTCGACCTGCTTGATCTCCTCGGCCTTGTCCCAGATCGGGCGGTCGCCGGCGAGCATCTCTTCGAGGAGGCGGGCGCCCTGGGTCAGCTCGTCGGCCATCGCGAGAAAGTCGTCGTAGAACTTTTCCTCGCGCGGAATGAGTCGCCAGGCCACCAGTCGCCCCCAAGCGGCCCGCGGCACGGGCCAAAACCCGGGAATTGTAGCAGATCCCGTTACGAGGTCTTCTTCAGCAGCTCGAGGAGCACGAACCAGCTGTCGCAGTCGGTGCGCGATCCGCCGGCGAGCGTCGCGGTGAGCTTCAGGTTCAGCGACGGCACCTCCCACACGCGCCTGGCGCGGCTCCCCTGCATCGCCACCGAATAGTCGGGGCCCAGCAGGTTGGCGGGCGACGCATGCGGCCGGTGCTCATCCTGCACGCCTTCGAAGATCGCGAACTCCCGCCGCGGCCCGAGATGCACCTCGTACTGCCCCACGCCGTTCACCACGTGGTCGTACACGCGTTCGCTGTAGCTGCCGTCGCGCTGCAGGCACGACTGCCAGTTGCCCTCGAGGACGTGCGCGGGATCGCTCGGGAACGGCGTGAACTGCGGCGCCGCCGGGCGGGCGCTCAGGACGATGAGGGCGGCGAACAGACCGGGCAGTCGCCAGGCGGGCCTGGCAGCGGACAGGCGCACGGTGTTCCTCTCGATCGGATGGCGGCTGAATCAGCATAGCATGCCGCGTGAGGTTGCCGGCCGGCCGCCGGCGCCGCCGGCATGCACTAAGATCGGCGGCGGGAGGCTCCATGGCCCAGGCGCCGCAGACGTTCCGGAACCACCGCCGCGTGTTTCCGCCCTACCATTTCGTCCTCTTGCCGATCCTGATCGTGAACTTCTCGCTCGCGGCGCGCGGGCTGGCGCGCGACGCGTCGCTCGCGGCGTTGTGGAGCCTGATCATGGCGGCCGCGCTGATCATGATCGCGCTGTTCGCCCGCGTGGGGGCGCTGCGCGCACAGGACCGCGTGATCCGGCTCGAGATGCGGCTGCGCCTGCGCGAGGTGCTCCCGCCGGATCTGCAGCCGCGCATCGACGAGCTCACGACCGGCCAGCTGATCGGCCTGCGCTTCGCGAGCGACGCCGAGCTGCCCGAGCTCACGCGCGAGGTGCTCGCCGGCGCGCTGGCCACGGCCGGCGCAATCAAGGCGCGCGTGAAGCACTGGCAGGAGGACCGGCTGCGCGTGTGAGCGCGGCCGGCGGCTTCTAGTACAATGAACCTGATCCATGACCGATCAGGACGGCCCGGCTCTTTGCGTGTTCTGCCGCCGGCAGCCGATCGATCCGGGGTGGCGGCCGTTCTGCAGCCGCCGCTGCAAGGTTCAGGATCTCGCCCGCTGGGCCGAGGGCGCGTATCGCGTGCCCGGCGAGCCGGTGAGCCCGGACGGCCAGAGGGCCGCTCCGGAACCCTCCAAGCCGTTCAACCAGGCGTAGCCCCCATGGCCGACACGCTCAGCATCGTCGACAATCGCACGGGCAAGACCTACGAACTGCCGATCGAGCACGGCACGATTCGCGCCACCGATCTGCGGCAGATCAAGACCGGGCCGGACGACTTCGGCCTGATGACGTACGACCCCGCGTTGCTGAACACGGCCAACTGCCGCAGCGCCATCACGTTCATCGACGGGGAGAAGGGCATCCTCAGGTATCGCGGCTATCCCATCGAGCAGCTCGCGGAGGACAGCGACTACCTGGAGACCGCGTATCTCGTCCTGTTTGGCGAGCTGCCGACCGCGGCGCAGTACCAGACCTGGACGCGCGACATCACGCACCACACGATGCTCCACGAGAACCTCAAGAAGTTCATGGAGGGCTTCCGGTACGACGCCCACCCGATGGGGATCTTCCTGAGCACGGTCGGCGCGCTGTCGACGCTGTACCCCGATTCGAAGCACATCTTCGACGAGGGATCCCGGTTGCTGCAGACCCGGCGCCTGATCGCCAAGGTCCCGAGCATCGCCGCCTACGCGTACCGCCACATCATCGGCCGCCCCTACAACTACCCCGACAACGATCTCAGCTTCACCGGCAACTTCCTGAACATGCTGTTCAAGATGACCGAGCTGAAGTACCAGCCGAACCCGGTGCTGGCGCGCGCGCTCGACGTGCTGTTCATCCTGCACGTCGATCACGAGCAGAACTGCAGCACCACCACCATGCGTACCATCGGGAGCTCGCACGCCGATCCCTACGTATCGCTGGCCGGCGCCGCGGCGGCGCTGTACGGACCGCTGCACGGCGGAGCCAACGAAGCGGTGCTGCGGATGCTCGCCGAAATCGGTTCGGTCGGCAAGGTGCCGGAATTCATCCAGAAGGTGAAGAACGGCGAGGGCGCCACGCGCCTGATGGGATTCGGCCACCGGGTCTACAAGTCCTACGATCCGCGCGCGAAGGTCATCAAGCGGATCGCCGACCTCGTCTTCAGCGTGACCGGCAAGAACCCGCTGCTCGAGATCGCGCTCGAGCTCGAGCGCATCGCGCTGCAGGACGAGTACTTCGTCAGCCGCAAGCTCTACCCCAACGTCGACTTCTACTCCGGGCTGATCTATCAGGCGATGGGCTTTCCGGTCGAGATGTTCCCGGTGCTCTTCGCCATTCCCCGCACCGCCGGCTGGATCGCGCAGTGGGAGGAGATGCTGCTCGACAGCGAGCAGAAGATCGCGCGGCCGCGCCAGGTCTACGCCGGCGCCAGCACCAGGAATTACGTGCCGCGGGATCGGCGATGACCCGTCGAGCCGTCCTCCTCGTGGCGGCGGTCCTGGCGGCCGTGCCGCCGGCCGCGGCGCAGGCGAAGACGGCCGCGCCGGCGTTCGACTCCAGCCGGGCGTGGGAGCACCTGCGGCAGCTGGTGGCGATCGGGCCGCGCCCGGCCGGTTCCGACGCCCTGGCCGGCGCGCGCGCCTACATCGAGCGGCAGCTGACCGCGTCGGGCGTCGCGTTCACCGAGCAGGCCTGGGACGACAAGACGCCCTACGGCGCGGTGCGCATGGTGAATGTCGTCGCGACGATCCCGGGCGCCCGCAGGGAGCGCCTCGTCTTCTCGGGGCACTACGATACGAAGATCTTCCGCGCGTTCCGCTTCGTCGGCGCCAACGATGGCGGCTCGAGCGCAGCCTTCCTGATCGAGCTCGCGCGCGTCCTGAAGGGCCGGCGCAATCCGTGGACGATCGAGATCCTGTTCCTCGACGGCGAGGAGGCCGCCTGCGAGAACTGGACCGACTGCGGCACGCCCGAAGCGCCCGACAACACCTACGGCAGCCGCCACTACGTGGACGCCGCGAAGCGCGCCGGCACGCTCGGAGACATCAAGGCCAACATCCTGGTCGACATGGTCGCCGATCGCGACCTCAGGGTGCTGCGCGAGGAGAACTCCACGCGCTGGCTCACCGACGCCATCTGGGACGCGGCACAAGGCCTCGGCTACGCGCGCTACTTTGCGGAGGCATCGACGCCAATCGAGGACGACCACATGCCCTTCCTCGCGGCCGGAGTCCCGTCGGTCGACCTCATCGATCTCGACTACGCGCCCTGGCACACCGCCGGCGACACGCTCGACGCGGTGAGCGCCCGCAGCATGCAGATCGTGGGCGACGCGCTGCTGGCCGCGCTGCCGGCAATCGAGGCGCGGGTGGGGAGATGAGCCAGCCAGGAGCTCCGGGGTCAGGAGCCTCGCGCCGGGGCCACGAACGTGAACGCGCCGTGAGCCCCGAACCCTCCGACGCCCGTCACTGCCCCAGCACGAAATAGCCAACCAGCACGGCCAGGACGAGCAGGATCAGCAGCAGCAGCCGCAGCCATCGCCGCCCGCGCCTGGACGGCGCCGGCTTGTACTTCGCCTCGGCGGCCGGCGCGCCGCACCGGTAGCAGATGAGCGCCTTGTCGGCGATTTCGGTTCCGCAGTTACGACACCGCATCGTGCTGGACGGCCGCCGCAACGGGCTGGATCAGCGGTCTCACGGCGGCCATCAAGGCTAACACGACGCCGAACGTGCAGACGATCGTCGCGCCGGTCGGCAGATCGATCATCAGCGACAGATACACGCCCAGTCCGGAGACCAGCGTCCCCATCGACCAGCCGATCGCCAGCCGGCGGCCGATCGACTCGGCGTACAGCATCGCCCCGACCGAGGGGACGATGAGGTAGCAGAAGACCAGGAGGACGCCGGCGATGGAGACCGACGAGGTCACCACGAAGCCGAACGACGCATAGAAGAGGAAGTCCCACAGCTTGATCGACAGGCCGCCGGCTTCGGCCTGCTTCGGATTCATCGAGATCGCGAGGAACTTGTGGCGGAAGACGAAATGAAAGGCGCCAATCGCCCCGTAGAGGATCGCCGTCTTCCCCACCTCGGCCCACGACACGGCGAGGATGTTGCCGACCAGCATCTCCTTGAGGTGCTCCGCCTCTGAGGTCGCCTTGCTCATGGCGAGGATTGCGGCGGCGGAGGCGACGGCGTAGCAGATGCCGATGATCGCCTCCTGCGGGATGCGCGCCCGCCGGCTGCGCAGCGTCGCGAAGAGGAACGCGCCGATGAAGGTGAACAGCAGGCTGATCCAGTACACGAACATCGAATGGGGGTCGCCGCCCGAGGCCGGCATGAGGAGCGCGATCGTCGCGCCGAGCGCGGCAATCTGCGCCAGCCCGAGATCCACGAAGATCACCCCCCGTTCGACGACGTGGACGCCGAGATAGGCGTGGATCCCGGTGAGGATCAGGCTGGCCGCGAAGGGCGCGGCCAGGAACGCGAGCATCGCCGAATCGAGCGGCATCACTTCGCTCCGCTCTTCCGGATGGCGTCGGCGACGAGCGCCACGTCGTAGTCGAACAGCTTGAAGTAGTCGGCCGCTTCCTCGACGCCGCCGACCGAGGGCGGCATCACGAGCACCTGCGCCCCGGTCTCGCGGGCGATGGCGTTGGGCGTCTTCAGATCGAAGTACGGCTCGACGAGGATCAGCTTGATGCCCTGCCGCTTCATCTCGTTGATCAGATCGAGCGTGTGCTGCGGCGTCGGCGGAATGCCGGGCCGCGGCTCGACGTAGCCGACGATCTCGAGGCCGAAGCGCTCGGCGAAGTTGGGAAACGAGCGATGGTAGGTGACGATCTTCGTTCCCTGGTAGGGCGCCATCGCCGCGGCCCACCGCTTCAGCCCCGCGTCGAGGCGGGCATCGAAATCGGCAAGCTGCGCCTGGAACGTGGCGCGGTCGTTCGGCCGGAGCTCGGACAGCTTGCCGGCGATCGCCGCCGCGATCCGCTTGCCGTTCTCCGGATCGAGCCAGTAGTGCGGGTTCCCCTGTGGATGGACGTCCCCCATCGCACGGGTGATTGCACCGGTCGGCACCTCGAGGATCTGCGCCTGCAGCGACGCGTCGAGGTATCCGGGGCCGCCGGCCTGGATCTTCGCGTTGCGGCTCTGGGTGACCAGCGGCGGGAGCCAGCCGATCTCGAGCTCGCGTCCGACGGCCACGAGCAGATCCGCCTTCATCAGCTTGAGGATGAAGCTCGGCTTCGGCTCGACGTAGTGCGGATCCTGGAAGCCGCGCGCCATCGAGTCGACGGCGACCAGCGCCCCGCCCACCTCACGGGCGATCGAGGCGAGATCCTCGGTCGTGGTCATCACCTTCAGCGTGCCCTGCGCCCGGACCGGCGCGGCGGCGAGGGCGGCGAGGGCGAGCGCCAGTGCAACGAATGGTGTCTTGAATGTCATGGCAGCCTCAGAACGGATGCGCGCCGTGCGCTCCGATCGCAAACAGGAACTGGACCAGCACCTCGTGCGAGGCCGGCGCGTCCGCCCAGCCGATGCGCCGGTACTCCCCGCGAACCTGGCTGAACTCGCTCGGCCAGAAGGTCACCGTACCCGCCGCCTCCTGGTCGCGCCGCGCCGCGTCGGAGGCACGCGCCGAACGGCCGGCGCGAACGCCGGCGAACCAGCGCCGCGCGAACTGATAGTCGCCCGAGACGTAGAAGCCGGCCGCACGCTGCTCGCCGCCGAACTGCCCCCGCCGGCTCCAGACGATCTCGCTGCGGCCGAGAAACGATCGATAGATGGCGCGCGCCAACGGCCGCCAGCGCACCGTCGCGTCGATGCCGTACAGCCGCGTCTCGAAGCGCCCCACGTCGGCGTCGTCGACGACGCCGGCCGGGTTGTGTCCCTGCGCAAAGGACACCCCGAGATCGACATTGGCCGAATCCGACAGGTCGCGATAGCCGCGGAGATGGCCGACATACAACAGGTCGCGGCGACGGCTCGACGCGAACAGGCCGTCGCCGGCGTCCCCGCGGAACACCTGCCCCGTCGCCTCGAGGAAGAACCAGGGGTTCGGCAGCAGCTTGGCGACCGAGAGCCCCGCATCCGCAATCCCTTCTTCGCCGCCGACCAGGTTGTCGATCACCAGCGGACGATCCGCCCACGGCAGCATGTGGGTGTGCAGCGTGTTGACCTTGCCGAACGCCGCCTTCATCCTGCCCACCTTGCCGAGCAGTCCCGCGGGCAGCGCCGTCAAGGTGAGCACGCCTTCTTCGATCTCGACTCCTTCGCCGCCGAATGCCAGAAAGAAGTCGGCACGGGCGTACGGATCGACGATGGCCTGCAGCGATGCCTCGGCTTCGCGCAGCTCGAGCGGCGGCGCCGGGTCGACGTCGTTCCGGCCCGCCGCCCCGAGGAAGTTGCCGATGACGGCGATGTCGGGATTGAACACCTTGGCGCCAGGCACTGCCGCGGCAGAGGGCGCAGGGGCGGCGCCCGGCGACGGCTCACCTTCCACGGCGGCGAGCCGCGCCTCGAGCGCCGACAGACGCGCGTCGAGCTCGCGTCTGAGCTGGTCGATGGCGTCGCGCAACTCCTGCGGCGAGGCATCGGGGACCTGGGCGAACGCGGCGTTCGACGCGGCCAGCATGACGGCCGCGACCATCGCCGCCCGAACGATCGGAGCGGGTCGCATTCTGATCCTCCTGAGATCTGAAGATGCACGCGGTCGTACAGCCCCGACTGCGGGCCGAGGCGCGGCACGACGAGCGGCTTGGGACAGGCCCGAAGGCCTGCGCTACGACTTCAGGGAATCGACCGGGGGCGACCGGCCGGACGTGTGGGCGGTCAGCAGGACGCCGTGCGCCACAGGAGGCGTCGCGTCGGCGCGGCCGGCATCAGCCAGCGGCGCGCAGGCGAGCGGCGTCGTGTCGACCGGATCGGATCCGAGCAGCGTCGACGCGCACGCGGTGCAGTGCCGGGGAGTCCTGAGCTCGCAGGCGAGATCGTGGTGCTCGAACGGGCTCGTGACGAGGAACAGCGCGTACAGCGCAATCCCGATCAGGCGCACCGATTGACGCCAGCGGCCGCGTGTTCGGGCGGGCATGGAGCTCGACTGATGATACGCGCGGCCGCCCCCGCGGGCAACCGCGCGCGAACCTGCGTCAGGGCCCGACGATCACCCGGAGGCGAACCGCGGTGCCGCCGAGATCGTCCTCGCCGGCCTGTTGCGAGATGCCGCCGGCGCCGAGAATGCCCGGCACGCGCGTGTAGTGCGCGTCGAGGGCGACGCGGAGCCAGCGCGCCGCCAGGAATTCGGCACCCCCGACGGCGAGATATCCGATGTGGCGCGCATCGACGTTCCCCTCGGGATCCGATTCGCCGGACGTTTCTTCATACCGGTACGACCCCAGACCGGCGCCCGCAAACGGCACGATCCGGCGCGACGGCCGGAAGCGGTAGCCGAATGCGAGCTCGAGCGGCGTGATCGCCACGGTGAGCGGGATGCCGAGCCGGAACGTCTCGCCGCCGCTGCGGAAGGCGCGCTCGCCGGTCTTTCGGAAGCGCGAGGCCGAGAGATCGACGAAGAAGCGGCGCGACACGATTGAGAGGCCGCCGCCGACGAGCGCCTGCAGCGACTGGCCGAACGCCGCCTCGAAGGTGTCGCGGGCGGCATATGCCTGCGCCGACACCAGGAGGAACGGACGGAACGCGACCGCGGCCTCCCCGGCGTCGTCCTGCGCCGCGGCGGGTCGGCCGGCGGCCAGCGCGAGCGCCAGCAGGCCGGCGACGAGCGGCCAACGGCGGCGCGCGCCGGGTCGGCGGCGAGCCTTCATCGCGCGAGGCCCAGGCCGCGGATGGCGTTTCGCACGTCGATCAGTCCGAAGCCGTAGAGGTCGTCGCGCGCGGGCGCGCCGAGGTCGACGGCCGTCCGCTCCAGCGCCTCTTCGATGGCCGCAGGCGACGTCAGCCCCTGCTGCCTCAGCATGGCTGCGGCACCGGCGACGTGCGGGGCAGCCATCGAGGTTCCCCCGTACCCGACGTAGGCGAACACGTCGAACCGCGGCGGACCGTAGCTCCGCACGGGCGCCGAATAGGTCTCGACGAGGTCGGGGTCGAAGGTCTGCTGGAACACATAGCCCGAGCGCTCGCTGCCGCCGCCGCCGCCCGGCGCTGCCAGCTCGATCCATGCGCCGAAGCTCGAATAAGGGGCCTGCTTCCTGAAGACGTCGACCGCCGCGACCGACACCGCGCCCGGGAGCCGGCTGGCAATCTCGGCGAGGACCTCGACCGGGTTGCCGGTGTCGCCCTCGTTGCCGGCGGCGACGACGATGAAGACGCCCTTGCCGATGGCGTAGCGCATCGCGTCCTCGATTGCCGGCGCCGGCGGACCGCTGCGGCCGATGCTCATGTTGATCACGTTCGCGCCGCTGTCGGCTGCGTACCGGATGCCTTGCGCCACCTGGCTGTCGGTGCCGCACCGGTTGGGAGAAATGCCGAACAGGCGATCCCACTCCCCGCAGACGACCTTCACCGGCATGATCTTCACGTTGTAGGCCACGCCGGCGGTCCCGACGCCGTCGTTGGTCGCCTGGCCGATCGTGCCCGCGACATGAGTGCCGTGGCCGTCGAAGTCGAGCGGGGTGGCCGTGCCCCAGATGAAATCTTGCGGCGCGACGAAGCGGCCCGGCGGTCCGAGCTGCGGCGCAGCCGAGTAGGGGATGCTCACGCCCGGCAACGGGGGGTACGTCGCTCCGCCGCGGGTGAAGCCGGCGATGCTGTGCGTGATCGTCGCGTTCATGAAGGCGACGCCGGTATCGAGCACGGCGACCGTGATCGCCGACCCCGCCAGCGGCTGGACGTCCCACGCGCGCTCGACGTCGATCATCGGCATGTTCCACTGCACTTCGCGATAGAGCGGATCGTTGGGCACCAGCGTCGTGTGCACGCGGTAGTCGGGCTGCGCATACTCGACGTTGGCGCGGCCGGCGAGCTCGCGCGCCACCGCGGCCGCGTCTTCGGCCGGATCGATCCGGACGATCTCGAAGTCGGCATGGTCGAGCGGGGGCGCCATGGCAGCCGTCGGCGAGGCGCTTCGCAGCGACGCGGCGCGGGCGTCAGCCGGGATGCCGCCGCGAAACTTCACGATCACGCGATCCGGCGGCGGTTCGCCCCGGGCCCCGCCCGGCCGCGCCGGTCCGACGTACTCCCAGGTGCGCAAGCCGACGTCGACCGGCGGCAGGCCGACGTCGCGCCGCACATCCAGGCGCGGCGATCCGAGCGGCAGCCGGGACGACTGGGCACGGGCCGCGCCGATGCCGGCCAGCAGCGCACCGACGCACGCGGCGGCGAACAGCCGTGCGCGGAACCTGAACATTGAATTATTCTAACGGGAGTCCTTCATATGCCTGAGACGCTCTTTCAGAAAGTCTGGAACGCGCACACGGTCCGCACGCTCCCGAGCGGGCAGACGCAGCTCTTCGTCGGGCTTCATCTCATCCACGAGGTCACCAGCCCGCAGGCGTTCGACATGCTGCGGCAGCACGGCTGGAGCGTGAGATTCCCGGAACGCACCTTCGCGACGGTCGATCACATCGTGCCCACGACCAGGCGCACGCGGCCCTTCTTCGACCTGATGGCCGAGGAGATGACCGGCGCGCTCGAGCGCAACTGCCGTCAGTACGGCATCAGCCTGTATTCGGCCGAAGACGCGAACCAGGGCATCGTGCACGTGATCGGCCCCGAGCTCGGGATCACGCAGCCGGGCATGACGATCGCGTGCGGCGACAGCCACACCTCGACACACGGCGCGCTCGGCGCGATCGCGTTCGGCATCGGCACCTCGCAGGTGCGCGACGTGCTGGCGTCGCAGTGCCTGGCGCTCGACCCGCTGAAGGTCCGCCGCATCGACGTCGACGGGCGGCTGGCGCCGGGGGTCTACGCCAAGGACGTGATCCTCACGATCATCCGGAAGCTCGGCGTGCACGGCGGCGTGGGCTACGCCTACGAGTACGGGGGCAGCGCCATCGACGCGATGAGCGTCGAGGAACGGATGACGGTCTGCAACATGTCGATCGAAGGGGGGGCGCGCGCCGGCTACGTCAACCCCGACGACACGACGTTCGCGTTCCTCCGCGGCCGGCGGTTCGCCCCCCCCGACGACGCCTTCGATCGCGCGGTGCGCTGGTGGCGTCAGATCGCGACCGACCCGGCGGCGTCCTATCACGACCGGGTCGCGCTGCGGGCCGACGACATAGGGCCGACCGTGACCTGGGGGATCAATCCGTCGCAATCGGTCGGCATCCATGAGCCGATCGACGCGCCCGCCGACGACGAGGCGTTCGCGTTCATGGGTTTTGCGCCAGGCGCCCGCGTGGAAGGAACGCCGATCGACGTCGCGTTCATCGGCTCCTGCACCAACGGCCGGATCTCCGATCTCGAGGAGGCGGCGCGGCTGGTGCGCGGCCGCCGCGTCTCGCCGCGGGTCAAGGCGCTGGTCGTGCCCGGCTCGCAGGCGGTCAGCCGCGAAGCGGAGCGCCGCGGGCTGCACCAGACCTTCATCGACGCCGGGTTCGAATGGCGCGGCGCCGGCTGCTCCATGTGTCTCGGCATGAACACCGATCGGCTCGAGGGGCGCCAGATCTGCGCCTCGTCGTCGAACCGCAACTTCAAGGGACGCCAGGGGAGCCCCACCGGGCGGACGCTGCTGATGAGCCCGGCCATGGTGGCCGCGGCGGCCATCGCCGGCGAGGTGGTCGACGTCCGGCCGATGCTCGCCGGAGTGCCGGCCCGATCGGGCGCAGACCCGGCGGGCGCGGGAAAGGTGTCGCATGGCCGCTGACCGATCGGAGACGGGCGCCGGCGCGGTGGTGCGCGCGGCCGGAACCGGGCTGCCGCTGCGCGGCCACGACATCGACACCGATCGCATCATGCCGGCGCGCTTCCTGCGCGCGGTGTCGTTCGAAGGGCTCGAGGGGCACCTCTTCGAGGACGATCGCGGCGCAGATCCGGCGCATCCGTTCAACGATCCGCGCTACGCCCGCGCGACCATCCTCGTCGTCAACGCGAACTTCGGCTGCGGATCGTCGCGCGAGCACGCGCCGCAGGGCCTGGTGCGGCGCGGCTTCACGGCGTTGATCGGCGAGTCGTTCTCCGAGATCTTCGCCGGCAACTCGGCGATGCTCGGGATGCCCTGCTTCGTGGCGTCGGCGTCCGACGTGAACCGGCTGCAGGCCCTCATCGAGGCCTCGCCAGAGACGCCGATCGAGGCGCGCGTGGATGCGGGCACGGCCGTGGCCGGTGCGCTGGCGATCCCGATTGCGCTCCCGCCGGCCGTGCGCGACGCCTTCCTCAGCGGCCAGTGGAACCCGACGGCGATGCTGCTCGATCGCTACGACGAGGTCCGCGCCGTGGCGGCGCGGCTGCCCTATATCGCGGGGTACTGACGGCCCGGCTCGGCTTCGTGCCGGGCCGGCGCTCGGGCTTCGACAGCCGGTGCGGCAGCCTGCGTGGCGGGCAAGGGCGGCGGGCGGCGCGAGGCAGGCGCCGCCTGCCCGGCAACGCCCGGCGTCTGCGGCCACAGACGGCCGAGCGCCGGCGCGAGATGTCCGGCGAACGCGATCGAGGAGGGGTCCGCGTCATGCCTCCACGGGGGCCTGGGGCGATCCGGCGGACGATCGCAGGTGCCGCATCGCGTCCTGCGCGACGGCGAGAAACGCGTCGGCGGCGTGCGATCGATGCGCCTTGCGGCAGACAACGGTGACGAGCCGGCGGCGCGAGACGCCGGCGACCGGCAGCGCCACCAGGCGGCCGCCGGCGAGCTCGGTGACCGCACAGCGCCGGGGCAGCAGCGCCACCCCAAGGCCCAACTCCACGGCGCGCTTGATACCGTCGAGGCTCGGCAGCGCGATCGCCATGTTCAGCGGGACGTGCTTCTGCTCGAACAGCCGCAGCACGCGTTCGCGCGCCGGCGACGGATCGTTGTGTGCGACCACCGCCTCGGCCGCCACCTCCTCCATCGTCACCTGACCGTGCGCGGCCAGCGGGTGCTGCGGCGGCACGAGCAGCACGAGCTCGTCGCTGCCAATCGGCACCTCGAGCAGGCCGCTCTCGGCGGGACGAAACGTCAGCGCGCCGAAGTCGAGGCTGCCCTGCTGCACCTCGACGGCGATCTGCCGCGCCGGCACGCGCCGCACGTCGATTGCGATCTGCGGGTGGCGCTGCCTGAAGCGGCCGATGAGCGGCAGCAGCGTGTGAACCGCCGCCTCGTTGGCGCCGACGAGCACGCGGCCGCGGCGCAGATCGCGCAGCTCGCGCATCGCGAGCTCGGTCTCCTCGGCGAGCCGGACGAGCCGCTCGCCATAGTTGAGCAGCATCCGACCGGCGTCGGTGAGCGTCCCGCTCTTCGACGATCGGTCGAACAGCTGCTCGCCGAGGTCGATCTCGAGGCGGCGGATCGTCTGGCTGACGGCCGGCTGCGTGCGGTGCACCTTGGCGGCGGCGCGCGAGAAGCTGCGCTCGTGCGCCACGGCGAGAAACGTCCGCAGGGAGGCGATGTCCATTACGCGTCGTTATTATAACGTAATGTTTATCACATTGACTTCTAGTCACCGCGGCAGCGACAATCAAGGGCCATGGGCCACGACACCGGGCGCGTGACGATCTTCGACACCACCCTGCGCGACGGCGAGCAGGCGCCGGGGTTCACCCTCGACGTCGCCGCCAAGGTCGCCATGGCGCGCGCGATCGACGCCCTGGGGGTCGATGTCATCGAAGCGGGGTTCCCGATTGCCTCGCCGGCCGACGCCGAGGCGGTCGCGGCGGTCTCGCGCGAACTGCGGCGGCCGGTCATTGCGGCGCTCGCCCGCTGCCGGGCACAGGATGTCGAGGAAGCCTCGCGCGCGCTCGCGCCGGCGGCGCGGTCGCGGCTGCACATCTTTCTCGCCACCTCGGATCTCCACCTCGCGCAGAAGCTGAAGATGACGCGCGAGGCCTGTCTCGACGCCATCGTCCGCAGCGCACGGCTCGCCCGCACGTTCACCGACGATGTGGAGTTCTCGGCCGAGGATGCGACGCGCAGCGATCGCGACTTCCTCTGCCGCGTCATCGAGGCGGCGATCGGGGAAGGCTGCACGACCATCAACCTGCCCGACACGGTCGGCTACGCGACGCCCGACGAGACGCGCGAGTTCTTCGCAGACGTGATCGGCCGCGTGCCCAATGCCGATCGCGCGACCTTCAGCGCGCACTGCCACGACGACCTCGGTCTCGCGGTTGCCAACAGCCTGGCCGCGCTGCAGGGGGGCGCGCGCCAGATCGAGTGCACGATCAACGGGATCGGGGAGCGCGCCGGCAACGCCGCCCTCGAAGAGATCGTGATGGCGCTCAAGGTGCGCCAGAACCGGCTGCCCTACGCCAGCTGCGTGCACACGCCCGGGCTCTACCAGACGAGCCAGCTCCTCGCCAACCTGACCGGCGAGCCGGTCCAGGCGAACAAGGCGATCGTGGGCCGCAACGCGTTCGCGCATGAAGCCGGCATCCATCAGGACGGCGTCCTGAAGAATCCGAGCACCTACGAAATCATGAACCCCCGTGACGTCGGCCAGCCCGAGAACCAGCTCGTCCTCGGCCGCCACTCGGGGCGCCATGCGGTTCACAAGCGCTGCGAGGCGCTTGGCGCCGCGGTCTCGCCCGCGGAGCTCGAGGAAGTCTATCGGGCCGTGATCACCCTCGGCGAGCGGCGCAAGTCGGTTACCGATGCCGATCTCCGGCGGATCGTCGAGCGCCTGCGCGCAGGCGACGCCCCTGCCGCCCACGCGCCGGTGCCTCCCGAGGCAGTCGGGTACGGGCACGGGGTATAGCGCGGAAGGCGTAGTGCCCACGGGCAATCCGCGGACTGCACGCTAGCATTCCCGAATGATTCCGCTGCGCGACGTCATCCCGTCGCGAACGACGCCCTACATCACCGTCACGATCATCGGCATCAACGCCGCCGCCTGGCTCTTCGAGCTCACGCTGTCGGACCAGCAGTTGTACCGCCTGCTCACCGTGTTCGGCGTCGTGCCGGCTGCCTTCGCCTGGCCGACGCTCCTCACCTCGATGTTCCTGCACGGCGGCTGGGCGCACATCATCGGCAACATGCTCTATCTCTGGATCTTCGGCGACAATGTCGAGGACCGCTTCGGCCACGCCCGGTTCCTGATCTTCTATCTGCTCGCCGGCACGGTGGCCGCGTTCGGCCAGATCCTGATGGACCCCGCCTCGCAGGTGCCGACCATCGGCGCCAGCGGAGCGATCGCCGGCGTGATGGGCGCCTACATCGTCCTCTACCCGCACTCCCGCGTGCTGACGCTGCTCCCGCTCATCATCGTGTGGGAGGTCGTCGAAGTTCCTGCCGTCTTCCTGCTCGGCTTCTGGTTCCTGCTGCAACTGTTCAACGCGGGCGCGATCGCCGTCACCGCAGGCACGAGCGCCGCGCAGGGCGGCGTCGCCTTCATGGCGCATGTCGCCGGGTTCGTGTTCGGACTGCTCGCCGTGTTCGCGTTCAGGAGGCGGCGAGAGCCGCGGAGATGGACGGACATGTGAGCGCAGGGGATCGGGAAGCCGATCACCTCTCCTTCGCGCGCATCTGCTGGGAGAGGCGCGCCAGCCTCGTCAGCAGCCGCTCGAGCTCCGCGTCGAACGCGTCGGGCGCCATCCCGGAGCGGCGCTGCCGGAGCGCCTCGATCCGGGCTTCGAGATCCGCGCGCTGGCGGGCCAGCGCGTTCGCCGGCGCATCGGCCGGGCCGGCCGGCGAGCCGGCGTCCAGGTAGAGCGCGCCCGCCATCGTGCCGTCGCGTCCTGGGCTCTGCGCCTCCCGGCCGATGCCGTCGCCATCGTCGTCGAGCACCGGCCGCTCGGTAGGCAGCCGACCGCTCTGCTCGAACCACCGGCGCACTCGCGCGCTTGCGAAATTGAACGCTTCCCAGATCGACGTGCGGCCGTTCTTGTCGAGGTCGGCGCCCGGATCCTCGAAAGCGCGGACGAAGAACTCCGGAAAGACCGTGTCGTACTGCTGCATCGACGAATCGGTGGCCGTGAGGATGAGACGACCCGGGCGCGCGAGCTTCGCCATGAAGGGGAAGCTCGCCCCGGTCGTGTCCACGAGCGCAAGCGTCGCGGAGATCGGCGCGAGCAGGGCCGCCCACTCGGTCGCGCTCAGATCGGGGCCGACCAGGTTGAACTTCGCATCCTCGCCGCCGAACCTCGTCCCGTGGCCGATCAGGAGCACGAACAGGAGATCCTCGCGGGTCAGGCGGCCCGCCCACTCGCGCAGCCTGCGCTGCACCTCCTCGCGGGTCGGCGGGCCGTCGACGCCGGCGTCGGCGTCCCCCAGCACGGTGACGTGCGCGGGATCGAAGGCCAGCGGACCGCGCAGGGCCGACACGAACGCGGCGCGCCACGAGTCGTATTGCAGCGCGTAGCTGCCGCCCCCGGCCGCGCCGGTCACGACGAGCGCGTAGCGGTCGCCGGCGCGGGCCGGCGCGGCGAGGAGCAGCGCCGGCAGGACGGAGACGAGCGCCGAGGCAACCAGCCGCATCATCGCAGCCCCCACCGCCGGCGCAGCGTCCATTCCCCGACCAGCAGCGCGAGCACGACGCCGAACGCCCACGGCCGGTGCCAGAGATCGCGGCGTTCGAGGACGGCATCCCGCGGAACGATGGTGCGAAGCAGCGGCACGATCGAGGCCGCCTCGCCGGCCGGCACGTAGCGTCCGCCGGAGGCGTTCGCGGCCCGCTGGAGGAAGCCCTCGTTCAGCCGCGGGTCGGCGAACTCGCGGTCGGCGCCGCCCACATACAGCCACGCGTCGCCGCGCCCCAACAACGTCGCGCCCCGGCGCGCTTCGGCGCGCACGCGATACACGCCGGGTGCCTCGGGACGGAACGGCGCGCTGAACCTTCCGAGGCCGGCGGCGTCGTCGCGCCCGACGACGAGCGGCACCGCGGTGCCGTCGGGCTTCGTGAGCGTTGCATCCACGCCGGCGTCACTCACCGGAATGAACGCGGCGTCGCGCACCTGCACGCCAATCGCGACGGTATCGCCGGGCTCCGCCGCATCCGGCACGGTGATCGACACCGGATCGGGCGCCGGCCCCGAGAGCCAGCGCAGGGCGTGGCGCCAGAACATCTCGTAGGTGCGGTCGGTCGAGGGCAGCATCATCTTCCAGCGCCACGACGCCTCGCCGGCGAAGACCATCGATCGCCCCTGGCCGAAGCGCTGGACGGCGATCACCGGCGACAGGCCACCGGCCGAGGCGGCAACGGCGAGCACCGTCGCGCCTGGCCTCGGCGCGCCCATCGCGGCGGTGCCGGCGAGCGCGGGCAGCGCCGCCCACAGCTTCCTGGTCTGCTCGGGCGTATCGCCCAGGCGCGTGACCGGGTGCATTTCACCTTCGAATGTCAGCGCCACCTTGTTCGGCGCGAGCGAAACGCCCTCGCGCGCCACATGCAGCACGCCGCGCCGGTCGTTCAGCTCCACAGGCAATACCGGCTCGAGCGGCGTGCCCGGCAGCCCGTGCCGATCGAACGATCGCCCGCCGAGCACGAGAAGCCCCCCGCCGCGCTCGGACACGAAGTCGGAGAGGCGCCCGAGCTGGTCGCGCGTGAAGAAGTCCGCCTCGACGTCGGCAATGGCGATGGCGTCGTAGGCGAAGAGATCCTCGCGCCTGGACGGAAAGCCCGATGCGAGGACGCCGACACGGCGCGACGCGCCCTGCACGAAGAAGGTGTCCTCCCCCTCCTCGTTCGCGCCCTTGCGCGTCACCGAGTCGATCTCGAGGACCGGGTCGAGGCCGAGCGCGCGCCGCAGGAACGCGTGTTCGTAACCCGGCGCCCCTTCGATCATCAGCACGCGGCGCCGCCGCCCGGCCGGGCTCGCCAGGACGCTGCGCACGTTGTTCTCGAGCGCCTCCTCGCCGTCGCCGGCGGGAATCTCGGCCGTGAAGACGGTCGGGGCCTGGGCGTTCGGCGACACGGTGAACAGCTCGTCGACCGGCGTACCGTCGGCCACCGGCGCCACGCGACGCGTGTCGACCACGACGCCGTCGGCGAGCAGGCGGATCTCAAACGGGGCCCGTCCGTAGCCGGAGGCGACAGCGGACACGCGAAGGTCGACGCTCGCCTGGTCGAGCTTCGGATCGCCAATCGCCACGCCGACGATCTCGCGATCGCGCCCGCCGGACGCACCGACTCCGACCATGTACACTGGCGGACCGGACGGGCCGGCTGAGCGCGGGGACGCGCTCGTGTCGCCGCCATCGGAGATCAGCACGATGCCGGCTACCGGCTGTCCGCGATAGCGTTCGCGCAGAGCCTCGAGCCCCGCCGCGAGATCGCTGCGCCGCGCCTGCGGGCTCAACGCGTCGAGCGTCGCCGGCGCGACGCCGTCGCCTACCTGCTGCACGACCACGTCGAAATCGCGGGACAGCGCCGGCAACAGCACCTGCTCCGCCACCGCCGCCGCGCGGGCGAGGCGGGACTCGCCCGTGCCGTCCGTCAGCCGCATGCTGCGCGAGGTATCGATCAGGATCGGCACGATGGCGCCGCGCGTGGAGGCCGGCGGCAGCAGCCGCACCGGCCGCAGCAGGAACAGCACGAGCGCGGCGAGCGAGAGCGCGCGGAGGGAAACGAGCGCCGCCCTCCGGCCCGCCGCGAGCGGAACGAGCGGACGACGATAGGCGAGGGCCAGCGCGACCGCGAGGGCGACCGCGATGACCGCCGCCAGCCACCAAGGAAGCGGGTGCGCGAACTGCATCTACGGCTTCTTCTTCGCCGCGAGCGCCTTGAAATAGTTGTCGACCTGCTCCTGATATCCGGCCGGCGCCCTGTCCTCGACGCCGGAAGCGAGGCGATCGGCATCCTGCTCTTCCTGGAGCGCCTTTGACAGCGCCGCCTGCGCGCGATCGAGCGCGGTGGTCGCCTGGCGGCGGAGGGCGTCCCAGTCGGCGAAGTCCTGCTTGAATGCTTCGGTGCCCGGCGCGGACATCACGCTGCCCTGCCCTTCGGGCGTGATGCCGGCGCCCGCGGCGGCATGGCCGTCGTGCCGGAGCTCGTCGATGAGGCGGCGGGCGTCGTCCAGCTTCTGCGCATATTCCCGGCGGAGCGCGTCGTTCGCTCCGTCGTTGGCGCCGTCCGGCTGCGCCGCCTGTGCGGACAGCGTCTTCCCGAGCTCCTCGAGCCGATCGCGCAGCGCGCGCGCGCGGGCGCGTTGCGCCGAGAGCCTCTGCGACTGGTCGCCGGCGCCGCCGGCCGCTGCGAGGTCTGCGGCGACTTCGTCGAGCGATCGGGCGATCTCCTCCTGCCGCGCCGACTGCGAGCGCGGATCGGGAGCGCCGCCCAGCGCGGCCGAGCGCATGTCGTCGGCCGACTGGCGCATGCGCGACGCCACGCGACCGGCTACCAGCCCGCTGACCGCGGCGCGCGCCGCCGCCTGGGCGCTCCGCTCACTTTCGCTCCGCCCCCGCCCGGCCGCCTGGCGATCGAGCCGCTCCTGAAGCTGGTTCGCTCGATCCGCCAGCCGTTGCTGCTCGCCGGCCAGCCGCCGGATCGAATCGGGGTCGGCCGCGTCCGCCGATGCCTGGCGGTTCTCCGACGCCAGTCTCCGTTGTGCGTCGGCCAGCTGCCGCGCTTCGAGTTGCGCCTCGCCGAGCGCCCGCCGCGCCTCGTCCGGACCCCGCTCCCGGCCCACCTCGCGCGCCAGCCGCTGCAGCGCCTCCAGCGCCCGGTCTGCGCCCGCCTTCGCCGCTGCCTGGTCGTCGCTGCGAAGGCCGCCGGCCGCCGCGCGCATCGCCTCCGAGATGCCGCGCATCTGCCCGGCACTGGAGCGGCCGTCAGGGTCTGCGGCACCCTCGCGACCGCTCGAGCCGGTCGGGCCGCCGGACCGGTCCGGCTCGCCGCGGCCCATCTGCCGCGAGAGCTCCTCCGCGTCCTGTCGCAGCTCGGTCTGCTCGCGGGTGAGCTTCTCGAGCTCGCGCTTCGCGTCCGCAACGCTTCCCGCCGCGCGCTGTCTGGCAAGCTCTTCCTGGCGCTTTACGATCTCGTCCTGCCGGCGCGCCAGCGCCTTGATCCTGTCCAGCATGCTCTCGCCGGCATCGGACGGCTCGGTCGAAGACGTGTTCTCGTAGTTGGTCTGCTGCTGGCGCCGGAGCTCGCGGTCGAACAGCGACGACAGATCGAGGTTGCGATTGTTGTCGGCGTTCCCGCTGCCCGACGGCTGACGCGAGATCTGGCGCTCGATAACCTCGGTCTGCGCCTCGAGGAGGTGATTGAGCGCCTCCATCTCCGGCGCGATGGCCGATCCGGTCCTCAGCGCCTCGAGGGCGGCGATCGCCCGAGCCATCGCGGCGGAAGCAAGCGCCATGGAGCTCTCTTCGGGCATGGCGCGGCCGGCCTCGCCGGCCGCCGGCGTCGCGGGGGTCCGGCGTCGCGGATCGCGCATCGTCTGCTCCCGGAACGAGCTTGCGACCTGCTCGACGCGGGTGCGGAGCTCGGCCTCGGCCCGACCGACCGCCCTGACGTCGTCGGCGGAACGCGCACCATCGGCCGGCGCGCGGCGATCGAGCTTCCAGGTCGCCGCAAGGATCTCCTTCTGTGCCCGCACCAGATCGTCGACCCCGCTGCCGCCGCCCGCCTGCGCCTGGCTCTCCGCGAGCCTGAACTGCTGGTCGAACGGCTGTACCTCGAGGAAGTACATGTCGCTCCTGGTCTGGCTCGAGCGGCGGCCGCGCGCCACGTCGCGCGCGCGCACGTAATAAGAGATGAAGTCGCCCGGCTCCACGTCGAGATCCTCGAGGTACAACGTGCGCCGGCCCTGCACGCTGGGCTGCGGCTTCATCGGGCCGAGCGGGAGGACCGTTTCGGCGCCGCCGCGGACGGCATACACGAGCTCGAGGCTCTCGACGCCGTAGTCGTCGTCGGCCGATGCCTCGATGTCGACCTCTTCGAGCTTCGTCACGGGCCGGTCCGACGCGGGCTCGACGATGCGCACCTCGGGCGGCCGGTCCTCGAGCACACGGATGAAGTACTCCGTCTCACCGGCGTCCGAGAAGCCGTCGGCATCCGCAACGGCGACCCGATAGGAGCTGTCCCCGTCGACCCGGAGCGACGCGGCAAACGTCGTCGGCGCCTCAGGGCGGAGTTCGACGCGACGACCGTCGGCCAGCGCCAGGTAGCCGTTCGCCGCAGGGCGATCCACGTGAATGCGAAGGGTGACGCTGGTGTCGTGGGGCGCGTAGATGTCGCCGCCGTCCTCCTCCGCCCGCGGCGCCAGCCCCAGCGAGGGCGGGTAGACGTACTCGACGTCGATGCGCTCGACACGCGGCGGAGCCACCGCGCTCACGTCGAACGCGGGCGAACGCACCGGACCCGCCGAGACGCGGTACTTGAACGACTCGGCGATCGCGGGCAGCGCCAGCTCGAAGCCGCCGGCCGCGGGCGTCATCTCCACGGTGCGCCAGCCGTTGTCCGCCGCGATCTCGACCCGCAGCGGCACCGGCGAACGGTTGCCGACGAGCCGGGCATGGATCGTCAACGCCGCGCCGGCCATGATCCGGGTGCTGCCCGGCGCGACCTCCAGGGCGACCCGCGAGGGAAACAGCGTCATCGAGGCCGCGTCGGCCGCCTGGCCAATCGGCTCCCTGGCGGCAATGAACAATCCGAGCAGGACCGCGCCCGCCGATCCGGCGGCGGCGGCCGCGCGCCGAACCGACCGGCGCGACACGACGCGCTCGAGATCGACGGCGTCCGCTTGCCGTGCGGCATCGCGAAGCATCGGGCCGGTCAGGGCGGCCGCGTCTTCCCGCCGGCGCGCCGCGTCGACTGCGCTCGCGAGCCGGTCCTCGAGCTCCGGCGTCCGTTCTTCGATGTATCTCGCCATGCGGACATCGTCGGGCACGCGGCAAAGCGGGAGGAAGCCCTTGACCGAGACGGCGACAAGGAGCAGCAGGGCGGTCGCGGCGACCAGCACGAGCGCTGCCGGCACGGCCTGCACGAAGCGCGATGCGGTCAGTGCGAGCCCCACAATCGCCAATCCGGCGAGTGCGACGCGGAGCGCCGCCTCGAAGAACCGCAGCGCCCGCCAGCGTCGGCGCACGGCGTCGAGCAGCCGTCGGATCGATTCGTAGTGCTCCATCGCGTCAGGCCGTCCGGGCGGCCACGATCCCTTCCACAGCCAGCACCAGCACCATCGCCGCCAGCAGGTACCGCCACAGGTGCTGCCGATCCTCCTGTTCAGGGGCAGCCATCGCCGCAGGAGGCGCCGGCTCGTCCTTCAGTCGCGTAATCGCCGCCTCGAGATCGGCTTCCGAAACACGCGCCGGTTCCGACTCGCGCGCGTCCACGTTGACGGCGATGAGCCGCCGCGGCGACGCACCTGGCCGGCCGGCGGCCGGCGGAAGCTCGACGATGCCGGGCGGCGTTCCGCCCGCTTCCGGCGTCCCGATCAGCACCTCGTCGGCCGCAGCGCTCGCTGCAAGATATCGCATCGCTTCGTGCAGAAACGGCACGTAAGTCGCGTGGAGCGGGAAATCGTTCCAGGCATTGTCGAGATCCGATGCCCACACGAGCAGGCGCCCGGCGCCACTCGTGCAGTCGAGCAGCGCCGCCTCGCCCGTCGTGAAGCGTGCGAGCACGCCGCACGCGTTCCCCTCCGCGCGCGCGACCTGCCGGAACCGGGCCAGCCCGAGCACGCCAGGATTCGCGGCAAACCGCTGCAGCACGGGGTGTCGAAGGTCGACAGGCGCCATCCAGCGCGCGCCTGCCTGGCGACGCATCTCCGCGGCGAGCTGCAGCGTCGATGCCGATCCGGCGACGTCTTCGATCACGTCGCCGTCGACTTCCGGCCCTGCGGCGACGAAAAGGCCGCCGCCAGCGGCCGTGTAGCGGCTCAACAGATCGCGGCCGCGCCGGTCGAGTCCCCGCGTCGACAGCACGATCACGGCCGCATGCGGCGCCAGACGCTCCGGACTCCACGTCGCGATCTGTGCCGCGCCAACGCCCTCCAGTTCGTACGCCGCGACACCCGGGGCCGATGCTTCGAGCGCGGCCTTCACGTAGGCGGCCTCGCGATCCAGGTCGCCCGTCGCGGTCACGACGAGCAACCGCTGCCGAGCGGCCTCGCCGAGGACGATGTACCGGACGTTGTCGGCCTGCAGCCCCTCCGGATCGTCCACCGCGACGCTCGCCGTCGCAGCGCCTGCCTCAACTGGAAAGACGACGTCGGCCGACGCATTCGCCGCAATCGGAACGGCACGGTCGCCCGCCGGTTCGCCGTCGAGCGTCAGTCGGACGTGTGCGCTGCGGGCCGCCTCCGCCGTGTTCCGGATCGACGCGCGCACGCGATCGCCGTCGCTGCCGACGCTCACGACAGCCAGGTTGTCGGGCATCGGGCCAAGGTCGGCAACCGACAGCATGGTCGAGGCGGGCAGCGAGACGCGATCGCCCTCGCTCAGCCCGACTCCCTGCAGATCGGTGACCAGGACGATCGAGCCCCGACGGCCGCCGAGCAGCAGCGACGCGGTCTCGAGCGCCGCGCGGTACCGCGTACCGCCGGCGCCGGCGGACGCCTTCTCGATCGCGCCGATCGCGGGCGCACGATCGACCGATAGCGCCGCGAGCACCTCCGCGGCATCGTCGAAGGCCACGAGACCGACCGGGGCCGACGCGGCCGCCTTCTCCACCGCCTCGCGCGCCGCCGCCTGCGCCCGCGCGAAGCGCCCTGGCGCCGACATGCTATAGGAGCGATCGAGCGCAACGATGACGGCGCCGCCGCCGGCCGCGCCGGCGGCGCCGAAGAACGGGCGCGCAAACGCCAGCGCGAGGAGCACGAGCGCGGTCATGCGGAGCGCGAGCAGCAGCAGCTCGCGCAGGTGCTTCCGCGCCGTCCGCTCGACCGGCGCATCCTCGAGCAGCTTGACGGCGGCGAACCGGATGCGACGCTCCGGCTCGCGCCGCAGCAGGTGCAGCACGAGCGGAACGACGGCGGCGAGGGCACCGACGAGGAACAGCGGCGACAGGAACGACATCAGCTCGTCCTCGAGCGCGTCGACAGATAGGCCAGCAGCGCCGTCTCGAGCGGTTCGCCGGTCGACAGCAGGTGGTAGTCGATGCCCGCGGATCCGAGCTCTCGTCCATATCGGTCGATCAGCCCGTGGATCCGCTCCAGGTAGCGCTCGCGCACGGCCCCGGGCACCGCCGTCACCTGTTCGGCGGTTTCGAGATCTTCGAACCGGGTCGGACGGTCGAACGGAAACTCGAGTTCGTCGCGATCGAGGACGTGAAACACGATGACGTCGGTGCCGCGGTACTGCAGGTGCTTCAGCGCGCGGATCGCCCCGTCTGGCGCGTCCAGCAGATCGGAAATCACGATCACCATGCCTCGCCGGGTCAGCCAATCCGCGAGCTGGTGCAGCGGCGCGGACACGTCGGTCTCCCGCCCGAGCTGCAGGCGCTGCAGCATCAGCAGCAGCGCGCGCAGGTGGCCGCTCCGCGCGCTGGCCGGCAGCATGGCGACGATGCGGTCGTCGAAGGCCGAGAGCCCGACGGCATCCCGCTGGCGATTCATCAGATAGGCCAGCGATGCCGCGAGACAGGCACCGTACTCGAGCTTCGTCATGGCGCCCGATCCGTAGCCCATCGAGGCGCTCACATCGAGCATCAGGTGGCAGTCGAGGTTGGTCTCGTCCTCGAACTTCTTCACGTAGTAGCGATCGCTCCGGGCGTACACCTTCCAGTCGATGGTCGACAGATCGTCTCCCGGCATGTACTGCCGGTACTCGGCGAACTCCACGCTGAAGCCTTTGAACGGGCTGCGGTGCAGGCCGGCGAGAAACCCCTCGACGATGGTGCGCGCCTTCAGCTCGAGCGTGCCGAGACGGGCGACGACCGCCGGATCGAGAAACGGCCGGGCGGGCGCGCTGCCGGACATCTACAGTCCGCTCTTCGGCACGGGCACCGCCTCGAGCAGGCGATCGATGATCGCGTCGGTAGTGATGCGTTCGGACTCCGCGTAGAAGTTCGTCATCACCCGATGCCGGAGAATCGGTTTGGCGAGCGCCCGAATGTCGCCGACCGAGACGTGATAGCGCCCGTGCATGAGCGCGCGCGCCTTCGCGCCTCGCACCAGCGCCTGCGATCCGCGAAGCCCGGCGCCCCACTTCACCCACTTCTCCACGAACTCGGGCGTGTTCGCCCGCCCCGGGCGCGAGGCGTCGACCAGCCGCACGGTATAGCGCGCGATCTCATCGGCAATGACGACCTGACGGACCAGCATCTGGAACTGCTGGATATCGGCGCCGGAGAGGATCCGCGCGGGCGAGGGGCGGTCGCCACCCGTCGTCCGCGTCACCACCGCGACCTCGTCGTCTTCGCTCAGATAACTGATGACGATGTTGAACATGAAGCGATCGAGCTGCGCTTCAGGGAGCGGGTACGTGCCTTCGAGCTCGATCGGGTTCTGCGTGGCGAGCACGAAGAACGGACGCTCGAGGTGATAGGTCCGGCCCGCTGCCGTGACGTGGTACTCCTGCATCGCCTCGAGCAGCGCGGCCTGCGTCTTCGGCGGCGTCCGGTTGATCTCGTCAGCGAGGATGATCTGCGCGAAGATCGGCCCCTTCACGAACCGCAGGTGGCGCGTGCCCTGGTCCTCGTCCAGGATCTCAGTGCCGGTGATGTCCGACGGCATGAGATCCGGCGTGAACTGGATGCGCTTGAACGACAGATCGAGGACGTCGGCCAGCGTCTTGATGAGCAGCGTCTTGGCGAGCCCCGGCACGCCCGTGATGAGGCAATGGCCGCCGGTGAAGAGCGCGATCAGCACCTCCTCGACGACATCGTCCTGGCCGATGATGACCTTCCGGAGCTCTCGGAGGATGCGCTCGCGGCCTTCTGAGACCTGTTCGGCGCTGACGGCGGCGTCCATGTCTGGTCCTTGACTGTTGATCCTGGCTGGTCCCGTGCCTGGTCCCCGGCCCTCAGTGCGTCAGCGCGTAGACGATCTCGTTGATGCCCATCTGGTAGGCCATCGCCGTGAACTTGAGGTAGCCGGGATATTCCTGGACGCTCGACCACTCCCAGCCGTCGCCCATGTCGGTGTTCCAGTTGATGTACACCATCGGACGGCCATTGTCGTCGTAGATCGTGCGCAAGTGGGGCACGGTGCCGCCCTTCTCCCAGGTGCGCCCGGCGAGAAACGAGCCCAACCCGGCCACCTGGGGATAGCCGTCGAGCCGGTAGAAGCAGCTGAAGATGGGATGATCGGCCGGCACCTCGACGATCGGCCGGTCCGGAAACACGCGCCGGAGCTCCTCCTCGAGGTTGCGCCACTCGAAGTCGCCGTGAAAGTCGTCGAAATACGCCGACCCGCCACGCAGGAGGAACTCGCGGAGCGTGGCAACGTCGCTGTCGGTCATTCTGAGAAAGCCCGGCTCGACGAAGTAGATCCACGGATAGGTGAACAACCGCGGGTCGTCGAGTGAGAGCACGATCGGGTCCGCGACCTGGATGGCGGTGGCGGTCTTCAGCCGGCGCGACAGGTTCTGCTCCGCCGCGGGCGCGTCGATGTACCACGGCTCGCCGTAGAAGTCCTGCGCGATCTGCGTGCCTTCGACAATGTAGTGGTACTTCACGCGCACGAAACGCCATTCGAGACCGGCGAGCCGGCCGCCCTCGGCCGACGGCGCCGGCGCGCCGGTGGCCGGCGCCGGCGCGGGCAGCATCGGCAGCAGGGCGACGGCCGCCAAGAACGCAGCGCGTCTCATCACCGGCCCTGGAGAGCGGCGAGCTTCAACAGCAGATCCTGCGCGCGGGCGTAGGTCGGCGCGATTTCGAGCGCGGCCAGCGTCTGCTTCCTGGCCTCCGCGGGCCTGCCGGCCGCGAAGAAGCTCTCGGCAAGGTCGGTGTAGGCCGCCGCCCGGTCGACCGGATCGAGCGCGACGACGGCCCCGAACTCGCGCGTCGCCCGATCGGCGTCGCCGCCGGCCAGCGCCATCCTGCCGAGCATCGCGTGGGCCTCGCCGTCGAACGGGTCGACGGCGGCGATGCGCTCGTAGACCGGACGCAGCCGCCTGGGGTCGGTAACGCCCGCGTCGCGCAGCAGCCCGGCCAGCCGGCGCGCCGCGCCAATGTTGTTGAAGTCGACCGCGACGAGCGCGGTCAGCGCTTCGATCGCGCGCGCGTCGTCGTGCTGCGCCAGCGCGATTGCCGCGATCCGGGCCTGCGGGCTCGATCCGCCGGTTGCCATCGGGACGAGTGCCGCCGCGCGTTCGTAGGCGCGGATCGCATCGCCGGCCTGGCCGGAGGTCTCGAGCTCGCCGGCAAGCGCCATCTGCGCCTTGTAGCTGCCGGGATTCTTCTGCGCCAGCGCCTCGAGCGCGCCGAGCGGCAGCTGCGCGATCTCCTTGTCGTCGATGCCCGACAGCGCCGCGCGGATCGCACCGAACCGCTGGTCGAGGAACCCGTCGAAGCCGCGCTGCAATCCGGCGAGGTCGGTCTTGACGACGGACTTCAGGGCCGTGTCGGTGTCGACGCCGGTTGCGAAGCTGCCGATGAGCGAGCGCATGCTCTCGTCGCCAAACGCGGTGTAGAGATAGTCGACGAGCTGGGTGGCCTGGTAGTAGGCGACGGTGATCAGCTTCGGATCCATGAACGCGGCGTTCAGGTCCGCGAGCGGGATCACGCCTTTCCGCGCCATGAGCCCGGCGAACTCGACCTCCATCCCGCGCCCCCACTCGGGCCGCGCGCGCTTCTCCTCGTATTCCGAGATCCCTTCGGTGAGCCAGCGCGGAATGCGCTGGCCGGACATCTGCAGCGTGATCACGTGCGTGAGTTCGTGCCAGAGCGTGCCTTCCCACTGGAACTCGCCCGGCCGCGCCTTCGGCGAATCGAGGGTCACCACTCGCCCGAAGCAGGCGCCCAGAGCGCCGATCATGCCCGGCAGTCCGGCAATCCTGACGGCGAAGTCGTCGTGCTTCGGGAACATCTCGATCAGGATCGGCCCGCGCGGCGTGAAGGCGTAGCGCTGCGACAGCGTGTCGAGGGCCTGATGCGCCAGCCGGAGCGCCGGCTGCTGCAGCACCGCCGTCTCCGAGGGGCTCGTCCGCAGGACGATGTCGCCGTCCTGAATCGTGTCGAACGTCTCGAGCGTGTCCATCATCGCCAGCAGGTTGAAGGTGACGACGGAGAACGGATCGAGATCCCAGGATCGATCGAGCGCGGCCCGGGCGGCCGGCTCGTCGCCGGTCCGCAGCAGGTGCAGGCCGAGATCCATGAGGATGCGCGCGTTCTCCGGATCCAGGTCGCGCCCCTTCCGCGCCAGCGCCACCGCGTCGTCGAACAGGTAATTGTGCGCGGCCATGTCGGCCGCCAGGCGGTAGACCTCGCCGTAGCGCGGCGCGATGGCCAGCGTCCGCCCGACCTCGGCTTGGTACTCCGCGTCGTCCCCCTGGAGGTACGCGAGCGCGGCGCTGAGCGCGTGCGCCTCGAGGCTCGCGGGATTGACGCCGAGCGCGCGATCGATGGAACGGCGGGCCTCCTCGAACCGGCTCTGGTCGATCGCCTGCGCGGCGAGGAACACGAGGGCGTCCGCCGACGATCCGTTCGTCTGCAGGGCGCGCTTCGCCATCGCGCTCGCCTGCGGCGGGTCGTCGTCTGCAAGCGCGCGCGCCGCGCCGATCAGCGCGGGCACGTAGGCGGCGTCGGCGTCCAGCGCGTCCTGAAACGACTCGAGCGCCTCGCGGTTGTTGTGCGTCTGGAGAAACAGCTCGCCCCAACCCGTGTTGATCGCCGGGTCGCCCGGCGCCGCGGCCGCGGCGCTGCGATACAGGGCGTTGGCATCCTGCGCCTGTCCGAGCGCGCGGAGCGCGCGGGCTTCGCGCGCCGAGGACGCCGGGTCGCCGCCGCCGCCCACGGCAACCCGCTCGAGAAGCGGCCGCGCTTCGTCGTGGCGCGTGAGCATCTGGAGGAGGAGCCCGAGCTCGAGCGCGGCGTCGCTCGCGGGCCGCCGCTCGGCGACGGGCCGAAGCATGCCTTCGGCCTCGGCGTACTGGCCGCGGGCGATCCTGGCGCGCGCCCGGAGCGCCGCCACCGCCGGATCGGCGGCATCGAGCGGCGAGGTCAGGGCGTCGACGTCGGCATACCGCCCTTCGTTCAGCGCGCGCAGGGCGGTCTGGAGCGGCGTCCGGGTTCGCGGGGGGACCTGAGTCTGCGCGGAGCGCGCCGCCTGCGAGTCGCCCAGCACCGGCAGCGCGAGTACTGCGACGAGGAACAGCGCGGCCGGCACGGCGACGCGGCGCGATATCATCGCGGCCTCATTATATCTGACGTGTCCTCGCGATATCCCGACGTGTCCTCGCGCTCGCCTGCCGCCGCGAGCGCGCGCTGCTCCACGATCGCACGGCGGCACATGAGGCCGCTGAACGCCACCGTCGCAATCGGCCCGGCAAGGCGGGCGCCGCACATCAGCGCCATGCCGACGAGCTCGCCGAACACCCCCACGTAGTTCGGATGGCGCAGGTATCGATACGGTCCGCTGCGCACCAGTGGCGCGTCCGGCACGACGATGACCCGGAACGTCCAGGCCGGGCCCAGCGCGAGAATGGCCCACCACTTCAGCGCCTTGGCGGCCGCGTACAACGCCGCGCCAGCGACGAACGCAGCCGGATGGCTGCCGCGCTGCGCGCCCTCGACGAGCATGGAGGCGAACGCGGCAGGGTAGGCCAGCCGCATCGCAGCGAACACCGGCGCATCGCCGGGCGGCTCGAGACCGCCGCGGCGCCGCTGCATCCGCTCGTTGCGTCCCGCGCGCCGCGCTTCGACCAGGATGAATCCGGACACGACGGCCGCGAGCACGAAGATCATGGACTGCCGGCAGGACGCGCAAACGGTCCGCGCGCTCCGCCCCTCTCCGCTGGTCCAGCCGGCCGCAGCCGCCCGCCCGGACGTCGATCCTGCAGAGGAGCGGCGGTGCGGGCCACGACGGCCTGATGGACGAGGCTCGAGTCGGGATCCCGACGCGCGAGCGCCCGTCCCGTCAGGCCGCGCGGGTAGCGCCCTTCGACGACGGCGCCGCGCGGGCCGGTCACGCGCATGCCGCGGATCGCCGCCCCTGCGCGGTCGGGCGCGCCCGTCGCGCCGAGCCGGCGCAGCGCCGCGAGCCTCCCGGGCTGGCGGTATCGGCGCACGGCCGGCCGCGGGAGCGCCGCGCGATCGATCAGGCCCAGGCGCGGCCCGGCGCCGGCGATGATGACCTCCGGCATCCGATCATCCGATCGACTGGCAACATGTCGGCGTGGCATGAATCGACGGAGGCGATGCGGCATCCCGGGCCTGCCCGCCAGGTGAATCAACCGGCACGGCCGATCACCAGCGCGCTGTTCTTCGACCCGAAGCCCAGGCAGTTGCAGAGAGCGGCCTCCACGTCGGCCGGACGCCCCTGATTGGGAATCACGTCGAGGTCGCAGGCGGGATCCCTCTGGTGGTGGTTGATCGTCGGCGGCAGGAATCCCCGCTGCATCGCCAGCGCCGCCGCCGCGACGCCGGCGGCACCGCTGGCGCCCTGTGGATGGCCGATCATCGACTTGATCGACGAGCCCGCGAGCGCGTCGGCGTGCCGGCCGAACAGCCGGCGGACGCACCGCGCCTCGAGGGCGTCGTTGAGCACGGTCGAGGTGCCATGGTAGCTCACGTATCCAACCTCCTCGGGTGCCCGCCCCGAACGTTCGATGGCGAGCGACATGGCGCGCACGATCTCGACGCCATCGGGCGCCATCTGCACGCGGTGGTAGGCGTCGCAGGTCGAGCCATAGCCGTCGATCGACGCGTAGGGCACGGCGCCGCGCGCGCGCGCCCGCGCTTCGCGCTCGAGCACGAACATCCACGCCCCCTCGCCCAGCACGAAGCCGTCTCGGGTGCTGTCGAAGGGGCGGGACGCCGTGGCCGGAACGTCGTTGTAGGAGGTCGACACGACCTTCATCCGCGAAAAACCGTGGATCATGCCGGGCGTGACGCAGGCATCTGCGCCGCCCGACAGCACCACGTCGGCGGCGCCCGCCCGGATCGCCCCCGCCGCGTAGGCGATCGCATCGGTGGAGCTGGTGCAGCCGCACGAGAGGACGTGGCTGGCGCCGCGCAACCGCAGCGAGATCGAGATTTCGCTCGACACCATGCCGACGATCGAGATCGGAATGGCGTACGGCGCGACTCTTCGCCCCTTCTCGACGAAGAAGTCGCGGTACTGCTGCTCGCCGACGTCGATGCCGCCGCCGCCGCTGCCAATCACCACGCCGGCGTCCGGCTCGCCAATCCGCAACCCCGCATCGATCCAGGCCTCGCGCGCCGCGATGACGCCGATGAGCGCCGTGCGCGAGTACCGCTTGGGGTCGGCGCGATACCCTGGATCCCAGATGTCGTCGCCCTCCATCGGCGGCACATCGTCGATGGTCACGCCGCCCACCGGCGCCGCCACGCGGCAGGCGAACGCCGATGCGTCGAACCCGGTGATCGCGCGCGTCCCGCTGCAGCCGCGGCTCACGCACTGCCAGAAGCGCTCGCGCCCGATGCCGAACGGCGAAACGACGCCGATGCCGGTGATGACGACGCGCGCGGCCGCATCGATCATGGGTGCCACCATATATCAGGTGCCGGCCGTCCTGCCCGCGGATGTCCGCCTGGGCCAGCGACGCAGGCTTCGCGGGCCTCGCCCTCCGCCCGCACATCGGTCCATCGTCGGGCTTGCCAGGCCGGCGGGGCATTCAGCTCATCCGCCCCGGCCGCCGACGCAGCGATCTTCGGCTCTTCACCGTGCATGGCAGCGTCTTCGCGCGCAAGCCGCTGAAGCCCGCGCTCGCCGTGCCGCCCCGGCCCACATCGTTCGTGTCATCTACCGATCCAGATCCTCGTTCATGCCCGGCGGCCGGCCGGCGACGCGTCCATCACGTGAGCGGCTGGCCGGCCGTGCAGCACGCCGGGGTGCAACTGGCCGGCCTGCTGCTCCTTGCCGTCTCGGTGCGCGCGATCGATCCGCTGGAGCTCGCGGCATCAGCCCGCGCACCGGCCCGGAGCGGGTGCAAGTTGCGGGCCCATATCGCCGGGCGCGTCGTCCGCTGTCTCTCGGGTGGGTCGTCGCGGGGACCGGCGCGGCTGTGACGCGGGCGATCGGCCGCCGTTCGCGACGACGACGACGATCCGTCCCATGGCCGCCGCGCCGTGGGAATGCGCGGCGGCCCGGCGAAGAGCTTCGGAGAAGAGGGCCGCCGGCACCGACAGCGCGTACGCTGGCGGAACGTGCCTTACATGTAATGAAAAGAGGATGCAGAGCGGAGGGTGCAGGGTTCGTTCAGTGGCGCTCGCCCTGCTGCAGGAAGACCATCGAGTGCTGTGAGGGTATGTCGAAGCGCTTGCCGCAGGTCTTGCAGGTCACCGCTTCGTCGACGCGGATCATGTAATCGCGCAGCTTGGCGAAGAGCGCGCGATCTCGCTCGTCGGCGCCTGGGGGAATCCGGTCCTTGCGCATGCGGACGACCCACCGCATCTGATATTCGTTGGTCCGCTTGCAGCGTGGACACATCAGCTTGTCGGTGCGCGTCTCGTTCTTGTTGTTGAAGAAGTCCCGTTCCTCGAGCATGCCCGGAATCATACCCCAGGCCCGTATAATCGAAAGCGTGGCGAACGAACGCGGCGCGCGCACCTACCCGAGCGAGCTGCCGGTGCTCGCGCTCAGACACACGGTCGTGTTTCCCCTCTCGCTGCAGCCGCTTGCCGTCTCGCGGCCGCAGTCAATCGAGTCGATCAACCGGGCGCTGGGTGGAGATCGGCTGATCTTCCTCGTCCTGCAGAACGGCGACGGCGACGACCCGGCGCCGGGCGATCTGCGCAAGGTCGGCACGATCGCGGCGATCCGCCAGATGGCGAAAGTGCCGGCGGGCGGGGTTCACGTGATCGTCGAAGGGCTCGCGCGCGCGCGCGCCGACGTGGTGAGCCGGTCGGGCACCGTGCTCTCGGCCACCGTGGTGCCGGCGCCGGAACCGGCGGATCGCACCCTCGAGATCGATGCGTACGTCCGGCGGCTCCAGGAACTGATCGACCGTGCGCTCGCGATCACGAGCGGGCTCTCGCAGGAGCTGCGTACGCTGATCGCCGGGATCGACGATCCGCTGCGGATCGCGTACCTGCTCGCGAGCCTCCTGGATCTGAAGGCCGAAGAGAAGCAGCAGCTGCTCGAGACCGACTCGCTGCGCGACAAGCTCAAGGCGGTGGCCGACGCGCTGCAGCGCGAGATCGCACTGCTCGAACTCAAGGGCAAGATCGAATCGGCCGCGCAGGAGGAGCTGACCGACGCGCAGCGCCAGTACTTCCTGCGGCAGCAGCTCAAGGCGATTCAGGCCGAGCTCGGCGAGGGCGACAAGCCGGAGGTCCAGGAACTGCGGAAACGGACGGCCGGGGCCGGCCTGCCCGAGGCGGTCCAGGCCGTGGTCGCCCGCGAGATCGATCGGCTCGAGCGCATGGGGCCCGCCTCGCCCGAGTCGCAGATGATCCGCACCTACATCGACTGGGTCCTGGACGTGCCCTGGTCGGTCTTCACCGAGGACCGGCTCGACCCGCAGGCGGCGCGCCAGGCGCTCGACGAGGATCACTACGATCTCGACAAGGTCAAGGAGCGCATCGTCGAGTACCTGGCGGTGCAGAAGCTGAAGGCGCAGCAGGCGGGCGACACCCGCATCAAGGGGCCGATCCTCTGCTTCGTCGGGCCGCCTGGCGTCGGCAAGACGTCGCTGGGCCAGTCGATCGCGCGCGCGATGAACCGCAAGTTCGTCCGCATCTCGCTGGGCGGCGTGCGCGACGAGGCGGAAATCCGCGGCCATCGCCGCACCTACATCGGCGCGATCCCCGGGCGGATCATCCAGGCGCTGAAGCAGGCCGGCGCGATGAACCCGGTGTTCATGCTGGACGAGATCGACAAGGTCGGCGCGGGGTTCCAGGGCGATCCGGCCGCGGCGCTGCTCGAGGTGCTCGACCCGGCGCAGAACCACGCGTTCCGCGATCATTACCTCGAGATCAACGCGGACCTCTCGCGCGTGCTGTTCATCGCGACGGCGAACCAGCTCGGCACCGTGCATCCGGCGCTGCTCGATCGCATGGAGATCATCACGCTGGCGGGCTATACCGAGGAGGAAAAGATCCACATCGCGACCCGGTACCTGGTGCCGCGCCAGCTCGCCGAGCACGGTCTCACGGCCGACCGCGCCGCGCTGGACGACGCCGCGCTGCGCCGGGTCATCGCCGAGTACACGCGCGAGGCCGGCGTCCGCAATCTCGAGCGCCAGATCGGCGCGATCCTGCGGAAGATCGCCGCGCGGGTGGCCGGCGGCAGCGTCGCCGGGCCGGTCGCGGTCGGGGCGGCCGACCTGCCCGAGTACCTCGGACCGCCGCGGTTTCACGACGAGGTGGCGTTCCGCGTGTCGCGCCCCGGCGTGGCGACCGGTCTCGCGTGGACCGAGACCGGGGGCGACGTGCTGTTCATCGAGGCGAGCCTGCTGCCCGGAGGGCACGGCACCCTCACGCTGACCGGGCAGCTCGGCAACGTCATGCAGGAGTCGGCGCGCGCGGCGCTGAGCCACATCCGCGCGTCAGCCGACGCGCTCGGCGTCAGGCCCGACTTTCTCGAGAAGCACGATCTCCACGTGCACGTGCCGGCCGGCGCCATTCCGAAGGATGGACCGTCGGCCGGCGTCACGATCGCGACTGCCATCCTCTCGGCGATCCGCAATCAGGCGGTCCGAGACGATGTCGCGATGACGGGCGAGATCACGCTCAGCGGGCTGGTACTGCCGGTCGGCGGCATCCGCGAGAAGGCGCTGGCGGCGCGCCGGCACGGCATCAAGGAGCTCGTCCTGCCCGCCCGCAACGAGCCCGATCTTGCAGAGCTGCCAGCCGAAGTGAAGAGCGGGATGCGGTTCGTGCCGGTCCGCACGCTCGACGAGGTGCTCGAGGTCGCCCTCCCCTCGCCGGCGGCCGACGCGCGCGTCCAGGGCGTCAGCTCTTCGCGCAGGTGACGAGCGACCAGATCCGCGGAATGTTCACCTTTTCAATCGAGAGCGGCTCGAGTTCCGCCTGCACGAGGAAGGCCGGCAGGTCGAGGTCCGACTTGAACCCGAGATACAGGGTGAAGGGCGAGATGACGCGCTCGAGCCAGGAGCCGATGCGGCTGTCGCTGCGGAAGTGGTTGAGGATGACGATGCGGCCGCCGGGTTTGCAGACACGCAGCATTTCGCGCGTGACCGCCACCGGGTCGGGAACCACGCTGATGACGTACGGCGCGTAGACGAGATCGAAGCTGTGGTCGGCGAACCTGAGGTTCGCCGCGTCCATCTCGGCCAGCCGGACGTTGCGCAGCCCCTTCCGGATGACGCGCTTGCGGGCCTTCTCGAGCATCTTGCTGGAGAGGTCCACGCCGGTGACCGCGCAGTCGCGCGGATACAGCGAGAGGTTGACGCCGGTGCCGACCCCGACCTCCAGGACGCGGTCGCCGCTGCGGATCCGCATGCGGCTGATGGCGTCCAGCCGTCCGGGGTGCAGGCCGAGACCGATCGTGTAGTCGTACACGGGGGCCAGGTACTCATACACCTTGTAGACGAAGTCGTTCTCGACCGCGGTCACCGAGAGGGCGCGCGTGGCGGCGTCCGGTCCACAGATCTCTTCGCGGCCGAGCGGGCGATGGGGCTCGAACATGAGCAGAAGACAGCCGACTATACATCCGCGCCTTCATCGAAGTCCATCGACCAGTTGCAGGATCGGTTCGAGGGCCTGGGTGGAGGCGGATACGAGGATCCCCTGCACCGCCCCGCGCAGCTCGCCGGCGATCTCCCGGGCGATCGCCATCCCTTCGGCCCCGGCGGCGCCGCCCTCGCCGGCCGCGCGCATCCGATCGAGCAGCGGCGCCGGCACCTGCACCCCTGGCACCTCGTTGGCGAAGAACTCGGCATGCCGCGCGCTCTCGAACGGCACCACGGTTGCGACAATCGGCAGCCCCGCCGGGCGGAGGCGCGCGGTGAGCTCGCGGAACGCGGCAACGTCGAAGACGGGCCGGGCGACGACGAACTCGGCGCCGGCCTGGACCTTGTACTCGAAGCGCCGCAACTGCTCGGCGAGATCGGCGGCGGTCGGGTTCACCGAGACCCCCACGTGGAATGCGGTCGGCGCCCCGATCGGCTGCCCCCCGACATCGTGTCCACGGTTCAGCCGCGACACCAGGTGCGTCAGCCCGATTGAATCGACGTCGAACACGGCGGTCGCGTCCGGATAGTCGGCGACACGCGCCGGCTCGCCGGTAATCAGTACGAGATTGCGGAGACCCATGGCGTGGGCGCCGAGCAGGTCGGATTGGATGCCGAGCAGGTTCCGATCGCGGCAGGAGTAGTGCAGCAGCGTCTCGATGCCGGCCTGCTGCTCGATGAGCACCGCCAGCGCCAGCGCGCTGATGCGCGCGCCGCCGCGCTGGCCGTCCGGGATGTTGATGGCGTCGACGCCGTGCGCCTCGAGCGCGCGGGCGCGCGCGATGAGCGGCCCGGTCTCGAAGCCGCGCGGGGGCGCGAGCTCGACGGCGACGACGAATCGTCCGCCGGCCAGCGCCCGGGCGAGCTGCGACTTCTCCTCCCGCCGCACCGGCGGCACGCCGGCGGCCGGGGCGCCGCGGTCCACGGCGATTGAAGCGGTTCTCGCCTTGCGGCGGGCGGCATCCGAGCGGACCGCCCCCAGGTCGGGGACGGCTGCCGGGCCGCCGAGCGCGGCCTTGATCTGCCGGATGTGCTCGGGCGTGGTGCCGCAGCAGCCGCCGACCAGCCGGACGTTGTGCTGGACGAATCGGCGGGCGTACGACGCCATGTATTCGGGCGAGCAGAGGTAGATGTTGCGACCTTCGACGTCGCGGGGCCGCCCGGCGTTGGGCTGCGCCGACAGGCGCAGGGCGGTCGACGCCTCCATCCGCTCGATGGTCTCGAGCATGGGCGCCGGACCGACGGCGCAGTTCACGCCGATGAGCGAAGCGCCGCGCCGCTCGAGCTCAGGGGCGAAGCGTTCGGGAGGCGTGCCGTCGAGGGTGTTGCCGTCCTCTTCGGTGGTCATCTGGGCGACGATCGGTCGATCCGAAACGGCGCGCACCGCCTCAATCGCCGCGCCGATCTCGGTGAGGTCGCGGAACGTCTCGAGCACGAATAGATCGACGCCGGCACCGGCCAGCGCGAGCGCCTGCTCGCGGAAATACTCGCGCGCCTCGTCGAGGCCGGTCTTTCCCCACGGCTCGATCCGGATGCCGAGCGGCCCAATCGCGCCCGCCACGTAGACCCGGTCGCCGGCGGCGTGGCGCGCCAGCCGCACGCCCTCCTCGTTGATCGCGCGGAGGCGGTCGGCCAGGCCGAACGGCGCGAGCTTGATGCGATTGGCGCCGAAGGTATTGGTCTCGAGCAGGTCGGCGCCCGCGGCCACGTAATCGCGGTGGATCCCGGCCACCAGGTCCGGCTGGGAGAGGTTCAGGGCGTCGAAGCTCTTGTTGATGAAGACTCCGCGGGCGTACAGCATCGTGCCCATCGCCCCGTCGCCGACCAGGACGCGATCGGCGATCGCCTCGAGAAAGGTCCCGGTCATTCGGATTCCCGCATCACGTATCCATCCGATCGCACCGGAAGGTTCCGGCATCGATGAGCAGGTACGATTTCGCCGCGACGTCGAGGCCGATCGAGCGCACCCCCTGGCGGATCGAGTCGGTGAACTCGTGATGATGGCCAAACAGGTGCAGCCGCGGCCGCATCGCCGCAAGCACGTCGTTCAGGACGGTCTTCCCTGCGTCGATCCGGCGGCCCGCCGGATAGAAGGGCCGCGGCGCCTCGTGCGTCAGCAGCAGATCGATCATCGTGAGCGACTTGCAGACCATCACCTCCTCGCGCACGAAGTGACGGCGCTTGTCGTCGCGGCTCTTGCCCAGCTTGATCGTCGCCGCGCCGGTCTTGCGTCCCCGCGACGGAGGCAGCGCCGCGGCCGGCGTGTTGTACCAGCTCGGCGCGAAGGTGCCGCCGAGCGCGGCCACGCGCCAGGGCCCGACCTGATGCGGCCCGCCGTTGGGCAGGAAGTGCAGCGTCGGCGCCGCAGGCCGGCCGGCGATCGCATCCGCGATGACGTCGAAATCCTCGTTGTTGCCCTTGATCCAGTAGAGCGGGGCCACCGGCGTGAAGTACTCGCCGTCGTTGGCGGCCACATCGCCGACCTGCACCCACAGCGGCACCTCGGGATGGCGCCGCATGATGTCCTGCGCGACGTCGAAGGCGCCGTGGATGTCGCCGAGCGCGCCAATCTGCATGGGCGGGATGGGCGGAACGGGCAGGATTGGCTGGACGGACGGAGCCTCTTCTCCGGCCGTTCGGGGCCTGTCCGCCTATCCTGGCTGTCGCTGCGCCACCGACGAGGGCACCAGCAGGTCCTTCTTGTCCCAGACGAAGTCGTCCTTGCTGTAGACAGCGAGCTCGTAGTCCTTGCCCATGAAGATCGCACCGACCGGGCAGGCCTCCTCGCAGTAGCCGCAGAAGATGCACCGCGTCTTGTGGATCTGATAGAGCTTCGCGTACCGCGGCCCCGCCTGCACGGTACCGTCGTTCTCCGCCGCCTCCAGGTAGATCGCGTCGGCCGGGCAGGCCACCGAGCACAGGCCGCACGCCACGCACTTCTCGAGGCCGTTCTCGTCGCGCATCAGCACCTGTTTCCCGCGCCATTTCGGAAACATGGGGAACTTCTCGTCCGGGTAGTTCACCGTAATGGGCTTCTTGAACAGGTGCTTGAAGGTCGTGGCGAAGCCGGTGAGCAGAGGGCGGATCACAGCCATTGCCCTCAGTTTACCCGGCCGATAAGATCAAGTAAATCCATGCAGGAACCGACAATCCTGTCTCCCGAGCAGATCCTGCTGACGACGCTGGTCGTCAAGCTCGCGGTGACGGCGGCGCTGGCCACCATGCTGGTGCGGTTCCGGACGTTCCGCCACATCCTGATCTTCGAGCGCCGCGACTGGCCCGACCGCCTCATCTTCGCGCTCAGCCTCGGCATCCCGCTGACCGCCGGCGTCGTGTCGCGCCTGCTGCTCCACTACGATGCGGCCGATCTGACGCTGGAGGGTCCGTTTCTGGCCGGCCTTGTCGCCGGTCCCTACGCCGGCGCCACCGTGGGCATGATGGTCGGCCTGCCGCCGCTCGCCAACGCCGAATGGGGCGCGCTCCCCTTCGCGGTCGGCTGCGGCTTCGCCGGCGGCGGCCTCCGCGAGCTCTGCCCGAAGGAAGCCATCTGGCACTTTTCGCCCTTCGTCTTCTCGAGCCTGCTCCGCCGGGCCTGGAAGATGATCCGGTCGCTCGACGTCGACTGGCAGGTCGTGCTGCTGCTGGCGCCGGTCGCCCTCGAACTGCTGCGGCAGGGCGTCGGCTCCCGGTGGAGCCAGCGGCTGTTCCACCCCGATCCCCCGCCCGGCTCCTTCTGGATGCTCCTGGTCGTGCTGCTCGCGACGGTGCTCGCCGTCGCCACGCCGATCAAGATCTGGAACAACGCGCGGATCGAGCACCGGCTGCAGGAACAGGAGAAGCTGCTGCTGGCCGCGAAGGTCGAGGCGCTGGCGAACCAGATCAACCCGCACTTCCTCTTCAACACGCTGGCCTCGATCTCGTCGCTCATCCGGACCCAGCCCGACACGGCACGCATGCTGATCGCAAAGCTCTCGGGCCTGCTGCGCCGGCTGATGCGGAGCTCCGATCACTTCGTGACGCTGCGCGAGGAGCTGGAGTCGGTCGACGAGTATCTCGACATCGAGATGGTCCGCTTCGGGCCGCAGCTGGTGGTCGAGAAGCAGATCAGCGCCGCCACGCTCGACGTGATCGTCCCCAGCATGCTGCTCCAGCCGCTGGTCGAGAACTCGATCAAGCACGGTCTCTCGCGCAAGGTCGGCGGAGGCCGGATCATCATCCGGACCGCGTTCGAGCGCGGCCACACGCGCATCGAGGTGCGCGACGACGGCCTCGGGATGACCGAAGAAGGGCTGATGCGCGCTTCGCGCGGCGGCATCGGCCTCAGCAACGTGAACGAGCGCCTGCGCACGATCTACGGCGCGCACTGCAGCGTGACGCTGACCAGCGTCGAGGGCCAGGGCACGCTGGCGAGCGTCGAGATCCCCGACATGACCGTCCCCGAGCGCGTGACGGCGTAGCATGGACGAACGCCTGCGCGCCGTGCTGGTGGACGACGAACCGCTCGCCCGCGACGAGCTCGGCTTTCTGCTCGAACGGCTGGGCGGCGTCGAGGTGGTCGGGCAGGCGGGCAACGGCGTCGACGCGCTGACGACGATCGGCCGTCTGCGCCCGGACCTCGTCTTCCTGGATGTGCAGATGCCCGGGCTGACCGGCTTCGAGGTCGCGAGACGGCTGCTGGACGCCCACGACCTCACGCACATCGTCTTCGTGACGGCGTACGACCAGCACGCCATCGAGGCGTTCGAAGTCAACGCCGTCGACTATCTGTTGAAGCCGGTGGATCCATCGCGGCTGCAGCTCGCCGCCGAGCGCGCGCGCCGCCGGATCCAGGCCGACCGCGCCGGCATGGACGCCGATCCGGCCGCACCGCCGAGAGCGACCGACGATCAGCTCGAGAAGATCGTCCAGCTCGTCGCCGAGCGGCAGAGCCGGCGGGACCGGCTCGCCATCAAGGTGGGCGAACGCTTCCTGCTCGTCCAGTCGGAGGAAATCATCTACGCGTCGCTGGCCGACGAGAGCATCACCGTCGTGACCGGCCAGCACGCGGGGACGTCGAACTACAGGACGCTCGACGAGTTGCACGCCCGGCTCGACCCGAGCGTGTTCTGGCGGGTGCACCGCTCGCACCTGGTGAACATCAACAAGATCAAGGAGATCGTCCCTTGGTTCAGTCGGAACTACATCCTCAGGATGAAGGACGCGAACGCCACAGAGATCCCCGTGAGCCGCACGCAGACCCGCCGCCTGCGCGAGTACCTGAAGCTCTGAGCACCGGCGCACCGCCGCCGCTGGCCATCACGCTGGCCGACGATGCGCGCCCGCCGGCGGGGGGACCGTCGCCCGCCGCCGCGGCCCCGTGGAGTGCGCGGGCCGGCGAACCCGGCGGCGGCACGCCGCCGGCCGAGCCGCACGGTTCGAACCTCCGGCTCACCAGCCCCGGCATCCGCCTCGCCCAGGTGAAAGAAGAGATCGTGGCGTGGGTCAAGACGCTGATCTCGGCGGCGGTCTACGCCGTGCTGATCGTGACCTTCGGATTCCAGGTGGCGCGCGTCGAGGGCCAGAGCATGGCGCCGACGCTCGAGGACCAGGATCGCCTCATCGTGAACAAGCTCGTCTATCGGATCGGCGAGCCGCGCCGCGGCGACATCGTCATGCTCTACTATCCGCTCAACCCCGAGAAGTCGTTCGTCAAACGGGTCATCGCCGAGGAAGGCGACACCGTGCGGATCGTCGGCGGCCAGGTGTACGTGAACGACATCCCGCTCAGGGACGACTATGTGCCCGCGGAATATCGGAGCCACGAGGACTGGGGTCCCCAGGTGATTCCCGAAGGCTACGACTTCGTGATGGGCGATCACCGCAACAACAGCTCCGACAGCCGGCACTGGGGCATGGTGCCGAAGAGGTACATCATCGGAAAGGTCCAGCTGCGCTGGTGGCCGATGCCGACGGCACGAATGTTCTAACATCCCGGGCCAGCGCATCGCGACACAATCGGCGGGCGGCTCATCCGGTTGCGCCCGGGATTTCCAAGACACGCGGCGCGCACAGATGGTAGTGCTCGAAGACCACGCCCCGCTCGGCGCCGGTGCCGCACTTGCGGACGAGTGCCGCAGCCGGCAGCGCCGCCGGATAGAGCGGCGTGTCCGGCACGCCGCCGCTGGCCGCCGACGTCGTCAGATACAAATCCTGAATCAGCCCGGCGTCGATCAGCGCGCGCGCCACGCCGCGGCCGCCGACGGCCGAGAGGCGCCGGATGCCCAGCGCCCGCAGGCGGCGGAAGGCGCCGGCGAGATCCTCGGGCTGCTCCATCCGCACCGCCTCGATCCAGGGGCGCCGCTCGAGGGCGCGGCGCATCGCTTCGGCCCCGCTGCCCAGCGTGATGATCACGACCGGCAGCGAGGGAACGTTGAACATGGGCCCGCGCTCGAGATCGACGCCGCGGAGCGTGGCGACAATCTGGAGCGGGTGCCGCGGAAGGCCGAGCGCCGCGCGAAGCGCCACGATCTCGGGATGCCACACCGAGAAGGCGACGCGGCCACCGCTGATGGTGCCGGCACCCGCCAGCACGCCGTCCGCCGCGACGCGCGAGAGTCCTTCGTAGATCAGGTGCCTGTCGGTGGCACCGCCGCCGAGCGCGGCCGGGTCGGCCGCGACCGTGTTGCCGTCGCGCGATTGCACGAACACGAGGCTGGCGGCCGGCAGGTCCGCCTTCGGCGGATCGCGAACGTAGAACGCGCCGTCGAACCGCTCGCGCGTCCAGCGGCTGCCGATGGGCACCAGCGGCGGCGCCGCGCAATCGAATTCCGTCCGGTACGCCGGCAGCTCGGCCGCGATCGCCTCGCGGGTCTTGCGTTCGCCGAATCGGGCGAGCCAGTCGCCACGCATCCGTGCGCCCTCCCGTCCCCCTCGCCGCCGGGTCTAGTAACCCCTCTCCTTGTCGATGAGGTTCAACAGCGGCCTTCCCTCCTCGAAACGCCGCAAGTTCTCCGCGAACAGCGCTGCGAGCGGCGTCCAGTAGTCCTCCATCGCACCCGAGGTGTGGGGGGTGACGATCACGTTCGGCAGGTCCCAGTACGGGCTGTCGGCGTCGAGCGGCTCGTGGCTGAAGACGTCGAGCGCCGCGCCGCCGATCCGGCCCCGGCGCAGCCCCTCGGCGACCGCCTCGTCGACGATCAGACGCCCGCGGCCCACGTTGATCAGGAACGCGCCCGGCTTCATCTGCGCGACTTCGCGCGCGCCGATCAGCCCGCGCGTATCGCGCGTCGACGGCGCGGCCAGCAGCACGACGTCGCTCCTGGCGAGCAGATCGGGCAGCGCCTCGGGCGGCAGCACCTCCTCGACGCCCGGCGGCGCGGGGCGCGTCGCGTGCTTCCGGATGGCGGTGACCTGCATGCCAAGCGCGGCTGCGAGCGGCGCCACTTCTCGGCCGATCGCGCCGAGGCCGACGATGCCCAGGCGCGCGCCCAGCAGCGACCGGACGATGTTGGCGCCGCTGCCTTCGAGCTGGTCCTGCACCCACTCGCGGCGGACCTGGGCGCGGATGGCCGTGTGGAGATGCCGCGCGAGCGCGATCGTGACGCCGATCACGTGCTCGGCGATGGCGCGCGCGCGGATGCCCCGCGCATTGGTCAGGATCACCGGACTCGCCAGCATTTCGGGATACAACAGGCTGCCGACGCCGGCTGCCGGCGCCTGGATCCAGCGCAGCCGCGCCAGCGACGGGAAGATGTCGCGGTCCACATGGGCGGTGAACGCGACGTCGGCCTCCGGCAGGCGGCGCCTGATCTCGGCGCGATCCCAGGCTTCGAGCAGGGCGTGCTGCGGGAACATCTGCCGCAGGTGCGCGGCGACGTGGCGCGGGAGCACCCACGCCAGGGTGTCGCTCACGACCCCGATGAGCACATTCATGAGATGGCCGGGCGGCGGAATCGCAGGAGGACGGTGCGCCCCTCCGGCCATCCGTCCTGCAATCCGCCAGCCCGGCGAGCCTCCTGCGTCATCGTCTCCGAAAGGTGCCGCTGGCGCCGCCCCGCTTGAACTCGAGACGGATGCCGCCGATCACCATCGTCTTGTCCACCGCCTTGACCATGTCGTAGACCGTCAGCGCCGCGACGGCGACGGCGGTCAGCGCCTCCATCTCGACCCCGGTCTGCGCGCTCGTCCGCACCCGGGCCTCGATCGTGTATCCATCGGCGGCCGGGGTGAGCTTGACCTGCACCGAGGTGAGCGGCAGGGGATGGCAGAGCGGAATCAGCGCGGCGGTCTGCTTGGCGGCCATGATGCCGGCAAGCCTCGCCGCCTGCAGCGGGTCGCCCTTCTTGTTGGCGCCGCTCCGCACGATCGCCAGCGCGGCCTTCGACATGGCGATCGAGCCCCGCGCGATCGCCTCGCGGTCGGTCACCGGCTTGGCGCCGACGTCGACCATCGTGAGGCGGCCCCGCCGATCGGCATGCGTCAGGCGGAGCCGCTTCCCTGCCACTCGCGCCCTTCCCGCCCCTCCCGCCATGACCGGCTCTTCCGATCTTCTCGCCCCCCGTGCGCGTCTAGACGCCATCGACGTCTCCGCGGGCCAGATAGAAGGAGAGGCTCTCGAGCGAGACCGTGAGGTCCACGCTCTTCAGCTTCACGCCGGGCGGGATCTCGAGGGTGCCCGGCGAGAAATTGAGGACGGCCTTGATGCCGGAGGCGACCACCAGATCGAGGACGTGCTGGGCCGACTCGGCGGGCACGGCAATGACGGCGATGCTGATGCCTTCGCGCCGCGCGACCTTGCGGAGATCGTGGATGTCGTGAATTGGCACGCCGCCGCGCGACTGCTGCCCCACCTTCTCGCGCAGGTTGTCGAAGAGCGCGGCGATCGCGAAACCCTCCTGGCGGAACCCCGGATAGTCGGCCAGCGCGAGTCCGAGGTTGCCGGCCCCCATGATCGCCACGCGCAGCCGGCGGTCGAGGCCGAGAATCTGCCGCAGGTGCCGCGTGAGATCGCGCACGTAGTAGCCGACGCCGCGGACGCCGAACTCGCCGAAGTAGGCAAGGTCCTTGCGGATCTGCGCCGCGTTCAGGTGGAACTGATCGGCGAGCGCCTGCGACGACACCGTCCGGGTGCCGGCCGCGTCGAGCAGGTTGAGGCAGCGCAGGTAGACCGAGAGGCGGTTGGTGGTGAGCTCGGAGACCTGGTCGAGGCTGTGCCGGGTCCGGGCGGCTTTGTTCGACGTTTTCACAAGCGCTGCGGATTGTAGCAAAAAGCCCATGCTAATATCCGGCGATATGGCCCTTGCCGCGCCGTCGTCCGGATTCAAGTCGTACGTCCCGGCAGGCCAGTCGCCGGCCGAGTTCACGGTCAAGGCCATCGTCCTCGGCGCGCTCTTCGGCCTGATCTTCGGCGCCTCGACGGTCTACCTCGGCCTGCGTGCGGGTCTGACCGTCAGCGCGTCGATCCCGATCGCGGTGCTCGCCATCTCCGTGCTCAAGCGGCTCGGCGGCTCCACGATCCTCGAGAACAACATCGTCCAGACCATCGGCTCGGCGGGCGAATCGGTGGCCGGCGGCGTCGTCTTCACCATCCCGGCGCTGATCTTCCTCACGCCGTACGGTCCCGCCTACTTCAACTACTTTCAGATCACGGTGCTCGCGCTGGCGGGCGGCATCCTCGGGGTGCTGATGATGGTGCCGCTGCGGCGCGCCCTGATCGTCAAGGAGCACGGCGTGCTGCCCTACCCGGAGGGAGCCGCCTGCGCCGACGTCCTCATCGCCGGCGAGCGCGGCGGCGCGCGCGCGGCCACCGTATTCCAGGGGCTCGGCATCGGCGCGCTCTGGAAGTCGCTGTCGTGGATCGTGCAGATCTTCCGGACCGCGGTCGGCTACAGCATGGCGCGGACCGGCTTCTTCCCGAATGCCACGCTCGACGTCGACATTTCGCCCGAGTACATGGGCGTCGGCTACGTCATCGGACCCCGCATCGCGGGCGTGATGTTCGCCGGCGGGGTCCTGAGCTGGATGGTGCTGCTGCCGCTGCTGTCCATCCTGGGCAATTACATGACCGAGCCGTTTCCGCCGATCCCGGCCAGCGGTCTGCGGATCGACCAGATGAGCGCCGCGCAGCTCTGGAGCGCCTACATCCGCTACACGGGCGCCGGCGCGGTGCTGGCCGCCGGCCTCATCACGCTGGCACGCACGATTCCGACCATCGTCGCGTCGTTCCGGGAGAGCGTGAAGGATTTCGGCGCAGGCCGCGGCGCGGCGACGATGCGCACCGAACGCGACATCCCGCTCGTGGCGGTGGTCGCCGGTTCCGCGCTCCTCGCGATCGTTCTCGCGCTCGCGCCCGGTCTGCCGACGCAGGGCAACTTCCTGGCGTCGCTGCTCATCATCGTCTTCGGCTTCTTCTTCGTGACCGTCTCGTCGCGCATCACCGGCCTGATCGGCTCTTCGTCGAACCCGATCTCGGGCATGACCATCGCCACGCTCATCCTCACCTGCTCGCTGTTTGTCGCGCTCGGCATGGTCGGCGACGTCTATTCGCCGATCGCGATCTGCGTCGGCGCGATCGTGTGCATTGCGGCGGCCAACGCGGGCGCCACCTCGCAGGATCTCAAGACCGGCTACATTGTCGGCGCGACGCCGGTGTATCAGCAGACCGGCCTCATCATCGGCGTCCTCGCCTCCTCGCTCGTCATCGGCCTGACGACGCTGTACCTGCACAGGGTGATGGGCATCGGCTCGGCATCGCTGCCGGCGCCCCAGGCGACGCTCATGGCGACGATCATCAAGGGCCTCCTGAGCCAGAACCTGCCCTGGGGGCTCGTCCTCGTCGGCATCTTCATCTCGGTGACGCTCGAGCTGTGCGGCATCCATTCGCTGTCGTTCGCGGTCGGATCGTATCTGCCGATCGCCACGACGGCGCCGATCTTCGTCGGCGGCCTGGTGCGCGCCTATGTCGAGAAACGCACCGGCACGGCCGAGGAGTCCGAGGTCGGGGCCGGCACGCTCTTCAGTTCCGGCCTGATCGCCGGCGGTTCGCTGGCCGGCATCCTCTATGCCGTGCTGTTCGGCCGCAATCTCATCCCCGAGGCGGATGCGGTGACCGGCCTGATTCCCGCGATACACGAAGGACCCGCCGGCATGATCGCCGGGGGGCTGCTGTTCGCTGCGCTCGCGGTCATCCTGGGTCGCGTCGCGCAGAGGAAGATCATGTAAGTGCCCGGACGTCTCGCCCTGGTCGCGCTGGCGATTGCCGGTACCGTGTCGGCGCAGGCGCCCGTGCGCCGCGCCACCAATCTCGCCGCGGTGCGCGCCTACCCCGGCTTCTATCATGCCCGCCCGATCCTCGTCGTCGGCCAGGTCGCCCGGCTCGGCGGCGACCTGCGCATCAGCGACGACGAGGGAGCCATTCGCGTCATCTTCGACGGGATCGCGCCGGAAGGGCTCGACGAGGTGCGCGGAGAGCTCTGGGATCTCGGCCACATGAATCCCGACGATTCGCGCCTGCGCGCCTACGATCTGCAGGCGGTCTTCGGGATCGATCCGGCCGGGCCGTGGCCACGGCCCGGCCAGGTGCTCGCCATCCTCGCGGCGGAGATCTCGCCGGCGCCGACGCCGCCTGCGGCGACGATCCGCTCGATCGTCCTGAACCCCGCGCGCTACGCCGGCCAGCAGGTGACGATCGCCGGCCAGTTCAGCGGCCGCAATCTGCTGGGGGAGCTGCCCGACGCGCCCGGCCGCAGCCGCTGGGACTTCGTGCTGCGATCGGCAGACGCCGCGATCTGGGTGACCGGCATCCGGCCGCGCGGCAAGGACGAGGGTGAGGAGTTCGAACTGAGCGTCGACGCGCGAATCGACACGGCGCGATGGCTCCAGGTGAGCGGCATCGTGCAGCAGTCGCGCGGCCTGCTGTGGATCGACGCCGCGCAGGGCGCGCTGGCAGCGGCGGCGCCCACAGACGATGCCGGCCCGGACGAACCGGAGATCCGCGTCCCCGCCGCTCCTCCGCCGGAGGTGATGTTCAGCGCGCCGATCGAGGGCGAAACGGACGTCTCGATGGGCGCCAACGTCCGGATCCAGTTCACGCGCGATCTCGATCCAGACACGCTGCAGGGCCGCGTGCGCGTGCGCTATCTCGAGGTCGAATCGGCCGAGCGGGGCGAGCCGGCGACGCCGGCCGTCGCGTTCACCTCCGAGTACTCCGCGGCCGGTCGCGTGCTGACGCTCACCTTCGCGACGCGGCTCGAACGCTTTCGAACGGTGAAGGTCGAGCTCCTGGAGGGCATCGCCGGCGCCGACGGGCAGCGCCTGCAACCATGGACGCTCACGTTCGCCGTCGGCGGTTCGTGACGCGCCGACACACGAGCCCGCCGTGAGCGCCGCCGGACACCCGCCCATCTTCGACGTTCGCGATGTCGCGAAGGTCTACCGGATGGGAGAGGTCGAGATACACGCGCTCCGCCAGGTTACCCTTGCGCTCCACGAGGGGCACTTCGTCGTCCTGCTCGGGCCGTCGGGCTCGGGCAAGTCCACGCTGCTGAACATCCTGGGCGGCCTCGACCATCCGACGAGCGGTCAGGTGTTCTACCGCACCATCGAGCTGACGCGGGCCGGCGACGCGGCGCTCACCGAGTACCGGCGCCGCCATGTCGGCTTCGTCTTCCAGTTCTACAACCTGATTCCGAGTCTCACGGCGCGGGAGAACGTCTCGCTCGTGACCGAGATCTCCGAGCAGCCGATGGCCCCGGACGAGGCGCTCGGGCTGGTCGAGCTCGACGCGCGGCGCGATCACTTTCCGTCGCAGATGTCGGGCGGCGAACAGCAGCGCGTCGCCATCGCGCGCGCGATCGCGAAGCGGCCCTCCGTGCTGCTCTGCGACGAGCCGACCGGAGCGCTCGACATCTCGACCGGCGTCGTGGTGCTGGAGGCGCTGGCACGCGTCAACCGCGATCTGGGCACCACGACCGTGGTGATCACGCACAACGCGGCGATCGCCGATATGGCCGATCGCGTCGTCCGGCTGGCCGATGGCTGCGTGGTGGCCATCGAGGAGCGCACGCAGAAGCGCGCGCCACGCGAGCTGTCATGGTGAGGCCGATGCGGCTCTCCTCCCTGAACCGGAAGCTGCTGCGCGACCTGCTCGAGATGAAGGGCCAGGCGCTGGCCATCGCTCTGGTCGTTGCCGCCGGCGTGGCGATGTACGTCATGTACGGGTCGACATTCGAGTCGCTCCAGCGCACGCGCGCGGCGTATTACCAGCGGCAGCGGTTCGCCGACGTGTTCGCCTCCCTCACCCGCGCCCCGTCGCGGCTGGCGCCGGAGATCGCCGCGATTCCCGGCGTGTCGGCGGCCGCGACCCGCGTGGTGGCGGCCGTCACGCTCGACGTTCCCGGACTGGACGAACCGGCGAGCGGCCTCATCACGTCGATCGAAGCCAGCCGGCGGCCGGCGATCGACGACCTCTTCGTGCGGAGCGGCCGCTGGATCGATGGCGGCCGCCCCGATGAAGTGCTCGCCAGCGAAGCGTTCGTCGCCGCCAATCGCCTGCGCCTCGGCGGCCGCATCGGTGCGGTCATCAACGGCCGCCTGCGCCAGCTCACAATCGTCGGCATCGCGCTGTCGCCCGAGCACGTCTACGGCATTCGCCCTGGGGAGATCGTGCCCGACGATCGGCGCTTCGGAGTCTTCTGGATGGAGCGGCAGGCGCTGGCTGCCGCGTTCGACATGGAGGGCGCCTTCAATGACGTCGCGCTCACGCTGTCGCCCGGAGCCTCGGCCGACGCGGTCATTGCACGGCTGGATCGGCTCCTGGCGCGCTACGGCGGACGTGGCGCCATCCCGCGTGCGCTCCAGCTTTCGCATTGGACGGTCGAGAACGAGCTCACGCAGCTACAGGCGTTCGGGTTCGTGCTGCCGCTGATCTTCCTCGGCGTGGCGGCATTCATCCTCAATGTGGCGCTGGCCCGCGCGCTGGCGCTGCAGCGGCCCCAGATCGCGGCCCTCAAAGCGCTCGGTTACGGCAACCGTGCCCTCGCGTGGCACTACCTGAAGTGGGCGCAGCTGGTCGCGGGGCTCGGCGTCGTCGCCGGGGCCGCCGCCGGCGCCGTCCTGGGCCGGCTGATCATCCGCGTGTACAACCAGTTCTTCCATTTCCCTGAACTGCTCTACGCGCTCTCCCCAGGCGTCGTCGCCGGCTCCGCCGCGATGGCAGCCGTCGCCGCCGCGGCAGGCGCGTTCTCAGCCGTGCGGCGCGCCGTCCGCATTCCGCCTGCCGAAGCCATGCGCCCCGAGCCGCCCGCGCGATACCGGCCGAGCATCGTCGAGCGCAGCCCGATCGGCTCGCGCCTCGGCACCGCCGGGCGGATGGTGATCCGCAATCTCGAACGGCACCCGTTCAGGGCCGGCGCGTCGGTCGTCGGCATCGCCTTCGCCGGTGCGATTCTCTTGGTGGGCTTCGTCTTCATCGACGCCATGGACAGCCTGATCACGACGCAGTTCTCCGTCGCCGAGCGGCAGGACGTGACCGTGTCGTTCGCCGAACCGCGCTCGGCCGCCGCACGTGACGCGCTCGCGCGGCTGCCCGGCGTCATAGCGGTCGAGCCGGCACGTGCGGTCCCGGCCCGCATCCGTGCGGGTCACCGGCACCGTAATCTCGCCATCACCGGCGTGCTTCCCGGGGCGAGGCTGCGCCGCGTGGTCGACAGCCGCGGGCGCGTCGTCGACGTTCCGCCGTCCGGACTCGTCCTGTCGCATCTGCTCGCCGAGGTCCTGAAGGTGTCGGCCGGCGACGTCGTCGAGGTCGATCTGCTGGAAGGACGGCGCGGCAGCTACCGCCTGCCGGTGGCCGGCCTCGTCGACGACGTGCTCGGCCTGTCGGCCTACATGAGCATGCCGGCGCTGCACGAACTCCTGCACGAAGGCAGCGTGCTGTCCGGTGCGGCGCTGCTGATCGACCCGCAGCAGGCGGCGCCGCTGTCGCGCCGGTTGAAGCGGCTCCCGGTGGTTGCGGGCGCCGGCTTCAAGAGCGCCGTGCTCCGCAACTTCCGGGACGTGCTCGCGGCGAACATGAACCTGTCGATCTCGCTCAACGTGATCTTCGCAGGCATCATCGCCTTCGGCGTCGTCTACAACGCGGCGCGGGTGTCGCTCTCGGAGCGGAGCCGGGAGCTCGCCAGCCTCCGGGTCCTCGGCTTCTCGCGCGCCGAGGTCTCGCTGATCCTTCTGGGCGAGCTTGCCCTGCTCTCGCTGGCGGCGCTGCCGGCCGGAGGGCTGCTGGGCTACGGGATGGCAGCCGCCATCGTGCGGTCGCTCGACAGCGAGGTCTATCGCTTTCCGCTCGTCGTCTCGCGCGCGGCGTTCGCGTGGTCGTTCCTCTCGGTGATCGCGGCGGCGCTGCTCTCCGGCCTGATCGTGCGACAGCGGCTGGACCGGCTGGACCTGGTCGCGGTGCTGAAGATTCGGGAGTGATCGTGCCATGAGACGCTGGCTCGGGCATTGGCGGCTGCTGGCAGCGGGGCTCGTCGTCCTGGCGGTCCTCGCGGCCGCGTTGTGGCCGGACCCGATCGACGTCGATCTGGCGAGGGCGGCACGCGGCCCGCTGGAAATCACCGTCGACGAGGAGGGTAGGACGCGCGTACGTGAACAGTTCGTCGTCTCGGCTCCGATGGCGGGCCGTCTGCAGCGCATCGATCTCGAGCCGGGCGCCGCGGTCGTGCGCGGCGAGACGGTGCTGGCCCGCATCACGCCGGCGGCCCCCCCGCTCCTCGATGCACGGACGCGGGCGGAACTGACGGCGGCAGTCCGGGCGGCGACGGCCACCGTGGGCCAGGCCCGCGCCGAGCGCGAGCGCGCGGCTGCCGCGCTCGAACGGGCCCGGTCGTCGGTGGCACGGCAGCAGCAGCTGGCGGAGGCCGGCGCCATCTCGCGCGACGAACTCGAAGCGGCCCAGACCGCGTTGCGCGCGGCCGAAGAGGCGCGGCGCGGCGCCGAATTCGGCGCCAGCCGCGCCGAGTACGAACTGCAGCTCGCCCGCGTCCGCCTCCAGCAGCCGCAGTCGGGCGGCGCGCCTGTCGAGATCGTGGCGCCGATCGACGGCACGGTGCTCGAGCGCCTGCGCGAGAGCGAGGCGGTCGTCCAGGCGGGCGAGCCCCTTCTCGAGCTTGGCGATCCGAGCCGGCTCGAAATCGTCGCCGACCTGCTGTCGCCCGACGCCGTCCGCGTCCCGCCCGGCGCCCGCGTGCTGATCGAACAGTGGGGCGGAGACGCCCCTCTCGAGGGTCGCATCCGGCTGGTCGAGCCCTCGGGCTTCACCAAGATCTCGGCGCTCGGGGTCGAGGAGCAGCGGGTCAACGCGATCATCGACTTCGCCGATCCGGCGGCAGCGAAGCCGCTCGGCGACGCCTACCGCGTCGAGGTCCGCATCGTCGTGTGGTCCGCACCGGATGTGCTGAAGATTCCGGTCGGCAGCCTGTTCAGGGTGGGAGAGGACTGGGCGGTCTTCGCGGTGGCCGGCGGCCGCGCCGAGCGGCGGATCGTGAAGATCGGCCACCGCAATCCGGAGGAAGCCGAGGTGCTCGAAGGCCTCGAAGCAGGGCAGACGATCGTCCTACATCCGCCCGACACGCTCGCCGGCGGCGCGCGCGTCGCGCCACGCGCCGGCGCCTGACGCGCGCGGCTGGCTCAGCGCCCGCGCACCCATTCGCCGACGAGCCGTGCGAGGACGTCCAGCGGTACCGCGCCGGTCTGCAGCACCACGTCGTCGAAATCGCGGATGTCGAAACGGGCGCCGAGCGCGGCCTCCGCCGCGCGGCGCAGGTCCTGGATCTTCAGCTCGCCGATCTTGTAGGCCAGCGCCTGGCCGGGCCAACTGATGTAGCGATCGATCTCGTTGGTCACGTCGAGTTCGGTCCTGGCGGCGTTCTCCATGAAGTAGCGGATTGCCCGGGCGCGGTCCCACTGCATCGCGTGCATCCCGGTGTCGACGACCAGGCGGACCGCGCGCCACATCTGATAGGTGAGCTGGCCGAAGCGGGCGTAGGGATCGTCCTGATACAGGCCCATCTCGCGGCCGAGCGATTCGGCATACAACCCCCAGCCCTCGACGTACGCGGTGAAGCCGGCGTTCCGGCGAAACGCCGGCATGTCGAGCTCGAGCGCGATCGCCCCCTGGAGGCAGTGCCCCGGCATCGCCTCGTGCAGCGTGAGCGCGAGCATCTCCCATTTCGGCCGCGTCTCGGGCTTGTAGAGATTCACGAAGTAATAGGCCGGCCGCGATCCGTCGGCGGCCGGGAAGTTGGCGTAGGCGGTCGTCGTGTTCGGCGCGACGGCATCCGGGATCGGCAGAACGCCGTAGGGCGTGCGCGGCAGGCGCCGGCTGATCTTCACCAGCTCGGGATCGATCCGTTTGGCCAGCGCCCGGTACGCCGCGAGCAGTTCGTCGCTCGTCTTGAAGAAGAATGCCGGGTCGGTCCGCAGATGAGCGAAGAACTCGTCGAGGGTGCCGGCGAACCCGACGCTCTTCCTGACCTCGTCCATCTCCCCGCGAATCCGCGCGACCTCCTGGAGGCCGATCGCATGGATCGCCTCGGGCCCCAGGGCCGTCGTCGTGTGATAGCGGGCGAGGTAGGCATAACCGGCCTGGCCGCTGCTGGTCTGCCACCAGCCCGCGCGATCGTAGGCCGCAGGCATGTAGTCGCGATCGATGAAATCGCGCAGGCGCTCCAGCGCCGGCTGTACGCGCGCCCGCACGCGATCGAGGCCGGCGTCCGCCAGGCGCCCGCGCTCGGCGGCGGCCACGGTCGCGGCGATCCCGGCGAAGGGCCGATAGAAGCCGCTCGCGCGCGGCGCGGCGGCTATCATGCCGGAGAGTTGATCGCGCACGCGGAGCATGATCACCTTCGGCAGCAGCACGTTGGTGCGCATGCCCTCGCGCATGAGCCCGATGTTCTGGTCGATGAAAGCCGGAAAGGCGTCGAGCCTGGCGAGCCAGTCTTCGTAGTCCCGCAACGCGCGGAACTGGATCGCGTCGACAATCTGCTCGCTGTTCTGGACTCCGTCGTAGGTGTTGGTGCGCACGAGGTGATAGCGATACTGGAAGCCCTCGACCGCCATGGCCACCTGATATCGGAACACGTCGAAGTGCGTCTGGTCGGCCGCGCTCAGCCGGTCGCGCGCGATCGACGCGAGCTCGCGCAGCACGCCCTCGCGGTGCCGCTGCCGTTGCTCGAAGGCCTCGAGCGTGAGATCCGGCCAGCGATCGTTCCATCGTGCGTCGCCCAGGTAGGTGGCTGCGATCGGATCCTGCGCCAGCTCCCATTCCCACTCGCGATCGAACATCGCATGCAGAGCGGCCGAGGCCCCGGGGGCCTGGGCGTGGCCGGCGGCAGCGCTCTCACGGGCACCAGGCACCCGGCCGCGAGGGGCAGCGGAGCCGGTCGAGCCCAGCCAGGTCGAACCGGCCGCGAGGCCGGCCAGCCGGCACCACGTTCGGCGATCAAGCATGGAAGGTCTCCGAAGGCGCGGCCCGATCCACGTCGTGCCGTTCGGTCGCGTAGGCCTCGAGCAGCCCGATTGTCGTGGCCATGACGACGGGGCCGACAACCAGCCCGATCAGGCCGAACGCGGCGACGCCGCCGAGCAGGCTGACGAAGACGAGGAGCCCGTTGAGCTGGGTGCGTCCGCTCACCAGCGCCGGTCTCAGGAAGTTGTCCACGAGCCCGACGATGCACGTGCCGACGACGATGAGCGCGATTCCCCGGCCGACGCTGCCGGAAGCCAGCAGCCAGAGGGCGGCCGGGGCCCAGACGACCCACGCGCCGGCGAACGGCAACAGGGCGAAGAAGGTCATGACGACGCCCCAGAACACCGGCGCCTGGATCCCGAGCGCCGCGAACGTGATGCCGCCGAGCGCGCCCTGCACGGCCGCGACCACCAACCCCGCAATCACGCTCGCCTGGATCAGTTCCCGCGCCTGCTCGATCATCAGGTCGCGGAAATCGGCCCTGAAGGGCAGCATGCGCCGGAGCGCCGCCATCATTGCACGGCCGTCGCGGAAGAAGAAGAACAGGGCGAACAGCATGATCACCAGATCGGCGAGGAAGACCACGAGGTTCCGCAGCAGCGCGCCGGCCTGGCCGGCCACCAGCCCGGCCAGCCACGTCGCCGCCTGCCGGATCACCTCCTCGAGGCTGCCGATCCGGCGGCCGATCACCCGTGCCTGGAAATCGATCCACAACTGCTGCACGCGAGTGAAGGCAGGCGACTGCAGCGAGAGATCGACCGACGATACGGCCTGCGATGCCTCTTCCACGAACACGACCATCACGAGCAGGATGGGCGCGACAATCGCGACCGTGACGAGGAGCGTGCTGGCGGCAGCGGCCGGAGTCCTGCCCCATCGCGTCTCGAGACGCGCGTGCAGCGGATAGCACACCGCCGCCACGATCGCGGCCCATGCGAGCGGCGCGAGGAACGGCCGGAACAGCAGGAAGATCGAATACGCGAGGACCCCGACCGTGCCATAGAACAGCAGGGCGGAAATCCGCTCGCGGGCGAGGTGCTCAGTCATCGGTCAGCCCATGCGGTGCGCCGGCCACGGCGAGCGTCCAGCGAGCGCTGGCTCGTTCAGTCTAGCACCGGCCCCTGGGCGAGCAGGCCTTCGATGCGCGTTCTGACCTCGGCGATGAGCGCGTCGCGCCCTGCCGCGTCGCGGCCGGCGGTCTCGATGGGCGCGCCGACGCGTATGCTGATCGTCGCCGGCCGGATGATCGGGCTGCCGCGCCGCATGGCGTCCCGCCCCCCCTGCACGGCCACCGGCACGATGGGCGCGCGTGCCTTGAGCGCCATCAGAAAGCCTCCCTTCTTGAATGGCAGCAACGCGTCGGTCCGACTCCGCGTCCCCTCGGGGAAGACGAGAAACGAGTTGCCCGCCCGGATCGATGCGGCACCGGCCTCGAGCGACCGCATCGCGGACTCGCGGTTCCGGCGCTCGATCGAAATGAAACCGCCGTGGCGGAATGCGCGCGCGAGCAGGGGGATCGCATCGATCTCCGCCTTGTAGACGATGTGCATGCGAGGGTGAAGGACGTCGAAGAGGATCGGCGGGTCGACGTTGCTCTGGTGGTTGGCGCAATAGACGGCCGCACGGTCGAGCGGAAGGTGCTCGCGCCCCTCGACGTGCACCCGCATGCCGGAGAGTGCGAGACCGAGCCGGACGCCGCCGTGCCCAAGAATGTAGAGGATCCCCTTCCAGCGGAAGATCGCGGCCAGCGCCATGCCGACCGGCGCCGCGAACAGCACGTAGGCCGACACGGCGAGATAGGTCGCAGCGGATCGGATCGCGGCGATGAGCACCTGGGGGCGCATCATGAAGGAAAGAGCCCGCCGGGGCGGGCTCTTTGCATCGGGGAATCCGGAATCGGAATCGGGGATCGGGTGCGCCTAGGATGCGCGCGCCGTGCGGCGCGGCGCCGACGCGGCGGCCGAGGCGCGCGGCGCCGCCTTCACCACCTTGGCGCGCGCCGTCGTGCGCGCGTTGGTCGAGAAGCAGCGCTCGAGCGCGCGATCGACGCGCCCTTCGATGGCTGCGGCCGTTTCGCGCATCACTTCGGACACCTCCGAGATGATGAGAAACTTCGCACGGTCGAGCATCCGCTTCTCGCGGAACGACAGGCTCTTGGACTTCGCCAGGAACGTCAGGCTCTTGAGCACATCGGCGACCTCGTAGATCGAGCCGCTGCGCATCTTGTCCGAGTTGTCCTTGAAGCGCCCCTTCCAGTTCTGGTGGTTGTCGATCTTGCCGTCGCCGAGGAGGCCGAAGAGCCGCTCGACCTCGTCGTCGCCGATGGCCCGGCGCAGGCCGACGCCGTCGACATTGGCCACCGGAACGAGCACCGTCGTGTCGTTGGCGACGATTCGGAGATGATAGAAACCGCAGGTGGTGCCGAGGATGGTCTTGTCTTCGATGCGTTCGACGATCCCGAGCCCGTGGTTCGGGTAAATGACCTTGTCGCCGACTTCGAATGTCACGAATCCCCCTGTTAGGAAGCGCGTATGGAAGGCCGAAATCTAACCGGCAGTTCTCTCAGTATAGCCCACTTGGGACGCGCTGACAACGAAAAAGGCCCGAAAAACGGGCACTTTTGTCCGTCTCGCCGCACCGGCCGCGCATTGCGCGGTGTAACTCCCTTTGGGGCCCGAGGTTTGGGCGCCAGCCCGGCCCATGGTGCCGCCCGATCTCTGCCGCAGGTAAAGCGGCACTATACTGGGACGCTGTCCGATTCGCCGCCGCTGCGGCGGCCCATCTGCCCGCCGGAGTGGTGAAACTGGCAGACGCGCGGGACTCAAAATCCCGTGACCGCAAGGTCGTGTGGGTTCGATTCCCACCTCCGGCACCAGCGCCCGCTTGCACCGTCCTCCGTGTGCAATCGCCCGATTGCGCCCCGGCGACGGCCCTGAATAGCCCGGCGACGGCCCTGAATAGAATGGCCACGGCTTCCAACCACGACGTCACGCCCGTTGGCCTTCTCTACGCCCGGTTCACCCCGGTGTACGACCTGGTGTTCGGCCCGGTCCTGCAACCCGGTCGGCGTGCCGCCGTCGGCGCCATGGCGCTTCGCGGCGGCGAACGGGTCCTCGAAGTCGGCGTCGGCACCGGTATCAACGCGGCGCTGTATCCACCCAGCTGCCGGGTCGTCGGCATCGACCTGTCCGAGGGCATGCTCGCGGCTGCTGAAGCCCGCATCGCGCGCGAGCGGCTGACCCACGTCCGAGTACAGCGCATGGACGGCGCGGCCCTGGCCTTCGCCGACGGCTCGTTCGATGTCGTGTATGCTCCGTACACCATCAGCGCCGCGCCCGATCCAATCCGCATTGTGGCTGAGATGCGCCGCGTGTGCCGCGCCGGTGGGCGAATCGTCCTGCTCAACCATTTCCTCAGCAGCAGCCGCGTCCTGGCGGGCATCGAACACCGGCTGACATGGTTGACCCGGCGGATCGGTTTTCGTGCGGACCTCGGCCTTCAGAGCTTGCTCGATCAAACCGGTCTGCGCGCGGTTTCGGTCCGCCGTGTCAACGTGCCTCCCATCTGGTCGCTCGTCCTGTGTGCTCCGTGAGCAGGAGGCGTTCGCGGTTTCCCAGTGGCAGAGCTGAAAGATGAGGATGTGCGGCCGGGCACATCGTGTGCTATCGTGGGAACCCTGATGCTGGCTCGCACCATCTCCCCGCGGACGCTGCCTGCCAACCTGGGATTGGTGTCGTTGCTTCTTCTCGATCTCGGCCTGCCGGGGCCGGGATCGACGGGGTGATGCAGCCAGAGACCGAGCAGGAGACCAGAGGTTCACAGGCCATCACCCCAGACGGGGTGATGGCCTTTTTTGTTGTGCAGGCACGCAGTATGGACACATCAGAGAACAGTCCGAACACGCCGGCCGCCGTCGTTTCCATTCCGGCCGCCGAGCCCCCCGTACTCTGCGACGAGCCGGAGTCCGAGCCGATGGTCGAGCTCGATTCGCCGCACGAGGCCGGCTACGGTTTCGGCGTCTGAAGGCCGGTACTCGCTGAAGTACCACCAGATCGCGAAGCGCGGATGGCCGAGCCGCGCTGCGCGGCCGGCATGCGCCGCCCGCGCATCGTACCAACTGGTGGCTCACGCCGGCGACGCATTGAGACGGCACCGGCGCGCCTGGCCCGCGGGCGGCCGCGCGCGGGGCAAGAATCCCCTCAGGGCACGGACACCGTGAAGACCATGCCGTACTTCGCGCGGTCTTCCCCGCGCGTCTGGTAGGCGCGATCCCCCTCGACGGGCACGACGCCAGAGAGCCAGAGCAGCGGGTTGTCCATCTTGTTCCAGAAGGCGCCGAGTTCGACCTGCGGCGCGGGCCTGATCGACCAGCGCACGATGGTCGACCGCACGCGCGCACCCAGATGGGCACGATACAGCGCCTGCTGCTCGAGGAACCAGACGAGCGAATCGTTGCGCGACAGGTCTTCGCGCGTGACGCCGGCGCGCGCCTCCCACCGGCGGCCGAGCGGAACGGCAAGTTCGACGCCTGCATAGTAGCCGCGCTTGATCACGGCCGAAGGCGGCAGGCCGATCAGTTCGGCCGACGTATCGGGCAGACCCGACACGTAGCGCGCGTACTCGCCGAATGCGCGGACGTAGCGGCTCGGCCGGAGCTGAATCGAACCGATCAGCGCCTTGTCGTTCCGTTTCGAAATATAGAAGGACGGGTACGGCTCCACCTTCGATCCCGAGTAGCCGTACTTGCCGGAGATGCGCAGGTCGACGAGCGGCGATGGCGTGAAGACCACGCGTCCGAAGCCGGTGGCGCCGGAGTTGGTGTCTTCGTCGGCCGCCACGAACGCCGAATAGCTGTACTCCGTATTCCGATTCGTGTCGCCGCGGACAAGACCGAGCTCGATCCGCGCGACGGTCGCGCCCGCCCGCGTGACGCGGCCGTAGACCCCCGCGCCGAACGTGGCGTTCGCATCGAGCCGCTGAATGAGCGGCGCGTCGACGTTGCTCCAGGATCCCATCTCGCGCCAGCCGAACCCCAGCGGCAGCACGAAGCGGCCCGCGCGCACGCCGAAGCGTCCGTCGGGCCGGTGGACATCGATCACGGCGGAGCGCACGGCGTTCTGCTGCGTGAGCGGATCGAGGCCGACGAATCGATACAGGTCGACGCGGTTGCGGCCGTCGGGCACGCAGGCCACCGCGGGAATCGTCGGATCCGGCACGTTTGGATAGAAGTAACCGGCCTCGCCGCACGCGGGCTCCGGGTAGGCGGCGTCGTCGACCGGGTTGAGCTCGGCGGCGTACGAGATGTAGGGGTTGATCGTGCCGCGCAGGCCGACAATCGCCCAGCCGATCCGCCCTTGCGCCTCGTGCCCGAGCGGCGCCTGGCTGTAGTCCCAGTAGCCGGCGCCCATCAGTTCGAAGCTGACACGGAGGCGCTCGTGGTCCGGCACCGGCACCGCAGGAGAGGCAGCCGGCGCCTGCGGGGCCTGCGGCGCCGGCTGGCCCCGGGCGCTCGCGACACCAAGCAGCAGCGTACACGCCAAGACCGCCCAGGGCGGCCGGAACACTGATCGCATGCCGGCGATTATAGTTTGATAGAGTGACGGCATGCGTGCACGTCCCCTCGCGCCGGCGCTCCTGCTCGTCTCGTTGCTTGCGACCGGCGCGTCCGGACAGACGCCAGCGCCGCCGTCGCTCCCGCCGCTCGATCTGCAGGAGGTCATCCCCCTCGACACGGCCGTCCATGCCTCGACGCTGCCCAACGGCGTGCAGGTGCTGGTGCGCCAGAATGCGCGCCCCGAAAAGCGGGTGTCGCTGAGGCTCGCCGTCAAGGCGGGCTCGATGATGGAGGCCGACGATCAACGCGGCCTCGCGCACCTCATCGAGCACATGGCCTTCAACGGCAGCGCGCACTTCGCGCCCGGGGAGCTGGTCTCGACGTTCGAGCAGATTGGCATGCGGCTCGGCCCCCACGTCAACGCCTACACCAGCTTCGACGAGACCGTGTACATGCTCGATCTGCCGAGCGACCAGCCCGACATCGTCGCCAAGGGCCTGACGGCGCTTGCCGACTACGCCGGCGGCCTCACGCTCGATCCCAGGGAAATCGACAAGGAGCGCGGCGTCGTCACCGAGGAGTGGCGCCTCGGCCTCGGCGCCGGCTCACGCGTCCGCGACAAGCAGCTGCCGGTGCTCTTCTACGACTCGCGTTATGCCGAGCGGCTGCCGATCGGCAGGCCCGAGATCATCCGGAACGCCCCCGCGCAGCGGCTCCGCGACTTCTACGATACGTGGTACCGGCCGGAGCGCATGGCGGTCGTCGCCGTCGGCGACATCGACGTCGCGCAGATGCAGCGGCAGATCGCCGCGTCGTTCAGCGCCCTGGCGGATCGGGCGCCGGCGGCGCCGCTGCCGGATCGCACCGTGCCGCTCCAGAAGCAGCTGCTGACCAGCATCGTCACCGATCCCGAGGTGACGCAGTCGGCGGTGGAGATTGTCCGCAAGCGTCCCGCCGAGTCCGAGCAACGCGTGGCCGACTACCGGCGGTCGATCGTGCAGCAGCTGTTCGAGCGGATGCTGGACGATCGCTTCACCGAGATCGCGCGGCGGCCCGACGCGCGCATCCTCGGGGCGGGCGCCTCGGACGATCAGCTCGGCCTCGACGTCAGCGCCTTCACGATGGGCGCGAGCGTCCCCGAAGGCCGGATTGCGGACGGGTTGACCGTGCTCGAGATCGAGACCAATCGCGTGCGGCAGTACGGCTTCACCGAACCAGAGCTCGACCGGGCGAAGAAAGAGTATCGCGCGTTCTTCGATCGGGCCTACGCCGAGCGCGACAAGAGCGAGAGCGCGCAGTTCGCCGCCGAGGCCATCCGCCATTTCCTGGTCGACGAGCCGATGCCGGGCATTGCCTACGAATACCGGCTGGTCCGTCAGGTCCTGCCCGGGATCACGCTCGCCGAGACCACCGCGCTCGCGACGAAGATCCTCGCGGACGATTCCCGGGTGGTCGCCGTCGTCGAGCCGGCCAAGTCGGATCTGCACGTTCCGACCGAGTCGGAGCTGCTCGCGGCGCTCGCCACGGCGGCAAAGGTGCCCCTGGTGCCATGGGCGGCGGACGCCGCCCCGCTCACCCTGCTCGAGGACCCGCCGGATCCGGCGCCCATCGTTGGCCGGAGTGAGATCCCGGCGATCGGCGTGACCGTGGTCAGGTTCGCCAACGGCGTGGAGGCCTGGCTCAAGCCGACCGATTTCAAGAACGATCAGGTGCTCTTCTCGATGGAATCGCTCGGCGGCGCATCGGTCGCGCCGCCCGCCGATTTCCCCGAAGCCTCGCTGTCGGCCGGCTACGTGGCCGCATCCGGCGTCGGGCCGCTCCGCGCGCTCGATGTGCAGCGCGCACTCGCCGGCAAACTCGTGTCGGCGACCCCCTTCATGGGGCTGTCGACCCACGGACTCTCCGGCAGCGCGACCCCCGGAGAGCTCGAGACCGCGCTCCAGATTCTCTATCAGCGCTTCGTCTCGCCGAGCGACGATCCCGACACGTTCGCGCTGATGCGCCGCCAGCTCAACGCGGCCGCCCAGAACCGCGGCCAGTCGCCGGGCCGCCTGTTCCGCGAGCGGCTGGAGGAGATCAACAGCTCGGACCACTACACGTCGCGGCCGTTGACCGAGGAGCGGGTCGATCGACTCGACCGCGACAAGATGCTCGCCTTCTACCGGCAGCGTTTCTCGAATGCGGCGGACTTCCGTTTCCAGATGGTCGGCGCCTTCTCGGTGGAGACCGTGCTGCCGCTGCTCGCCCGCTATGTCGGATCGCTCCCCTCGACCGGCAGCGCGACGGCCGCGTTCAGGGACGTGGGCATGCACTTCCCTGCCCGGATCGCGCGGGAGACCGTCGTGAAGGGGCGCGAACCGAGGGGGCAGACGGCGATCAGCTTCTTCGCGGATCCCGATCGCGATCCAGTCGAGCTCGAGAAGCTGGCGGCCGCCGCCCTCGTGCTGCAGACCTCGCTGCGCGACATCCTCCGCGAGGAGCTCGGACAGACCTATTCCGTATCGGTCGGCCGATCGCAGGACTGGCCGCAGCGCGGCGATGGGTACATGCAGGTGAGCTACGGATCGGCGCCGGAGAACAGCGCACCGATGCTCGATCGCGTACTGCAGGAAGTGAAACGGCTCCAGACGGACGGGCCGTCGGAGGATCTGACCGGCCGCGCGAAGGAATCGGCACGGCGCGACTACGAAACCGCGATCGCGCAGAACCCCTACTGGCTGCGGCGCATCGCCGACATCCGCCTGTTCGGCGGCGAGCCGGGGGATATTCTCGATCGCGGCAGCCGGATCGACCTGGTGACGCCGGCCGCGCTGCGCGAGATGTATCGGAAGTATTTCCCGCTGGATCGCTATACGGTGGTCACGCTGACGCCGGAGCCGCAGGCGCCATAGCCCCGGCCGCGGGCACGGGGGGCGGGACGAATCGCATCGTCCCGCCGCCTGCCGCGTCGCTTACACGTTGTCTGGAGAGATCGAGGTCCGGCCGCAGTCGTCGCACTTCAGATACACAACCGGCAGCGAATCGTTGTGTCCGATGACGCGCGCGCTCGGCACGCCACACCGCGGACAGACGATACCTGCCGAGGATCTCTTTGCCATGGGCAGTCTCCTGAAAGGTTAGACCCGTGCACGCCGCGTCTGGGTGCACTAACCCTCCAGTCTATCCTGGATCCGGCCCTGATTGCCACTTCCATGCCGGCCTCTCGCGCGTCGGTCTCATTCAACGGGACTGGCGGCCGCCGCCCGGCTGTTCGGCGTCCTGTTCGCGCCGCTCACGGCCTGCGGGAAGCGGCGCCGGATCCGGCGGCGGCCTGAGCTCGTAACCCTCTGGCGGATCGGCACCTAGGAGGTGCCGTACGAAGAAGTCCCAGCGCCGGCGCATCATGTAGCTGTTCAGGTTGCCGTAGTCGTGCCCCTGGTTGGGTAACCAGACGAGCTCGAAATCCTTGTTGGCACGGATCAGGGCATCGACCACCAGCAGCGTGCTGCCAGGCGGGACGTTCGTGTCCATGCCGCCGTGCGCCAGCATCAGCTTTCCCTTCAGGTTCTTCGCGAGCGCCTGGTTCGCCTGACTGTCGTAGTTGCTGGTGCCATCGTCCTGCAGTTCCAGCAGGCCGGTCCACTTCTCCGCCCAGTCGTCCTCATAGTTGCGATTGTCGTGGTTGCCCGATTCGGCAACACCCGCCTTGAAGAAATCCGGATACCGGAACATCGCGGCCGCAGCGGCAAACCCGCCTCCGGAGTGGCCCCAGATCCCCGCGCGGTCGAGGTCGATCCACGGATGGCGGGCGGCGAGCTCGCGCATCGCGGCAATCTGGTCCGGCAGCGTGTTGTCCCCCATGTCGCCGTAGTAGGCGTCGTGGAACTTCTTCGATCGCCACGGCGTGCCCATGCCGTCGATCTCGACGACGATGAATCCGAGCTCGGCGAGCGCCTGGGAATCGAGGCGCGCGGACGAGAAGCTGCGGCTGCCGACGCTGCCGGTCTGGGGGCCGGGATAGATGTGATTGACGATCGGATATTTCTTCGCCGGATCGAAGCCGGTCGGTTTGTACAGCAGGCCGTAGAGATCGGTGCTGCCGTCGCGCGCCTTGACGACGATCGGCTCCGGCGGCTTCCAGCCGGTCGCGAGCAGCCGCGAGATGTCGGCGCGCTCGAGCGCGAGGATCCGTCTCCCCTCTGTGTCGTACAGCTCCGCGGTCGGAGGCACGTCTGGCCTCGAGTAGATGTCGACGAAGTACAGGCCCGACGGCGACATCGTCACGGTGTGATCGGCGTCGGCAGGCGTCAACCGCGTCAGATTCGAGCCGTCCATGCCAATCCGGTAGAAGTGGCGGAAGTACGGATCGCGCCCCGGCTCGCGGCCGACGGCAACGAAGAACAGCGTCCTCGTCTTTTCGTCCACGTGCAGCAACTGCGTGACGTTGCCTTCGCCAGTCGTGATCTGACGCTCGAGGTTCCCCGACGCAAGATCGTAGAGATAGAGATGCCCCCAGTTGTCGCGTTCGGAAAACCAGACGACCTCGTTGGAACCAGGCAGATAGCGCCAGTTGACCTGGCCGTTGCCCGATTCGAAGAAGGTCGGTGAAGATTCGCGCAGCACGTCGCGGACCTCGCCGGTCTCCGCGTCTGCCACGCGCAGCGTGACATCCTTGTGGTCTCGCGACACGGAAGCAAACGCCAGCGTCTTCCCATCCGGACCCCACTGGACGTCGCGCCAGTCGCCGCGGCAGGCGAGATCGTCGCAGAGCGTCGAGCGATGCTGGTCGGGCGCCATCTTCAGGCGGATTACCTTCCGCGCGGCCACGTCGACGATCACCCGCTCGATCATCGTCACCGCCGCATCGCCCGGCAGCGGGTACTTCCAGGTCTTGAGCACGGGACGGCCAACGCGCGTATCGACCAGGTACATGTCGCCGACCTGGCGCTGATCCTGCTGATAGGTTGCAAGCTTCCTGGAGTCGGGCGACCACACGACGATCGCACGGTCGGTCGTCGACCAGCCGGCGTTGTCGGTCGCGTAGCCGAAATCCTTCACGCCATCGGTGGTGAGCGCCGTCTCCTGCCCCGTCGCGAGGTCGCGGACCCAGAGGTTCCAATCGCGAACGAAGGCGGTCTGCGTGCCGTCGGGCGACGGCACGTCCATGCGCAACGGCTCGGCGCGGCCGGCGAGCGCCGCGGCAGTCTGGCAGGCGTCGAGTTCGCAGGTTCCGCGCGTCGGACCAGACGGGTCGACGAGGACCATCTCGACTCCCCGCTCGGTGACCGTGCGATACCAGAAGCGGTCGTCGGGCAGCCATGTCGGGCGGACACCGCCGTGCAGCACCAGCGGCGCGGTGTGATACGAGAGGAATCGCTCCGCGCGGGCGTAATCGTCGGCGGTCAGCGCGGGCCTGGCAGGCGCGGGTGCGGGCGGCTGCGCCGACGTCGGCGACTGCGCCCAAGCCGGAGCAGCCAGCGCCGCGACGGTTGCGCCGAGGAGAACCCATCTGGCTGCCTCGCGGCGGCGGCGTCTGGATTGGGGCATGGGGAATGATACTGGCGGAACAGGGGACGGATCCGATGTGCTCGGGGACAAATCGTCCTGATTCGATCGCAGGTTCGCCGTACAATGCAGAAGAGATCGCGGAATTCCGAGGCTCCGCCGTGGCAAGCAGCTTGCCTTGCGGACCGCAGAGGATCTTCCATGAGGGGTATCTCAGCCGCAGCCGTCCTGATGGCGGCCGCGTTTGCAGCCGCGCCTGTCGACGCCGGGCAGCATCGGCGGCGCGAAGGCAGCCGGACCGTCGAGCCGGTGGAACGGGCGGTGCCCAGGGAACAGACCGGCGCGAGACAGGCGGAGCCGGCCCAGGCGCCCGCCAGCAGGAGGCGTGCGGAGCCGCGCCGCACGCCTGAGCCGCCGCGTGCGGACGCCACCCGCACCCCGCGACAGGGCGAGGACGCGCGCGATCAGCGCCGCACGCCGGACGGCCGCGTTCTCGAGCGCGCGGTGCCGCGCACCGGGCCGTATCGCGAACCGGACAGCCGTCTCCGCCCCAGCCGCTCTGTGATTGTTGCGCCGCGGTACTACGGATCGGGACGCTACTACTCGCCGCCGTACCGAGGCTATCGCCCGTACTCATTCCGCCTGCAGACGCGCATTCGAGGGTTCGACGTCTACATCGGCTACCCGGTGCCGTACTCGTACCGCTACGCGTACCCGGTCCCCATCTACGGCTACGGCCGTCCCTTGCGGCCGGTCATCGTGGCGCCCGCTTCGCCCTTCTACGGCGGCGTCAGCCTCGAACTCGCACCCTACGATGCCGAAGTCTTCGTCGACGGAGCGTTCGCCGGCTGGGTCGAAGACTTCGACGGCACGCTGCAACCGCTCACGTTGAGGGCCGGCGTGCACCGCATCGAAGTGGTCGCTCCAGGCTACGAGTCGCTCGTGCTCGACGTGCTCGTGCGGGCCGGCGAAGTGATTCCGTACCGCGGGAGCCTGGTGCCCTACCGCGACTGACGCGCCGGCAGACGCGCGCGGCGACGCTGTGGCTTCCCTGGCGCGCCGCGCCGCGGCGTCTCGTCTCTACCGCCTCCTCCTGGGCTGATAGAAGAACTTCCGCGCAAGGTTGAAGCCGAGGTAGAGACTGCCTGGCAGACCGCCCTGCGCGAGCTGCCCGAACGTGATGCCATGCGTGTTGGCGACGGTGAGCTGAAAAACGTGGCCGCCGGCGCGCTTCTCGATCCCGAACGCGAGTTCCGGATCTCCCGGCGCGACGCCGGCAAGCCGCGGCGACATCTCACCCACCACGTACACCGTCTCGCTCAGGCGCACCCGCGCGCCGAGGCCGAGCACGAACGTGTCCGACCCCGCGCCGCCGTCCACGCCAGGGCGGTGCGACCAGACCGGCACGGCGTACATCCCTATCCGCTCGCCCGCCGTCCGGCCGACGACCGCGCCGATCGACGGCGAGTAGCGGGCGCGGAAGTTCCGCTCGCCCTCGACTGCGGCGAGCGCCGAGATCGCGATCGACCCGGTCCGATGAACGGCATCGTACTGCGCCGAGAGCTGGATCGACTTGTCGATGTTGGTGCGGGCGGCGATCGCCTGCAGCCGCCGCGCCACGCCGAACCGGTACTCGAAGCCGACCGAGGCGCCCTGATCGAGGCCGAACAGGTTGTCGAGGCTGTCGGCAAGACCGTCCTGGCGAAGATTGCCGTTGAAGCGATGCGCCAGGTGGAAGTTCGATCGGAATTTCGGCAGCCGGAGCGTCGTCGGCAGATTGACGATGCCGAAGTCGGGCTCGGCGAGGTTCAGCGCGGCATCGTCGTCTTCGACGCCCTGGGCGGACGCTGACGCGGCGCAGCCGAGCGCGAAGGCAAGTGCGAGAGCGGTGATGGAGCGAAAGGGTATGCGCGGCACGGCGGGGCTGGAGAGCAAGCGCCGGACCAACGCGGCGCCGGCGCTTTTCGCAGAATGCCGACCGAAGCGGTTACCTGCCGCGTAACGCCTTACGAAGGGCGTCCGCCGGCGGCGTCGCGGAGCGCTGTTTTGACGGCGCGTCCGATCAGCCATACCGCCAGCAAAGTCGCGACGAGGCCGACGGCGTACAGCGCGAGCTGGAAGTTGGTCTCTTCCGCGCCGGTCACGATCATCGCCGTGGCGGCGCCGACATACAGATACATGACGGTTGCGGGAACGATGCCGATGGCCGTGGTGAGGAGGTACACGCCCAAGGGGAGTTCGGTGACGCTGAAGGCGTAGTTGATCAGGTTGAACGGCACCACCGGCGACAGGCGCAGCAGCAGCGCGATCCACCCCTTGCGATCGCCCACCGCACGCGCAATCGCCTCCACCCTGGCCCATCCAGCCATGCGCCGGCGCGCCCAGCTGCGCAGCACGGTCTGCCCCAGCACGAAGACGGCCGCGGCGCCAGCCACGCTCCCACCCATGGCGACGAGGAAGCCGACCGCGATCCCGTAGATCGATCCGAGCAGAATCGTCACCGGCCAGACCGGCAACATCGCCAGCGACAGGACGACATAGGCGGCGAGCGCGACCGCGGCATTGAGCCAGCCGGGTTCACGGAGAAGAGCGAGAAGGGCGCTCAGGTCAGATCAGAATCTGATGCCGAAGCCGAGGCCCCCGCGATTGGCCGTGATGCCCTCGTCTTCCGCGAAGATCCGCATCAGGCGGTAGCTCACCTCGAGGAACGTCTGGCGACCGAACGGCATCACGAGGCCGCCGCCCGCGACGATGTGCCCCGCAGTGAACGAGCCCGAGAGATCGGTGCCCAGGACGACGCCCCACTGGTCGAGCGTGCCGGTGATATCGGTGCCGCCTGCCAGGAACGTCACGTCCTGTTCGACCCTCGAGAAGCCCGCGCCGCCGAGCAGGAACGGCTCCGCGCGTGAATGCCCGAGCCGCAGGCGGTAGCGCAGGCCGCCGCCGAAGAAGACCGCCGGCTGTCGCGTCTCGACGATGACGCCCGGCTGGATGCGCGCGAGCCCGGTGGCGACGATGTTGGCGGCGTCGTGGATCCCCTGGCCGGCCGCATCGCGGACGCGCCCGCCTTCGACGAATACGTCGAGGTCCGGCGTCCAGGCGAACCCGCCTTCGACACCAAAGAACTGGCTCCCCTTGTCGCCGAAGGTCCAGCCGCCAAGGCCCGCGACGTACCTCCCGGCGCGTGGCTCGCCGGTCGGCGGCACGGTCGTGGTCTGCGCCTGCGCGGTGCCGGCAGCCAGCGCGGTCGAGATCGCGATCACGGTCAGGGCATGCTTCATCGGGCAAACTCGATCACGGTCTGGCCGTGGAAGGGCTGGATCGACGTGTCGTGCCAGGGATACAACACGACGTCGGTGCGCTCCTGGACGGTGGCCATCTGCGGGAGCGCCCTGGCGGACGCCGTCACTGCGTAGCCGACGAGCTCGCCGACTCTCGGCACCCAACTGGTGAACGGCTCGCCGAATCCGCTGTCGGGCCCGATCGTGCGGGTTCCCTGCCCGGCCTTGCAGGTTCCGCCGCCCCTGTACAGCCACTCGCCAGCTCCTGCGTACCAGATGCCGTTGATGTTGGCGAAGTACCATTGATTGGCGAAGATTTCGAAGTTCGGGTCGTCGCCGCCGTAGATCCACTTCGCGCCCGGCCAGCCCGGATCGGTGAAGGAGATGCACATGTAGCCGTTGGCGGCGGCGCTGCCATCCTGATCGATGGCGATGATCCGCCCGGTCTGCTTCCAGGTGGAGAGATTCGGCCCGCGCAGATAGACCACCCTGGCCAGGTCGATCGCGAGCGAGGTGGTGAAGCTCTGGGCGGCGCTCGGCGGGCCGGCAACGCCGCTGGACGCATCCGATGCGGCCGCGCGCCAGAAGAACGTGGTGTTCGCCGGGAGATCCGCGGGCAGTTCGAAGCCGGTCTCCGCGGCGCCTTCGGGCACTGTCGCAGAGGCGACCACGGTGGTGAACGCCGAGCTGGTCGCGACTTCGAAGACGTAGGTCAGCGCCCCTGCCGGTCCGGAGCGCGAGACGTTGCCGACGCGCAGCGTCGGGCGGGCGCCGGTCTGCGATCCGTTCAACGGCGCGATCGGCGACGGCGCACCGAGACTGACTGCCGGCCCTATCGTGAACTTGAACGTCTGGCTGAACACGCCGGTCGTACCGCCTGCCGTCGAGCGTACGTGCCAGTAGTAGTCGCGCGCCGCGGCGAGCGCGCCGAGCTGCACGCTCGTCTTCCCGCTCCCGCTCTCCTGGACGTTCTCCTTCGTCTGGACTTTCGTGGCAAACGCCGCGTCGGTGGCGACCTCGAAGGTATAGACGGCGCCCGGCTTGGTGCTGAACCCGTTGGTGGCGATCAGGGTGACCGGCTGGTCGGCGTTCCTGATCTGCGCGCCGGCGGCCGGCGCGAGCGGGCGCGGCGCGCCCACGCTCGCCGTGAGCGGCGAGGCGGCGCCCGCGGCGGCGCCTGCCTCGGACGGCGCAACGGGACTCTTCCTGCCGCAGGCGGCGACCGCGCCGGCAAGCGCCAGCACCGCGAGCGCACACACTGCCGGAAACCTGTTCATCATGGTCTGGGGTTGCTCCGCTGAAACCGGCGCGATCGAACCCGCCTCGGCCGGGACGCGGGGCCATTATACTTTGAACGTCTTGCCGCGGGATCTCCCGGTTCGCGCACGTTGGTACATCGTCGGGGTCATCGCGCTCGGCGCCTCGACGCTGGCGCTGCTGCTCCCGCGCGCGACCTTCGAGCCGCTGCTGCCGCTCTTCTTCCTGGTCCTCCTCTCGTCGCTCGCCTCTGCGTTCAAGATCCAGTTTCCGATCGCGAGCGGGTCCAACATGTCGGTGTCGTACGTCGTCGACATCGCCTCGCTGATCCTGCGCGGCCCCCACGCGACCATGATCGTGGGCGCCGCGAGCGGCTGGAGCCAGTCGACGTTCAACGCCCGGACGTCGAACCCGCTCTACCGCACGCTGTTCAACATGGCGATCCTCGTGCTGACGGTGCAGGCCGCCGGGCAGGTGTATCAGCGCCTCGGCGGAACGCCGGATGCCGACCCGAGGACGATCGCCATTCCGCTCGCGGGCATGGCCCTCACCTACTTCGTCGCCAACACCGTCCCGATTGCCGTCGCGATCGCGTTGGCGACGAACCAGAGCGCGTGGCGGATCTGGAAGACCGACTTCGCCTCGAGCGCGCCGAGCTATCTGCTCGGCGCCGTCGCCGCGGCCGTCGTGGTCGTCGTCACGGCGAGCTCGGGCCTGTGGCTCACGCTGCTGCTGACGGCGGCGCCGCTCTACCTGACCTACAGGATGTACCGGAGCGGCGTGGCGAGCGAAGCCCGGCAGGGCGCGATCCTCGAGGCGGCGCGCGACGCCATCATCACGATGGATTCGAACCTCGACATCCGCGAGTTCAATCCGGCGGCAGAGCGGATGTTCGGCCACGCCCGCATGCAGATCCTGGGGCGGAGCATCGAGCTGCTGCTGCCGCCGGCAAGCCGCGCGGGCACGCGCGAGTCGCTGGCCACCTACATGGCCACCGGCGAAGGTCCGCTCGCGCACGGCCGGCTCGAGCTGGCCGCCCTGCGCGCCGACGGCACGGAGTTCCCGGTGGAGCTCACGGTGGCGCGGATGCGTGCGGAGGATCGATCGCTCCTCACGGGATTCATCCGGGACATCACCGAGCAGCGCGCCCTCGAGGAGCAGCTCCGCCAGTCGCAGAAGCTCGAAGCGATCGGACGCCTGGCCGGCGGCGTCGCCCACGACTTCAACAACATCCTGATGAGCATCATGGGCGCCGCCGATCTCCTGCTCGTGCAGATCGACCCCGGCGACCCGGCGCGCGACGAGGCGAACGAGATCAAGCAGTCGGTCGACCGCGGCGCCGGGCTCACCCGCCAGCTCCTCGCCTTCAGCCGGCGGCAGAAGACGGCCACGGCCGTGTTTGCGCTCGACGCCGCCGTCGCCGGCATGGAGACGATGCTACGCCGCCTGATCGGACCCGAGATCGAATTCGTCCTCGCGCGTCCGGCGCGCTCGGCCATGGTGACGGCCGACCCCGGGCAGATTCAGCAGGTGGTGCTGAACCTCGTGGTCAATGCGCGCGATGCGATGCCCGAGGGGGGGCGGGTCACGATCGCTGTCGAGGCACTCGAGCTCGACGAGGCGACGCTCAGGACCTTCGAGAACGCACGGCCGGGGCGATACGCCCGACTGAGCGTCAGCGACACCGGCACCGGCATGGACGAGCGGACGCGGACGCGGCTGTTCGAGCCCTTCTTCACGACCAAGGAACAGGGCAAGGGCACCGGGCTGGGGCTGTCGATCGTGTACGGGATCGTCAAGCAGAGCGGCGGACACATCACCGTCGTGAGCGAGCCGGGCCACGGCGCGACGTTCCTCATCTACCTGCCGACCGCCGCCGAGCCGGCGGGCGCGCTGGTATAGCGCGCCGAACTTGCATTGACAATCCGCTGGGCCCCGAGCCGAAGAGCTGGCGTTCGTCGGCGGCCCCTGGAGGTCGACCGTGAGTGGAGCATCGGAGGCGTATGCGCCCGGCTGGCCGGGCATTCCGGCGCGTTGGACGTCGAGCGCCAAGACCGGGATCGGCACGGCGAGCACCCGCGACAGCCGCGTCTGGTTCACGCTGAGCCACGGGATCCTCAACGAGATCTACTATCCCGGCGTCGATCGCGCGTGCACCCGCGATCTCGGGCTTCTCGTGACCGATGGCCGCGCCTACTTCTCCGAGGAAAAGCGGGACGCGCGCTCCGAGACGTCGCAGGTCGCCGCCGGTGTGCCGGCCTACCGGATTCGCAACACGGCCGTTGACGGCCGCTATCGCATCGAGAAGGAGGTCATCACCGACCCCTGGCGCGATGTCGTCCTGCAGCGCGTGCGATTCGTCCCGCTGCAGGGCTCGCTCGCCGACTTCCGGCTCTATGTGCTGCTGTCGCCCCACCTCGCGAATCACGGCAACGGCAACACGGCGTGGGTCGGGGACTACAAGGGGACGCCGATGCTCATGGCCGAGCGCGGCAACTTCGCGCTGGCCCTGGGCTCGTCGGCCCCGTGGGTCGCGCGCTCGGTCGGATTCGTCGGCGTGTCCGACGGATGGCAGGAGCTCCGGGTCCACAAGCGGCTGGCGCGGACCTACGGCCGTGCGGAGAACGGCAACGTCGCGCTCACCGGAGAGATCGATCTCGGCGCATCGAACGGTCTGTTCACGTTGGTCATCGGCTTCGGTCCGAGCGCGATGGAGGCCGGCCAGCACACGCTCATCAGCCTGCTCGAGGACTTCGACCGGACCAAAGCGGCCTACGTGGCCGGGTGGGAGGCCTGGCACCAGGCGATGCGCGACGATCCGGCGGGACCGGCGCGGCGGCTCTACCATCTCAGCGCGGCGGTGCTGCAGATGCACGAATCCAAACGGGTCGAAGGCGGCGTGATCGCCAGCCTGTCGATCCCCTGGGGCTCCGCCAAGGGAGACGACGATCTGGGCGGCTACCACCTCGCGTGGCCGCGCGACCTGGTCGAGACGGCCGGGGGCTTCCTGGCCGTCGGCGCGCGCCACTCGGCGAGGCGCGTGCTGAGATACCTGCAGGTAACACAGGAGACCGACGGCCATTGGTCGCAGAACATGTGGCTCGACGGCACGCCGTACTGGCAGGGCATCCAGATGGACGAAACCGCCCTGCCGATCCTGCTCGTGGATCTGGCCGCCCGCGAGCGCGCGATCGACCACGACGAGCGGCGCGCCTACTGGCCGATGGTGCGGCGAGCCGCCGCGTTCCTGGCCCGCAACGGTCCGGTGAGCCCGCAGGATCGCTGGGAAGAAGATCCGGGCTATTCTCCGTTCACGATTGCCGCCGAGATCGCGGCGCTGCTGGCGGCGGCCGATCTCGCCGACGCGGCAGGACACGCGGAAGCGGCATCGTACCTGCGGGAAACGGCAGATGCCTGGAACGCCAATATCGAGCGCTGGCTGTATGTCACCGGCACGCCGCTCGCACGGCGCCACGGAGTGGCCGGGTACTACGTGCGGATCGCCGAGCCGGATCAGGCCGACGCGGCGTCGCCGTCAGGCGGGTTCGTGCCGATCAAGAACAGGCCGCCGGATCAGTCGAGGGGACCGGCGGCGTTGATGGTCAGTCCCGACGCGCTCGCGCTCGTCCGGTTCGGCCTCCGTGCACCGGACGATCCGCGCATCGTCGACACCCTCACGATCATCGACGCGAGTCTGAAGGTCGAGACGCCGTACGGTCCAGCATGGCACCGGTATCAGGGCGACGGGTACGGCGAACACGCCGATGGCGCGCCGTTCGACGGCGTCGGCATCGGCCGGGCCTGGCCGCTCCTCACCGGCGAGCGCGCGCACTACGAACTGGCGGCCGGGCGCCCTCGCGAAGCCGAACGGCTGGCCCGAGCGCTCGAGGCCTTCGCGGGCGACAGCGGACTGCTGCCGGAGCAGGTCTGGGACGGCCCCGACATCCCCGAGCGCGAGCTGATCTTCGGACGCGCATCCGGCTCGGCGATGCCGCTCGTATGGGCGCATGCCGAGTACGTGAAGCTGTGCCGATCCCTCAGGGACGGCGCGATCTTCGACCGGCCGCCGCAGACGAGCCAGCGGTATCTGGGAGACCGGCCGGTCGCCTCCGATCGCGTCATCTGGCGCTTCAACAACAAGCTGCGCTCGATGCCGGTCCACCGGACGCTCCGCATCGAGGCGCTCGCCCCAGCCCGCGTGCGCTGGAGCGGCGACGGCTGGCGCACGTTCCACGATGCCGTCACCCGCGATACCACGCTGGGCGTGCATTTCGTCGATCTCCCGACGACCGCCCTCGGCTCCGGCGACCGGCTGGCGTTCACCTTCTACTGGCCCGAAGTGAATCGATGGGAAGGGGCCGACTTCTTCGTCGGCGTCGAATAGCGCAGCGGGCCCGGACCCGTCAGACTTCGCTGACCGGATCGGCATCGACGACCCGATAGCCGATCGTCAGCCCGAGCGTCAGCAGCAGCAGCGCGGCAGCCGAGATGTAGGGCGTCGCTTCGCTGAAGCGCTGGAGCGACGCATTGCCCCAGACCGGGCCGACGGTGCGGCCGAGACTTTCGATCGCGCTTGCCGCCCCCTGCACGCGCCCCTGCTCGTCGTGTCGCGAGGCGCGGCTGACCAGGCTGGCCACGGTCGGATGGCCAAAGCCGATGCCGAAGGCGAGCGGCACCAGCGCGACGAGGAAGATCGGCACCGTTGGCGACGAGGCCGAGGCGATCAGACCGATGGCGCCGAAGGCCAGGCCCCACATGAAGAGCGCCTTGTCGCCGACGCGCGCGGCCAGGGGACGGATCATCGCGCCCTGGATGAGCGCGCCGAGCACGCCGAACAGGCTGAACACGTAGCCGGTCCGCGACGCATCGAACCCGAACCGCCGCGCCGTGAAGAGGGCGAAGGTCGTCTGGAAGACCGCAAATGCCAGCCAGTAGACGAAGTCGATCGCGAGGACGCGTCTCACGCCGGGCCGGTGCAGCAGAGGCCAGAGGATCGCGAAGGGATTGCCGGTGCCGGCGCGCGCGCGGTGCGCCGTCTCGGGGAGCCAGAGCCACGCCATGACCACCGCCACCAGCGTCAGACCCGCCGCCGCCCAGATGGGTGCCGTGTAGCTCACTCCCGCCAGCACTCCGCTCAGCGCCGGCCCGAGAATGAATCCCAGGCCGAAGGCGGCGCCAATCAACCCGTACGCGCGCGCGCGGTCCTTCGGCTCGGTCACGTCCGCCACGTACGCGCGCGCCGTCGCGATGTTGCCGCCCGAAAGGCCGTCGATGGCGCGTGCCATGAAGAGCATCGCCATCGAGTGCGCCAGCGCCATCATCACGAAGCTGATCACGGTGCCGGCGAGGCTGAACACGAGCACCGGCCGCCGGCCGTAGCGATCCGACAGATCTCCGAGCACCGGCGCCGCCACGAGCTGGCAGAGCGAGAAGATTGCGAACAGCAAGCCGATGGCGAACGGCGAGGCGCCGAACGTCTCGGCATAGAACGGCAGCAGCGGGATGATGATCCCGAACCCGATCAGATTGACGAAGATCGTGAGGAAGATGACGAGGAGCGGCCGGGTCACAGGCGTGCAGACATTCTAATATGCGCGCGGGCCCAGGTTGTCGCGCGTCGGCGCGTGATCGAGATCGGCCAGCCGCCGGCCCGTCTCGTAGATCATCTGTGCGATCCGCGACATCTTGTCGAATTCGATCCGCGACACCTCGTCGGTGTTCGCGTGGTAGTCGGGATGCAGGCCGGTCGTGAAGAAGATGATCGGAATGCCTTTCGCGGCATAGCTGTAGTGATCGCTCCTGGTGTAGAGCTGCTCGGGGTCGCTCGGGTCGTTCATCTCGTAGTCGAGCGCCAGCGGACGGGCGAGCGCCGCGTTCGCCTCGCGGTTGATCGCGTGGAGCTCGGTGCTGATGCGATCGGACCCGACCAGATAGACCGTGTCCGCCTCGGCCGGATCGTCGTCGCGATTGCGGCCGATCATGTCGACGTTCAGCTGCGCGACGACCCGATCGAGCCTCACCGTCGGATGGTCGGCGAAGTAGCGCGACCCGTAGAGCCCCCGCTCCTCGCCGGTGTGCCAGACGAACAGGAGCGAGCGATGCGGCCGCGGACCCTGCGCGAAGGCGCGTGCGAGCGCCATCAGCGCCACCGTGCCGGACCCGTCGTCGTCGGCGCCGTTCCAGATACGGTCGTCCTCGGCGCCAGGGGTGACGCGCCCCGGCGCGCCGGCGCGGCGCGTTCCGCCGCCGTCGCGCGTCACCTCGCCTTCGGCGTAGCCGACGTGATCGTAGTGCGCGCCGAATGCGACGTAGGTGTCGGCGAGGCGCGGATCGGCGCCCCTCACGATCCCGACCACGTTGTGCCCCAGCTGCGTGCGTACGACCTCGTAGTCGGCGTCGATCTCGAACCTCATCGTCACGCCGTCGAGCGTGAACGGCGCGAGCGCCTCGCGCGCCTCGGCGCGCCGTTCGAGCTCCCGATACGGCACGGGGGCGCGGCTGAAGAGGAAGTCGAGCAGATCGCGGCCCGCCGTGACATGCGGCGCGATCGGCGCGTCGAGCCGCTGCGCGGTGGTGAAATCCGGCCCTTCCTGACGGCCGGCGGGCGCCGGCGCGGTCTCGCGGGGCCCCGCCGCCGTGATCGCGGCCGCCGCTCCCAGCTGGTCGGTGGCGTAGCGGCTGCGTCCCGCCAGTTGCCGCCGCATCGCACTGGTGGCCGCTTTCGGCCCCTGCGATCCCAGCCAGATCGCCGCCGCGCCGCGCATGCGGCGGTCCGCGTAATCGCGTTCGGCGATCGCCGGGGCGTCGAGGCCGTAGCCTGCGAATTCGACGCGATCGATCGTGAACGAGCGCTTGCCGCCCACGAAGGAAGGAAACGCGACCCCGGCCCCGTCGGTGAACGTGCGCGACTGGCCGCCTACCGATATCGTCACGCTCGAGCGGCTCGTCGCGTTCACCCCGAGAATCCGGACCGTCTGCAGGTAGGAGCCGGCATCGCCGGCCGGCTGGACCCCCCATTCACGCAGATGATCGGCGAGGTAGCCGGCGGCGAGGCCCAGGCCCGAACTGAAGAGCGCACGCCCTTCGAGTTCGTCGGCGCTCACGTAGGTGAGCCAGCTCTGCAGGTCGGCGGTCCGGATCGGCGAGGCGGGCGGCGCCGCATCCCCGGCGACCCTTGCCAGGAGCGAGAGCGCGGCGACGAGCGCAACCGTTCGAACGACCCGGAGCGTCCGCCCCATGCGCATCGGCATCGGCACGCCCCTACTATAGTCCCCGCTTGCGCAGACGGCAGGGATTCGGGTAAGGTTTTTCCGACTGTACCTGCTGCCAGCGTGTGTTGTCCCCTACCCCGCGCGGGTGCCTGCGCCCTCTTCCTCGATAAGGAGAATTGATTGGCCGTCCGTCTGTTCGTAGGAAATCTGTCGTACGCAACGACTGAAGCGGAGTTGCGGAGCTATTTCGGAGAAGTCGCCCCGCCCTCGCAGGTCGTGCTGCCCGTCGATCGCGAGACGGGCCGGCCGCGCGGCTTTGCTTTCGTCGAGTTCCTCGACCGCACGCACGCGGAACAGGCGATTCAGCGGTTCAACGGCCAGGCGTTCAACGGACGGCCGCTCGCCGTCAGCGAGGCGCGCGCGCGCGAGGACCGCGGGCCGCGCCCCGGCGGCTTCTCGAGTCCGCGGCCGGGGGGCTTCTCGGGCCCGCGGCCGGGCGGCTTCAGCCCCCGCCCGCCCGGATCGTTCGGCGGGCCGCGCTTCGAACCGTCCGGCGCGCCGGCGGCGCCGGCGCGCCATCGCAACTTCGGCCCCGACGCAAAGCCGTCGCGCGGCGTCGCGAAAAGCAAGAAGAAGGATGCCGACAAGCCGCGCGGCCCGATTCCGCTGAAGAACACCGGCCGCTCCTTCAGCCTCGACGACGATTCCGACGAGGCGCTCCCAGCCGATATGGACGACTTCGCCACCAGCCGCCCCGACGACGATCTCGACAAGGACGACGAATCCTGAGCCGGAACGTCTGGGAACGGCTTCTCGATCACGTCCGCCCGGCGATTCACGAGGAAGATTTCCGCCGCTGGTTCGGCGCGACCGCGTACGCCAGCGACTCGGGCGATCAGATCACCGTCTGGGTGCCCACCGAGGGCGTCCGCCGGACGATGATGCAGTTCCTCGACGTCATCGATCGCGCCCTGGCGGCGATCGAGCGCCCGGACACCCACATCCGCTTCGTCGTATCCGGCACCGGCGACGAAGACGACGACTGAGGCGGCGGCGCGACGACGCCTGTCATAGACTTTTCATCGGGGCCCGTGCGCGGCCGCCGCTCCATAATCAAGTCAGCGCGATGACGTGGTACCGCAGCCTGTATTGGCGGATCGCGGTCGGGATCGTCGGCTTTCTCGCGGCGATGCTGCTCGTGCAGGCGATGCTCTTCGTCTGGGCGGTGTCGTGGTCGGGCCGTACGCTGCCCGGCGGATCGCCGGCCCGGCTGGCCCAGACGGTCGCAGCCGATCTCTCGGCGTTGCTCGAGCGCGACCCACGGGCCGATCTCGCCAGCTACGTGCACGAGCAGTACTCCGGCGAGACCCATCCGTTCTACGTCGTGCTCGCCAACGGCCGCGTGATAGGCAGCGAAGGCCAGGAGATGCCGCCGCCGCTGCTGGCGATGACCCGCGCCTGGCTGCAACGTCCGCGGAGTGCGCGGGGCCGGGACGCCGACGGGCGTCCGTCCGGACGGAGCGGGCGCGCGCGCCAGCCCGACGGCTTCGAGGGCGCGTTCCCGCCGGGGCGCGATCCCGCCGGGCTGCGGGTCGCCCGGCCCGCGCCGATCGTGGCCGGCGGCTCCCTCGTCGGCGCCGTGGTGGTGCCGCCGCAGGCCCCCTTCGGATTCCTGCTGTGGCGCTTCGGACCGATGCTCGCGCTGGTCGCCGCCGGCGTGCTCGTGCTCGGCACCGTGCTCGCTACGGTGCTGATCTTCGGTCCGGCGCGGCGCCGCCTCCGCGCCCTGGAAACGGCAGCGCGCCGCGTCGGCGGCGGCGACCTGTCGGCGCGTGCACCCGAGCGGGGTGGCGACGAGATTGCGGCGGTCGCCCGCGCGTTCAACACGATGGCGGGCGATCTCGCCGCACGCGCCGCCGCCCTCGCCGAATCCGATCGCGCACGACGCCAGCTGCTCGCCGACGTCTCACACGAGCTGACGACGCCGATCACGGCGATGCGCGGCTTCCTCGAGACGCTGAACATGCCCGAGGTGAGGGTCGACGACGCCACGCGCCGGCGGTATCTGTCGATTGTCAGCGACGAGACCACGCGGCTCGAGCGCATCGTCGGCGATTTGCTCGATCTGGCCCGCATCGAAGGCGGCGGCGGCAGCTTCGCCGTGGCCGAGGTCCCCGTCGCCACGCTGTTCGAGCGGGTTGCTGCGCGGCACGAGCGCGCCGGAGAGAACGCGGACGTCAGGTTCGAAGCGTCGATCGAGGTAGGCGCCGAGACGGTGATTGGCGACCGCGATCGTCTCGAACAGGCGCTGCAGAACCTCGCGGCCAACGCGTTGCGCTTCGCGCCGCCGGGTTCGACGATCCGGCTGCGCGCGCGGCAGAGCGGGGCGGGCGCAGGCGGGGGGGCCGGCACGGTGGTGGTGTCGGTCGAGGATGCAGGCCCGGGCGTCGAGCCCGAGCACCTGCCTCATCTGTTCGATCGGTTCTACAAGGCCGACGCGTCACGGCACGGGCAGACGAGCGGAAGCGGCCTGGGGCTCTCGATCGTGAAGGCCATCGTCGAGCGGCACGGCGGCCGGATCAGCGTGAGCAGCCGGCCCGGCCGTACGGTCTTCGAGATGGAACTGCCGGCGCCCCGCAGCAGCGCGGCGGATGGCATGGCGCACGCGCACCGCGCGGTCTGACGATCCGTCCGCGGTGCGGCGCGGCTCGGCGCGGATGGGATCGGCTAGTTCAGTTGCGGATCCGACGGCTGACCCTGAACCTCGTCGCGGATCCGCTCGCGCAGCCAGACGACCGGCTGCGGATGCCGGCTGATGAACGCCTGCCACTCGGCTTCGGTCAGAACGATCGAAATGACGCGATCGCGCTCGGGACTCATGCCCCCACGGTACCTCCCCGCCCCCCGCAGCGAAAATAGAATGATCGGATAGGACCCATCTGCATAACAGATGGCAGCCGTCAATGCTCCGACCTTTCGCGATGGGCGCTCAGGTCCGCGCGGCCGGGGCCGCCGGCCTGACGGGGCGACCGCGCCCGGGGGCCGGCGCCAGCTTCAGGCGATCCTTCACGGTGTCGAACGCCTCCTGGAGCTCGTGGATCACGCGCGAGGTCCGATTCGCGCGGGCGAACACCCATCCGGTCTCGCGCGCCAGCGAATGGCCGTCGATGCGCGTGCAGAAGAACTGGCCGGCATGCACCTCGCGCGCAACCGCCGGATAGGGCACAATCCCGATGCCGAGCCCGGTCTTCACCATCGCCTTGATGATCTCGACGTTCTCGGTGTCCATGACGACGTCCGGCTCGATGTGGGCCGAGAGAAAGAAGCGGTCGATCACGCGGCGCGTATTTGAACCCGGCTCGAACAGGATGAACGGCTGGCCGTCGAGATCGCTCGCGGTCACCCGGCCGCCGCGCTTGCGCCTGGCGAGCGGGTGCGCGGGGGGCATCACCAGCAGCAGCTCCTCGCGCATGGTCGGCACCGTGGCGAGATCGGCTCCCTCCACCGGCAGCGTCAGCAGGCCGGCGTCGACGCGGCCGGCGCGAATGGCCTGCACCGACGGCCCTCCGGTCGCGACCGTCAAGCGGACGTCCAGGTGCGGGTGCACGCGCCGCAGGCGCTTCAGCAGCGGCGGGAACACGTACAGGCAGACGGTCATCCCCCCGGCCAGCCGCAGCGTGCCGCGCAGTTCCCGGGTACGATCGGTGATGGCGCCGACGGTGTCGCGCACGTCCTGGAACACGCGCTGGCCGAGCCGTACCAGGCTCTCGGCCGCCGGCGTCATGCGCACCTGGCGGCCCACGCGCAGGAACAGCGGCTCGCCGAGCTCCTCCTCGAGCAGGAGGACCTGACGGCTGACGGCCGACTGCGAGACGTGCAGCTTTCGCCCGCACGCGGTGAACGAGCCGGTTTCGACAATCGCCTGCAGGATTTCGAGCTGCCGCAGATCCATTACTCTTTTACAGGATACCCGACACCCATGTATTACCTGATCGGCGCCGACGGGAAGTCCAACGGCCCCCTGAGCGCCGCCGACATCCATCAATGGATCGCGGAAGGGCGCGCCAGCAAGTACTCGCGCGTGCGCCGCGCGGACGAGGAGGGCTGGCAGGCGCTCGGGGCCATCGCGGAGCTCCTGCCGCCTGCTCCGGCGCCCGAGGAGGGGGAGGCTGCCGGCACACCGGCGATGGCGACGGAGACCGGCCTGGCGGCGGAGCCGCCGGCGCTCGACGCCGGACGCTGCGTCGCACGCGGCTGGACGCTCGTCCGCGATCACCCGCTGATCCTGATCGGCTCGACGATCGTGGCCTGGAGCCTCATGCTGGGTATCGCCTACCTGCCGCGGCCGTTCTACCTGCTCGGCTCCGTCGTGAACGGTCCGCTGCTGGGCGGCCTGTACGCGATCCATCTCGGGTGCATCCGCGGGCTGGCCGTCCGCCCGGACGACCTGTTCTCGGGGTTTCGGATGGCGTTCGTGCCGCTCGTGCTGGCCGGCCTGCTCTGCGGCGCGCTCACGACGATCGGCCTGCTGCTGTTCGTCGTGCCCGGCATCTACCTGCTGGTCTGCTTCATGTTCGTGATCCCGCTGGTCATGGACAAGCGCCTCGAGCCATGGGCGGCGCTCAAGGTCAGCCGGGCCGTCGTGCACCGGCAATGGTGGACCGCCTTCGCACTGCTGCTGATCGTGGCGCTGGTCGCGCTGGCCGGCCTGCTCGCCTTCGGCATCGGGGTTCTGGTCGCGGGCCCTGTCGCGACCGCCGCGCTCATGTACGCGTACGAAGATCTGTTCGGGGATTGAGCCGGCACGACCAGAAGACGTCTCTCGGCTGCCTCGGAACATGGGGCGGCCGCCCGGGCCTGCCGCCGGGTCTCGCGGATCCGCGTTTGCTTCCGCGGACGAGGTATGCGCCCGGCCGAGCAGCGGCGGCAGATCGGCCTGGTTCAGCGCACGTCGATCGTGCTCTCCCTCACGGCGGTGGCGGTGGCGATCGCAACAGCCGCCTATCTCGCCCGCTACGCGCTGCTCGTCATCTACGCAAGCGCCCTGCTCGCAATCGGCTTCGCGCCTCTCGTCCGCGCCATCGAGCAGCAGAAGCGCCTTCCGGTCGGGACCAGTCGACTGCCGCGCTGGTTCGCCATTCTCGTCGTCTACCTTGCCATCCTCGGCGCGCTGACCATCATCGTCCTGCTCGTCGCGCCGCCGCTCGTCCGCCAGGCGGCCGAGCTGTGGGCGAAGCTGCCCTCCCTGGCCGAACGGGCCCAGCGGTTTCTGGTGGATCGCGGCCTGCTCAGCCACCCGGTGACGCTCGGCGAGGCGGTGCGTCAGGCGACGCCGGGCGCCTCCGGCTCGGCGGTCGGGACGGCCGCCGTCGCGCTCACCTGGACGATGCGCCTGATCGTGGGCGTCGTGGCGGTGATCGTGCTGACGTTCTACCTGCTGATCGACAGCGGCGATCTCTTCCTCCGCTTCACCCGCCTGTTCTCCGTTCCCCAGCGCGAGCGGATCGTCGACGCTTCCAGCAAGGTCACGCGGAAGCTGAGCGCATGGCTCAACGGCCAGCTGATGCTCGCCGCGACCATCGGCACCACGGCGGCAATCGCGCTGTATCTGCTCGGCGTGCCCTACTTCTACGTGCTGGCGCTGATCGCGGCCGCCGGCGAGCTGATCCCGGTGATCGGGCCGCTGCTCTCGGCGGCGCCGGCCGTTCTCGTGGCGCTGAGCGTGTCGCAGCGCACCGCGCTGTGGGTGGCGATCTTCTGGCTCCTGCAGCAGCAGTTCGAGAACCACGTGCTCGTGCCGAAGATCATGCAGCGCCAGGTCGGGGTCAGCCCGGTCATCGTGATCGGGGCGCTGCTGATCGGCGGGACGCTGCTCGGCATCGTCGGCGTGCTGCTCGCCGTGCCGACCGCAGCGGTCCTGCAGGTGATGGTGGAAGAGATCTTCGAGGAGCCGCCGGCGTAGCGCTCAGCGGGTGCTCGTGATCCATCGCTCGTAGTTGCGCCAGCGGGCGTCCGCGCCGGCGGCGCCGCCGCTCACGGCGCGCTCGACCATCTGCCGCCCGACGGTATAGGTGAGCGCGTAGCTCCTGAACTCGTTGAAGAACTTCAGCGTGGCGTCTGGAGAGATCATCAGCGCCTTGTCTTCGAGCGCGGAGGCGGCGCGTGCGAATTCCAGCCGGCCGTCGATGTACTCCCGCGCGATGACCGCCTGATGCCAGTCCAGCTGCGCGACGAGCCGCGAGATCCGCACGTAGCGCGCTGCCCGGCCCGGATCGATCCCGACAATCGGGAACAACGCCTCCCCTTCGAACGCCGCCCGCTCGGCCTCCGTGAAGGCGACCTCGGGCGCGTAGGTCGCGGCTCCTTCCGTCCGCAGCGACTGCGGGCTGAACAGGGGCTGAACCGTCAATTCCACCCGTCCGAGCGGCCCGACCAGCCGCGTGTCGATCAGCGTGTTGATCGTATGGTGGCCGGGATAGGCTTCGTGGCACGCGAGGTTGAAGGCGCGATCGACCGTGAGTCCGTAGTCGAGGTTGACGCGAATCACCGTCCGGCCGCGCCCCTGGTAGTCGGCGTAGGCGCTCCACGGCATCAGGCGCGTGTAGGCGATCGACACACTCTCGTCGTCGGGCAGCGTCAGGTGCTCGCGGGTGACGCGCCGGCATTCCTGCAGCGCGCGGTCGAGCACCGCCTGCAGCCTGTCGCGCGGGACGAGGAACCGCCGGTCGAAGGCCGCATACCGCTCGGCGAGGCTCCCGCGACCGGGCAGCAGCGTCTCGAGCTCCGCACGCGCGCGCGCCGCGGACGTCGGGTCGCCATCGTCGGCGGTCACGCCGAAGAACGCGCGGCTCTCTTCATCGAACGTGAACCTCTTGCCGGCCAGCAGGTCGACGCGCGCGACGACCGCCTCGAGCTGGCGCGTCATGAACTCGCGCCGGTCGCGCCCGTCCTCGGAGTCCGGCGCGGCCGCCGCCAGCCGGTCGCGCAGATCGACGGCAGCCGAGCGGATCGCCGCCAGGCTCAGGTGCCGCCGTTCCGCTTCGGCGAAGCGCTCGGGCGGACCGGCGTAGAAATCCACCGAGTCGCGGTCGCGCGCCCGCAGCGCCAGCACGATGTCGACATAACGCTCTGCGTCGGCGGCGAGCGAGTCGCCGGCCCGGGCCGGTCCGGCCGCGGCCGGCGCCCCGAGTCCGCCGACGGGAGCCGCCGGCGGTCCGGAGGGAGGGCGCGAACAGCCTGCGGCCAGGGCGAACACGACGAGCGCCGCGAAGCCCGCCGCATGCGGCCTGCCGAGCCGTCCGGCCAGCACGAGGAAGAGATCGCGGGCAACCTCGCCCCTCGCCGAGCCAACCGCGCGCGTCACCGGCGCCGCCTGCGCGCCGGGCCGAGCCGCGCGGCTGGCGGCCGGCCGCCGCCGCGCTCCATGAACGACTGCGGCGGTCTGTCAGGCGCCACGATAGGTGGTATAGCCGAACGGGCTGAGCAGCAGCGGAATGTGATAGCGCTCGTCGGTATCGCGGACGTTGAACGCGATCTTCACTTCGGGAAAGAACGGCACCGTCACACCGCGATCGCGATGGTAGGACGCGATGTCGTAGGTGAGGCGATAGGTGCCCGGCGACAGCGGCCAGCTCTCGGTCAGCGTCAGCAACTGCCCGTTCTCGTCGGTGGCGCCGCGTGCGACCGGCGACCATTCGCTCGACTGACGGATCTCGAGGATCACCGTCAGGCCGGCGGCGGGCTCGCCGGTGGCCGTGTCGAGCACATGGGTCGTGATCATCGCGTCCTCGTCTCTCGAATCTTAGCCCAGGAGCACGCGCTTCGCCTCGCGCGCCCATCCTGCCTCCCACGTCGGTCGCGCCGAGCGGCGCGCGCCGGTGCGCAGCCGCTCGAGGGTGGACTGATCCGCCGGGAACGTCTCGAAGAGATCGAAGAGGACGTCGGCCAGCTGCCGGCCGGTCGAGAACAGCAGGCCGTTGTCGCCGTGCCGCACGCGCTCGGCGAGGCAGGCTCCGTAGTCGAGGGCGCACACCGGCACGCCCGCGCCGAACAGGTCCGCGATCTTCATCGGGATGTCCAGCCCCGACGACGACCGATGCAGGCAGAGCCCCAGGTCGGCGCTCCCGACCACACGCGGATAGTCGTCGGGCTCGAGGAATCGGGCACGCAGCTGCACGCGGCGGGCGGCAAGCCCCGCGAAGCGCCGCTCGAACCCGGCCCGGCGCTGGCCGTCGCCGGTCACCAGGATGACGAGATCGGGAAACCTGCGGCCGGGGCCGCCGGCCTCCCATCCGCGGATTCGATCCTCGAGCGCGGTGACCGCCTGGATCACGACGTCGAAGTCCTCGTCTTCGGTCCAGCTCGTCGGACAGATGACGAAGCCGACGATCGAGGCGTGGAGACCGAGCCGGGCGAACAGCGCCTGCCGCACCCGCTCGCGCCGGGCGCGATCGACCGGCGCGAACGGCGCCGCCGGACGGTCGTACAGCACGCTGGCGCGCGCCACGCCGAACCGCGTCTCGAGAAACGCCGCGAGACCGCGCGACACGCAGAGGTTCGCGTCCGCGCGGCGCGCGTCGCGCTTTTCGAGCCAGCGCGCGAGCCGCACCGCCGGGTGCCAGCGCCCGAGCCTGAGCTGCAGCAGCGTGTACCCGAGGTTGTGCCAGTCGATCACGAATCGCACGCCGCGGCGACGAAGCGAGAACCGCGCGACGGCGAGCGTCGGGAACGCGGGCGGGTTCTGGACCACCACGAGACTCGGCGGCGTGAGCCGCTTCAAGGTGCGCCAGAGCCGATAGCCCAGCCGGAGGGCGTCGAAGAGCCCGGCCGCCGCGTAAGGCGATCCGGTCAACCCGCCTCGGATCTTCAGGCGGGGCGCCTCGATGCGATGGACGGCGATGCGCGGCTCGTCGGTCACCTCGCGCGTCAGCGCCGTGCCTTCGAAACCGACGAGGTCGACATCGACGCCGCTGGCCGCGAGCGCCTGCGCGTGATACCGCATGCGGGCGCTCCGGCCCAGATCTCCGAGGGCGACGACGGCGGCTCTCATCGAGGAATGCGGGGGCAGGGGGCGGCATCATTCTACCCGAATCGGCGCTGCGGCCCGGCGCCGATCGGATCAGCTCGCCCTCCTCTCTGGGCGGGCGCCGGCGTCTCCGCGCGCGCCTGGACGCGAGGCGCACCCGGCGGTGCGGCATAATACCAGCGCCATGCCGATCGGCTCGAAGCTGTCGCATCCCGCGCGCGAATCCGATCACGGCCCGTCCAGCGTGATCGCGACCTCGTGCCCGCTCGATTGCCCGGATGCCTGCAGCCTGGCGGTGACCGTACGCCGGGGCAAAGTGGTGAACGTCGACGGATCTGCGCGCAATCCGGTGACAGGCGGCTTCATCTGCGCCAAGGTGCGCCGCTTCGGCGATCGCATTTACGGGCCCGATCGCCTCCTGCACCCGGCGATCCGCAGCGGCCGGAAAGGCGAGGGACGGTTTGTGCGCGCCACCTGGGACGAGGCGCTGTCGCTCGTGGCGCGAAAGTTCGAGGCGGCGAAAGCGCGCTGGGGCGGCGAATCGATTCTCCCGTACTCCTACGGAGGGTCGAACGGTCTGCTGACGCAGGACAACCTCGACGCGCGGCTCTGGCGCCGCTTCGGCACCTCGCGCCTGGCGCGCGCGGTGTGCGCCGCACCCACGGGCGCCGCAAACATGGCGCTGTACGGCAAGATGCCGTCGGTCGTCTACCAGGACTACCCGCACGCGCGGCTGATCGTGCTCTGGGGCGTGAACCCGTCGGCCTCCGGCATCCATCTGGTGCCGTTCGTCCGCGCCGCGCAGAAGCGCGGCGCGAAGCTCGTCGTCGTGGATCCGCGCAGTTCGCCCCTGTCACGGAGCGCCGATCTGCACCTCGCGGTCCGCCCCGGCAGCGACGTGGCCGTCGCGCTTGCCGTGCACCGGCACCTGTTCACGAGCGGCGCCGCCGACGAGGCGTTCCTGCGCGCGCACACGACGGGCGCCGACCGGCTGCGGGCGCGGGCTGCGCCGTGGACGTTCGATCGGGCCGCTGAAACGGCGGGAGTCGAAGCCACCGCGATCGAGGCGCTCGCTCGGTTGTACGAGGCGAGCACGCCGGCGCTCGTCCGCTGCGGCTGGGGCCTCGAGCGCAACCGCAACGGCGGCAACGCTGCGATGGCGGTGCTGGCGCTGCCGGCAGTGGGCGGCAAGTTCGGCGTCCGAGGCGGCGGCTATTCGATGAGCAATTCGGCGTCGTGGAGCATCGAGCGGCCGTGGATCGAGGCGTCCGAGCCCGCAACGCGCGTGGTGAACATGAATCGCCTCGGACGTGCGCTGACCGAGTACGCCGATCCTCCCGTCGAGGTGCTGTTCGTCTACAACGCCAATCCGGCGGCGACCGTGCCCGACCAGCGCCGCATCCTCGCCGGCCTGCAGCGCGACGACCTGTTCACGGTGGTGTTCGATCAGGTCATGACCGACACGGCGCTCCACGCCGACGTCGTGCTGCCGGCGACGACGTTCCTCGAAGGCTACGACGTCGCGAGGGCATACGGATCGATCCACCTCGATCTGGCGCGGCCGGCGATCGAGCCGGTCGGCGAGGCGCGATCGAACGCCGACGTGTTCGGCGAGCTCTGCGCGCGGCTCGGCGTGAACCAGGACGGCGAGACGACCGGCGAGCTGGATCTGCTCGTGCGCGTGCTCGACGAATTGCCTGGCGAGATCGGCGCCAGCCTGCGCGACGGCGCGCTGCCGTCGCCGCCCTTCGGCACCACACCGGTGCAGTTCCTGGACGTCCACCCGCGCACGCCCGATCGCAAGGTCCGGCTCTTTCCCGAGGAGCTGGAGAGCGACGCGCCGATGGGCCTCTACGCGTTTCAGCCGGACCCGGCCACCGCGCGTCATCCGCTGGCGCTGATCTCGCCGTCGAGCGATCGCACGATCAGCTCGACGCTGGGAGAGCTGCCGCGGCCTGACGTGAAGCTGCACATGCACCCGGCCGACGCGGCCGCGCGCGGGCTGGCAACCGGCGATCTGGTGCGGATCTTCAACGATCTGGGCGAGGTGCAGTGCCCGGTGCTGGTCGCGCAGGGCATTCGTCCTGGTACCGTCAGCCTGCCGAAGGGCCTCTGGCGGCGGAGCACGCGGAACGGCTACACCGGCACCGCGCTGGTACCGGACACGCTGACCGACATCGGCGGCGGCGCCTGCTTCAACGACGCGCGCGTGGAGGTGGCGGCGGTGGGGCCCTGATTCAGACAGGAGTCGACCGCCCGGCGACAGGTGAAGCGCCGCCGGCGGGTCCTGTCCGCGAACAGCCCCGTCCGCAGCCGCGCGCGCTCCGGGCCTCTGCCTGCGCTGACACGCTGCGCGCGGCGTTGGGAGCGCGATTTCAATAGCTGAAGAAGACCAGCAGATCGATGCCGCTGCCCTGCAGGCGCTGGAAGGGCTGCGGCTGGATCGGCGAGCCTTCGCGCAGATTGGTCTGCAGCCGCAGCCAGTCGGTGATCTCGTATTCGAGAACGACGTTGGTCCCGCTGTGCTCGCCGATGCCCTGCTGCACGCGGACGTAGAGATTCTGTCCGAGCTGCTCGCCCACCGTCACCTCGGCGGCGGCGCCTGTCTGCGGCGCGAGCCTGATGGTGAGCTCGTCGATGCCGAGGGCGTCGCCAATCGACTGCTCCAGCGCGCCGGCCGCCGCGCCGAGCGCGAGATCCTGCGCGCGCCTGGCGAGCGAGACCTGCTGGCCTGCGCCCAGCTCGTTCACCGGCTGGTTGAACACGATCAGCGCCAAGATGTCTGCTTCGTCGAGCGGCGGCGTGCTCGAGAGGACGATCGCGGGCTGCCGCAGGGTGCCGCGGATGTTCACGTTCGCCAGCACGCCGCGGATCTCCCGCTGGGCCCGCAGATCGAGCAGCGGATTGAGCATCCCGGCGCCGGCAAAGATGATCGTCCCGCCCCGCAGGATCGTGAACTGCCGTCCCTGGAACTGGTAGAAGCCGCGGATCGTCTCGATCGTCCCGGCGATCCGCAACGCCTCGTCCGGCGCCATCGAGGCACGGACGTCGCCCCCCAGCGTGACCGTCAAGGCGCCGATGCCGACCGGCGAGCCGGGCGGCTGCAGCGAATCGGCCTTCAGCACCAGATCGCCGGGGATGTACAGGTGCACGTCCGCGCTCGCCGATCGGAGCCAGGATCGCGTCCGCGCGTCCGATCCGGCCCCGCCATCCGACGCCGCCGGATGTTCGGCCGCCGTCGTCGAGTAGGCCGACACGGCGGTCCGGGCCAGGATCTCGTCCAGGTCGAGCCGGCCGGTGTTCACGCTGAGGTCGCCCGCGACGCGCGGCGCGCGGAGCTCCCCGGCGATTGCCAGCTGACTGTTCAGCCGCAGATCGCCCAGCTCGTTGCCGAGGATCCTGAAGTCGTGCGCGGTCACGTCGAGCCCGACGATGTCCGCCCGCCGCGCGTGGATCGCCAGCTCGCCGGTCAGCGACAGCGGATTGTCGTCCGCGTCCAGCATCGAGACAAGCGGAATGCGGACGCGATCGGAATCGAACAGCAGGTCGCCGCGCAGGTGCGCGTACGCGACGCCGGTGGCCGCGAGGGTGAAGGCGCCCTCCTTCAGGGCGATCGAGCCGTTCGGATGGGGATCCTCGCCCGAGCCGCCGATCCTGAGGTGCGCTTCGACCGTGCCGGTGACGTCGGTCAGCGCCGTGGTGAAGCTCTGGACGAGGCCGAGGCCGATCGGGCTGCTGTCGATGCGCAGGTCGACGCGATCCGCGTCGGTCGGTCCTCCGGCCCGTGGCGCCGGGCCCGCACCGGATCGAGGCTCGAACAGGCTTTTGGGTACGTAGCCGCGGGCGGTGAGCCAGACCCCCGGCGCCTGATCCAGCCGCGTGTCGAGCCGGAACCCGGCGCCGGTGTAGTCGACCGAGCCGCTGAATTGCTCGTAGTGGAAGTCGCGGAAGCCGCCCTGGATCACGCGGAACTCGGCCTCCGCCGTGGGCGCGCGTCGCGTGCCGGCGATGCTGCCGGTTGCCGTGAGCCGCCCCGAGAAGCGGGGCGGCTCCAACAGGAGCGCGTCGATCGAGGCCAGGTCGACGTCGTCGAGCGTCACCGCCATCGCCTCGCCAGGCCGCCCGAACGTGCCGCTGGCCGCGATGCGCTGAGGGCCGCTGACCAGGGCCAGGTCGCTCACGGTAATCGCTCCGGCCGCGGTGTCGATCGTCGGACGGCTGGCCGGGGCGAGCGCCCACGCGACTCCCCGCGACTCCAGCGAAAGCGCGTTCACGCGCACTTCCTGATGATCGGCGTGGAAGATCGCGTCGCCGGCCGCGTGCAGCGACCGCTCCGGCTGCCGGGCCGCGACGTCGAAGGCGAGATCCCTGTCGGCATAGCCGGCCGTGGCGGTCAGCCGGTTGATCTGGAGCCCGGCAATCGACACGAACGTCCCCTCGACCTTGGCGGAGTAGCGCCCCTCGGCGACATCGAAATCGCGAACCGCCGCGGTGAACGCGCCGGAGGCATGGAGCGCGCTCGTTCCCTGATATCGCAGGCGGCTGCCGCTGAAGGTGCCGGTCGCGTCGAGCCCGGCGCGGTTGCCGGTCACGGCCGCGTCGACGCTGAGCGTGCCGGCGACCGACTGATCAACGAGCGCGCCCAGCGTCTCGAGGCTCGGGCTGTCGGCGTGCACGTCGAGAGCGGACTGCCCCGTCTCGTTCAGCGCGAAGCGCCCGGCCGCCGTGACGTTCAGGTCGGGTCCGGCGATCTCGAGGCTCCGGATCACGCCGGCGGCATCGCCGTCGTACTCGGCATCGAGCCGCGCCCGCTCGATCGGAAGATCGCCGATGGACGACGGGCCGAGCTCGACGATCCCCGCGCCGCGCACCGTGTCGGCGCTCGCGCCGCGCGACAGGTTGGCCAGTCTGACATCAATCGCCACCCGGCCGTCCACCTCGCCGCCGATCGCCCTCTGCCCGCTCGCGATGGCCGGGTCCAGATCGACGAACGATCCGTCGACGTGAACACGCGCCTGGTTCGATGCGGCGTGCCCCTCGAACCGCAGCTGCGGGAGACGGCCGCCGAAGATCGCGGAGCCGGCAAGGGCGCCCCGAACGTCGGCGGTCAGCGTCGCCGGCGCCGTGCCCTCGCCGCTGGCAGCCACGTGCCCGTTCAGCGAAGTCGCATAGCGGGCCGCCTCCAGCGTCCGGATCCGGAACGCGCGGCCGATCCGCTGCAGATCGAGGCGCGAGAACGACGCGTCGGCCGCATAGCCGATGCGCGGGCCCTGCACGGTCACCTCCGCCGTGCTCCCGCCGCCGATGTGGGCGCCTGCAATCGTCGACGGCATGAACCGCGCGCCGACGCGGACGTCCCGGCGCGGGCCGCCGGCCACTCCGGCGGCATCGTACCGCGCGCTGAGGTCGCTCGCCGCCGGCGCACGAAGCCCGGGTGGGAGCCTGCGCAGATCGAGGCCGCGCACCTCGCCGCGCAGCGCGAACGCCGCGCCCGACCCGCGGGGCAGCGAGACGCGTCCGGCCGTGGTCACGACGGCGCCGTAGGCGTTCGCGCGCGCGTCGAGCGACACGAGACGCCCGTCGATGTCCGCTGTGGCGGCGGCGTCGTCGACGTCGAACCCGGAGACGACGATCCGCGGCGCCTGCATCTCGACGCGCCCGCCGAGCGAATCGAGCCGGTCGAGCGCCCCGAGGCGCAGGTCGACGGTCGCGTCGGCGGTGATGTCGCTGCGCAGCGCGGGGTCTTTCGCCAGCGGCGCGAGATCGAGGTTCTTCACGTCCAGCGTCCCGGAGGTCGAGTAGCCGGGCGCCATCAGGTCGGCCACGACGCTGGCGTGAAGCTGTCCCGCGCTGGAACGCGCGCTCAGATCCATCGCCAGGCGATCGGCGGGGCCGTCAAGCTTCAGCGTGAACTCAGGCTGGAGCGGGATGCCCTTCAACGAGGGAACAACGGCCGACCATTCGGGAAGCGACAGAGGGTCGGCGGAGATCTGCATCTGGAAGACGGGCGTGGTCCGGTCGTGCTCGATGGTGCCGTCGAACGTCAGCCGGCTTTCCGCGGTCTGCACGACCAGGTGGTCGACGACGATCGAATCGCTGCGCACCGTAATCCCCCCGGACAGCGCGTCGATCGCAATCCCTGGATCCGAGGTCTCGAATGACGCATTGGCGATCTCGATCGAGTAGCTGCCCTGCACGTAGTCGAACGCCAGCGATGCGTCGATGTCGTCGATCCGGGCCGGCAGGTCGATCCCGGCGAGACCCGCCGCGCCGTCGACCACGATCGAGCCGTCGGTGATGACCAGGTCCTTGATCGTGATCGGCCGGCCGGAGCTCCCGGGCTCCGCGTGCCGCTCCTTGATCAACCGGCCGAGGTTCCAGCGGCCGCCCGCACGGCGCAGGTGGAGCGTCGGCCGGTCCAGGTGGAGACGGTCGATCGACAGCCCGTGCGCGAGGACCTGGAGCAGGTTGTAGTCGATCCCGACATCGTTGACGGACAGCACGTCGCTCCCGTCCATCGAGAGGCCGACATCCTGGAGCTCGGCGCCGGAGAGCAGGTTGCCGCTCAGCCGACCGATCGTGACGCGGCCGTTCACTCGCTGGTTCACCCGCCGCACGATGTCGTCGCGGAGCCGGCTCTTGAACCAGACGGTCTGCGACACGATGACCGCCGCCGCCGCGACGCCGACGATCAACGCGAGGGCGATCGTGACAACCCGAACCAGCCGCCGCCCCATGGATCACCCAGAACCCCTCGCACCCTGGAACGCTCCGAACCCTTTCCTGGCTAGAACGCCTGCCCGATGCTCACGTGCAGCCGCCAGGGTCGCTTCTGCGGCTCGCCGTTCACGAGCAGCCCGTCGATCGGATTCAACTGGAAGCCCAGGTCGACCCGAATCGGTCCGACCGGCGTGTCGTATCGCAGGCCCGGCCCCACGGCGTAGCGCAGGTCGTTCAGCCGCACGGTCCATGGATCGGCCCAGACGTTGCCGCTGTCGAGGAACAGCACGCCCGACAGCTTGCCGGCCAGTCCGACGCGCAGCTCTTCCGACCAGGCGAAAAGGCTGGTGCCGCCAATGGGCAGGCCCGAGCCGCTGAGCGGGCTGACCTCGTAGCGCCCCCAGCCGCGCAGCGACGTGGAACCGCCGAGGAAGTATTTCTTCGAGAACGGCACGTTGGCCGGATCGCCCGCGGCCGGATCGATGCTGCCGAGCTGCACGCGGCTGGCGACGACGACCCGCGCGCCGAACAGCGGCAGGTACTGGCGCGCGTCGGCGCTCGCCGCGAAATAGGCAAAATCGCCTGGGAGGAGCCGGCCGGCCTGCTCGCCGTGGAGAATCAACTGGTAGCCATGGTGCGGGTCCAGCAGGCTGTCGGCCGTCGAGGCCTGCAGGTCGACGCCGAACGCGTCGAGCGTGCCGTTCTGCTCGCCCGTGGTCGGATCCAGGCCCAGGGCGATCAGGTCGTTGCGCAGCGTCAGGTCGGTGAGCACGTCGTTCGCGATGGCGCTGCTGTCGTGCTCGCTCGTGAACGATGCGCTCCACGTGAACCGCGGATTCTTCCGGTAGGTGAGGGTCGCCCGGCCGCCGGTGACGATCGACCCGTATGCCGGCGTGAGCGTCCGCCAGTGCTGGGCCTCTGCGCCGAACGACACGTGCGGCCGGAACAGGTACGGCTGGTTGAAGTCGAGCCGGAGGCCGCGATCGAGCGACGACCATCGGGCGTGCACGCCGGCCGAGCGCGCGCCGCCGAGGAAGTTCAGGTGCCGGTACTCGGCGTCGGCCCTCGCCTTCTCTTCGGTGCCGTACCCGACGCCGAAGTTGACGCGCTGGTGCTTCCCTTCCACGACCGTGACGCGGATCGCGACCTCCCCGGGCGGCTCGCCCGCGTCGAGCGTCTCCACGTTCGCGAACTGGAACAGCTCCATGCCGTACAGCCGGCGCTGCGAGTCCTGCAGCGCGCTGCGTTGGTACAGATCGCCTGGCCGGATGGTGAGCTCACGCTCGATCACACGATCGCTCACGCTCGTGTTGCCGACGACCTCGATCCGGCCGACGTGCGCGAGCATCCCCGGCACGGCCGTGAAGGTCAGCGTCGCCCGCTTTCCGTTCGGGCCGTCGTCTTCGGCGGCGGCGACCACCGCGTTCGGATACCCGTGATCCTTCAGCTCGTTCACGGCCATCTCGCGCGAATCCACGACGGACTGCCGGTCGCGCGGCGCCCCGACCTTCAGCGGAATCCGCGATTGCAGGTTCGCCAGGCGCTCGGGGCCGAGCACGTCGAACCCGACGAAGTTCACGGCCGCCACGGTGATCGGCGCGCCTTCGTCGATGGTGATCGTGATGTTCACCGCGTCCTGCGCCTCGTTGAGCTGAACGTCGGTGTGGGTGACGCGGGCGTCTGGGAATCCGCGGTCGGCGTAGAAAGCCTGGATGCGCTGCAGGTCGGCGTCGAACTGCGTCTGATTGAAATACTGCTGGCGCCCCCACGGCAGGATCGAGCTCTGCTTGGTGGCCAGCGCCGCGCGCAGGCGGTCGACGTCGATCGCCCGCACGCCGCGGAAGGTGATGTGGTCGACCCGGATCTTCCCCTCTTCCCGGCAGCCGGCGGCGGCGATCAGGATGGCGATGAAGATGGTACAGGCGGGATGCCGCATGGCTCCTCAAGCCTTACCACAGAACGTGCCAGGGGACGGGGATTGGATCGGAGCCGGCGCCGACGCTGCAGAACGGCTGCTCGCCGTCCTGCAGCGCTCGGGTCTACTGCAGCCGCACGACCAGCGCCGCGCGCCGGTTGAGGCGCCGCGTCTCCTCGCGCGAGTTGTCGTATTTCGGCCGCTCCTCGCCGTAGCTGATCGTGTTGAGGCGATCGGCGGCGACGCCCTGGCTCACCAGATAGTCCCTGACGCTGATGGCCCGTCGATCGCCGAGCGCGAGGTTGTACTCGGCCGTGCCGATGTTGCAGGTGTGCCCCTCGATCGTGAGCCGCAGCGCGCGATCTTCCCTCATCGCCGCGACCGCGTCGTCCAGGATGCGCGCCGCCTCCGGCCGCAGCGAATAGCGATCGAAGTCGAAGTGCACGTCCTCGAACGCGTAGGTCCTGGCGGGCGGCGGCGGCACCTGGAGGTTCACCGCATCGGAGGCAGTCTTGCCGTCGCTCGGACAGGTGACCGTGACCGTCACCGGGACCGTGCCCGCCTGGGCGGGCGCCGTCCAGATCGTCTGCCGCTCGGTCGCATTCGCGAAGGTGCCGCTGGGCGCCGACCAGCGGTAGGTCACCGCGCAGCTGATCGAGTCGTCGACGGTCGCCGTAACCGTGGAGGTCTTTCCCGCCTCGACCGTGCACGGGTTGCAGGCGGCCTGGACCGCCAGCGTGTGCTCCGGCGGCGGGGGCGGCGGCGGCGGCGGCGGCGGCACGTAGGTGCGAGCGCCGGGGTGATAGCCAATCCGGACCTGCCAATCGACATAGTCGGCGAGCTTCGCGGGATCGCTGTCGGCGTTGAATCCTTCCCGCCCCTTCCACGGCACGTTGAGACTGACGCCGCCGCCGATGAAGAATCCGTTCCGGCTCTGCCAGGTGAGCGTCGGCGTCAGATAGGTGAGGTTCTCCGTGTCCGACACCAGCGGCGCCAGGCTGCCATCGGTCGCGACGATGCGCCCGCCGGTCAGCGTCACCTGGTCCTGACTCGGAATGAAGCCAAACAATTCGATCGTCGCCCGCAGCGGACTGCGGGACGGGAAGCCTGCGCCCACACCCCATCGGAAGGCGCCGTTTGGACCATCGAGATAGTCGGGCATGCCGCGCCACTCGTAGCCTGCGAATCCTGCGAGCTCGACCGCACGCGCGGCTTCCTTGCTGACGACGAAGTCGACGCCGAGGGCGGGCTGGCCATTGGAGACGCCGGCATCCTCGTCGCCCGTCGGAACCTTGGCGATCCCGCGCAGGGCGAACGCCACGCCGTCGGCCCGTGCCTGCGGCCGCAGGTTCACCTTCGCGCCCGCGAACAGATCGCCCACGTTGTCGCCGCTCCAGCCGGAATTCCGGCGTGGATAGCGATCGATGATGCCGCCGACCTCCGCGTCGTTCACGAAGATGGGCCGCAGGTCGCGATCGTAGCGGGTATCGAAGAGGAAGGAGCCGAACAGCTCGACGCGATCGCTGATGCCGACGCCGATCGTGCCGGCGAAGTCGGCCACGTTCGAGAATCCCTGCCGATAGTTGGTGCCGCGGCGGTAGCCGGTCGCCGACACCCTGCCGCGAGGCAGCACCTCAGCGGACGGAACAAACCACAGCCCAGTGTCGCCGAAGAAGGTTGTCGTCGCCGGCCGAAGCGCCTCCGCCGGCGCCACCGCCGAGGACGATGGTTGGGTGCCGGGATTCTGCTCCGTGGACGTCCCTGAAGAACCGGTCTGCGCGATCGCGCCGCCTGCGAACAGCAGCGCCATCGAGCAGAGCACGCCTGCGCGTCTCAGCATTGTTTGTCGCCTCCAAAGTCGGTCGGGCGCCGAATCGATCGACCGCGACGTCGGGACGATCGGTTCGGCGCATGCTCATCACTCCGCGCGTCCGGCGGCGCTGCCTGCCAAACCGCCCTGCGGCGCCATCGTCACCGGCTCCGGCGTGATCAGCCGACCACGGCCGCCGCGGCTCACCTGACCGCCCTTGCGCCCGGCGCTGCGGGCTTCGTCGGCGGTCCACTCGTGGGCCGTGCCCTTCTCGTGAGCGGCGCGTCCGCCCTTGCTCGCGATCTCGCGCTGCTTTTCAGCAGACATGGACGCGAATCCCCGTCGTTCTTTGCGCTCTCCAGTGTTCACCGCTGAACCTCCGTTCAAGTGAGTGCGGACCACGAATGGACCTCCGACCCGGAGCGGGCGGCAGGTCGTCCACCAGCACAGGACCCTGGATCGCCGGATGTCGTCTGCGGCGCCGGTCCAACCGCGCGGGTGCTCATCGCACCCCGGCGATTATCAAAGTCTGTGCCCGGAGAAGTCCTGGGGAGCTGGCTACAACTCGTTGAAACTACGCAGCTTCGACAATACGCCACCGAGCGCAGGCCACCGACGATTGCAGTGGATTGCTACAGAAGGGCTGGAAGTCAGTAGCGATTGACTGCGCGGCTACTTGGACTGCTGGGGGACGTAGCCGGGAGGGAGGGCGGCGCCTTCGCCGAAGAAGAAGTCCTCCATGTGCTTGGCGACCAGATCCTGCGCCTCCTTCTGCCAGGGCATGAGGCGGTACTCGTTCAGGATCATCTTCATCCGCTCCTCCCACAGCTTCCAGGCGTCGACCGAGACGTGCTCGAAGATGCGCTGCCCGAGCTCGCCCGGCCACGGCGGCGCATCCAGCCCGGGCAGTTCCTTCTGGAACTTCACGCACATCACCGTGCGGCCGCTCTTGTTGGTGCCGGGCTTGGGAGGAGGTGGGGGGGCGCCGCAGTTGGCCATGTGTCGGATTGTACCGCCAATCGCCGTCGCAAGGAACCGGGAGGGCTGCGACTCCAGCGCGAGCGAACGGTCTCGCCAATCGTGGCGCGAGGCTGCGGGCCCTCTCTGCGAGGGCCGCCGCCACCGCGGTTCGCGAATGGCGGCGGCAGCTCTTACGCGGTCGTCCCGACGATCGGCACCTCCACGTCGACGTCGAATCGGAGCCGGGCGTGGGCGCATCTGAGCGCCTCGACGGTCGCCGGCGCGGACGCGGCGCGCGCGAAGACGAAGCCGAGATAGCTCGCGCCCTCGGGCAGGGGCACCAGCCGCTGATCGGGTTTCGCCGTCACGCGCACGTCGGTGATTCCCGGCACGGCCCGGGCGTCGTCGATTCCTGATGCGCGGCGGAAGATGCCGCGCCGCGGAATCGGCATCATCATCACGCCCGATGCTCCGGGCGCGCGCGTCCAGCCGGCGGGCGACTCGCCGAGCGCGTGGCGCAGCAGCAGTTCCTCGAGGGCAATGCGGGCGCCCCGCGCGTTCACGAACTCCAGCGCCCGCGCGCACAGGCCGCCGATCGGACGCGCGGCCGCTTCGAGGACGACGACCCGCGGCGCGCCGGCTCCGTCGGTCCGGCTGACGCGGCACTCTGCGTGGACCGGGCCGTGGCTGAGCCCGATGGCCCGTGCGGCCGCCGCGACCGCTTCGCGGATCGCACGTTGCTCCTCGCCGGGCGCCGCCGAGGGGGTGACGTAGATCGTCTCCTCGAAGAACGGACCGTCGAGCGGATCCGGCTTGTCGAAGATCGCCAGCACCTGCAGATCGCCATGATGCATGAGCCCCTCGACGGCGTACTCGCGTCCGGACACGAAGCTCTCGATCAGCGCCCGCTCGTGCGCGCCGGTGCGCTCGGCGCGCAGCTCTGGCGACCGCAGCAGCGCGCGCAGGCGCCGGAATGCCGCCGTGAACGCCTCGGGATCGTCGGCGCGCATCACGCCGCGGCTGCCCGACAGCGCCAGCGGCTTGATGACGCAGGGGAACGGGACCTCCGTCGCGAGCCGGGCCGGATCGGCGGCGATCGGCGTGGTCGTGAACCAGGGCGCCGGCAGTCCCGCCTCCAGCAGGCGCCCGCGCGTTCGCTCCTTGTTGCGCGCGATCGCCGCCGCGGAGGGAGAATGGCCGGGCAATCCGAGCGCCTCGAGCACGCGCGCGCCGATCACCGTCGGCCGATCGCCGACGACGAGCACGCCGTCGATGGCGCGGGCGCGCCCGGCGGCGAGGATCTTCCGCACCGAGGCGACCTCGTCGTGGAACCGGATTGCAATGGCGCCGTCACGCCACGGGTCGTCGAGCACCTGGCAGCGATCCGTTGCGAACACCAGGTCGACACCGAGCCGGCCGGCGGCGTCCCCGAACGCGCGCGTCTGGTAGCCGGTGGTGGTGGCCAGCAGGAGGACTCGTGGCACGTCTGGATCGCGTCGGGCGTCAGGCGGACGTCAGAGCAGCCTCACCTGCTCGGGATTGGGCTCCGCGCAGCAGTACCACGGTTCGCTCAGCAGCGGGATCGGCGCGTCCGGCCCCGTCACCGGCGCGAACCTCAGCCCGGCGCGTTCGTGCGCGAGCGCGCCGATCTCGTTGAAGATCTCGCGCCGGCCGCCGGCGAGGCGGACGCCGACGATCGCGGCGACGTCGCGCTGCAGCGCGTCGACGCGGGGATCCGCGTGGGTCCAGCGGTAGGTCAGCGTCTGCGTGTCGAAGGCGCCCGCCAGATCGCGCACCTCGGGCAGTTCCAGCAGTCGCGATCCGTTCGGGATCAGCAGCCGGATGGCGAGCTGGATTGGCGCCACGTGATCGACCAGATCGAGCGCGGCGATCGCGGCGAGGAGATCGCAGTAGCCCTGCAGCGTCAGCCACGGGTGGAACGCGACGAAGGTCGGCGTCAGCACGACGCCATGCGCGCGGCAAGCGGCGGCCGCCTCGAAGAAGTCGCGCCGCGTGTGCCCCTTGTCGAGCCGCACCAGCACGCGATCGTCGAGCGATTCGACGGCGCTCGTGACGAACGCGCAGCCGGTGTCGCGCAGCCGCGGCAGCAGCGCGCGATGCCGCAGCAGGTGCTCGACCTTGATCGTCACGTCGTAGGTGACCTCCGGGTGCGCCGCGTGGAGCAGCTCGACGACGCGCATCGCGTGCGCCGGCCCGTTCAGGAAATCCGGATCGCCGAAGGTGATGTGGCCGGCGCCGGCTGCGACCTGCGCCGCAATGTCGGCGAGCACCACCTCCGGCTGCACGATCCGGAACTGGCCGTTGTAGATCGGCACGACGGGGCAGTGCCGGCACAGATGGCGGCACCCCCGCGACGCCTCCGTGTACCCCACGACCCGCGTACGGCCGTCGGGGGCCCGCAGGGTGGCATACGAGGAGAGCGGCGGCAGGCCGGAGCGATCGGGGACCAGAAAGTGAATCCGGGGGAGCGCGGCGCCGGTCGGCTCGCCTGGGAGCTCCCGCTCGGGCACGCGGCCATCCAGGCGCGCGGCAATCGCCGTCAGGGCCGGCTCGAACTCGCCGCCGAGAATCTCGGTGACCCCCTGGGCGCGGAGCGCGTCGGCGTTCAACGGGGCGTAGAGGCCGAAGGCACACAGGAGGGCCCGCGGGTTGGCCCGCCGCACCTGATCGATGACCGGCTGGGCCAGCCGGGTGGCGGTGTGCATGGGCAGATGGAACGCGATGAGATCCGCGCCGCGGACCTGCGCGCCGTCGAGGCGCTCTTTCGAGAGGTCGGCGCAGACGACCGACCAGCCGGCGGCGCGCAGCCAGGCGGCCGGCGAGGCCAGGCCGAACGGCTGCCGGCCGAGATCGTAGGTCGAGATGAGCAACGCCTGCATCGGGTCTGCGTCCAGCTCTCTATTGTGTCACGCGTCTGGTACACTCCGCGCATGACCTCGACGGCCAGCGTCGCGGCGTACGACCGCACCTTCTTCGGACACCCCCGAGGGTTGTCGACGCTCTTCTTCACCGAGATGTGGGAGCGCTTCAGCTATTACGGCATGCGGGCGCTGCTGATCCTGTTCATGACGGCGCCGCTCGCCGCCGGCGGCCTGGCGTTCGATACCGGCACGGCCGGCGCGATCTACGGGCTCTACACGTCGATGGTCTACATGACGAGCCTGCCCGGCGGCTGGATTGCCGACCGGCTGATCGGTCAGCGGCGCGCCGTGCTGTACGGCGGCATCCTCATCGCCTGCGGCCACTTCAGCATGGCGTTCCCGGCGCTCTCGACGTTCTACGCCGGCCTTGCGCTGATTGTCGCCGGCACCGGCCTGTTGAAGGGAAACGTCGGCGTCATCGTCGGCCAGCTCTACTCGCCCGAGGATCAGCGGCGCGACGCCGGGTTCTCCATCTTCTACATGGGCATCAATCTCGGCGCCTTCATCGCGCCGCTGGTCTGCGGCTATCTGGGACAACGCGTCAACTGGCACATCGGCTTCGCGTCTGCCGGCGTCGGCATGATCATCGGCCTCGTGCAGTACGTTCGCGGCGCGCGATTCCTCGGAGCCGCCGGGCTGCATCCCTCGCCGGCGGCCTCGCCTGCCGATGCCGAGCGGCTGCGCGGACAGGTCCGGTTCTGGGGCGGCCTGGCGATCGGCGCCGTGGTGCTGTTCGCCGCCGGCCAGGCGACCGGCGCCATCGCCGTGAGCGCGCGCCAGATCGCCGACGCCGCCGGCTTCGTGCTGCTCGCCCTGATTGCCGGCTTCTTCGTCTGGCTCATCGTCGGCGGCGACTGGAGCCCGCAGGAGCGCCGGCGGCTGTACGCCATCGGTGCGCTGTTCCTGGCCGCCGCGGTATTCTGGTCCGAATTCGAGCAGGCCGGCTCCACGCTCAATCTGTTCGCCGATCGGGCGACGCGCACGTCGATCGGCGTCTGGGAGTTTCCGAGCAGCTACTTCCAGTCGCTGCAGCCGCTGTTCATCATCGCCCTGGCGCCCGTCTTCGCGTGGATCTGGATCGCGCTCGGCCGCCGCGAGCCGTCGAGCCCGGCGAAGTTCGCGATCGGCCTGATCTTCGTCGGCGCCGGCTTCGCGATTCTGGTGGTCGCGGCGCGGCTGTCCGAGAACGGCGTGAAGGTTTCGCCGATGTGGCTCACGGCGACCTACCTGCTGCACACCATCGGCGAGCTGTCGCTGAGTCCGGTCGGCATGAGCGCGGTCACCAGGCTGGCGCCGCAGCGCGTGCTGGGGCTCATGATGGGCGTCTGGTATCTTGCGATCTCGCTCGGCAACTTCATCGGCGGCCGCCTCTCGTCGCTCTACGAAGCCATGCCGCTGCCGAGCCTGTTCGGCGCCGTGGGCGCCGCCGGCATCCTGGCCGGCCTCCTGATGTTCGCCCTGACGCCGTCGATCAAGCGGCTGATGGGCGTGGTGAACTGATGGCCCTCGAGGACTACAACCGCAAGCGCGACTTCCGGAAATCGCCCGAGCCGGCGGGCGTCGTGCGGCGGAGCGGCGGCCGCACCCGCTTCTTCTGCGTCCAGAAGCACCTGGCCAGCCATCTCCACTACGACCTCCGGCTCGAGCACAACGGCATCCTGCTCTCCTGGGCGGTGCCGAAAGGCCCGTCGCTCGACCCGGCGATCAAGCGGCTGGCGATGAAGGTCGAGGATCATCCGCTCGACTACGGCGAGTTCGAGGGCGTCATTCCCGAAGGCTACGGCGCCGGCATCGTCATGCTGTGGGATCGCGGCGCGTGGACGCCCGAGTCGCCAGATGTCGACGCGGCGCTCGCCAGGGGCGACCTCAAGTTCACGCTCGACGGCTTCAAGCTGAAGGGCTCGTGGGTGCTCGTGCGCACCGGCGGCCGCTACGCCGGCGCGCGCGGCGGCGGCGAGCGGAGCTGGCTCCTGATCAAGCATCGCGACGCCTGGTCGGGCGAGCTGGACATCGCCGCCTTCGCGCCGCGGAGCGTGAAGAGCCAGGGGGATTTTGCGGACATCCTCGCCGAGGACACGCCGGCGGTGTGGACCTCGAACCGTCCGGTCAAGGGAGGCGACGCCGGCGCGCTGCTCGCGAAGATCATCGCGCGCGCGGCGGCGCTGAAGGCCGGACGCTCGGCAGAATCCGGCGGACCTGCCGTACCCCCGGCCCGGACACCCAAGCACGCCGGCACCAGGGCGAGTTCGAAGGCTCGGGCGGCGAAGCGAACGCCGGTGGCGCCACGCAGGTCGCGGACGGCAGGTCGCGGGAAGGCTGGAGGTTAGCGGCCGTCCGCGGGGAACGAGATCGGGTTGCGGACCGCGGCGCCTGGACGGCAGGGCGCCAAGGGCGGGCATCTCGGGGCATCTTCGAGCGCCGTGCCGCCGGCCGGGGATGCCGCCCGCGAGGCGGCGCTCGATCGGCATGGCCGGGGCGCGCGATCAGTCGCTCAGCAGCCGCCGCGACAGCACGCTCCAGATGGCGAACGCGAGCCGCCGGCGATCGTGCCGGGCGATGTCGCTGGTCCAGAATTCGCCGCCGACGAGCTCGCAGTGGGCCGGAAGCGGGCCGGGAGCCAGCGGCTCCTTGTGCTCGAGCGCGTAGCGGCCGAGCACCTGGGGCGGCGGCCAGCGCATGTTGGCGATCACCACGTCGACGCGGCGCTGGATCGCTTCCTCGATCCGGGCAACGGCATCGGCCGCGGTGAAGCCGGCCATGCCGCGCCCTTCGGTCAGCAGGTTGGCCACGAGGATCACCGGTCCCTTCATCGAGCCAAGCGCCTCGGCGACGCCGCGCACCAGGAAGATCGGCATGAGGCTCGTGTAGAAGCTGCCGGGTCCGATGATCGCCGCGTCGAACTGGCTGATCGCCGCGGCGACGGCCGGATGAATCGAGACGGGCGGCTCGAGCCAGATCCGGCGCACGAAGCGGCCCGACGACTGTCCCGCATCGACCTCGACCTCGCCGCGCGTGAGCGACCCGTCGCCGTACTCCGCGCAGACCGACGCCGACTGCACGCTGACCGGCCACACGCGGCCGCGGCAGCCGAGCAGGGCGCGCAGCGCGTCGATGGCGTCGATGAAATCGCCGCTGTAGCGCTGCATCATCGACAGGAGCAGGTTGCCGCCGGTGTGCCCGCCGAGCCGGGCGTGCTCGAGCGTGGGCAGTCGCGCCAGGAGCACCCGGCGCGCCTCCCTCGCGTTGCGCGAGAGCGCCAGGGCGCACTTGAGAATGTCGCCCGGCGGCAGCACGCCCAGTTCGTCGCGCAACTGGCCGGAACTGCCGCCGCTGTCGAACATCGTGACGATCGCGTTGACGTCGAGCCAGGGGTTCGTCTTCAGGCCGCCGAGCAGGCTGGGCAGGCCCGTGCCGCCTCCGAAGCAGCCGACGGTCAGCGTGTGAACGTGCATGGGGAGAAGCAATTGTACAGGGTTCGCAGGGTCGCGAGATTCACCGCGTGGACAGGGTCCACGCGGCGCACGGGTTCGAGACCTTCGACGCGTTCGAGCGGTTCGCGGGATTCCCGGAACCCCTCGAACAGGGTGAACCCGGCAAACCCCTGGAATGATGCTCATGCCCATAGAATGATGCTCATGCCCGTGTCCGACGCCCTCCGCCGGTTCGCACGCGATCTCGGCGAGATCTTCGGTGAGCGGCTCCAGTCGGTGGCTGCCTACGGCCGGCACGCGCCCGGGCGTACGCGCGATCACGGAGGGCTCCGCCACGAGGAGGGGGACGCCGATGGCGCACACACGCTGGCGATTGTCGATCGCATCACGCGCGACGATCTTCAGGCGTGCGCGCGCAGAGTCCCGGCCTGGCATGCCGCCGGCCTCGCCACGCCGCTGCTGTTCGCGGCGCGCGAGTTCGAACGATCGCTCGACGCCTTTCCGCTCGAACTCGGCGCCATCCTCGCCGATCACGAGGTCGTCGTCGGCCGCGACCCATTCGAGAAGGCCGCGGTGCTCGAGGCCGACCTGCGCCGCGGGTGCGAGGTCCAGGCGCGCAGCCATCTGCTGCACCTGCGCGAAGGCGTGTTGGAGACCGGAGGCCGGGCGGACGCCCTCTCGTTGCTCATCGTGCAGTCGGCGGCCCCCTTTGCCGCGCTGCTCCAGAGTGTGGCGCGGCTCGAAGGCGCCGATGTCTCCGACCAAGGACGTGTCGCACGCCACGCCGAACGGCGGCTGGGCCTCACCGACGGCGTCATCTCGAGGATCGTGGCGCTCGCCGGCGCCTCGGACCTTGCGTCCGACGAGGCCACCGCCCTGTTCCCGGGGTACCTGGCGGCCGTCGAAGCCCTCGTCGCATACGTGGACGGCTGGGGCCGGCGGTGATCGCACGCGTCGCCTGCGTCCTGCTGATCGTCGGGTTGCTGTCGGCGCCGGCGGCGGCGCAGATCCCTGAGCTCACGCAGCCGGTGAACGATTTCGCCGGCGCCATCGACCCGGCGAGCGAAGCCGCCATGTCGTCGATGATCCGTGCGCTGCAGGCGGCCACCGGCGACGTGGTCGTCGTCGCCGCGGTGGCCGATCTGGACGGTTACGACATCCGCGAATACGCCAACCGCCTGTTCGAGAACCAGGGTCGCGGGATCGGCGAGCGCGGGAAGGACAACGGGCTGCTCGTGCTGCTGGCGACGGGCGAGCGGCGCGTGTGGATAGAGGTCGGCTACGGGCTCGAGCCGTGGATCACCGATGGCTTCGCCGGAGAAACCAGCCGAGAGCTCATGATCCCGCGCTTTCGCGAGGGGCAGTTCGGCGAGGGCCTGCGCGCCGGCATCGAGCGGATCGTCGGGCGGATCGCCCAGGCGCGGGGCGTCACCCTCCAGGGCGTCCCTGCGCCGGCCGGCGAGCGCGATGGCGGCGGGGCGCCGCTCCCCGTCTGGATCCCGTTGCTCGTCTTCATCCTCATCCTCATCGTGACGCGGATCGCCGGCGGCCCTGGCGCACGGTTCAGGGGACGCAGGCGGGGCTGGGGCGGCTGGACCAGCGGAGTGGGCCCGTTCGGCTCGATCGGGCGCGGCGGGTTCGGCGGCGGCGGCTTCGGCGGCGGCTTTGGCGGATTCGGCGGCGGCCGGTCCGGCGGCGGCGGCGGCGGAGGGAGCTGGTAGACTGGAGCCGTGATGATCACCCGACGCGATGCCGTGAGGTCGATCGCCGTCCTCGTCGCCGCGGCGACGCTCAGCGGCTGTTCCTACAACCGGTTCGTCTCGCAGGAGGAGGCGCTGAAGGCCCAGTGGGCGCAGGTCGAGAACCAGCTGCAGCGCCGCAACGATCTCATTCCGAATCTCGTCGAGACCACCAAGGGGTTCGCGCAGCACGAAGAGGGCATCTACAAGGACATCGCCGACGCGCGGGCGCAGCTGCTCGCGGCCAATACCCCCGAAGAGAGCATCGCGGCGGCCAACCGGCAGAGCTCGGCCCTGGGGCGCCTGCTCGCCGTCGTGGAGAACTATCCGCAGCTCAAGGCCAACGAGCAGTTCAACAGATTGATGGACGAGCTCTCAGGCACCGAGAATCGCATCGCGGTCGAGCGGATGCGGTACAACGAACGCGTGCAGGAATACAACACCTCACGCCGGCAGTTTCCCGCGAACATCACCGCCAGACTGTTCGGGTTCAAGGCATATCCTTTCTTCGAGGTGCCCGACGAAGCCAGGCAGGTGCCGACAGTGGACTTCAAGAAGCCCGCCTGACACCGCTCGCGGAGGACGGACGCCGTGCAGGACATCACCCTCCCGCCGTGGGAACGCCTGCTGTGGAGCGGCCGCACGTGGGTGCTGCCAGGCATCCGCCCGAGCCGCTATGCGCTGACCGATTTCCGGCTCCTCATCCGATCGACGAGGGAGGTTTCCGGCGCGCCGCCCGCATGCGACGAACTGGCGCTGCAGGATATCGTCGAGATCGATCTCTCGCGCTCGCGGCTCGAACGCGCGCTCGGCCTGTCTACCCTTCGCGTCGTCTCGCGCCTGGCCGGACGGCCGCCGCTCGTTCTCCGGGCGATCCGCCGTGGATCGCAGCTCGCGGCGCTCCTCGAGCTGATGGCCGGCCTGCCCCAGTCGCGCTTCGAGCCTGACGCGGTCGCCGCCGCCCTCGCGTGGGAGCCCCGGACGCGGCCGCGCCTGGGCGGCGGGGCGGCGGCCGCGCTGGCAGCGGCCGCGGTCGTGCTGACTGCCCTGCTCGCGGCCGTCCGCGGGCCGTCGGCCGCCGGAGCCTACGCGCCCGACGATCCCATCTACCGGGACGGCGAGAAGCGCGGCGAGGGGGAGATCGTCCGCTTCATGGAAGCGGACGTGATGCCGTGGGCGCGGCAGGCCCTCGGACCATTGGCGGGGGGAGCCGATCGGATCACCTGCGAGACCTGCCACGGGCACGACGCCCGGGCGCGCCGCTTCGCCATGCCGGCCGTGGCGGCGCTCCCCGAAACGCACGTCACCCAGGCCGGTTGGGATCGCTACGGCGGCGGCATGGACGCACAGATGCGCAACGCGATCTACGGGTACCTGGCGGCGCCGGACAAGCAGGGCCGGGCGGCCTACATGCGCGAGGTCGTGCTGCCGGGCATGGCGCGGCTGCTCCGCCGCCCGCCCTACGACTTCACCCGCACCTATGCGTACAACCGTGCGCGCATGGCGTTCGGCTGCTATCACTGCCACCGCGTGAGGTGAGGCGGATCGGCCGCGTCTTCGGTCATCGGCGCGAGCGATTGAGCCTGATCATGATCGTGCCGATCATGACCGTGTTCGGCACGATCACCTCTTGCGCCTCGTCGTCGCGAAGCAGCGTGAACCCGAGCGACACCTCCTCCACGGTCGCAGCGATCACCCCTTTCGGGGAACTGAGCTGCACCCTGTCGCCAACGCTGAACGGTCTGTACAGCACCAACGAGAGACCAGCGATGAGATTGCCCAGCGTGTTCTGAGCGGCGATCCCGATCACGATCGATACGACGCTGACGCCTGTGAGCAGCGCCGTGCCGACGGCGCGCAGCCCGGGGACGACGTGAGCGTATAGCACGAAGGCGACGACATAGACGAGCAGTTGTGCCAGCGCGCTGATGAATCGAGCGGCGGTGACGTCGGTCAGGTGGGCGGCGACCCGACGCGTCATCCGCCGGATCAGGAGGACCGCGATAGTTGCCGCGACGAAGAACGCCGCCCCGAAGAAGATCAGGCCGGCGAGCGTGTTCGGGTTCAACAGATCGTTGGGAAAGGCATCCATCGAGCACCTCGGCTCGCCGCCCGGTCGGCCAGCGGTCGCCCGGGCTCGATGCTTCCAGACGGCTGTGAGCGGTCGCAGTCTAGCCCGGTTTCCGAACTGGCTTCAATGCTCTTGGGACGGGCGGAAAAGGCATCACGGCGCTTGGTCGGCGGGGCGAACCTGCCGAGTTGCCCCGAGCGCCGCGCCGGCGGACCGCGCAGGGACGAGCCTCAGCGTCGCCGCCGCGTGCGCCTGCACGTCCGCCTCGCTGAATGCTAGCGGAAAGCGCTCGCCGCGCGACCACATCGCCGCCAGATCGGAGAAATGCGGGCTCGAGGGCGACTCGGACTGGCCGGCGGCATTCATCGCCTCCGCTCGGTCCCACGATGTCACGTCGAGAGAACCGGCGACCTGGGCGTCACCGCCCGCGGGCCGCGGCAGCGGGCCGATGTCGAAGCGGGCGCGTGCGGCCGGGTTGATGCCGAAGGGGTGGACGAACGTCGCCGGGGCGTCCGCCCGGCCGCCGGCGGCCTCCTGGTTCAGATCGATGCCGCCCCCGGGCGGGTTGAACGCATGGGGCAGATCGTCGAGCGTCTTCCACCCGGTCCACGCGCGACCCTCCCGCACCGGCACCAGGCCGGCGACCTGGTCGCCGATGTTGCCGTCGGCGTCGGCGTACGCAAAATGGCGCACCGGCATCTTCCAGCGCTCGAGCGCGGCACGGAACCCTGGCCAGTCGCGCGCGCGATCGACCGCCAGCGCAGCCAGCTCCGCGGCCCCGCCGGGTTCGACGCCGCTCCACCTCAGGGCGTAGCCGATGCCGCGATCCCGGTCGGTGGCCACGACGACGCCGTGGGGCGTGAACTGCGTGTCAAACTCGAACGGCTCGCGGCGTCCATAGATGACGAGACGGTCCGTCGCCGACGCGACGCCGGCTCCCTCGAGCGCGTCGGCGTAGACGTCCTGGGTGTCCTCGGTCGTGGGGATCATCGCCCAGGCAATCCGCTCGTTGTGGCCGAAGGCCACGCCGGGCAACCACGGACGCGTGGCGCCGATGACGTTCCACCCGGGCGCCTGGAGGTGGACGAAGTAGCGGGCCGAGGGGTGGCTGAAAACAGGGCTCGATTCGGCGAACGTGAGCCGCCCCGCGGACGCTGTCGCGCGGCCCGACGCCGACGGTCGCCGCCGGATCGCTTCGATCTCTTTGGGGACGCGCTCCGCATCGGCGTGGGGCGCGAGGGGCACGGACGCTCCCGGCCGGCGCTGGCCGGCGGCCACCGGCGCTTCGAGACCGATGAAGAATGGCGCCGTGCCGACGCGGCGGATCGCGTCGCCGATCACGTCGCTGAGACTGGCCCGCGCGACTTCCTCGAGCGCATCGCCGCTTGCCAGGAATGCGTCGGTCCGGTTGAGCAGGTCGGACGCCGACCAGAACTCCGGCGCCCAGCCGGCGAGCCGGAACTCTTCCGGCGGACGTTGGCGCGCGGCCGCGACCCACGCGTTGACGCCGCGCACGAACGCCTCGGCAATCTGCCGCGTGTCCCCGCCGTAACTCGCCCAGTCGAGGCCTCGATCGCCGCGATACTGGATCCGGCGGGTCATCGCATCGCGGCTGGCGAAGTTGGAACCGAACACCTGCGAGAGCCGCCCTTGAACCGACCGCCGCCACAGGTCCATCTGGAACAGCCGATCCTGGGCCTGCACGAAGCCCTGCGCGACGAAGAGATCCTCCTGCGACTGCGCGTAGATGTGCGGCACGCCCCATCGGTCGCGCACGATCCGCACGGGCGCCGAGATCCCAGGCAGCGCGATCTGACCGTCGACCTGCGCGGTCAGCGGCGGCGGCGGCGGCGAGCGCCGGCAGGCCGAGACAGCGGGCAGGCACAGCGCCACGCAGACAGCGAGACGCAGGGACTTCAACGGCATCGACATGGGCGTGCGTCCTGTTGCGGGTTACACTACAAATCGCGCCATGGCCATCCGCGACGCGCTCCTCGCCGAGTACGATCACGAAATGGGCACGACGCGGCGGCTGCTCGCGCGGGTCCCCGACGACAGGCTGTCGTGGCGGCCGCATCCCAAGTCTATGACGCTCGGCGGTCTGGCGACGCACCTCGCGAATCTGCCGGCCTGGGGCGGCGCCATCCTGAACGGCGCCTCGTTCGATCTGGCCGGCGCACCGCCCGCCCTGGAAACGGAGACGTCGTGCGCCGCGGTGCTCGTGCGCTTCGACGAGGCGTCGCGTCGCACGCGCGGCTGGATGGATCGGACCGACGCCGAATACGCCGCCCCGTGGAGGCTCGAGCGCGGCGGCCATCAGATGTTCTCGCTGCCGCGGGTCGCCGCCTTCAAGATGTTCGTGATCAACCACATCATCCACCATCGGGGGCAGCTCAGCGTGTATCTCCGGTTGAACGACGTGTTGGTGCCGTCGATCTACGGGCCGACCGCCGACGAGACGTAGCGCATCGCGCGATGGGACCTTTCGTACCAAGGCCGGGCTTGCGCGGCGGCCACCGGATGACGCTGTACGCGTGGGGCAATCCGCGCCACTTCCCGGCGCTGCCGCCGCCGACGCCGCGCTACTTCGACGTCAACCGCGACACTCGCGTTCTCGCCGCCTGCCACTGGCAGCCGCGCCCCTGGGATCGGCCGACGATCATCGCGCTGCACGGGCTCAACGGCTCGAGCGACGCCCACTACATGAAAGGGATCGCCGCGAAAGCGTTCGCGCGGGGGATGAACGCGGTGCTCCTGAACCAGCGCAACTGCCGCGACACCGAGCATCTCTGCGCGGGCCTCTTCCACTCCGGATTGACGGCCGACGCGGCGTTCGTGATCGACGAGCTCGTGGAGATCGACCGGCTGCCGGCGCTGGTCGTGGCCGGCTATTCGCTCGGCGGCAACCTCGCCCTCAGGCTCGCAGGCGAGTACGGTGCCTTTGCGCCGGCGGCGCTGAAGGGAGTCGCCGCCGTGTCGCCCATCATCGAGATCGCCCTCTGCGTGCGCGCGCTGGAACGGCCGCGCAACATGCTGTACGAGTGGAACTTCGTGAGAGATCTCAAGCGGCGGATGCGCCGGAAGCACCGTGCCTGGCCCGGGCGGTTCGACCTCGGCCCTCTGAAGCGCGTACGGACGGTCCGGGACTTCGACCGCGATTTCACCGCCCCCTACTTCGGGTTTGCCGACGAGGAGGATTACTACCATCGCGCCAGCGCGATGCGCGTGGTCGAACGGATCCGCGTGCCGGCGCTGATCATCGCGTCGGAAGACGATCCGTTCGTGCCGGTGCAGCCGTTCTCGGATCCGCGGCTGACCGCCAATCCGGCGATTACGACCGTCGTCACGTCCCACGGCGGCCATTGTGCGTTCGTCGGCGACAAGACCCTTGGCGAAGACGGCTACTGGGCCGAGCGATCGGTCGTCGACTTCGCCGCCGCCGTAGCCCTGCCGGCGGATGCCGGACCTCGAGCCGGGCAGGCCGCGCGGCAGCGCGCGGCTCGTGCGTGAGCCCGCCGGCGGCATCGCGCCGGGCGGCCGCTTCCAGACGCCGGCCATGATGCCCGCCGGCGGATCCGGGGCGCCCTTCCCGCCCCTCCTCCCGTGCGCCGGCGACGGGCGGGCCGATCACACGCCCATCCGCTGCCGCAGCATGGCCGCCAGCTCGGGACCCCTGCCCTGCTCTTCGTGCTTGAAATAGATGTACACGTCGCGGCAGGCGGCGGCAGCGCGCGCGATCGTCTCCGCCCACTTCGCGACGTCCTCCGCCGTGTAGCCTTCGTCGCGCAGGCGGAAATACGCGTAATCGGCGGTGATCCGGAGCGGCGTCGACAGCCGCTCGCTGTCGGCGACGCAGAGCGCCAGGTTGCGCGCCGCCAGCCGGGCGAACACCTCGTCGTCGAGCCAGGAGAGATGGCGGAACTCAAAGGCCGCGCAGACGCGCGGCGGGAGCACCTCCAGGAACGCATCGAGCGCGGGCAGATCCTTCTTCGCGCCAGGCGGGAGCTGAAACAGCAGCGCGCCGAGCTTGTCGTCCAACGCGGCGGCCGCCCGACAGAACCCCTGCACGAGATCGCCGCAGTCCTTCAGCCGGCGATCGTGCGTGATTCGCCGCGGCGCCTTCAGCGTGAAGCGGTACGGCGAGGGCGTCTGCGCCGCCCAGCCCGCGACCAGCCGCTCGGTGGGCATGCGATAGAACGTGTAGTTGATCTCGACGGTGGGAAAGCGTGCGGCATAGTACGGCAGCATCTTCGCCGTCGCGAGGTTGGCGGGATAGAAGCGGCCCTTCCATTCCGGGTAGTTGTAGCCCGAGGTCCCGATCCAGATCATGGCGTTGACTGTAGACTAGGACGGATGCGCGCTCACACGCTTTTCTCGGCCGCTGCCCTGTCGTTCCTGGCGGCGGCGATCTCCGGTGCGTGCGGCGGTGCGCCGCCGCGGCCGGGCCTCGAGCTCCACGGCCAGATCCTCTCGGTCGATCCCGCCGCGAAGACCGCGCGCATCAAGCACGAGGAAATCAAGGGTTTCATGCCGGGCATGACGATGCCCTACGCGGTGCGCGATGGACGGCTCCTCGAGGGGCTTGCCCCCGGCGATCTGGTCGACGCCACGCTGGTGGTCGGGACCAACGATGCCTATCTGAGCGCGATCGCGAAGGTCGGCGCCGCGCCGCTCGGTCCGGAATCCCCCGGAGAGCCGGCGCCCTCCGCTGCATCGGGTTTCGAGCTGCTGAAACCGGGCGAGGCCGTGCCGCCCGGGCGCTTCGTCGATCAGGACGGCCGCGCGCGCGACTTCACGAGCTTCAAAGGACAGGCGGTCGTCGTCACGTTCATGTACACGAAATGCCCGATGCCGGCGTTCTGCCCGCTGCTCGATCGCAACTTCGCTGCCATCCAGCGGAGCCTCGCCAGCGATCCCGCGGCGGCCTCGTTGCGCGGGCGCGTGCGTCTGGTGAGCGTCAGCTTCGACCCGCTCACCGATACGCCGCCGGTGCTCCAGGCGCACGCCGAGCGCCTGCAGGCGGATCCGCAGGTCTGGACGTTTCTCACCGGCGAGCGCGACGACATCGATCGGTTCGGCGCCCGATTCGGCGTCCAGGTCGTGCGGGACCGGAACAATCCGCTCGACATCACGCACAATCTCCGCACGGCCATCGTCGATCCCGAGGGCAGGTTCGTGGCCGCCTACACGGGCAACGGCTGGACGCCCGAACAGGTGATCGCCGATCTGAAGCCGGTGGCCGGCGTCCGGTGATGCTGCCGCCCGGAGCCGGCGCGGCCGGCCTCCCCGGCCGCGCGCCGGCGTGGTCGGCGTTCAACCCCCGCGAGCGGCGGCTCATCGCAGGCCTGCGCACCCCCGCGCGCGTGCAGCGGTACCTCAACGCCCTGCCGTACAACCAGGAGCCCGGGGGGCGGGCGACGCAGCGAAGCTTCAGGGGTGTGCTGCGGCACGGCTGCGCGCACTGTCTCGAGGCGGCGCTCTTTGCGGCAGTGGTCCTCGAGCAGCATGGCTACCCGCCGCTGGTGCTGAGCTTCGAGTCGATCGACCGGCTCGATCACGTGATCTACGTCTACCGACGGGATGGTCGCTGGGGCTCGATCGCCCGGTCGCGCGATCCCGGGCTGCACGGCCGCAAGCCGGTGTTTCCGAGCGCCCGCAGCCTCGCGCTCAGCTACTGCGATCCCTACGTCGATTTCACCGGGCGGGTGGTCGGCTATGCCGTCGTCGACCTCGCCCTCGCGATGGGGCGGTACGACTGGCGGCTCGCCGCCACCAACGTGTGGAAGGTGGAGCGCATGCTGCTCGACCGCGCGCACGCGCCGATGGCCTCATCGGACGCGCGCATCGGACGGCTGCGCGAGCGCTACCGGCGGTTCCGGATGCGCTACGGCGCGATCAAGCCCCAGCAGTACCGCGGGCGCGAGCACTGGACGGGGCTGCCGGCGGAGTTCACTCCAGGTCGAAATCGCGGGTGGGTTTGACGATCGGCTCCTGCCGCGCCTGCCGCAGCGCCTCTTCGAAGCGCTTCGCAAGCGCGTCGCCGCGCGTCCGCTCGTTCGAGACCGACTGTGCGAAGGCCGCTTCGCGCCGCGAGGCCTCTTCTGCGAGGATCCGGTGCGCGTCGTCCAGTTCGGGCTTCGTGCCACGTTCCGGCTCGTGGTGCGACACGATCCGGCCCAGGTTCAGGTCGACGACGAGCACCGACTGGCAGCACGGGCAGACGACTTCGAGCTCGGACTTGAGGCGTGCCATGAGTTCCTTCCCGGGTTGCAAGGATGCGCCGCAACGCAGCGGACCACGCACTATCATATAGCGCCGTGAGCGCCGCCGCGCCGATCGCGCTTCGCATCGCCACCTACAACATCCACCGCTGCCGCGGCCTCGACGGCCGGATCCGTCCCGATCGCGTCATCGAGGTCATCCGCGCCATCGAGGCCGACGTCGTCGCGCTGCAGGAAGTCGTGGGGCCCGGCCCCAGGGGCGGCGGGCACGCCGAGGCGATCGGCGCCGCCCTCGGCATGGGATGGGTCATGGCGCCGGCGCGCCAGCTGCGCGGGCGGAACTTCGGCAATGCGGTGCTGAGCCGCCATCCGATCGTCAACCACCTCGAGCACGATCTGTCGTGGAAGACCTGCGAGGCCAGGCGGCTGCAGCGCGTCGACGTCGAGATCGGGCGCGCCCTGCTGCACGTCTACAACGTGCACCTGGGCACCGCCATCCTCGAGCGCCGGCATCAGGCGCAGCGGCTCGCGACGATCGTCTCGGATCGGCGCGTCGCCGGCGCGAAGATCGTGCTCGGCGACTTCAACGAGTGGATGCGGGGGCTCGCGACGACGCTGTTGAGCGAACGGCTGAACAGCGTCGACCTGCGGGAGTTCCTGAAGCGGCGGCGGACCTATCCTGGCGTGTTCCCGCTGCTCCACCTCGATCACATCTATTACGCGGGACAGGTCAGGGTGGTCGGCATCGAGCTGCCGCGCACGCGGCCGGCGCTCATCGCCTCGGATCACCTGCCGCTGGTGGCGAACATCGAAATCGGATGACGAGCGCGGGTCAGACCGGTTCGACGTCCTCGGAGAGCTCCAGCGCGAGCGGTACCGCGTCGACGATGCTGGGGGCGCGCATCGAGGCCCGCTTCCGCCTCACCGCCTCCGCCTCCTCGTAGATGCGGCGGGGCACTGGCTGCAGGTCCCACGCGAGCCCGACGGCCGCCATCGCCCTGATCACGTACCAGGTCGGATCGAGCTCCCACCAGTAGAACCCGTTGCGCGCCGCGCGCTGGTAGCGGTGATGGTTGTTGTGCCAGCCCTCGCCCACCGCGAAGAAGGCGGTGACCGGGTTGTTCCGCGACTCGTCGTGCGTCTCGAAGCGGCGGGATCCGAACAGATGGTTCACGGTGTTGATCGCGAAGGTGGCGTGCGCCAGCGTCATCGTCGGGAGGCAGAAGCCCCAGACAAGCCACGGGAAGCCGCCGAGCAGGTACATCGCCGCGGCAAGCGAGATCGGCGGCACCGCCATGTAGCGGTCGAGCCACGCGATCTCGGGCACCGTCGAGAAGTCGCGGACGACCGGGTTGTTCGGCCCCACGCGATCGTGCCTGGCGTCGTTGAGGAACCACCCGATGTGAGCGTAGTAGATGCCGCTGACCATCGGGCTGTGCGGATCGCCTTCGCGGTCGGCGAACCGGTGGTGGTTCACGTGATGGCCCGCCCACCACAGCGGCCCCTTCTGCATCGCCGCGGTGCCGACGTAGGCCCAGAAGAAGCGCGCCGCGCGATGCATCTGGAACGCGCGATGGGCGAAATACCGGTGGAACGCGAGCGTCAGTCCGATGGCGCGCAGGAAATGCGAGGCGGCCCAGAGCGCAACGAGAGACCAGGCGAACGGCACGGCGAACACCAGGAGCGCCGAAGCCTGTACGGCCCAGAACACGACGAAGCAGATTGTCTGGATCAACTCAGATCTCTCGTGTCGGAAAGGCGTGAGTGGAGGGCACGTGGCCGAGGGCTCAGCCCTCTTCTTCGAACTCTTCTTCTTCCGGCGGGCCGAGGCGCGTCGACGGCCGCAGCGCCTCGCGATAGTCGAAGAGCGGAAGATGACGCACGTGCAGGGAGATCGTACAGGCCGGCGATTTCTCGTCGACGACCACCGTGACCGGGCTGCCCTCTACGCCGTCGCGGAACGTGATGCGGCAGCCGCAGGCGAGCCGGGCGTGCGTGAAGCCCTTGAGCATTTCGAGGCCATCATACCACGGCGCCCGCGCCGCCGCGCCACGCGCCGCTACGGCGCCGCGGGTCCCAGCAGTCCCGCGATCTCGCGCTCGAAGGTGCTCTTCGAGGACAGTCCCGCGTGCTTCGCGCAGATCTTCGCGTCGCGGCTGATCACGAACGTGGTCGGAAGGCCGAACAGCGGGCCGAATGCCTCTTCGACGTCGGTGCGATCGGTGCCGTCGAGCACCAGGTAGTTCATCTTCATCTGCTCGGCAAAGCTCTTCACGCGACTGAATTCGTCTTCGAGGACGATGCCGACGACCTGCAGGCCCTTCGGACCGTACTTCTCCTGGAATTCGACGAACCACGGGATCTCCACCTTGCAGGGCCCGCACCAGGTCGCCCAGAAATCCAGGAGGATGACCTTGTTCTTCAACGACGCGAGGTCGACACGCCGGCCTTCGAGATCCTTGAACGTGAAGTTCAGGTTCGCCGGCCGCGCATCGGCCGGACACGCCTCGCCTCCAGACGTGAACGCGTCGGCGCGGCCGAAGGGCCATTCGAGGTCTGCGCTCAGTGTGAGGAACGACAGCGCGAGCGCCCCGGCGATCGCCAGCGTCCACCGCATCGTCATCGTCATCTTCTCCTTCCCCGCTCGCGCCCCGACGCCCTTATCGAAGGGACGCATGGACGAACGACGCAATCCGCCGCATATCGTTGCGCGGCTCGCGCGAGATCATCACGAAGGTGCGATCGCCTTCCGACCAGATCGCGCACTCGTGGCCGAGCACGCTGATCACGGCATCCTGCCGGATCGTATCGGGCAGCATGAACAGCGACACGGGCCGCCCGTGATACCGGTACATGATGTGCGCCGCGCGTCCTTCGCCGTACAGGCACGGCCGCGCACCAACCAGCTCGAGCCCGACCGCCTCGGGCTGCGGCGGCAGCCGGGCAGGCCAGCCGAAGCCGGCCGCCATCGAGCGCTCCACCGCCGTGCGGCTCTGGTGGGTGTCGAACACGTCATTGATCGCGAAGCACTTCACGTGATCGGCGGCGAGCTCGGCCGCCAGGATGGTGGCCGAGCTCGCCGTGAGCTGATAGAGGAATGCGCCGGCAACCGCCACGACGAGGCTGGCAGCGAGCGCGAGCGGCACCAGACGGCGTTTCCAGCCCGTGGCGGGCGCCGGCACAGCGGACCAGGCGGCCGCTTCGGCAGCGCGCGCGCAGGCGTCCCGCAGCCCCGGCGGCGCGCAGTCGGCCGCGAGGGCGGACCGACGCGCCTGGATGAGCGACCGCACGGCGCGCTCGGCGGCCACCCGCGCGCGGCAGGGATCGCAGCGCCGGAGGTGCTCCTCGACGGCCGGGCGCTCCCCGGAGGGAATCTCGCCGTCGACATAGGGCGTGAGCAGGAGATCAATCGATTCGCAGTTACGCATTGACTGGGCTGAGGTGATGGAGGCGGTCGAACAGCATCCGGCGGCCCCGCGAAATCCGCGACATGACCGTCCCCGGCGGGATCGACAGCATCTCCGCGATTTCCGTGTACGTGAACTCCTCCACGTCGCGTAGCCAGACCGCCTCGCGATAGGCCTCGGGCAGGGCGTCGATCGCAGCCCGCAGGTCGGGGGCCAGAGCCTCCCGTATTAAGAGGGACTCCGGCGTCTCGAGGTTCCCGGCGGCCGGCGGCGGCGCGTCCATCGCGCGCTCGACGATGTCGCTGTCGGCCGTGACCGTCTCGCGCGCCCGATCGCGGACGCGGTTGCGGGCGGCATTGTGGAGGATGGTGAACAACCAGGCCCTCAGATTCGAGCCGGGATCGAAGCGGGCCGACGCCCGGAACGCCCTCAACACCGTGTCCTGCACGAGGTCTTCGGCGTCGGCCTGGTTCCGCGTCAGGCGCAGCGCCGTGCGGTACAGGCTGTCGAGCTCCCCGAGCACGCCCGCCTCGAACGCCGCGGCGTGCGGCGAGGTCGGGCCCGCCGCCGCGGGGCCGGCCTTGCCGTCGTGCGGAGCGCGCGCGGCGGCGTCGGGTCGCGGAGCACGACGAATGCGCATCAATCCGCGCGCGCTCAGAGGCGTAAACCCGCGCGCGCCCTCGTTTATTCCAGCCCGACCCGCCGCATTCCGCGGCGGAGGTTCAGCCGGATGACTTATCGCCGGCAGATGACGGTCGGCGCCGAATCCCGGGAACACTGCCGTCGCCATCATTCTGCCATCATCGGGGGAGCGCCGGCAGGGTGGGACGCCCCGGAGGGGCGGAAGCAGCTGTGCGGCGATCGCCTTCGCCCAGCCGGACCGCCGGCTCGCGGTTTGCAGGGCCGTGCGCGTACCAGTAAGATCGATGCCTCCTGTCACCACTTGCTGGGCGAGGGATGTCCATGCCTGTCCGCTCACGTTCGCCCCGTGGCCGCTTCCTGCCGGCGTGGATCCTCGCGGGCGCCCTCGTCGCCGGCCAGGCCGGCGTCCAGGCGCAGACGCAGATGATCCCGTACTACGGGAAGAACAACATCCACTACGACACGTTCGACTGGCACATCTACACGACCGACCACTTCGAGATCTACTACTACCCGGAGCTCGAGAAACACCTGGAGCGTGTGGCAGGCTACGCCGAGAGCGCGTACCAGCAGGTGAGCGCCGACCTGAAGCACGATCTCTCCTTCAAGGTCCAGCTGATCCTCTTCAAGACCCACAGCGAGTTCGAGCAGCAGAACGTCGAGCCGAGCGCCGCGCAGGAGGGAGTCGGCGCGTTCGCCGAGCCGATCCGGCAGCGGATGCTGATGCCGATCGACGACCCGCCCGACCTGCTCTACGGGCTGATCGTCCACGAACTGACGCACCAGTTCGAGTTCGACATCATCCCGCAGCAGCTCATTCGCCGCGGCGTGCCGCTCTGGGTGAACGAGGGGCTCTCCGAGTACGAGCGAGGCCAGTGGGCGCCGATGGATCTCATGTCGATCCGCGACGCCGCGGTCGCCGATATCGTGCCGAAGATGAGCGAGACCGACGGCTACGGCGACTTCGGCAGCCCGCGCTTCGTGCCCTACAACCTCGGGCATGCGGTCTTCGAATTCATCGAGGCGCGCTTCGGCAAGGAGGGCATCCGCCAGTTCATGTTCTCGCTGCGCAAGAGCGTCATCGGCGGCGGCGACGACGCGTACCAGGAAGCGTTCCAGATGAAGCCCGAGGAGTTCGATCAGGCGTTCGAGCGCTACCTGAAGGATCGCTTCAAGCCGTTCCGCGACAAGGAGCGCCCCGCCGACTACGGCCCGAACCTCGCGCCGAATGCCGAGAAGACCCACTATGCCGAGGCCTTCTCGATTGCGCCGTCGCCTTCTGGCGATCTGATCGCCGCGATGACGATCAACCGCAAGGATCAGGAGATCGACGTCGTCCTGCTGTCGGCGCAGGACGGCTCGATCGTCCGCAACCTGACCACCGGCTTCGACAAGGATCGCGGCTACGACCATATCGTGCAGTACGGCGATCGTTTCGAGATGCCCTGGCTCGGCTGGTCGCCCAAGGGCGACCGGATCGCCTACTTCGTGCGGACCGAAAAGGAGCGCACGCTCATCCTGCAGAACGTGCTCACCCGCGACATCGCGGTGCGCCTGCCGATGACGATGGTGGACGAGCCCGAGTCTCCCGCGTTCTCGCCCGACGGCTCGACGATCGCGTTCAGCGCGCTGAGCGGCGGCATCGGCGACATCTTCCTCGTCGACCTGCAGACGCGCCAGGTCACCAACGTGACCAACGACGCATTCGCCGACATGGGGCCGACCTACTCGCCCGACGGCAAGTACCTGGTGTATGCGTCGCGCGTGAGCGGCAACCAGAAGCTGTTCCGGATCGATCTCGCCACGAAGACCAAGACGCAGCTCACCTTCGGCACCAACGACGAAACGGCCGCCAAGTTCGTCGACGACCACACGCTGGTCTTCGCGTCGACGGCGACCGATCCGGCCGTCCCGCTGGATCCGGATGTCGCGAAGAACGGCAACATCTACAACATCTGGACGCTCGACCTGAGCACGGCGGAACTGAAGCAGTACACCGACGTGCTCGGCGGCAACTGGTCGCCGGTGGTGCTGGCGGACGGCCAGTCGGGCAGAATCGCGTTCATCTCCTACTACAAGGGGGAATTCGCGCTGCAGGCGATCGAGCGGAAGACGCCGCTGCACACGGCGGCGTCGGCCGATTTCGGCGCGCCCGGCCCGATCATCGACTTCCAGGCGCCGCTCCAGCACACGCTCATCCGGGAGAACGCGCGCCGCAAGAAGATGTTCGAGAAGATGTTTCTCGAGGGCCGCCCGCCGATCAACGTCGGCGTGACGAGCAACGGCGACATCCTCGGCGGCTCGCAGGTCTCGTTCGGCGACGTGCTCGGCGACAAGCAGTTCAACCTGCTCGCCGAGTCGATCCAGCAGTACCGCACGCTCGCGTTCTCCTACGTCAACCTCTCCCGGCGCTTCCAGTTCGCCGTGCAGGGCTACTCGCAGACCCGCTTCTTCTACGCGCTCGGCACCGGACTCTACTACGGCCTGCAGGACGCCGCCTTCATCTCGCGCGACAACGCCGTGGCGACCCAGACCTCGCGCGGCGGCCTGGTGTTCGGGATCTACCCGGTGGATCGGTACCGGCGCCTCGAGCTCTCCGGCGGCATCATCAACATCCAGGAGCAGTACAACAACCCCACGCTCGAGGAGCAGACGCGGCAGTATCAGCTCGATCGGTTCGGGCAGACCGTGTTCCGCAACGGCTCGCTCATGCCGCTCGGCGCGGCGTTCGTGCAGGAGACCACGGTGTTCCGCGAATTCGGCCCGCTGGCCGGCAACACGATGCGGGTCGCGTACAACGCGTCGCCGAACATCGGCGGCCTGCTCTCGCGCCAGACCTTCGACGCCGACCTCCGCCACTATCTCCGCCTGGGCGGCAGCGGCCTGCTCGCGACGCGCGTGCGCGGCTTCAAGAGCTTCGGCGCCTACCCCGACTTCCTCTATTTCGGCGGTAACTCCGAGATGCACGGCTACGATTATCTGGAATTCACCGGACAGAACGCCTTCTTCGCCAACGCGGAGCTGCGGTTTCCGCTGATCGAGGCGATGCTCACGCCGCTCGGCGTGATGGGCGGCGTGCGGGGCGTGTTCTTCTTCAACGCCGGCGCCGGCTGGTTCGAGAACCAGGCGCGCTACAACCCGTGCGCCTCGGCGCCCGATCTGAACGACTCGTTCCATTTCGCCGCGCGCGCGGCGCAGTCGTGCACGCCGATCATCGGCGTGCAGACCGACGCGTCAGGCCAGCCGATGCTCGACGCGAACGGAAGGACGATTCCGCTGACAGGCCCCCCGCAGCTCGTCTCGGGCTTCCGCCTGCAGGACGGCCGCGCCTCCTACGGCCTCGGCCTCGAGACCTTCGCGCTCGGCTTCCCGATCCATTTCGACTGGTCGTGGCGCACGCTCTTCAACAAGGCATGGGAGGACGTCCTGTTCGCCACCCAGGGCGGGAGCGCCCGCTTCCGCGACCCGCGTTTCGCGGTCTGGATTGGCTACGACTTCTGACCGCAGACCCAGACACCGCTGCAATGGACCTCGCGCCCAAGCACGCGTCCGAGTCGGCAACCGAAATGGTGCAGGTCGTGCTGCCCAACGACGCCAACCCGCTCGGCTACATCCTCGGCGGCACGGTCATGCACCTGATCGACATCGCCGGAGCGATCGCCTGCCACCGGCATGCGCGCAGCTCCCTGGTCACGGCCGCAGTCGACGACCTCCAGTTCCTCCACCCGATCAAGGTCGGCGACCTGATAATCCTGAAGGCGCGGGTGACCTGCGCCTTCACGACGTCGCTCGAAGCGCAGGTCGAGGTCTACTCCGAGGAGACGCTCACGGGCAGACGCCGGCTGACCAGCCGTGCGTACCTGACGTTTGTCGCGGTGACCGCCGATGGCGAACGGCGGCCGGTCCCGCCGCTCCTCCTGGAAACGGCCGAACAACGGCGCGTGTGCGAAGAGGCGCGCGCGCGCCGCGCCGTGCGGCTGGCGCGGAAGGAGGCGTCGCCGGCCGCTACGACACCGCCCTGAGCCGCAGGGTGCTGCGCTCGAGGTCGATGCCGACGCGGTACCTGCTCAGGAACTTGTGCCCCACGGTCCCGCCAAGCTGGAAGCCGAGCAGCGCGCTCGGCGCCGCGAGGTTCAGCACCACGACCGGGAAGTTGTTGTAGCGAATCGCCGAGAACGCGAGGTTCACGCCGGGCAGCAGGAAGGCATCGCGATCCCACCCCGACGTGCCGTACACCTTCAGCGCGATGCGGTTCTCCGGCGTGCTCTTCCCGATCGCCGAAGCGGTCGCCTGGCTGATCGAGATGACCTCGCCGCCCGTGTCGACCACGAAGTTGGTGTCGTGCACGCCGTCCAGCATCCCGTTGACCATCGCGAGCCGGCACAGCCGCAGCGGCAGCTCCGCATCGGACGGCTCGGGCGCGAGATGGCGGCCGAAGGTGAGCTGCCGGCGCGCGTAGTCGATTGTCATCGAGAATCCGAGCGCGAGCGGCGAGAGGCTCTCGGTCTCCTGGGTCGGCATGTCGCGCAGCGGCGGATTCTTGATCAGCACCGGCACGTTGCGCAGCTTCAGCTCGCCGATCTCGAGCGAATCGATGCGCGCCAGCTGCAGCCCCCGCAGCCCGACCTCGCCCACGCCGGCGCTCAAGGTATAGGTGACCGGCTGGACGTTCAGGCGCTGCGCCGTGAACCTCGTGATCACGGTGTTCTCGGAACCGGTGTCGACGATGAAGTCCTGCGCCGCCGCATCGTTGACCTTGGCGCGCACGACCATCTTGTCGTTGACCAGGCGGAAGCCGATCGTGTAGTTCACCTGATCGGCGCCGGGCTCCATGTCGAAGGGCACGCGTTCGCCGAACGATCGCAGGAACCGGATCTCGGCGCGCGACCAGTCGGCCTTCGCGCTCCGATCCTTGTTCGGCAGCAGGTTCGTGTAGTTGGTATAGGCGGCGGCCGCCTCCTCGAACCGGTGCATGCGCTCGTAGATCATCCCGACGGTGTGGTGGATCTCCATGTCGCGCGGCGCCAGCCGCAGCGCTTCCCGGGCCTCGGCGAGCGCCGCGTCGAGGCGGCTCTGCGCCGCCAGCGACTTCGCGATGCCGTGGTGCGCCCGCGCGAGCTCCGGATCGGCGTCGAGCGCCTCGTGGTACTTCGCCTCGGCCTGCTCGAAGTGTCCCGACGCCCAGAGCGCGTCGGCGGCCAGCGCCCGCGCCTCGGCGCTCGACGGCTCGGCCGCCAGCAGCACCGCCGCTTCCCGGCGCGCGAGCTCGAATTCCGCCGTCCGCAGCGCCATCTGGATGACGCCGACGCGGGCGCGCCGCACCTGGGTGCCGTCGGCTTGCTGGAGCGCCAGGCGATACGCCTCGAGCGCGCCGGCGTAGCCGCCCTCATCGTGCAGCATCTGGGCGAGCTGGAGCTGCACTTCCGCCCCGACCGACGACTGTGGGGCGGTGGCCTCGGCGTGGATGATGAACGAGGCCGCCGCGATGAGCGCCGGGACGACCAGGATCCGGGCGCCTCGCTGCACGTGTGTCACGACTTCCTCCCCGGGACAAGGACGGATGCCGAACGCGCTCGAGAAGAATCGGGGCCGGACCTCGAAGAAGTGACAGCCGCCGTCGCGGCGCGCCCGGAGCCCGGACGGGAGTGTACCTGCGCCCCGGCGTTTCGCAAACCGAAATCTTCGCGGCTGGGCCGGCGGAACGACGCGCCCGGCCGCTCGGGAGAACGGCCCGGAAGGCGGGTCAGCGCGTGTACTGCTCGATGTCGACGCCGTCGTACATCTGGTCGACCCGCATGATCTGCGCGTCGCGCCCGTAGGTCCCGAGCTCGTAGTCTTCGCTCATCACCAGCGCCTTGATCGGCTTGGTCGGACAGACCTCGGCGCAGAGCCCGCAAAAGCTGCACCGCGACAGGTTGAAGTCGAAATAGTCGAGAATCTTGATCTTCTGCCCCGGCTCGCGGTGTCCGCCCAGCGAGATCAGATCGTCGGGGCACGCCTTCGCGCACTGATCGCACACGATGCAGGTCTGGGCGCCGGTGCCCGGCTCGGTCTGCAGGCGCAGGACGCCGCGGAAGCGCGGAGCCGTGGGGCGCCGCTCGGCCGGGTACTGGAACGTGAACGCCGGCTGCGGCGTGTACTTGAGGGTGACCCACATGCCCTTCAGCAGATCGACCAGGAAGATCGTCTTGAAGAAGCGGACGATGGCGCTCATGCCCGTTCACCGATGACGGTCGGCTCGGAATGGCCGGAGATGATGACGCGCTCCCTGCGCAGCACGGTGCCCTCCTTGCGGATCTTGTCCTGCAGGCGCATCAGGCCGTACAACAGCGCTTCGGGACGCGGCGGGCAGCCCGAGACGTACACGTCGACCGGGACCACCTTGTCGACCCCCTGCAGCACGCTGTAGGTCGGAAACGGACCGCCAGCATTGGAGCAGCTGCCCATCGAGATCACCCACTTGGGCTCGGGCATCTGATCGTACAGCCGCCGGAGCACCGGTGCCATCTTCTTGGTGACCGTGCCGGCGACGATCATCAGGTCCGACTGGCGCGGCGAGGCGCGGAAGACCTCCGCGCCGAACCGCGCGATGTCGAATCGCGAGGCCGAGGCGGCCATCATCTCGATCGCGCAGCAGGCGAGGCCGAAGCCCATCGGCCAGATCGACGACTCGCGCGCCCAGTTCAGCACCCGATCGATGCTCGTGGTGATGAAGTTGTCTTCGAACTTGTGATCGATCAGGCCCATGACGTGGTCCTTTGTCCGCGGTGGGGTCCCCGATCCGCATGTCCGCGATCGGCGTCAGGCGGTGGACCGCTCGTAGTAGTACTCCGCATTCTTCCGAATGAACGATGCCCACGGCCGAGGTGTCTCGTCGAGCGCAAAGATCGCCTCGACCGGACAGGCCGGCACGCAGGCGCCGCAGTCGATGCACTCGTCGGGGTGAATATAGAGCATCTCGGCCGCGGCGAACGCCGGTTCGTCCTTGCGCGGGTGGATGCAATCGACCGGGCAGACATCGACGCATGCCGTATCCTTCGTGCCCACGCACGGCTCGCAAATGATATACGCCATCGATATCTTCATGATACCCCGCCGTACAATCCGGAGCACGACGCCCATGAATCTCCGCGCGGAGCGGCTCGCAGCCCTGGTGCTCGTGTGCGCGGTCGGCCCGGGCGGCCGCGCGGCGGCCCAGGCGCTCCCGGCCGGACCGGTCGTCGTCGGTGGCGGCCGGGTGACAATCAGGGGCGAGGTCTCGGTGTCGGCCGGCCCTGAAGACACCGGCTTCTACAACGACACCGACTACCGGCATTCCACGCTGCGGTTGCTGCGGCTCGGCGTGGCGGCCGCGCGCCGGCCGGCCGTCGCCGCGCTCGGGGCGCCGCCGCCGCGCGGTCCGTCGGACCTCCCGCGCGCGGTCGTCTGCCTCGAGTCGGCGCCGCGGGGCGCGTTCGAAGCCAGCGAGGGCGGCGGCGCCGTCATGGATCAGCGCAATGAGACCTTCGTGCCCCATGTCCTCGCGATCCCGGTCGGCACGGTGGTGCAGTTCCCGAACTCGGATCGCATCTATCACAATGTGTTCTCGCTCCCGAAACCGGCGCGCTTCGATCTGGGGCGGTATGCGCTGGGGCGTTCCAAGCCGGTGCGCTTCGATCGTCCGGGCGTCGTGCGCGTGTTCTGCGACGTCCATTCGCACATGAGCGCCTTCATCCTCGTGTTCGGCCATCCGTTCTGCGCGGTCACCGACGCCGACGGGCGCTATCGCATCGACGGCGTGCCGCCCGGCACCTGCCAGGTCGCCGCCTGGCACGAAGGCGAGACGTCGCGGCCGCAGCCGGCTGAGGTGCCGGATGGCGGGGCCGCCGAGGTCGACTTCACGCTGCGATGACGATCCTCTCCTCGCTGCGCGGCCGCATCTTCCTCGCCAGCGCCCTGCTCGCGGTGCTGTCGATCGGCGCGGCCATCTACCGGGTGAACGTCCGCGTCACCTCCGACGCGGAGCGCGCGCTGCAGCGCGAGATCCTGACGACGGGGGCGCAGATCGATCAGCTCCGCACGACGCGCACCGAGACGTTCGCGACGACGGCGCGCATCATCGCCGACGCGCCGACCCTCAAGGCGGCGGTCGCGACCAACGATCCGCCGACCGTGCAGGACGTGGCCAACGGATTCCAGCACCAGATCCACTCGAATCTGCTGCTGGTGACGAGCAAGACGGGCGACGTCCTCGCGACCGTGGGCGCCTCGGACCGCGCCGCGCTGGTCGTCGCGCGCCAGCCGGCAATCCGCGGCGCCCTCGAGGGGCGCGAAGGTTTCAGCCTGCTGCCGCAGCCGGACGGGATCCTGCAGCTGGTGACCGTGCCCATCGCCATCGGTCTGGACCATCCGGAGGTACTCGGCACGCTGAACGTCGGCTTCCGGCTCGACAACCGCCTGGCGGAGCAGCTGAAGGCGATCACCGGCAGCGACATCGCGTTCGGCATGGACGGGCAGATCCTGGCGTCGACGCTGGCGCCCGGGGCAGCCCGGGAGCTGACCGGGCGCCTGCGTACGAGCGGCACGTCGAGCATCCGGCTCGACGGCGAGGAGTTCGTCGTGCTGCCGCGCGCGCTCCCGGCCTCGCCCGACGGCGCAACGGTCGCGGGCGCCGGTCCGGTTGCGCTCATCCTGCGGTCGCGCACCGAGCACCTGCGCTTCCTGCGCGCCATCCACGCGGAGCTGGCGGTGACGGCCGCCGTCGCAGTCGTGCTCGCGACGCTCCTGAGCTTCGCGGTCGCCCGCACGATCACCCGCCCGCTCGCCGCGATCACCGACGCCATGCGCGAGATCGCGCGGACCGGAGATCTCGCGCGCAAGATCGCGCTGCGACCCTCCAGCCGCTGGGACGACGAGGATGCGCGGCTGCTGGCGGCGACCTTCAACGCGCTGACCGATTCGATCGCCCGCTTCCAGCGGGAGATCTCGCAGAAGGAGCGCCTCTCGTCGCTCGGCCGCCTCTCGACGGTGATCGCGCACGAGGTGCGCAATCCGCTCATGATCATCAAGGCGTCGCTCCACGTCCTGCGCCAGCGGGACGCGCCGCCCGAAACGCGCCGCGAGGCCGCGGCCGACATCGACGACGAGGTGAAGCGGCTCAATCGGGTCGTCAGCGAGGTGCTCGATTTCGCCAAGCCGATCCGCTTCGAGGTCGCAGAGGTGGATCTCAATGCCGTCTGCCGCAAGTCGGCCGCGGCGGCGGAGCGGACGGCGGCGTGCCGGTGTGCCTCGACCTCGATCCCGGCCTGCCGGCGGCGGCCGGCGACGCCGAGCGCCTGCGGACCGCGCGCGTCAACCTGATCGAGAACGCGCGGCACGCGGTGCACGGCGGCGCCGGCGGGGCGGGCGGCGGCCGGCCGGCCCCGGATGGGCCGCTGGTCCGCAAGCATGCCCGGCGCACCGGCCGGCGCGTCGATCGGGTCGAGGACGGCGCGCTCCAGGGGCTGCTGCAATACGACTGGCCGGGCAACGTGCGGGAGCTCGAGAACACGATCGAGCGGGCCGTCGTGCTCTCGCCGGGGCCGGCGATCACCGCCCGCGCGGTAGCGCCCTTCGGCGCCGCCGCACCGCAGGCGACCGGCCTGCCGTCGCCGAGGCTGCGGCAGAACATCGAGTGGGTCGAGCGGGAGACGATCCGCCGGGCGCTCGAGAGCGCCGGCGGCGTGAAGAAGGAGGCCGCCGAGCTGATGGGCATCAGCCAGCGCGCCCTGTCGTACTACCTCGGGAAGTATCGGATCGATTGAGAAGACCGACGGGGCGGGGCCGGAGGCTGGAGGGCGCGTGACACCTCCCGCGATGCGCGTGACACTGTGTCGCCCGTGGATCCTGCAGCCCCATGTCGATCGTCGCACTCTCGGAAATGCTCGGCGCACCGGTGCGCGACCGCAGCGGCGCGGTGCGCGGCCGCGTCCGCGAGGTCGCTGTCGTCCCGCAGGATCACCCGACCCGCATCGCCTTCCTGATCGTCGGAACGCCCGACGGCGAGCGTCGGTGCCCGGGAGAGACGCTGACCGCGTGCGGCCCCAGCGTGCACGCCGCGGGCGAATCGGCCGACTGGGCCAGCCAGCCGCCGTCCGACGGCGTCCTGCTGCTGAAGCGCGATCTGCTCGATCGCCAGATCATCGACGTCCACGGGCGCAAGGTGGTCCGCGTCAACGACGTGGAACTCGACTGCGTGCCGCTCGACGATCGCGTCGCGCTGAACGTGCTGACGGTGGACGTCGGAGCGCGCGGCGCGATCCGGCGCCTCGCCAAGGGCATCGTCCCCTCCTTCACGCTGCGCGCGCTGCTCGAGCGGATCCCCCCACGCGTGATTCCCTGGCAGTACGTGGATCTGCTCGAGACCGACCCGGCACGGCGGGTCAAGCTCAAGATCGCGTACGAGGGCCTCTCGAAGCTCCACCCCGCCGACATCGCCGACATTGTCGAGGATCTGCCGCACGCCGAACGCGAATCGGTGTTCGCGACGATCGACGAGGGCGTGGCCGCCGAGGCGCTCGAGGAGATCGATCCCGGCATCCAGGTGTCGATCGTCGAGTCCCTCGCCAGCCACCGCGCCGCCGACATCGTCGAGGAGATGGACCCGGACGCGGCCGCCGATCTGCTCGGCGATCTGCCCGAGGATCGGACCGGCCAGATCCTGCGGGAGATGGAGCCGGACGAGCGCCGCGGGGTCACCCACCTCCTCGAGTTCGGCGAGCGCACGGCCGCGGGCCGCATGACCACCGAATACCTCGCGGTGCCTGAGTCGGCGATCGTCGACGACGCGATCGACGCGCTGAAGAAGTTCGAGGGGACGCGCGAAGCGGTCGCGACCATCTACCTCGTCGGCGCCAGCCGCCGCCTTGCCGGCGCCGTGCCGCTCGTGAAGATCGCGGTGTCGCCTGGCACGACGCCCCTGGCGGATCTCTCGGAGGCCTATGTTGCATGCGCGCCCGACACGCCGCAGAACGAGGTTGCGGCGCTGTTCGACAAGTACAACCTCCTGACGCTGGCGGTCGTCGATCCGCACGGCCGTCTCGCGGGCATCATCACGGCCGACGACGTGATTACGATGCTGCGCCACCGCAGCTAGCGCGTCATGAGGCTCTTCCGCAGGGGCTGGCGCGCGCGCCTGATGCTCGCGCTGGCGGTGGTCGGCCCCGGCTTCATCACCGCGAACGTCGACAACGACGCCGGCGGCATCTTCACCTACTCGCTGGCCGGCGCCGAATACGGGTATTCGCTCCTGTGGACGATGATCCCGATCACGATCGCCCTGATCGTGGTGCAGGAGATGGCCGCGCGGATGGGCGCGGTGACCGGCAAGGGGTTGAGCGACCTCATCCGGGAGGAGTTCGGCTTCCGGCTGACCTTCTTCCTGATGATCGCGCTGGTGATCACCAATTTCGGCAACATCGTCGCGGAGTTTGCCGGGGTCGCCAGCAGCGTCGAACTGTTTGGCATCCCCCGGCACGTCGTCGTGCCGGCCGCTGCGGTGCTCGTCTGGGTGATCGTCGTCCGGGGCACCTACGCGGGCATCGAGAAGATCTTCCTGCTGGCGTCGGGGTTCTACGTCTGCTACATCGTGGCCGGACTGCTGGCGCACCCCGACTGGAGGGCGGCCGCGCTGGCGACGGTCAGCCGGCCGTCGGGCGCCGGCATCCGCAGCTACGGCTACCTCTTCATGGTGATCGGCCTGGTCGGCACCACCATCGCGCCCTGGATGCAGTTCTACCTGCAGGCGTCGGTGGTGGAAAAGGGCGTCACCGCGCGCCAGTATCGGGCGCTGCGATGGGACGTCGTCCTCGGCTGCATCTTCACCGACGTCGTCGCCTGGTTCATCATCGTGGCGTGCGCGGCGACGCTGTATGCCACCGGCCGCGGGGACATCACCTCCGCCGCCGATGCCGCGCAGGCGCTCCGGCCGCTCGCCGGCGAGTACGCGTATCTGCTCTTTGCGGCGGGGCTCTTCAACGCGTCGCTGTTCGCGGCGTCGATCCTGCCGATCTCCACGTCGTACGCGGTCTGCGAGGGTCTGGGGCTCGAATCGGGCCTCGACAAGAAGTTCCATCAGGCGCCGGCGTTCTATTGGCTGTACACCTTGTTGATTGCCGCAGGCGCCGGCGTCCTGCTCATCCCGAACTTCCCGCTCGTGCACGTGATGGTGCTGTCGCAGGTCGTGAACGGCGTCGTCCTCCCGTTCGTGCTGATCTTCATGCTGCTGCTGACCAACGACCGCGAGCTGATGGGCGCGCACGTGAACTCGCGCAACTTCAACGTCGTCGCCTGGGCCACCGTCGTGGTGATGATCGTCCTGTCGGCGGCGATGCTGCTCACGCAGCGGTAGGGCCGGAGGTCAGCGCGCGGTTTCGCCCGGCTCGAGCTCGACCACCTCGACGCCGCGCGGCTCGACCAGCCGCCGAAGCTCCGCCGGCGTGCCGGTGAGCCCGGGAAACGTGCCCCAGTGCATCGGCACGACCTGTTTCACGCCGAGCAGCTCGCACGCCTTCGCGGCCTGCTCGGGGCCCATCGTGTACAGATCGCCAATCGGCAGGAACGCGATCGCCGGCTTGTAGATCTCGCCGATGAGCCGCATGTCGCCGAACAGCGCCGTGTCACCCGCGAAGTAGAACGTCAGGCCGTTCTCCAGCGTCACCACGTAGCCGGCGGCCAGACCGAGATAGACGAGACGGCCGTCCTCGACGATCGAGCTGCTGTGCAGCGCGGGGACCATCGCGATCGACAGACCCGATATCCGGATCGTGCCGCCGGGATTCATGCCGGTGACGTGCCTGAGGCCCTTCTGCTGCAGCCACACCGAGAGCTCGTAGGGCGCCAGCACGTGCGCGCCGGTCTGCCGCGCCGTCTGGACGGCATCGGCGATGTGATCGTCGTGGCCGTGCGAGAGCAGCATCAGATCGAGCCGGTCGATCGCGCGCGCCGATTCGGGGCACGTGGGGCTCGTGAGCCACGGATCGAAGAGCAGATGCCTGCCTCCCGGGGTCGTCATCCGGAAGGTGGCGTGTCCCAGCCACGTGAATGCAAAAGCGGCGTCTGGAGCGGCAGGCGAGGGCATGAAAGGTTGCAATTGAACGCGCGTTCAAACTACTTTAGGTTCGTGGCGATGCGCGAGTCAACCTCGGCCTCCGAGGGCGCCGGCGAACCGCCGCCGGGCCGGCGCCGCCCTCGCCGCCGCGCGCGCAGCGACCGGCGGCAGGCCGCCGCACGCATCGAGATCCTGCACTGCGCCGCCTCGCTGTTCCGAAAGCGCGGGTACCACGGTGCCACCGTCGAGGAGATCGCGGCGTCGCGGCAGATGAAGAAGGGCAACCTCTATTACTACTTCAAGAACAAGGAAGCGATCCTCTTCGCCTGCCACCAGTACTCGCTCGATCGGCTGATGGAAACGCTCGTCGACATGGAGGCGGCCGCGTCGGCGCCGGACGAAAAGCTGCGGCGGCTGATCACCGCGTTCGTCCATACGATTCTCGACGAACTGCACGGGACGGCGCTCTTCCTGGATCTCGAGGCGCTCTCCCCGGCGCACCGCCGGGCCGTCGTCGCCCGTCGCGACCGGTTCGATCACGGCATGCGCCGCATTGTCTCGGAGGGGATCGAGGCGGGTCTCTACCCCGGCGCGGACGCCAAGCTGCTGTCGTTCGCCATCCTGGGGGCGGTCAACTGGATCCCTCGCTGGTTCCGCCGGACGGGGCCGGCGAGCTCGGAGGAGATCGCCGACACGTTCGCGGGTTTTCTCATCGCCGGGCTGAAGCACGGCGCCGACGGCGCGCGCGCCGGCCAGATATAATCAGGGCGTCGTGTCCCGCATCATTCCGCTCGCACCCGCACCCAGAACGCCGAAACCCGACTGGCTCAAGGTCAGGGCCCCGGGCTCGCCGAGCTATCTGCGACTGAAGTCGCTGCTGGGAGGGCTCGGGCTGCACACGGTGTGCGAGGAGGCGCGCTGTCCGAATATCGGGGAGTGCTGGGGCCATGGCACCGCCACCTTCATGATTCTCGGCGACGTCTGCACGCGCGCCTGCTCGTACTGTGCGGTCTCGCACGGGCGGCCGGCGGCGATCGATCCCGAAGAGCCGCGCCGCGTGGCCCACGCGGTCCAGACCCTCGGGCTCAGCTATGTCGTGATCACCTCGGTCGACCGCGACGATGTGGCCGATGGCGGCGCCTCGATCTTCGCGGAGACGATCGTCCACACGCGGGCGAAGCTGCCGTCGTGCCGGATTGAGGTGCTCATCCCGGACTTTCAGGGCAAGGAGGCCCCGCTTCGCAGCGTCCTCGACGCGAGGCCGGACATCCTGAACCACAACACCGAGACGGTGCCGCGCCTCTATCGGTCGGCGCGATCGGGGGGCCGGTACGGCCGCACGCTGGAGCTGCTGGATCGCGCGCGCCGCTACGCGCCGGAGGTGCCGACCAAGAGCGGCCTGATGGTCGGGCTCGGCGAGACGCGCGACGAACTGCTCGCGACGTTCCGCGATCTCCGGAACGTGGGCTGCAGCATCCTCACCGTCGGCCAGTATCTCAGGCCGTCACCCGCGCACGCCGAGATGACACGCTACTACCCCCCCGGCGAATTCGCGGATCTCAGACAGGCTGCGCTCGAGATGGGATTCGTGCACGTCGACTCCGGACCGCTGGTCCGCAGCTCGTACCACGCCAACGAGACCGCCGACGCGTACGCGGCCGCCGCGGGCTCCTGAACCCCTCCGCCGGTGGAGACCGGCCGCGACCCGCATTCCCAGTCTCTGCGATTCCGCCGCGCGCGCCTGCGTCGCTCGACCTGGGCGCCGGCATCGACCATGGTCCAGGCCGCGCCAGACACAAATAGTTGCAGGGCGCGCCGCAAAGTGCTGTAGATTTCCCCGATGAACACCTCAGGCCACACGCGGCGCGCACGGCTCCCTGTTGCACTTCTGCTCGTCGCGTCGACGGCCCTTGCGCAGGCGCCGACACAGACCGGCCAGAAGCCATTCGAGCCCCAGGTCGGCCAACTGGGCAAAGACGTCGTCTGGGTGCCGACCGGCGCCGCGCTGGTCGAGACGATGCTCGACCTCGCGAAGGTGACGCCCCAGGACTATGTCGTCGACCTCGGGTCGGGCGACGGCCGGACGGTGATCGCCGCCGCCAGGCGTGGAGCGCGGGCCCTGGGCGTCGAATACAACCCCGACATGGTTGCCCTGTCGCGCAGGAACGCCGCGGCCGCCGGAATCAGCGCGCGCGCCTCTTTCGTGCAGGGCGACATTTTCGCCACCGACTTCTCGCAGGCCACCGTCGTCACGCTGTTCCTGCTGCCGCAGCTCAACCTGCGGCTGCGCCCGACGATTCTCGACATGAAGCCGGGCACGCGCGTCGTCTCCAACACGTTCACCATGGAGGACTGGCAGCCCGATCAGACGGCGCACGTCGGCGACTGCGAGTCCTGGTGCACCGCGCTCTTCTGGATCGTGCCCGCCAAAGTCGGCGGTGCGTGGAAGATGGCCCAGGGGACGCTTGCGCTGACGCAGAATTTCCAGTTCATCACCGGAACTCTGGGCAGCCAGCCGGTCGAGGGCCGGCTGACGGGCGCCGACATCACCTTCACGACCGGAGGCACCGTCTACAGGGGACGCGTGAACGGCAGCGCGATGCAGGGAACGACTGCCGCCGGCGCGGCGTGGACGGCGACGAGGTAGACGCGGCGGCCTCAGCCGGACGTCAGGCGGGTCTCGCGTCCGCCAGCCGGCATCGCGGGCCGCCGCCGCGCCTGCAGCAGGTACAGGGGTACGCCGATCGCCATGATCGCGAGTCCCCATCCCGACGGCACCGGGTCGTTGTAGATCGCCGCAACGACGATGAGAAGACTGGCCGCGACGAAGATCGCCGGCGCAAGGGGATAGCCGAGCGCGCGGAACGGCCGCGACGCGTCAGGCTCGCTCTGCCGCAGAGCGAACACCGCGGAGACCGCGAGCCCCGAGAACAGCACGATGGCGAAGCCGGTGTAGCGGGTGAGCGCGCTCGCGCCGCCCGAGATCACCAGCAGGCCGCTCCACGCCGCCTGCGCGGCAATCGACGCCGCGGGTGTCTCGAAGCGCGGATGGATCCGCGCCGCCGCCTGGAAGAACAGGCCGTCGCGCGCCATCGCGTAGTACACGCGCGGTCCGGCGAGCGTCATCGCGCTGATGCTCGCCGCGAGGCTGAGGATCGACACGATCCCCATGACGTCCCCTGCGCGCAGGCCGAGCAGCCTGTCCGCGATCACATCCAGCACGCTACCCTGCACCGCTGCCAGCTCGCTCAGCGGCATCACGTAGAGATAGAGGAGATTCAGCAGCGAATAGACGGCGACGACGGCGATGGTGCCGACGCCGAGCGCGAGCGGCACGTTGCGGCCAGGGTCGCGGATCTCCTCGGCGACGTAGCTGGCGGCGTTCCAGCCCGAGTAGGTGAACATCACGGGGATGAGCGTGAGGAGCCACGCCGATGCGGCCACGCGCTGTCCCGCCGGCTGCAGATGGACCATCGACCCGGCGCCGATCGAAAAGCCCAGCGCGATGAAGACGACGAGCGCGGACACCTTGAGCGCCGCGAGCACGTTGCCGACGATGCGGCCCGGACCGATGCCGCGCCGGTGAATCCAGGCCATCAGGGCAATGACAGCGAGCGCCACAAGCGTCTGGCGCGAGATCGTCACCCTCACCCACGGGATCGGCGCCACGATCAACGGAGAGACGTCCGAGGCCGCCGGGGCGAAGCGGCCGATGTAGGAAGCCATCACGACGGCGCTGACCGCGATCGCGCCCGAGAAGCCGGCCACAAATGAGGTCCAGCCGGTCAGAAAGCCGACGAGGCGCCCGTAAGCGGCCGTCAGATAGACGTATTCGCCGCCGGCGCGCGGGCGCAGCGTCGCGAGCTCGGCATAAGCCATGGCCCCGGCGAAGGCCAGCGCCCCGCCCACCCACCACACGCCGAGAAACAGCCACGGACGCTGAACGCTGGACGCGACCTGGGGAGGCGTGAAGAGGATGCCGCCGCCGATGACGTTGGAGACGATGATGGCCGCCGCGTCCGGCCAGCCAAGCCGGCGCGGAAGCGTGACACCAGGCGGCAAAGGCATGTCGCGGCTCGATTATAGTAGACGCTCATGATGCCACTGCGTCGGATCGCGGGTCTGGTCCTGCTGGCCTCCGCACCGCTCGGCGCCTCCGCCCAGGACGGGCGCCGCACCAGCGTCTCTGCGACCGTCTCCGCCGCGAGCGTCGACTCCTCGACGCAGGCGGCGTTCTCGGCGGCCGTCCTCTACGGCTTCACCCGCATCGTCGGGCTGGAGGTGGAGGCGACGATCGTCCCGCGGCTGCGCGCCGCGTACCCGCAGGACGACTTCACGATTCTCGGCAGCCCGGTGTTCGCGCCGCTGATCTACCCGCCACCGCGTTACGACGATCCGGACGGCCGCTTGGTGATTGCGACCAACAACGTGCGTGTCGCCGTGCCGACGACCGCCGCACGCATCGAGCCGTACTTCGTCGCCGGCGCCGGCGCGGCGAGCGTGCGCCGCACGGCCACCTACGTCTACCCGGCGCTGGGCGATGCCGGGATGGCCGCGGCACTGCGCGCGCTCGGGTTGATGCGTCAGCCGGCCGGCTTCGGCGCTCGCGTGCGGGCCTCGAGGCTGGAGATGGCGCTCACGCTCGGAGGCGGCGTCGGCGTGCGGGTGGGACGGCGGGTGGCCGTGGATGCCGATCTGCGGCTGTTCCGACTGCTGGGAGCGGAAGATCGAAGCCTGGGACGCTTCGGCGTCGGCGTGCGCTACCGCTTCTGATCCCGGGGCCGATCGGCCGGCGCCGGCCGCTTCGGGCGATAGATGTGCGTGGCCTGTCCGAAGAAGGCTTCCGCCGACTCCATCACCGTCTCGGTGAGCGTCGGGTGCGGGTGAATGGTGAGCGTGAGATCGGCCGCGGTGGCGCCCATCTCGATGGCGAGCACACCCTCGGCGAGCAGTTCGCCGGCCCCCGGACCCACCAGCCCGACGCCGAGCACGCGCTCGGTCTCCTGATCGAGCACGAGCTTGGTCAGGCCGTCGGTGCGATCGAGGGTGAGCGCACGCCCCGACGCGGCCCACGGAAACTTCGCGATGGTGACCGCGCGGTTCTGCGATCGGGCCTGCGCTTCGGTGAGGCCCGCCCACGCCAGTTCGGGATCGGTGAAGACGACGGCGGGGATCGCACGCGGCGCGAAGACGACGTTCTCGCCCGCGATCACCTCGACGGCTGTGCGCCCCTCGTGGGACGCCTTGTGGGCCAGCAATGGTTCGCCGGCGACGTCGCCGATCGCGAAGATCGATGGCTCGTGCGTCCGGCGCTGCTCGTCGACGACAATGAAGCCGCGCGCATCGAGCTGCACTTTCGTCCTGTCGAGTCCGGGGATCGCCGAATTCGGCCGCCGGCCGACCGACACCAGCACGCGGTCGAAGAGCTGCTCGGCCTGGCCGCCCTGTCCTTCGAACGCCACGCGGATGCCGCCGGCTTCCGGCGTCATCCGCACCACCCGGGTCTCGAGCAGGACGCGGCTCATCACCTTCGCCACGCGTCTGGCGAGAATGTCCACCAGATCGCGATCGGCACCGGGCAGCAGGCCGGCCGTCATCTCGATGACCGTGACGGCGCTTCCGAACGCGGCGTAGACCGACCCGAGCTCGAGCCCGATATAGCCGCCGCCGATGACCAGGAGTGATTTCGGGATCTCCGGCAGGTCGAGCGCGCCGGTCGAATCCATCACGCGCGGGTCGTTCAGCTGCAGCGGCCCCGGGATCGCGGGGAGCGATCCGGTCGCGAGGATCGCGTGCTCGAACTGCAGGCGCGCGTCGCCGCCGGCCGCCAGTTTCACGCGGAGCGTATGGGCGTCGACGATCTCCGCCATGCCCCTGAGGTAGTGCACCTTGCGGTACCGCACGAGCTGGCCGGTGCCGGCGGTCAGACGTGCGACCACGCCGTTCTTGAACGCGCGGAGCCTGTCGAGATCGATGGCGGGCTCGCCGAGCTCGATGCCCCAGGCCCTGGCTTGTCGCGACTCGCCGATCAGCTTCGCGACATGGAGGAGCGCCTTCGACGGGATGCAGCCGCGGTACATGCAGGCGCCGCCGGGATCGGCTTCGGGATCGACGAGTGCGACCGAGAGGCCGAGATCGGCGGCGAGAAACGCGGCCGCGTAGCCGCCCGGACCGCCGCCGACGATCGCGATCTGGACTGCGAGGTCTCGCCCCTCCCGGTCCGGCCCCTCCTGCCCTTCCCGCCGTTCCTGCCCCATGTTCAGCCGTGCAACGTCAGGACGAAGGGCTGCTCGAGCGCCTCGACGATCCAGCGGAGGAAGCGGATGCCGTCGGCGCCGTCGATCACCCGGTGATCGTAGGAGAGGGACAGCGGGAGCATCAGGCGCGGTACGAACTGGCCATCGCGGTACACCGGTTCGAGACGCGCGCGGGACATCCCGAGGATCGCCACCTCCGGCGCGTTGACGATCGGCGTGAAGAAGCTCCCGCCGAGGCCGCCGAGGTTCGAGATGCTGAAGCAGCCGCCCTGCATCTCCTCCAACGCGATCTTTCGGGTCCGCGCCTTCTCGGCGAGCTGAGGAATCTCGACGGCGATCTGCGTGAGATTCTTCCGGTCGGCGTCGCGGATCACCGGCACGAGCAGTCCGCGGTCGGTATCGACCGCGATACCGATGTGGACGTACTTCTTCAGGACGAGCTCGTCACGGGCGAGGTCGAGCGAGGCGTTGAACTGCGGGAACGCCCCGAGCGCGGACGCGACGACCTTCGCCGCAATCGCCGTCATCGTCAGCGAACCGCCGGCCGAGGCGACCGACGATGCGTACTTCCTGCGCAGCGCGTCGAGCTCGGTGACATCGGCGAGATCGTGCTGCGTCACGTGCGGGATGGCGGCCCACGCGGCCGACAGATGCGCCGCGGTCTTGCGCCGGACGGCGTTCAGCGGCTGCCGCTCGACGTCGCCGAAACGGGAGAAATCCTGGAGCGGCTCGGCGGCCGGCCCGACCGCGCGCGCCGATCCCGCGACGATGCGCCGCGCATGCTCCTTCACGTCGTCGATCGAGATGCGGCCGCGCGGCCCGGTGCCCTCGACCTGATCGATTGCCACGCCGAGCTCGCGCGCCATCCGGCGCACCGAAGGCGCCGCGGGGACGGCAGGCGGCGCCGGGCCCGCCGGCTTCTCGGCCGGCTCTGACGCGCGGACGCCCCGCGTGATGGCGACGACCTTCCGTCCGCGCGGAGGCGTGTCGGCCGCCGGCGCTTCCTCCTTCGCGCCGGCCTTGTCGCGCCGCTCGGAAGCCGCCAGATCCAGCGCTTCCCCCGGCGTGGAGGATGCCAGCGGCGCGGGAGCCTGCTGGGCGGGAGATGGCGGCGCCTGGCCGCCGGCAGGCGGCTCCGTGCGCGCGGCGCTCGCGGACGCCGAAGCCGCAGGCGCGGGCGCCGCCGCGGGCGCGACCTCCCCGGCGGGCGCACCCGGCCCCGCCGCTCCAGCGGCCTGGTCGACCGACAGGATCGCCTGCCCGACCGAAACCTTGTCCCCGGCCTTGACCTTGATCTCCCTGACCACGCCGGCCACCGACGAAGGCACTTCGATGGTCGCCTTGTCGGTTTCGAGCTCGAGGACGGGCTGCTCCCGCGCGATCGTCTCGCCCGGGCCGACCAGGACGCGCAGCACGTCACCGGCCGTGATGTTCTCGCCAAGCTCCGGAAGCGTGAAATCGATCGGCATTCAGGCGCTCGCCGGGTTGGGCTTGCCGGGGTTGATGCCGTACGACTCGATCGCCTTGGCCACGAGCGACGATTCGATCCGCCCATCGCGCGCAAGCGCGGCCAGCGTCGAAACGACGATATAGCGGTGATCGACTTCGAAGAAGTCGCGGAGCGCGGCGCGCGACTCGCTGCGGCCGAAGCCGTCGGTGCCGAGCGAGATGAGCGGGCGCGGGAGCCAGCGATCGATCGAATCCGGCAGCACTTTCACGTAGTCGGACGCGGCGACGAAGACGCCCGCGGCGTGTTCGAGACATTGCGCCACCCACGGCACGCGCCGCGGCTCGCCGGGATGGAGCACGTTCCAGCGCTCGCAGGCATGTCCGTCGCGATAGAGCTGGCCGTAGCTGGTCACACTCCACACGTCGGCCGACACGTGATAGTCCGATTCCAGGAGCGCCTGGGCCCTGACGACCTCAGGCAGGATCGCGCCGCTGCCCAACAACTGCGCGCGAAGCGGCGCATCGGGATGCGCCGCCGCCCGCACCCGGTACATGCCCTTGAGGATGCCTTCACGCGCGCCGTCGGGCATCTCCGGATGGGCGTATTGCTCGTTCATGACCGTCAGGTAGTAGAAGACGCCTTCCTGGTCGATGTACATCCGCTTGATGCCGTCCTCGATGATCACGGCGAGCTCGTAGGCGAAGGCCGGATCGTAGGCGAGGCAGTTGGGATACGCCATCGCGAGCAGCTGGCTGTTGCCGTCCTGGTGCTGGAGCCCCTCGCCCGCGAGCGTCGTGCGGCCCGCGGTGCCGCCGAGCATGAAGCCGCGCGTCCGGGAGTCGCCCGCCGCCCAGATGAGATCGCCGATCCGCTGGAAGCCGAACATCGAGTAGTAGATGAAGAAGGGGATCATGTTCACGCCGTGCGTCGCATACGCGGTGCCGGCGGCGATGAACGACGACATGGAGCCTGCCTCGGTGATGCCTTCTTCCAGGATCTGGCCGTCGGAGGCTTCCTTGTAGTACAGCAGCGTGTCCATGTCGACCGGCTCGTAGGTCTGGCCGGCATGAGCGTAGATCCCCACCTGGCGGAACAGCGCTTCCATGCCGAAGGTGCGCGCCTCGTCGGGCACGATCGGCACGATCGTCCTTCCGAGGTCCTTGTCGCGCAGCAGCTTCGACAGCAGCCGGACGAACACCATCGTGGTCGACGCGGTGCGATCGCCGGTGCCCTTGAAGAACTCCTCGAAGGGCTCCGAAGGAATCGCGGCGAGCGGCTCGCTCCGCTGCTTGCGGCGCGGAATATAGCCGCCGAGCGCCTCCCGCCGCTCCTTGATGTAGCGCGCCTCCGCGCTCTTCTCCGGCGGCCGGTAGAACGGCGTCTTCGCGACATCCTCGTCGGCGATCGGAATGCCGAAGCGCGTGCGGAACGCCCTGAGCTCCTCCTCGTTCATCTTCTTCTGCTGGTGCGTGATGTTCTTGCCCTCGCCGGCCTCGCCCAGCCCGTAACCCTTGATCGTCCGCGCGAGGATCACCGTGGGCGATCCCGTGTGGCGCACGGCGGCGTGATAGGCGTTGTAGACCTTGATCGGATCGTGGCCGCCGAGCGACATCTTCTTCAGCTGGTCGTCGGTCAGGTGCGCGACCATCTCGAGGAGCCGCGGATCGGCGCCCCAGAAGTGCTCGCGGACGTAGGCGCCGCCGGACACGGCGTACTTCTGGTACTGGCCGTCGACGATCTCTCCCATCCGCTTCACCAGCAGCCCGTCGCGATCCTTCGCGAGCAACGGGTCCCACTCCCGTCCCCAGATCACCTTGATCACGTTCCACCCGGCGCCGCGGAACGCGGCCTCGAGCTCCTGGATGATCTGGCCGTTGCCGCGCACCGGACCGTCGAGCCGCTGGAGGTTGCAGTTGATGACGAAGATCAGGTTGTCGAGCCGTTCGCGCGCCGGGAGCGTGATGGCCCCGAGCGTCTCCGGCTCGTCGGTCTCGCCGTCGCCGAGAAACGCCCAGACCTTGCGGTCGGATCGCGGCCTCAGCCCCCGGTCCTCGAGATACCGCACGAAGCGTGCCTGGTAGATCGCCATGAGCGGCCCGAGGCCCATCGAGACGGTGGGGTACTCCCAGAAGTCGGGCATCAGCCACGGGTGCGGATACGACGAGAGCCCGCCGCCCGGCTTCAGCTCGCGGCGGAAATTCTCGAGGTGCCGCTCGTCGAGGCGCCCCTCGAGGTAGGCGCGGGCGTAGATGCCGGGAGCCGCGTGTCCCTGGAAATAGATGATGTCGCCGTCGCCGTTGTCGTGGCCTCGGAAGAAATGGTTGAATCCGACTTCGTAGAGCGTGGCCGACGAGGCGAACGTCGAGATATGGCCGCCGATCCCCTCTTCGGCCTTGTTCGCGCGGACGACCATCGCCGCCGCGTTCCATCGCACCATGCTCTTGATGCGCCGCTCCACGTCCGGATTGCCCGGCATCAGGACCTGTTCGTCGGCGGAGATCGTGTTGAGGTAAGGCGTGTTGGCGGTGAACGGCAGCTTCACGCCGTTCTGCCGCGCGTGGAGCGTGAGCTCGCGCAGCAGCCGCGCCACTTTGACGGGACCGCCGCTCTGGAGGACATAATCGAGCGAGTCGCGCCACTCGCGCGCCTCGACGGCGTCGAGCTCGGCGGTCTCTTTCGGTGCAATGTGTCTCACAGGATCTCCATCCTTTCGACCCGAACCCTCATTGTAGTCTCGGATCCAGCCGGCCGAAACTCATGCACGCGGTGAGGCGTCCCGCCACGCAGGCGCTCGCCGCGGCACATCGCCGCATCGTGTCGTGCACCGCCTGCCCGCGGCTGCGCGCCTACTGCGAGCGCGTCGCATGCGAGAAGCGGCGTGCCTTCCGCGGCGAGGTCTACTGGGCGCGGCCCGTGCCCGGCTTCGGCGACCCGCGCGCCCGCCTGCTGCTGGTCGGCCTGGCGCCGGCGGCGCACGGCGCCAACCGCACCGGCCGCGTCTTCACGGGCGACGGCGCCGGCGGATCGGGCGACTTCCTCATGGCGGCGCTGCACCGCGCCGGCTTCGCCAGCATGCCGACTTCGCAGCGTCCCGACGACGGCCTCGTGCTGCGCGACGCGTTCATCACGGCGGCCGTGCGTTGCGCGCCCCCCGGCAACAGGCCGACGCCGGAAGAGATCGCGCGCTGCCTGCCGCACCTCGACGCCGAGCTCGCCGCGCTGCCCCGGGTCCGCCTCGTCGTGGCGCTCGGACGCATCGCCTTCGATGCGTATCTGCGGCTCGCGTCCGGGCGCGGCGGCGCCGTCAGACCGCGGCCGCGATTCGCGCACGGCGCCAGTTATCGGCTGCCGCATGGTCCGACGCTCATCGCCTGCTATCACCCGAGCCGGCAGAACACGAACACCGGCCGGCTGACCGCGGGGATGATGAACGGGGTCCTCGCGGAGGCCGCGCGGATCCTGTCCTTGCCGGAGTAGCGGACGGGCGCCCCGAGGCGGTGCGGACCTGCGGGGCCGGGGTGGCCGGCGGGAGCGCGCCTTCAAGCCGGCGGCGCGAGAATCCTGCGGAGCGTCGCCGTGTCGATGTTGCCGCCGCTCATCACGCAGACCACCCGCTTCCCTGCCAGCGTGTCGCGCAGTTTCACGGCGGCAGCGAGCGACGCCGCGCCGGCGCCCTCGGCGAGGTTGTGCGTCGCGCGCAGCGCCAGCCGGACGCCGTCCTGCAGCTCCGCTTCGCCGAGCGTCACGACGGCATCGAGCTCCCGCCTCAGGATCCCGAACGTCAGGTCGAAGGTGACGCGCGTCGCGATCCCCTCCGCGAATGTATCGGCCGCGTCGCCGGCGATCCGGCAGCGGCCGAGCCACGACCGGGCGAAGGCATCCGCGCGCGCGGCCTGCACGCCCACGATGCGCGCGCGGCTGCCGAGGCCGCTGCGCACGACGGCGCAGCCGCAGGCGCCGCTGCCGCCGCCAATCGGCACGATGATGACGTCGGTCTCCGGCTGCGCCTCGAAGATCTCGAGCGCGTAGGTGCCGACGCCGGCAATCAGCAGCGGCTCGTTCGCGCTGTGGACGTAGCGGCGCGGCTGCGCGCGCTGCAGCGCCTCGACGTGCTCGCGCGCCTCGTCGAAGTCCCGGCCGTGCTCGAGCACCTCCGCGCCGAGCGCGCGCATTGCCGCGTTCTTTTCCGGATTGTTGCCTGCCGGTACAACGACGGTGCACGCGATCCCCTCGTCCCGGCACGCCAGCGCGATCGACTGGCCGTGGTTGCCGGTGCTGGCGGTCACGACGCCGCGCCGGCGCTCCTCGGGCGACAGGCCGGCGATCAGGTTGATGCCGCCGCGGATCTTGAAGGCGCCCGTCGGGTTGTGGTTCTCGTGCTTCACGCGGATGTCGAGTCCGGTCTCCGCGTTCAGCAGCGGATGCCGCAGCAGCGGCGTCGGCGGCAGCCGCTGCCGCACGCGCGCGCGCGCCTCGACGACGTCGGTCAGCGTCGGGATCGGCACAGCGGCACCACCACATCCGGCCGGTCGGTGATCAGCGCGTCGACGCCCCAGTCGAGCAGCCGGGCCGCGTCGGGCGCGCGGTCCACGGTCCAGACCTGCACTTTCAGGCCGGCGCGATGGGCGCACGCGATGAAGCGGGGCGACACGACGCGCGTGCGGCCCGACCACTCGGGCACCTGGAATCCGCCGTAGGGCGCGCGCGGCACGGTCAGTCCGACCCATGCGCGATAGAGCGCCCAGCGCACCTCTTCGCGCGCGGCGCTCGTCGCGATCCTCGGATCGCGCGCGCGCACGCGCCGCAGGACCAGGCGCCCGAATGATCCCAGGCACACGCGATCGACCGCGCCGGCCGCGCGGACCTCGTCGACGACGGCGTCCGCCATGCGCTCGCGGTTCACCTTGATCTCGACGATGGTCGGCACGCGAAAGCCATCCAGCACCGCCGCCAGCGTCGGCACGCCGGCGCGGCCGAGCTCGTCCGCGGTACGCGCCGCCACGGGCCCGCGCAGCCTCGTCGTCCGATCGAGCGTGGCGTCGTGGTGCACGACCACGCGCCCGTCGCTCGACAGGTGGACGTCGAGCTCGAGGCCGTCCGCGCCGAGGGCGATGCCGTTCTCGAACGCCGCCATCGTGTTCTCGGGCGCGAGCGCGCCGCCGCCGCGATGCGCGAAGGCGAGCGGAACACAGGACGCAAAGAACCCCCCGGCCATCAGGCGCCAGTATAGAATCGCTTCATGGCGGCCATTGACACCCTCGAAGCCCTTCGCGCGTCCGGTTACCGCCCCCGTCCGGTCAAGCAGGAAATCCGCGACAACCTCATTCGGAAGATCGAAGCCGGCGCGCCGCTGTTCCCGGGGATCATCGGCTACGACGAGACGGTGATCCCCCAGCTCGTCAACGCCGTGCTGTCGCGCCACAATTTCATCCTGCTCGGCCTGCGCGGCCAGGCGAAGAGCCGGATCCTCCGCGGGCTGACCGGCCTGCTCGACGAGCGGGTGCCGGTCGTGCCCGGCTGCGAGATCCACGACGACCCGCTGTGCCCGTTGTGCGCCGCATGCCGCGCGCGCGTCGCGGCCGAAGGCGGCGCGCTGCCCGTCGCCTGGCTGGAGCGCACGGAGCGCTTCGTCGAGAAGCTCGCCACGCCCGACGTGACGATCGCCGACATGGTCGGCGACATCGATCCGATCAAGGCTGCACAGGCCGGGCTGGCCCTCGGCGACGAGCTGACGATGCACTACGGCCTGCTCCCGCGCGCCAACCGCGGCATCTTCGCCGTCAACGAGCTGCCCGATCTGGCCGGCAAGATCCAGGTCGGCCTCTTCAACATCCTCCAGGAGGGCGACGTCCAGATCAAGGGCTACCCGATCCGGCTCAGGCTCGATCTGTTGATGGTGTTCACGGCAAACCCCGAGGATTACACCGCGCGCGGCAAGATCATCACGCCGCTGAAGGATCGGATCGGCTCCGAGATCCGGACGCACTATGCCGCCACGCGCGGCCACGGCATGGCCATCACCCGGCAGGAGGCGTGGACCGAGCGCGACGGCGGGCGGCGCACGATCGTGCCCGACTACGTCCGCGAGACCATCGAAGAGGTGGCGTTCCAGGCGCGCGCCGATCGAAAGATCGACAGGCGCTCGGGCGTGAGCCAGCGCTTGCCGATCTCGACGCTCGAGCTCGTCGTCTCCAACGCCGAGCGGCGCGCCTTCGGTGGCGGCGAGCCAATCGTGGTGCCGCGCGTCACCGACATCTACGCGGCGCTGCCGTCGATCACCGGCAAGTTCGAGCTCGAGTACGAGGGCGAGCTGCGGGGCGCCGAGCAGGTGGCGCGCGACCTGATTCGGGCAGCGGTGGGATCGGTGTTCGCCGGCCGCTTCGACGGCATCGACACGCGGCCCGTCGTCGAGTGGTTCGATCTGGGCGGTTCGCTGCCGCTGGCCGATACCACGCCGGCCGACGAGGTCATCGCGCGGACCGCCGGCGTGCAGGGCCTGCGCGAGCTGGCCGAACGCGCCGGCGCCGCGCCGGGCGCCACGGCGGCCGAAACCGCCTCCGCCATCGACTTCGTGCTCGAGGGCCTGTACGCGCAGAAGAAGATCGGCCGGAGCGAGGACCGCGGCTATTCCGCCGCGGAGACGGCGCCCCGCCGCGCGCCGCGCCGCGAAGAGCCGGCGCTCGAAGAAGAGGTCCGGATCCCGTCGGGGAGAAAGAAGTACTACAACTGAGATTGGGCGCGGGGACTGGTGAAATATCGCTACACGAAGTACACGGGCGACGAGCTCGACGATCTGGATCTGGAGGATCTGGTCGCGAAGCTCTCGGACCTGCTGCTATCGAGCGGCTTCGGCCACCCCCACGGGATTGACGAGGCGGATCGCACGATGCAGGCGCTCCACGACGCGATTCTCGACGCGCTGTTCAACGGCGGCGTCCTGCCGGAAGAGACGGTCGAGCGGCTGCTCGGCGACCCGGCCGACGGCGATCCGGAGGACGCCCGGGCGGCGCTCGAGGATCTGATCCGGCAGATCATCGACCGGATGGCCGAACAGGGCTACATCACCGTGCCGCCGGACCTCGAGGCCGAGCGGCGGCAGCGGCAGGGTCGCGGCGGCGCGGGGCCGGATCGCCCCGACCTCACCTTCGAAGTCACCGACAAGACGCTCGACTTCCTCGGCTACCGCGCGCTCCGCGATCTGCTCGGCTCGCTCGGCAAGAGCAGCTACGGCCGGCACGACACCCGCGCGCAGGCAACGGGCGTCGAGACCATCGGCGCCCCCAAGCCGTACGAGTTCGGCGACACGCTCAACCTCGATCCGGCGGCGACGCTGCTGGCCGCGGCGGAACGTGAAGCACGATCCGGGTCTCCGGGTCCCTCGCAGCTTCGAGGCCTCCACGTCACCTACGAGGATCTGATGGTGGCGCAGGGCGAATATCAGAGCTCCTGCGCGACCGTGCTCATGCTCGACTGCAGCCACAGCATGATCCTGTACGGCGAGGACCGCTTCACGCCGGCCAAACGGGTCGCGCTCGCGCTGGCGCAGCTGATCAGGACACAGTACCCGGGCGACGCCCTCAAGGTGGTCCTGTTCCACGATTCGGCCGAGGAGGTCCCGCTGGCCGAGCTCGGGCGCGTCCGCGTCGGGCCCTACTATACCAACACGCGCGAGGGGCTGCGTCTCTCGCGCCGGCTCCTCGATCGGGCGCGCAAGGACATGCGCCAGATCATCATGATCACCGACGGCAAGCCGTCCGCGCTCACCCAGCCCGACGGCCGCGTCTACAAGAACGCGTTCGGCCTCGATCCGTTCATCGTGGCGGAAACCTTGGCGGAGGTCGCCGCGTGCCGCAAGAGCGGGATCCTGATCAACACGTTCATGCTCGCGCGCGACTACGACCTGGTGAGCTTCGTGAGGCGGGTCGCCGACATCTGCAAGGGCAAGGCGTACTTCACGACGCCCTACACGCTCGGCCAGTACGTGCTGATGGACTACATGGACAAGAAGACCAAGACCATACACTGATGTCCGACCTGCTCCCGCTGTTTCCGTTGCCCAACGCCGTCCTCTTCCCCAACGTGTTCATGCCCCTGCACGTCTTCGAGCCGAGATACCGCGACCTCGTGCGCGACGCCGTCGCAGGCGACCGGCTGATCGGCCTGGCGCTGCTGCGCCCCGGATGGGAACGCGACTACGAGGGCCGGCCCCCGGTCTATCCGATCGGGTGCAGCGGCCTGGTCACCCACGTCGAACATCTCGCCGACGGCCGGTTCAACGTCGTGCTGCGCGGCGTGGAGCGCTTCCGGATCGTCTCGGAAGACCACGCGCGCAGCTACCGCCAGGCCGCGGTCGAGCGTCTCGGCGAGCGTCCGCTCGGCGCCGAGGATCGCGAGGCGCTCCGCGGCCATCGCTCCCGCCTCGAGTCGCTGCTCGCGCCCTCGGTCGCCCGCGCGGCCGCATCCGATGCCAGGATTCCCGCCGCGATGCCGGACGAAGATCTGGTCAATGCCCTCGCGCAGTACCTCGATCTGGAGCCGCTCGAGAAGCTCGCCCTGCTCGAGCATCACTCGCTGCGCGCGCGGGCCGCGTCGCTCGTCGATCTGCTCGAGATGCGCATGCTGGCGGCGCGGACCTCCGGCTTCTCGCCCGTCGCGCACTGACGCGCGGCCTCAAGGGCGCCGGCCGCCTCGCGCGCCGCCTGCCGGCTACTTGATCCACGATTCGGAGAAGGCCAGAAACGCGGTGCTGCTCTGCGCAGGGCCCCGCATCTGCGGGTACACGTTTCCGGCCAGCCTCTTCCCGTTGAGGATCACGTCGGCCGACCGGGCCGGGATGAACAGCGACGTGACGCCGAACGGATTCGGCGATCCGCCGGCCGGCGTGTCGAGCTGGAATGGCGGATACAGATCGCGCCACGCGAGCTCCACGGCATACCGGTCGGAGCGGCAGCTCTCCTTCCACTCGGTCGCGGTGTTCCCCGACGATCCGAACGTCGCGGGCATGACCGTGAACGGGCGCTCCGCATACGTCTTGTCGTAGCTCCCGAGCACATCCCGCGTCAGGAACTCGAACAGCTTCTCGTTGTCCACCAGCGCAATCCGAAGATCGTCGGGCGAGGCGCCGTTCCCGGTGGTGAGCAGGCAGACGTGCCCCGCACCGGCCGGGCTCCAGATGACGCGCCAGAAGCTCGCCACCACCACCGGCGTGCCCCCCTCCTTGTCGAGCAGGCGGATGACCGGGTTCTCCCCCGAGAGATAGACCTTGCCCAGCTTTACGCCGTTCTGCACGCCGGCCGGCGCCTGCGCCATCGCCGGAGCGCCGGCGGTTCCCATGGCCAGCAGCGCCGCCGCCGCCGTTCTCGATACACGCGTCATGCTCATTCTCCTCCCCGGCCCTGCCGATTGAGCCGGCCGGCAATCACGGCGACGACCTTCTCGCCGTGAAAACGCCCATTTTCGATGAAAATCGTTCCCGTATCCATCCCCGCGATCGCACCGCCCGCCACGAACAGGCCCGGGACGCTGGTCTCGAACGTGTTCGGATCGACGGCCGGCGCGTCCCGCTCGTCGAGCCGGACCCCCGCGCGCGCCATGAGCGCCGAGTCGGCGCGATAGCCGGTCAGCAGCAGCACATCGTCGGCGGGCATCTCCTCGATCGCGCCGCCGCCGTCCGCCGTCCGCAGGCGCACCGACGTCGACGTGATCGCGGTGAGGCACGTGCTGAACCGCGCGGCGATCGCGCCCTCCTTGATCCGATTCTCGATATCTGGGCGCACCCAGTACTTGATGGTGTCCTTCAACGCCGGCGCACGGTGCACGATGGTGACGCGCCCGCCCGCGCGATGGATCTCGAGCGCCGCCTCCGCCGCCGAGTTGCCGCCGCCGACGATGACGACGCGGCGCCGATAGAAGATGTGCGGCTCCCGGTAGTAGTGGCTGACGTGCGGCAGATCCTCGCCGGGGACGCCGAGCAGAACGGGGTGATCGTAGTAGCCGATCGCCAGGACGACACTGCGCGCGTGGCGCACGCGCACGGCGCCGGCCGATCGGCTCTCCACCGCGAATACCCGCTCGCCGCCGGCCGGTTCCTCCGAGACCGACGTGACCTTCTCGCCGAGCGCGATCTGCAGGTCGAAGGCATCGACGATCTTGCGATAGTAGGTGAGCGCCTCGGCGCGCGTCGGCTTCTCGTACGGCGAGACGAACGGAATGCCCCCAATCTCCAGCAGTTCCGGCGTGGTGAAGAACACCATCTGCGGCGGAAAGCGATAGATGGAGTTCACCAGCACGCCCTGCTCGAGCACCTGGTAGTCGAGACCGCGCTGCTTTGCTGCAATCGCCGCCGAGAGGCCGGAGGGTCCGGCGCCGATGATGAGGATGTCGCGAACGGGCATATCTGATTATGCTATGCGCGTGCTGTTCACGCTCCTGTCCGCCGTCATGATGGTCCTGCAGGCGCCCGTCGGCGGCACGATTCGCGACGCCACCGGCGCCGCGATCGCCGGCGCCGAGGTGGTCGTCCGCTCCCTCGGGGGCGACGTCGCACGGACCGCCAGCGGACCGGACGGTCGATTTGCCGTCGACGCGCCCGAGGGCGCGCTGACGCTCGTGGTGCAGGCCGCCGGGTTCGCCGCAACGACGCGAACGCTCGCGGCCGGAGAGGACCGCGACGGTCTCGAGATCGTTCTCGAACCGGCCGCCCTGCACGAAGAAGTGACGGTGACCCCGACGCGCAGCCAACAGGCGCTGGCCGCGGTTCCCGCGAGCGTGCACGTGCTCGACGGCGAGGCGATCCGCCAGTCACCCGCACAAGTGGCCGACGATCTCCTGCGGCAGGTGCCGACCTTCAGCCTGTTCCGGCGCACGAGCAGCGTATCCTCGCACCCCACGACGCAGGGCGTCTCGCTGCGGGGCATCGGACCGAGCGGCGTGTCGCGTACGCTCGTCCTCCTCGACGGCGTGCCGTTCAACGATCCGTTCGGCGGATGGGTGTACTGGACGCGTGTGCCGCTCGAAAACGCCGAGCGCATCGAGGTGGTCGACGGGACCACCTCCAACCTGTACGGCAACTACGCCATGGGTGGCGTCATCAACGTCGTGACCCGGCAGCCCGTGCGCCCGATGGCGGAGCTGAAGGCGCAGGCTGGCAGCCAGCGCAACCCGAAGATTGCGCTGGCCGCGACGGGCGTGCGCGGCCGGGTCGGCGCGCTGTTGAGCGGCAGCTGGTACCGGACCGACGGCTTCCCCGTCGTCATCGCGAACGAACGCGGGCCGATTGATACCAACGCGACGCTCGAATACCGCAATCTCGACGCGAAGATCGACTATGCGCCGGCCGACGCGGTCCGCGCGTTCTTCCGGGCCGGCTACTTCGCCGAGAACCGCGGCAACGGCAAGATCCTCGAGGTCAACGACACCCGTTGGATCGCGATCAACGGCGGCGCGCGGGTGCGACTGCCCGATGCGAGCACCTTCGAGGTCTCCGCCTCCGGGGACTTCGAGCGGTTTCACAGCACGTTTCTCGCCGTGGTGCCCGGGTCGGCGACGATCGCCCCGCGCAGCGTCGTCCGGCTGACGGTGGACCAGAACGTGCCGACAGACGCCGCCGGGGGTGCTGCCGTGTGGTCGCGCCCATTCGCCGGTGCCCACACATTCAGCGCCGGCGCCGATTTTCGCACCATCGACGGCGACAGCCGCGAAGATGCGTTCGGCGCCGCCCCTGGCCCCGTGACGCCGCCGGTCCAGGCGTCGACCCTGACGCTCCGGCGCGTATCGGGCGGCAGGCAGCACGCCGCGGGCTTCTTCGTGCAGGATGTCGTGGCCGCAGCCGGATGGACGCTGACGCTCGGCGCGCGGGTCGATCGCTGGACGAACGGCGATGCGCACAATTTCGAGACGGGCGTTCCGTCGGGCGTGCCCACCGGCGACAGCAGGGCGCTGCCGGAGACCGCCGCGACCGTCGCATCGCCGCGCGTGGGCGCGCTGTTTCGTGCGAGCGAGCGCGTGAGAATCTGGGGCAGCCTGGGCTCGGGCTTCCGTGCACCGACGCTGAACGAGCTGTACCGCCAATTCAGGGTCGGCACGGTGCTCACGCTCGCCAATGCCCAACTGGGGCCCGAGCGGCTGCTGGGCGGCGAGGCAGGCATCACGATGACGCCGGCGCGCGGCCTGACGATCCGCACCGCCTGGTACGACAACCGCGTCACCAACGCCGTGTCGAACGTCACCATCGGCAGCAGCGGCCCGGCCGTGACGCAGCAGAGGCAGAACCTCGGCCGGACCCGGATTCGCGGCCTGCAGGCGGATGTCGACTTCCGTACCGGAGCGTGGCGGCTGGCCGGCGGCTTCCTCGTCAACCACGCGCGGGTGGCCGAGCTGGGCGCGAACCCGGCGCTCGCGGGCAGACGCCTGCCGCAGGTTCCGACCTATCGTGGATCGGCGCGCCTGGCCTACGACCGGGCGCCGGCGAGCGTTTCGATGGGCGTTCAATACGTGGGACGGCAGTTCGACGACGATCTGAACGTGCGGGTGGTGCCCGGGCACGAGGAACCGGGGCTGCCGGCCTACGCGACCGCCGATGCGACGATTTCGTGGACGTTGGGACGACGATTCGATCTCTATGCCGGCGTGCAGAATCTGTTCGACACCACGTACATCGTCGGCACGCTGCCGACAACGATCGGGTCGCCGCGGCTCGTCGACGCAGGTGTCCGCATCCGTTTCGCGGGCTGGTAGGAGGAGCGCATGACATCGACGATGCAGGATCTCTGTCGGGCAGCGGCTGCAGTCGGTCTGCTGATCGCACCCGCCGCAGCCAGCGTCCAGGCGCCCGCCGAACCGTCGAGGAACGCCGGCTATTCGGTCCCGCCCGGCGACATGGCGCATCCGCAGAACACCAATGCGGGCATTCACGCGTTCACCGGCTTCTGCGCCAGCTGCCACGACGCGCGCACCGACGGTGCGCCCGATCGCTACGAGCTGAACCGGCTGACGCCCGAGCAGGTGCTTGCCACGATGACGTCCGCCTCGCACGCGAAGTACGCCGCCCCGCTCACGGAATTCGAGAAGCGCGTGATCGCGGTGTACGTCGGCGGACGTCCGCTCGGATCGAGCGACACGGGCGATGCGGCAGCGATGCCGAACCGCTGTGAGCGCCGTCCTGCTTTCGAGCCGTTCACCGGCTCGAACTGGAACGGCTGGGGTCTCGATACGGGTAATTCGCGGTTTCAGGAGAATCCCGGCCTCGCCGTCGAGGATATTCCGAAGCTGACGCTGAAATGGGCGTTCGGCTTTCCGATGGCGAACTCGGCGTACGGGCAGCCGATCATGGCGGGCGGCCGCGTGTTCGTGAGTGCCGATACCGGCTTCGTGTACTCGCTCGACGCGGCGAGCGGATGCGTCTACTGGTCGTTCCGTGCCAACGCCGGCGTCCGCAGCACGCCGGTGATCGGGCAGGGTGCGGGCGCAGACCGGTATCTCCTCTACTTCGGCGACGTGCGCGCCAACGTCTACGCCGTGAACGCCGAGACCGGGGCGCTGGTCTGGACCGTCCGCGCGGACACCCATCCGCTCGCGCGCATCACCGGCGCCACCACGCTGACCGGCGGCCGGCTGTACGTGCCGATCTCGTCGCTCGAGGAATCGGGCGCCGGCAATCCGAAGTACCCGTGCTGCACCTTTCGCGGCGGCCTCGCGTCGTACGAGGCGCAGACCGGCAAGCTGTTCTGGAAGAGCTACACGATCACCGAAGCCCCGATGCTGCGCGGCAGGGGAACGACCTCGCGGGGCGTGAACCTGTACGGCCCCGCGGGCGCCGCGGTGTGGTCGGCCCCGACGGTCGACCTGGCGAGAGGCCGCGTCTACGTCGCCACGGGCAACGGCTACGTCGAGCCCACGCCGCAGGGCTCCGACTCGATCATCGCGTTCGATCTCGACAGCGGCCGGCGACTGTGGGTGAGCCAGGTGCGCGCCGACGACGCCTACGTGCGCGACTGCCCGGGGCGGTACCGGCCGAACGTCCCGACGACGAACAAGTCCGAAACGTGCCCGGAGGAGCTCGGGCCGGACGTGGATTTCGGCAACGCGCCAATCCTGCGCGCGCTGTCGGGCGGCGGCTCGATCATCGCACTCGGCCAGAAAGGCGGCATTGTCTGGGGCCTCGATCCCGACCGGGACGGCGAGGTCGTCTGGAGCCGCCTCGCCGGGCACGGCATCGACGATGCCGCGGATCGATCATGTGGGGATCGGCGGCCGACGCGCGCCGCCTCTATACGGGGATCACGCGCACGACGCCGCTGCTCGGCCTGACGGCCGTCGACCTGCGCACCGGCGAGATCGCCTGGCGCGCCACGCCCGCCGACGGCGGCAGCGCGCCCGCGTCGGTCCTTCCCGGCGCCGTGTTGTTCGGATCGAGCGCGGGCAATCTCTTCGCGTATTCCACGGTGGACGGCAAGGCGCTCTGGCAGTTCGCGACCGCGCGTCCCTTCGACACGGTCAACAAGGTCGACGCGAAAGGCGGCAGCATCAGTGCGGCCGGTCCGATTGTCGCGGACGGGATGGTCTTTGTCACCTCCGGCTACTCCGAACTGGGCGGGGCCGACGGCCGCGGCAACGTGCTTCTGGCGTTCGGTGTGCAGTAGCGACCCACGGCACGCCAGGGCCGGGCTTGGCCGCCCGCCCCGCGCTGGCGCCCGCTCGGGGGGCGCTACGGCCCATTGGCTGAAAGGACGACCGAGCAAGCCGTTTCGGGTCTACACTTTACGGAATTCGTGGCCGGCGCAGGGCCGGCCGAACGCGGGCGGTCCGCCGCCCGCGATGGAGACGACACGCATGCACGCACCGATCAAGTACTTCGAGAAGGGGCTCTCGTATGCCGCGCACGGCGCCTGGGTGGTCTACGACCGCCTGAACCGGGTCAATCAGCGGCCGTCGTTCATCCCGAAGTGGTCCGACAAGCCGGTGCTGAAATCGTACGAGAAGTCGAAACCGCCGCTCGGCTGGCCGCGAGAGACCGACTCGCTCTGTCCGATCTGCACGCGCGAGGCGCGGCAGGCGATCCTCGACGGCAAGAAGGACGTGAGCGTTCTGCTGAACGAGAAGGTCGGAGAGATCAAGGCGACGATTCTCGAGCGCGACGGCAAGATCATGATGGTGAAGGACTGCCCTCTCCACGGCCATTTCGAGGACGTGATGGCGATCGACACGGCGTTCTTCAAGCATCTCGAGCAGGTGTTTCCCGGGCGCGACATCCGCGCGCACAACGACGAGAAGCTGCACAACCATGGCTCGAGCACGATCCTGCACGGGCGCGGAGCCGTGCTGACGATCGACCTGACGAACCGCTGCAACATGATGTGCGATCCGTGCTTCATGGACGCGAATCAGGTCGGCTTCGTGCACGAGCTCACCTGGGACGACATCAAGACGGTGCTCGACAACGCGATCTCGGTCAAGCCGCGGCGGCAGATGTCGGTGCAGTTCTCGGGCGGCGAACCGACGATTTCGCCGTACTTCCTGGATGCGGTCCGGTACGCGCGCAAGGTCGGCTACAACAGCGTGCAGGCGGCGACCAACGGCATCGAATTCGCCAAGAGCCCCGAGTTCGCCAGGGCCGCGGCCGACGCGGGCCTGCGCTACGCGTACCTGCAGTTCGACGGGATCGGCAACGCCGCCAACGCGCACCGGCGGGTCGGGAACCTGTTCGACGTGAAGCTGCGGGCGATCGAGAACCTGTACGCCGCCGGCGTGGACATCGTACCGGTGGTGACGATCGTCAACGGCGTGAACAACGAACAGGTCGGACGCATCATCGAGTTCGCGCTCGACAACCCCAGGAAGATCAACTTCCTGTCGTTCCAGCCGGTCTCGTTCACCGGACGCGACGAGGAGATCACCGACGAGCGGCGGCACGCGCAGCGGTACACGCTGTCGCACCTCGCGCACGACGTGAAGAAGCAGACCGGGCTCGGCGAGCCGGTGCGCGACTGGTTCCCGATCTCGTTCATGGGCACCTTCACCGACTGGGCCGACGTGACGCACGGCGCCGAGAAGGAGTTCGGCCAGCTCACCTGCGGCTGCCATCCGAACTGCGGCGTCGGCATGGCCCTGATGATCGACAAGGAAACGCGGGAGGCGGTGCCGGTAACCGCCTTTCTCAGGGCCGAGCAGCTCGCGAAGGATGTCGCGGCGGTGACCGACGGCGGCCGATCGCGGTTCGTGTCGAACCTGGGCATGGCGCTGGCGCTGATGCGCAACTACGATCCGTTCAAGGCCCCCACCCACTTCAAGCTGATCGACCTGCTGAAGAAGTTCGACAAGACGTTCGGTGCCACGAAGTCGGCCGAGAAGGGCAAGTACGGCCGCGTCGAGGGCGACCGCACGATGCAGGACATCACGAAGCGGCGATCGGATCGCTGGAACTTCCTGTTCATCGCCGGCATGTGGTTCCAGGATCTCTTCAACTACGATTTCCGCCGCACGGAGATGTGCATCATCCCGTATGCGACCCAGCAGGGCGAGATCTCGTTCTGCGCCTATAACACGGGCATCGGCTGGCGCAACATCATCGAGAAGATGCACATGACGGCCACGCTCACCAAGTGGTACGACGAGCACGGCCGCCACGAGATCTTCGCCGGCAACAAGCCGGTGCCGCTGGCGTCGACGGCGCATTCGCTGCGGCTGAACGAGGAGGCGGTCCGCGCCGGCGCCCAGACCGACCTCGACGACCTCGGCATCGCCAAGAACGCGCGTGAAGAGAAGCTGGCCGCGCGCAGGCACAAGAGTCCGGAGGACGCCGCCCGCGAAGACGCGCACAACGCGGACATGGCGCGCCTCTATCGGCAGCACGTCCTGAAGGAGGAAGCGACGCTGCAGATTCAGGGGCTGGGCGGCAAGAAGAAGACGCAGGCGCCGGCGCCGGTGCTGCACAAGCCCGCGATCTGATCCCTCAGTCCAGGTCCGCTAGCGCCGCGGGCGGTAGGACACGGTCACGCCGCTGACGAGTGCGATGGGACGGCCGGGCGACGAATACGTCGCCTCGCCGTCGCTCCGCCGGATCGTCAGCTTCTCTCCCAGCAGGCTCACCGCCGTCTCCCGTTCGGGAATCGTGATGGAGATCCGCTCGGTGCCGGTGGGCGCCACCGCCTTCAGACCCTCGGGCCCCGCGCCTCCGCCGATGCGATCGACCAGATCGGCGGCGGTACGGAACTCGCTCTGTACCATCGCCCGGGCGACGAGCGTGTTGTCCATCGTCAACACGCCAATCGTCGCCGTATAGCTGGCAAAGGCGCGCCCGGCCTCCACCTGCTGTTCGGAGTAGGTCTGGCGGTTGTGGAGATCGAAGGTCAGCGTCACTGCGCCGCGATGCGGCGGCAGCGTGATGACGATGCCCGCGGCCGGGTCGCGCCCCGTCATCACGTCGCAAAACCGCAGGCCGGTCTTCACGCCCGTTCCGAGCGGCGACGGGCAGGCCAGGTCGGCCGCCTCCTGCTTCAAGGCGGGCACCGGCGCCGGCTTGCGCGCCGGTTTGCGCTGGCCGAATGCCTGTGACGCGAAGGCGCAGAAGCAGAGCAGCAGACCGGACGCCAGAATTCGCGACGGCGCCGGCCGGGCGCGACGGATCGCCGGCGCCAGCGCCCCTGTGACTAGTCCTCCGCGATGCACGCCAGTTCGGCCGCCGGCTCGCGCAGCATCGGCACGGCATTGCGCAGCTTGATCAACTCGAGGAATTCCATGCGGGTCCGCGCGTTGTTGCGGAAGGCGCCGTGCATCGCGCTGGTCACGGCAAACGAGTTCTGCTTCTCGACGCCGCGCATCGACATGCACAGGTGCGTGGCTTCCATCACCACCGCGACGCCCAGCGGCGCGATCTTGTCGCGGATCGTGTCGGCAATCTGGTTGGTCAACCGCTCCTGGACCTGGAGACGCCGGCTGAAGACGTCGACCAGCCGCGGAATCTTGCTGAGCCCGATCACCCGGTTGCTCGGAATGTAGGCGACATGGCACTTGCCGAAGAACGGCAGCAGGTGGTGCTCGCAGAGGCTGTAGAAGTCGACGTCCTTCACGATCACCATCTCGCTGTAGTCGACGGCGAAGAGCGCGTTGTTGAGCACGCGGTCGATGTCCGCTGCGTACCCGCCGGTCAGGAACCTCAGCGCCTTCTCCACCCGCTTGGGCGTGTCGACGAGCCCTTCGCGCTGCGGATCCTCGCCCAGCTCGGCCAGCAGCTTCCTGATTAGCTCCTGCATCGTCCTATTCTATATCTCGGGCTCCGGCGCCCACTCTGCCGGCGCGGGTGCCAGCCGAGAGAACCTCCGCCCGGCGGCGGAGCGCCCGACGGCACGGCTCGCCTGCAGCCGGCAGGCGCCTGCGGCCTATTGCCGACAGGCCATGCAGTACGGCGCGGACGAACGCGAGTACCCGGCCGTGCTGGACGCGCCCGATCGATGCGGCCTGGGCGCACGAAACTCACGAGTTCGAGGCCGGCGCCGCGGAAGCGCCGAAACAGGCGCCGCCGATCCTCAGACGATCGCTCGCGCGTGGACGGGGCTGGCGAAGCGGGCGCCTGGCAGCGTCAGGCGGAAGCAGGCACCCCAGAGGGCACGATCTCCAGCCTTCCGCCCTGCACCGCCATGATGCCGAACGCAGCCGACAGACCCAGGCCGGCGCGACCGCCGGCTCCTCCGGGGCATCGTGGACGGCACAGTCATGCTTCAGCTGGCGCCATTCGAGGGCGATCGGCCACGACATGAAGCACCTGCCTCATTTTCGAGCGAAACAGGCCCCAATCGCAGCTCCTCGCATGGCACGGATTCTGTATCTGATCAGGTCGTCCGGTGGGAGACGGACCACGATGGCGACCAACATCCTTACCGCGGCAGCTTCACCTGGCTCCAGGCACCCCGCCGTTCCATCCACACAGAAGGTCGTCGTCGTGAACGGAAACCCCGACGCGCTGGAACTCTTGGAGCGCGTCTTCGACGCCGGCCACTATGACGTCGTCTTCATCGAATCGAATGCCCACGCCTATTCGCAGGTAAAGCGCGTGCAGCCGGACTTGGTCGTCATGTGCATCGCCATCGACGATCTGGACGGTTTCCGTGTGCTCTCGATGCTCAACCTCGACGACGAGACGCGTGATATTCCGGTCCTCACCTACGCCATGCAGTCGCCGGACCGCGAGGAGGAGGAAGGGACATCCGAGTCGTCACCGTCGGCGTTGCCCACGCTGCGCCCGTCGATTGTCAGCATGAACTAGCTGATATGGAATGACCGGTTGTCAAGGGCCTGTGGGAGCTGTGGAAAACGGTTCTGTCGTTTTCCAAGCGGCTGTGGGCGCGTTCTTCAGCGTCCACAGCCGCGGCAGCTTCCACGGGCGGTGCCGCACGCGCGTCACCAAGGTGACGGACGACATCGGACGCTTCGACGACGAGTCACGCTGATATCCGGTGGTTACCCTGGTTTCCCGGGGCAGAGCACGCATGACAGTGCTTCGTCGAGAGGACGTGCAATCTAGGGGCGCGAGTTGGGACCAAGATCCGTATCGCATAACTAGCCCGCCGATCCTCTGATTCGTGCCGATGTGCATCCGTCACCTTCGCGACGCGCGCGGGTCGTTACGTTCGCTCACGATCGTCTACGCCACCACGGGTGGCTGCAGAGCAGCCCAGATGAATCCCACGAGTTCCCGCGCGACCGCGACCGCCACTTTCGGGGCCGGCTTGTGCTCCGCCAGCATGCGTCGAAACCGGCGACACAACCGCTGTTGTGCCTTGTCCGCGATCGCGATCACTCGCGCCGGTTGGCCCGTGCGTCGGGCTTTGAGCGCCCGCCCGACGCCGGGGCGATGCTGGTAGTGCCAGCTCGCCTCCACCAGGATCCGGCGAACCAACGCATTGCCCATCTTGGTGATGCGCCCACGCCGATGCTTCTCGCCGCTGGAATCCTCGCCGGGCACCAAGCCCAGGAAGGCCATCAGCGCCCGGGCCGAGCCGAAGCGGCGGAAGTCATGCAGCTCCGCGAGGATCAACATCGCCGTCAATGTGTCGATGCCGCGAAAGCAGCGGAGCCACCCAACGGGCTCGCAATACGGCGCCTGCGTCGCGAGCTCCGCCAGGCGCGCGTCCAATTCGATCAGCCGCGCCTCTGTATGATCGATGGCGAGCTGGTAGTCCTCCACCACCGCGCGTTCCGCGACGTGCGACCACGTCAGACTGTCCACCCACCGACGATGGGCCTGCGTCCAGTTCTTGCCCGCGTAGTGCAGGCCGCGCCGCAACAGCAACTTCCCGAGGCGATGGCGACACCGCTGCAGATCCTCGCGCGCGTCATCGCGCGCCCGCGCCAGATCGCGCACCGCCTCGTCGGCCGGCGTGGGCGGCTGCACGACCGTCAGCAGCCCCGCGCGCCCGAGCTCGGCCAGCTTGCGGGCATCGCGCCGATTCGTCTTGACGCGCTCGCCCGGCTTGCGCGGCATCAGGGCGGGGGCAATGACGTCGCACGCGATCCGGTCCGTCGCCACCTGGCGCTGCAGCGCGTACCCGCACGGGCCAGCTTCGTAGAACATTCGCACCGGCCCTGGCGCCTCCCGCTCGAGCTTCCGCACCAGGCGCCGTACTGCCCCGGACTCATTGGCCAGCTGCCACGTCACCGGCGTCGTCGCGGCTCCGACCAACATCGCGACGAAGAGGTCTTTCTTGTGCGCATCGATTCCGACGAACGTAGTAACCTGTTTCATGGCCGGCTCCTATCGGTGCGGCTCTGGCGCCGCAAGGCGCTAACCCGCGATATCGGTGGCCACAGACCACCTTGTCGAGTGCGACAGCACTACGACGTTACGATAGCGGGCCGGTCATTCCATATTGTCTAG
>JADZED010000011.1 GCA_020850715.1 Acidobacteriota bacterium
AGACCGTCGAGGCGATGAAGCAGATCGCCACCCGCATCGGCATCATCGACGACATCGCCTACCAGACCAACATGCTCGCGCTCAACGCCGCGATCGAGGCGGCGCGTGCCGGCGAGCACGGCAAGGGCTTCGCCGTGGTCGCGGCGGAGGTGCGCAAGCTCGCCGAGCGCAGCCAGGTCGCCGCGCAGGAGATCGGCGAGCTCGCGAGCGGCAGCGTGAAGACGGCGGAGCGCGCCGGCACCCTGATCGACGAGATCGTCCCGGGGATCGGCAAGACCTCGGATCTGGTGCAGGAGATCGCCGCGGCCTCGCAGGAGCAGTCCGCCGGGGCCTCGCAGGTCAACACGGCGATGAGTCAGATGAGCCAGATCACGCAACAGAATGCCTCGGCCTCCGAGGAGCTCGCCGCCACCGCCGAACAGATGACGGGGCAGGCCGAGCAGCTCATCGAGCTGATGGGCTTCTTCGGCAAGACCGGGACGGACGGCGCTGCGGCGCGGCCCGGCCGGGAGCGTGCGGAGCCGCTGCGCCAGTCGCGCCGGGGCAAGGCGGTCGTCGCCCTGGTGGGGCGGGACGCGCCGCCGGAGGCGGGCCTCTCCGACGCCAAGTTCGAGCGCTTCTAGGAGTCCTGCCATGGCAACCGCAGCCGTTCCCGCCGCGCCGGCCGCCGCCGGCGCGCCCCCGGGCCAGTACCTCACGTTCATGCTGAGCGGGGAGACGTACGCCGTCGGCATCCTCCACATCAAGGAGATCATCGAATACGGCGCGCTCACCGAGGTCCCGATGATGCCGCCCTTCATCCGCGGGGTGATCAACCTGCGCGGGCGGGTCGTGCCGGTCGTCGACCTCGCCGTGCGCTTCGGCAAGCCCGCCACGGCCATCGCACGCCGCACCTCGATCGTCATCGTCGAGACGGCCGGGGCTGCGGGCGAGGCCGGCGACGAGCCCGGTCAGGACGTCGGCATCCTGGTCGACGCCGTCAACGAGGTCGCCGAGTTCGCCGCCGCCGACATCGAGCCGCCGCCCGCCTTCGGCACGAACATGCGCCACGACTTCATCCGCGCGATGGCGCGCCGCGCGGGCCGCTTCGTCGTCGTGCTCAACATGGACCGCGTCCTGTCGGTGCAGGACATGACCTCGATCGGGCAGGCCTCGGCGTTCATGGGGGCGGCCGAGGCCGCGCAGGCGGCATGAGCGCGATCGGCGAGGCCGGCGTTGCCGCGCTCGGCGCGGAGGAGTTCCGCTGGATCTGCCGTTTTCTGCGCGATCGCACCGGCATCAGCCTGCGCGACGGCAAGCAGGCGATGGTGATGGGGCGGCTGGAGAAGCGGCTGCGGCGCCTCGGCCTGAGCTCCTACGGCGCGTACTTCGCGCGGCTCGGCAAGCCCGGGGAGGAGGCCGAGACGCGCATCGCGATCGACCTGCTCACGACCAACGAGACCTTCTTCTTCCGCGAGCCGAAGCACTTCGATTTCCTGCGCGAGACCATCGTGCCCGCGCACCCGCGCTCCCGGCTGCTGCGCGTGTGGAGCGCGGCCTCGTCCAGCGGCGAGGAGGCCTACACGATCGCGATGACGCTCGCGGAGCACCTCCCGGACGGCGGCTGGGAGGTGGTGGGCACCGACATCTCGACCCGGGTGCTGGAGACGGCGCGTGGCGGTCTCTATCCGATCGCGGCGGCGCAGAAGATCCCCGTCGCCCTGCTGCGCCGGTATTGCCTGAAGGGGTGCGACGAGTACGAGGGCTATCTGCGCATCGGCCCGGAGCTGCGCTCGCGCGTCGCCTTCGTGCACGCCAACCTCCTCCAGCCGCTGCAGGGGCTGGGCGTGTTCGACGTGGTGTTCCTGCGCAACGTGATGATCTACTTCGACGTCGACACGAAGCAGGACCTGCTGCGGCGCATCGCCGCCGTGATGCGCCCCGGCGCCTACCTCTTCACCAGCCACTCGGAATCGCTCAGCGGCCTCGACACCGGCTTCGAGGTGGTGGCGCCGTCGATCTACCGGCGACCCGAGGACGCGGCACGTGCAACTGGCTGAGCCACGGACGTCCGAGCGCCGGCCGGCGCAATTCGTCGAGATCTTCCTGCAGCCGGGCGAGTTCTGGTTCGGCGACCGCAGCACCCGGGTGCGCACCCTGCTCGGTTCCTGCGTCGCGATCACGATGTGGCACCCGCGCCGGCGCATCGGGGGCATGTGCCATTACCTGCTGCCGGGGCGCCGCCGCTGGGGGCGCAGCGAGACGCTGGACGGCCGCTACGCCGACAACGCGCTCCTGCTGTTCCTGCGCGAGCTCGCACACACCTGCACACGACCGTCCGACTACGACGTGAAGATGTTCGGCGGCGGCAATCAGTTCGGAACGACGTCGGGGCCGGCCAGCATGAACGTGCCGGACCGCAACATCGAGGCGGGGCGCGAGCTGCTCGCGCATCACGGCTTCACCCTCAAGGCCGAGCATCTCGGCGGCAACGGCCACCGCAACGTCGTGTTCGACATCTGGACCGGCAACGTCTGGGTCCGGCACGTCGATCCGTCCCCAGGAGCAAGGCACGAATGACGACCCGGCGCACGCGCGTACTCATCATCGACGACTCGGC
>JADZED010000012.1 GCA_020850715.1 Acidobacteriota bacterium
ATCTTCGGCCGCGGCGCGATCGAGTCCGGCGTCTCCACGTAGACGCCGCGGGGCGGCCGGCCGTCGAGCGGCCCGGTCAGAAACCACGTCGGATCGCTTTCACACCGCTCGCGCACCTGATCGTTGATCTGCGAGCGCACGACACGTTCGAGCGCCACCTCGAGGTCCGCCGCCCGTGCCCGGTCGACCAGGTAGCCGAGCAGGGCCGCGGCGGGCAACGCCGCGACCACGCTGCTCAGGAAGAGTCGGCGGCGAATCATCATGGTGGTGGCACTACGCTATCGCAAGACGGGGCGGACAGGTGCGCTGGGTGCGGCAGGTCCGACCGGTGCATCATGTGCACGGAATACGCTGGCGCGGGCCCATCTATTTCAAAGGTTGATGCGCGATTGCGGTTCGTCAGCCCTTGCGGACCTGGCGGACCCTACGGACCTGACGCACCCGTCGGGCCGGAATGATCTCGTTCTTCGCCTTCGCCGGCATCTCGACGACCCGCCAGAGGTACCAGGCGGCCACGCTGCGATACGGGCGCCACGCTTCGGCGGCCCGCAGCATCGTGCGCACGCTCGGCTTGCCGCGCATTCCCAGCAGCCGCTGCATGCCTTTGACGATGCCGAGATCGGTCACCGGGAAGACGTCAGGGCGATTCAGCCGGAACATCAGGAACATCTCGGCGGACCAGCGGCCGAATCCCTTGACCGCCGTAATGGCCTCGATGACCTCGTCATCCGGCCGATCTTCGAGCGAAGCGAGATCGAGACGGCCGGCCAGCACGCGCTCGGACAGATCGACCAGGTAGCTGATCTTCTGCCGGCTCAGTCCGGCGGCGCGCAGCTCGGCGGGGTCGATCGCAACAAGCCTGGCCGGCGCCATGGCGTCCGGCCCGCCGGCCAGCGCGACGACGCGGCCGTAGATGGTGTCGGCGGCCTTGCCCGACAGCTGCTGCGAGACGAGCGCGCGGACCATGGAGACGAAAGGATGGTGCGTCCGCGACTGCGTCAGGCGGCACCGGCCCGCGTGCGCGATCACGGCCGCGAGCCTCGGATCGCGGCTCGCGAGCAGGCGCACGGCCGCCGCGCACTGTCGATCGGTCAACGGCCGCACGGCGGCCTTCATGACCGCACCGCGGGATCCATCGCGCGCAGCGCGTCGTCAATCCGCGCGAGCACGCGATCGCGGCCGTCGAGCTCGAGGACGTCGAAGATGCCGGGGCTGGCCGCCGAACCGGTTACCGCCACGCGCGTCGCGTGGATGAGCGCGGCGGGCTTGATGGCGAGCCGATCGGCGCGCGCGCGCAACGCGGTCTCGATCGCCGCGGCATCGAACGGCGCGATCGACGCCAGCTCATCGCGCCAGTCCGCCAGATGCGAGCGAATCGCCGGATCGGCCAGGTACTTCGCGACAGCTGATGGGTCCCGATCGACCGATGCGACGATGAATGGCCGCATCTGCGGTACGAAGTCCGTCAACCGTTTCGCACGCGGCTTGAGGAGATCGACGACGCGTTCGATCCACGCGTGCCGCGGCCCGTCGAACGCCGCGTCCCAGAGGCCGGCGTCCACGAGCCCCGGCTGGATGCGGCCGAGGAGATCGCCGGCGGGCAGCCGCATGATGTGCTGCTGGTTGAACCACTCCAGCTTCTCGGGATTGAAGACGGCGTTCCCGCCGCTGATGCCCTCGATCGTGAAGAGGCCGACGAGCGCGTCGCGCGGGAAGATCTCCTCGTCGCCACGGCCGGGCGACCAGCCGAGCAGCGCGAGAAAGTTCACCATCGCTTCGGGCAGAAAGCCCTGCCGCTCGTACTCGCCGACCGCCGTGGCGCCGTGGCGCTTGCTGAGACGTTTCTTGTCCGGCCCCAGGATGAGCGGCACGTGCGCGAACGCGGGCACCGGTGCGCCGAGCGCCTGGTACAACAGAATCTGCTTCGGTGTGTTCGAGATGTGATCGTCTCCACGCACGACGTGCGTGATGGCCATGTCGATATCGTCCGAGACGACCGAGAGCTGATAAGTGGGCGTGCCGTCGGAGCGGACGATGATGAAGTCGTCGATGGTCGCGTGCGGCACGGTGATGCGGCCGTGCACGAGATCGTCGAACGACGTCTCGCCGGCCGGCACCTTCACCCGGACCGCCCGCGACTCGCCGGCCGCGTGCCGCCGATCGACGTCGGCGGCGCTAAGCGTCCGGCACGTGCCGTCGTACATCCACGCGCCGCCCGCGGCCTCGGCCGCCTGGCGTTTGGCCTGCAGCTCTTCCGGCCGGCAGTAGCAGTAGTACGCGCTGCCCGCGTCGACGAGCCGCCGGGCGGCGGCACGGTGCCGATCCGCGCGCGCCGCCTGGAAGTACGGCGCGTGCGGCCCGCCGACCTCCGGCCCCTCGTCCCAGCTCAGTCCGAGCCACGTCAGGCTCTCGAGAATCCCCGTGACCATGTCCTCCGAAGACCGCTCCATGTCGGTGTCCTCGATGCGCAGCACGAACGTGCCGCCGTGGCGTCGGGCGTAGAGCCAGTTGAAGAGCGCGGTGCGCGCGCCGCCGACGTGCAGGTACCCGGTGGGAGAGGGAGCGAAGCGAACGCGAACGGACACGTGGAAGATTCTACCGGTTGGCCGTCAGTTCATGATTCCCGCGAAGAACAGGCCCAGCTCCAGCACGAGGATCAGCACGATCGCCAGCTCGAGCACGTTGGCCTGCGCCATGCCGGCCTGCTCGACGGCGAACCGGCGGATCTCGTCGAGCGTGCGCAGCTTCTCCTCGACGCTGCCCTTCCATCGCGACAATCCCAACCGGTCGCCGATGAGGCCGAAGAGCCGCGCGGCGTACACGTCACCGACGAACTTCACGGCGTTCTCCATGCGGTCGGTGAGCTCGTTGACATCGATGAAGAGGGACTGCACGCGAAGCGCGGCCTGCGTGTGGCGCCGGCGCGTGAGTCCGTCGGCCCATCGCGGCCGCTGCAGCTCCGCGTACAGCTTCGTCAGCTCCGCCTCCAGCACGTCGTCGTGATACCGGAGCTCCAGGAGCTGCGAGTTGGCGAATTCGACGATCTCGAGCGCCGCCATCGCGCCGCCCTCGTTGTCGTAGAGGAACGCCGCGTTCCAGGCGGGAATAACGAGATCATCGGCGAGATAGGACAGCCGGTTCCGCAGGACCGTGTCCACTTCCTGGGCGCTCAGCGCCAGGCGCTCGCCGCGCAGGAGCTGCGCGATCTCGGCGCCGTGCGCCATGCACACCTCGTCGGCGGTCGCCGGCTGGTCGAGCGCCGTGACGGCAAAGACGAGGTAGTCCTCGCTCAGGTACGACTCGCGCTCGGCGGTGAGCGCGCGTCGGACGCGCGCGACGATGCGGCGGCAGGCGCCGGTGGCGTGATCTTCGAGCGGCTCGTTCTCGATCAGCGTCTGTCCCAGCTCGACCAGGTCGGTCCACGTTCCCGCGAAGGGCCGCGTGAGCATCAGCGAGACGACGCCGTAGTCGTAGAACTTCACGCGCACGCGGAAGCCGTCGAGATCGGGGCACTCGAGCGCCTGTCCGTCGACGACGATGGGCGGCTGCAGGTAACGCAGCCGCGGCGGACCGGCGGTCTTGTCGTCGAGCGTCGGCACCACGACGTGCGCGCCGAGATCCACGCGGAGCACCGCGAGGTCGATGGCCTGCGCGACGTCGAACAGGTACAACGCGGTGACGACGCCGGACCGGATCTCGGGCATGGGTGGCCGATCAGATTGTGACGTCGACATGGCGGCACGACAAGCAGGCCAGCCGCCCGAGACGCCTCGTCAAGTTCAGACTTCGAAGTTCGAACTTCGAAATTCAGCCTGGCGCAGCCGTTCCTTCAAGTCGCCCCACTCGAGGCCGAACCGCGCCAGGTACTTACGCAGACGGTCCGCGTCGTTGGCGATCTTCCTCTTCGCGCGCGAGCGTTCGAACAGGGCGCGACCGGCGGCCGACAGCGTCGGCGCGCCACGGCAGACGCCGAGCACGTCCTCGAGCTGGACGCGATCGAACCGGTCGAGGCCCTCGATCGCGTCTGGTGTAAGGAGGCGATCGACGAGGCCCCGATCCGGACGGACGCTCGTGCCCCAGGCGGCCTTCAGATGCGCGACCTCCGCCTTGACCTGGTCCACGGTGACGCGGCCCGCCGGCGCCAGCGTCGCCAGCCTCGTCGTCACCGCATTGAGATCCCTGAAATTGCCGGGCCAGCGCGCGCTGCTGCTGATGGCGAACGCCAGGAACTCGTCACGAGCCTCCCGGCTGAATGTCACCGCGGTGCCGGTGCGGCGCCGGAACTGATCCAGCTCGTAGTCGAGGTTCGGTTCGATGTCCTCGCGCCGATCGGCGAGTCCCGGCAGCGTGAACGTCCACAGGTTGATACGGGAGAGCAGGTCGTCGCGGAACTGGCCGTCCCTGACGCGCGTCGCGAGATCGCGGTTGGTGCCGGCAATCAGCTGAAAGTCGCTCGAGACCTCCCGATCGGCGCCCAACGGCAGGAATCGTTTCTCCTCGAGCGCGCGCAGGAGCATCGCCTGCTCATCGAGACCAAGCTCGCCGATCTCGTCGAGGACGAGGAGGCCGCCGTTCGCGCTGAGCAGCAGGCCAGGCCGATCGCGGACGGCACCGGTGAAGGCGCCCTTGACGTG
>JADZED010000013.1 GCA_020850715.1 Acidobacteriota bacterium
AACTGTGCGCGATCGGACGGTGGCAACATGACGCAGAGTTTCGGCATAAACATGCCGCCACCGTACCGAAGCGTGTCGGAGAAGTACAGTGAAATCGTGTACTAACCATTCGTACGCACGAGACTAGCGACGACGGCGAGCGCGGCGCGAAGGTCTTCTCATCTGCCTGCCGGAAATCCGACGACTGCGACGAGGCGATCGTCCGGAGTGCTCTCGAACGCGCCGTGCTATTCTCGCGCGGTCCATTCTCCGCTTTCCAGAAAGGGCCTGCGATGTCGCGCGACACGAAGATTACGCTGCCCGAGTCCGAGATCCCGACGCACTTCTACAATATTGCCCCCGACCTGACGACGCCGCTGGCACCGCCGATTCATCCCGCGACGCGAGAGCCGCTCGGCCCCGAGGCGCTGGCGCCGATCTTTCCGATGTCGCTCATCGAGCAGGAGATGTCGCAGGCGCCGACGGTCGAGATCCCCGGCGAGGTGCGGGAGATATATCGACTGTATCGCCCGACGCCGGTCTATCGCGCTCGGGCGTTCGAGCGGCTGCTCGACACTCCCGCGCACATCTATTACAAGTCGGAGCACGTCAGCCCGGTCGGCAGCCACAAGCTGAATACCGCGCTGGTTCAGGCCTGGGCGAACAGGCAGGAGGGCGTCAAGCGCCTCGCCACCGAGACGGGCGCGGGCCAATGGGGCAGCGCGCTGTCGTGCGCCTGCCAGTTGATGGGCCTCGAGTGCATGGTGTACATGGTTCGCGTCAGCTACGACCAGAAGCCGTACCGCCGGGTCATGATGAAGACCTATGGCGCCGACGTCGTGGCGAGCCCCTCGACCCTGACCGCGGCCGGCCGGGCCGTGCTCGGGACCCATCCCGATTCGCCCGGCAGCCTCGGCATCGCCATCTCGGAGGCGGTCGAGGATGCCGCCGGCCGCGACGATACGAAGTACGCGCTCGGCAGCGTGCTGAACCACGTCCTGCTCCACCAGACGATCATCGGGCAGGAAGCGAAGACCCAGATGGAGATTGCCGGCGAATATCCCGACATTGTCATCGGCTCGCACGGCGGCGGGAGCAATTTCGCGGGGCTGACGTTCCCGTTCCTGCGCGACAAGCTGAAGGGAGCGCGGAAGGCGCTGCGCGCCGTGGCGGTGGAGCCCTCGTCGTGCCCGACGCTGACGGGCGGCCGGCGTGAGTACGATTTCGGCGATACGGCGGGCATGACGCCGCTGCTCATGATGCACACGCTCGGCCACGCGTTCGTGCCGCCGGCCGTCCACGCGGGCGGGCTGCGGTATCACGGGTCGGCGCCGCTGGTCAGCCACCTGCTCGACGCCGGCGTCATCGAGGCCGAGGCGTACGGTCAGCGGGAGGTCTTTGAGAGCGCGGTGAAGTTCGCGCGTTCGGAAGGGACCATTCCGGCGCCCGAATCGGCGCACGCCGTGCACAGCGCCATCCGGCACGCGCTGGCGGCGCGCGAGGCTGGCGAGCGGAAGGTGATCCTGTTCAATCTGTCGGGGCACGGACTGTTCGATCTGTCGGCGTACGACGCGTTCCTCGGAGGTTCGATCGCGTAGCGCACGCGCGTCGGGGCTCCACGAAACACGCGGGCCCGTCCCGAGGCGTACCCGGCGGCGGGCTGGCGCGTCCATCATCGGGGGAGGGGAGGGGAAGTGCGAGCTCCAGCCTTCGTTCTCGCGCTCGTCTGGCTTGCGGCGCCGGCCGTCGTCGCCGGCGGACAGGAAGCGATCGTCGTCGTGCGCCACGCCGAGCGTGCCGACGCCAGCGCCGACTCGCCGCTCTCCGCGGCCGGAGAAACCCGCGCTGCCCGCCTGGCCGCCGTGCTCGAGGACGCGGGAATCAGCCGGATCTATACGACGACCCTGCGGCGGACGCTCCAGACCGCCGCGCCGCTCGCGGCTGCGCTGATGCTGACGCCGGTGCAACTGCCGCAGCGCGACCTCGACGCCCTCTTCGACCGCCTCGGCGCATCGACCCGGGGCGATCGTGTCCTCATCGTCGGCCACTCGAACACGCTGCCCGAGATATTGCGGCGGCTTGGCGTCACCACGCCGGTCACCATCGGCGACGACCAGTACGACAACCTGTTCGTGGTGACTCCCCGGCCGGGCCTGTCCCCGCTCTTCGTGCGGCTGCGGTACTGAGGGCCGTGCGGGCCGGAGGCGCCGAACCGTCACACCGGGGCGTCTGCAGGATCGCCTGAGGACTCCAAGACCGGGCCATGGTCGACTGAAGATTCGGAGAACGCCGCTGCGGAGCACACTGGATGTATGAGCCTCGGAAGCATCATCCCCTCGCGTGGCCGCAGTTCCTGCGAAGGGCCGTACGGCATCTGCTGTTCGCGTTCTGCGTCCTGGGCGGCGCCGTCGGCCTGGGCACGGCCGGCTATCGCCTGGCCGGCCGTCTGCCGTGGGTCGACGCGTTCCTCAATGCTTCGATGATCCTCAGCGGCATGGGGCCGGTCGATCGCATGACCTCCACGGGGGCGAAGCTGTTTTCCGCCTTCTACGCGCTCTTCAGCGGACTCGTCTTCATCGCCGTCATGGGCGTGGTGCTCGCACCCTGGATCCACAGGATCATTCACTGGGTGAACTGGGAAGAGCGAGAACCGAAGAGCTGAAGCCGTCTGCGCAGGCGACCAGCTCGCCGACCTCGAGCAGCAGGCGTCGATCCGCAGGCGAGGCGCCCCCTCGTCATCGGGTGACCAGGGCGTGGACTGCGGCGTCGTCGTCACGCGCCATGGCTGCCTCGACCTCGAGCCCGAGGCGATCGCGGCCGATGGTCGCGACCGCACGAATGCGGCCGTTGTCGTGGTACACCACGTGCGCCTCACGGGCGTCGAGGTTGCCATGCACCTCGGCGCGCTCGAAGCGCTCCGCGTGTCCCACATATCCGATCGTGAGGTCGTGATGCCGGCTCCAGAAGAACGGCACATCGGGTGCCGCCGGACGCCCCAGCATCGCGCGCGCCACCGCCTGCCCATGGCGCACGGCGACCTGGAAATGCTCGATCCGGACGAGCTCTCCGCGCCACGGGTAGCGCGCGAGGTCGCCCGCCGCCCACACCCCTGGTGCGGCTTGAAATGCGCCATCGACGACGACGCCCCGTTCGACCTCGAGCCCGGCGGCGGCTGCGAGACCGGTGCGAGGCGTGACGCCGACGCCCATCACCACGAGCGCGGCTGGCAGCGAACTGCCATCGTCGAGCACCACGCGATCGCGCTCGATGTGTGCCGGCTTTCGACCCAGCCTGAACGCGACGCCGTTGTGCTCGTGGACGCCGCGCACCAGCCCGCCGATCTCCTTGCCGAGGACGCGCGCGAGCGGAACGGCCTCCGGCGCAACGACGGTGACGGCGACGTGTCTGGCCCGCAGCGACGCCGCCACCTCGAGGCCGATGAAGCTCGCGCCGATCACGACACACGGATGGGCTGGCGAGGCCGCCGCGATGATCGCACGGCTGTCGGCGAGGGTGCGCAGCACGCGGACGTGCGGCAGTGCTGCGCCGTCGATCGGCAGGTGGATGGGCTCGGCACCGGTCGCGAGCAGCAGCGCGTCCCACGCGAGCTCGCGGCCGCCGGCCGTGCGCACGACGCGCGCCGCACGATCGATTGCGACCGCCGCTTCACCGACGAGCGAGATGCCGTGCGACGCGAGTGCGCTGCTCGTGCGCAGGAAGATCCACTCCTCTGGCGCGTCGCCGGCGAGGTAGTCCTTGGACAGATTCGGTCGATCCACGGGATCGGACCCCTCGGCCGTGACCATGGTGATCGCGCCGCGATGCCCCTCGGCTCGCAGCGCTTCCGCACAGGCGACACCCGCCGGGCCGCCGCCGACGATCACCACCGACTTCGGCTCGTGAACCTCGGCGACGTCCACCTGGCGCGCGCTGGCGGCGCGGAGCGTGCCGTTCTCGAGCCGTACGTCCCAGCACGGGATCGCGTCGAGTGCCGGCCCGTGCGCGCGCCCGGTCTCGAGATCGAAGCAGGCGTGGTGCCACGGACAGTGGATCGCGTCCGCATCGACGATCCCCTCGGCGAGCGGGCCGCCATAGTGCGTGCACTTCGCGCCGACCGCGTGGACGCGCCCGTGATGGCGTACGAGCAGGGCCGGCGCGCCATCGATGTGTCCGAGCAGCGGCTCGCCCTCGCGTACCGCCTCTTCACGCACGCCTTGCTTCAGATCGGGACCGGTCAGTCCCTGTGACGTTCCCATGGCCGCACCTCCGCGAGGCAGACACCAGGAAGCCGCATCAGCGTCCGCGCCATCAGGCGGCGCGCGGCGCGCCGGACCAATCCCGGCGGCGCATCCTGGCCACTCGACGCGCGTGTCGAACACGCGCAGGCCGTGCGATCCAGCTCCGCACGACAGCCATCGCTTTGCGCGGTCGGTCCGCGGGTGCGGCTGGGCTGGATCTCGCGATACCCGACGCGGTCATGCACCGCTCGTGCCACGAGGCGAGTCTCCCGAGATGTCCGACGGCGAGGCGGGGCCGGGCGGGCTCGACGGGGGACCGACGACGTCGCACAGTCTCGTCTCGCCTTGGGCAGGTCGAATGGCGCGATCGGAGGAGGGCCGTGCGTCCCCCGGGTCGTTGCCCTGCAGGTCCGCCTGTCGATCCGGGCCGTCTTGCGCCAGGCTCGGCGCGCTGCGGTCGTGATGGCACAGCGGGCCTGTTGGTGGCTGGCGCGTGCCTATGCCTATGCGCAGCCGAATCTCCGACCGTTCGTCATGCCGGCCGCTGGAGGCGTTGCGTGCAGGCGTCGGTCCGGGCAGTCGCGGCGATCGGACAGGCAGGCAGAAGGCAGTACGACCGGCCATGCGTCCGGACGGCCGAGCTCGACGTGCGGGAAGGGCGCGAAGACGACTTCCAGCGCCTCAAGGCCGAGGTGGTTGCTGCGACGCATGGCCCGGGCGCGCTCGCTGACGAGTGGAGCACGAGCGCAGACGGCAGGCGGTGCCGCCTGCTCGAGCGCTACGTCGATCCTGCGGCGGCGCCGGCGCATCTCGAAATCTTCGCTGGCAGGTTCGCCGCCCGTCCATCTCCGGAATGTTGGCGGATTCAGCAGGCCAGGCGCCGCGGATGTTCGAGCCGCAACGTGAGAGACGGCGGCTTCGACGGCGTCGGACCAGGATGTGCGCGACTGCCAGCGCATGAGCTGTTGTGCGCCAGAGCCGGCGCTCCTTCTACGCGCGCCGACCTTCATCTCCGAGGATGCTGATGCGCGTCAGCACTTCTTCGTGCAGTACCCGCATGTAACGTCTGGTTTCCTCGTCGCCGGCGCGGATCTCGTCGCGGAGGACGCGGCGGGTCTCCTCGTCGCCGGCGCGGATTTCGTCGCGGAGGACGCGGCGGGTCTCCTCGTCGCCGGCGCGGATCTCGTCGCGGAGGATGCGGCGGGTCTCCTCGTCGCCGGCGCGGATCTCGTCGCGGAGGACGCGGCGGGTCTCCTCGTCGCCGGCGCGGATCTCGTCGCGGAGAATGCGGCGGGTCTCCTCGTCGCCGGCGCGGATCTCATCGCGGAGGATGCGGCGGGTCTCCTCGTCGCCGGCGCGGATCTCGTCGCGGAGGACGCGGCGGGTCTCCTCGTCGCCGGCGCGGATCTCGGCCTGCAGATCGCTCCGGGCGGCAGAAAATCCATCGTGCATCTCGCCCAGGAGCTGCACGATCTGCAACTCGATGGCTGCGACGCGTCCGGGAAGCTGCTCGAGTCCTTCCACTTTCTCCTCGAGAATCGCGATTCTTTCGGCTGATATTCGCCGCGGCATCGTCGAGGCCTCGCTGCAGCGGCCTGCCAGCGACATGCCGGGCCGACGACGATACCATCGTCGTACTGCGCCCGACAATCAATCAGACGCGCTGAGCCCGCGACGCTGGTAGAATGACCGCGGGACTGATTCGAGCCGGCCGGGTCCGGACGGGAGAGCGAGATGAGCGCCGCCAGGATCGATGGATCTTCGCCGAGTGCGTCGGGCTGCGATTTTGGAGGCCGGCGCGCCGGCACCGCGTTTCTGGTCCTGGCGGCTGCGTTCGTCGCCATCGGCCTGTCGGGACAGCAGACATTCCTCGCCCCGAGCATCGCGTTCTTCGCGGTCTGGCTGGTTGTGCGCCGCCGCAGCGTCTGAACACCCGCGGGGCCCGATTCGGCGATGCGCGCCGGCAATTCTTCGCGCCGGGCCTGTATGGAGCGACGGCTTTCGTGGTTGCCGGCCTCGGCGTTCTGTGTCAGCCCGGCGCGTAACCGCAGGGCCGGCGCCGGGCGCACGTCTCATGGAGCCTGCCAGTTCCCCGTGGCAGCCCTCGCACGTCCCGCGGCCGCAGCTCCAGCCCCAGCCCTCCGCGTTTCGCTCCGGCATTCCGACACACCCGATGATTGGCCCGCTCGCCATGCCCCCGCCGGATGGCAGCAGACCAAGACCGATGCCCGGTCGCGCGGCGAAGACCGCCGCACGTCGGCCGGCTCGTGCAACGCAGGTGGACTTGGTGTAAAAGGCATCCGCCGGTCACGCATCTTCTCCAGGGGGCAGGCCATGGCATTCGTGTCGACACGGTATAGCGGGCGGAGGCTCCCGCTCGTTCGAGCGGTCGGGGCGTCCTTGCTCATCGCAGCACTTGCCGCCGCCTCCTCAGCGGCGCAGACGCTTCAGCAGGGTCCGTTCAAGCGCCTGGTGATCCGGGGCGCCATGATCATCGATGGTTCTGGCGGCCCGACGTTCGGCCCGGCCGATGTCGTCGTCGAGAACGATCGAATCACCGACATCCAGATCGTCGGCGATCCCCGCGCGGGGATCACCGCCGCCAACCGGCCGGCCCGCGGCGATCACGAGATCGACGCCGCGGGCATGTATCTGCTGCCCGGCCTCATCGACGGCCACGTCCACATGGCCGGCCCGAGCAACACGCGCAGCGGCCTGCCCGCCGACTACTACGCCTACCTGAACCTCGTGCACGGCATCACCTCGGTGGTGGACGTTGTCGGCAGCGAGCCGCTGCAGGACAACGTCGCCTTGAGCCACAAGGTCGAGCGCAACGAGGTGATCGCGCCGCGCGTGTTTCCCTACGCCCGACTCACCAACGACGGCCGTCCGGTGCGGTTCGAGGGCTTCGCCGGTATCGTGTCGACGCCCGAGAAGGGGCGCGAGTGGGTTCGCGCCGCCGCCAAGGCCGGCGCCGTGGGCCTGAAGTTGCGCGGCAACCCGCCGGAGATCACCGAGGCCATCATCGACGAGGCGCACAAGCTCGGGTTGAAGACCACGATGCACATGGAGCAGCTCGCGTTCGGCCAGATGAACCTGATCAGCGCGGCGCGGATGGGACTGGATCGGCAGGACCATTGGTACGGGCTCGCAGAATCGATGCTGACCGACCGCACCGTGCCGACCTGGGATCCCGCCTTCGTGAACAACAGCGAGGACGATCGCTGGCGCGAGGCCGGCCGCACGTGGGAGTGGGCCGCGGAGCCGGGATCCGAGCCATGGAACAAGGTGATGGACGAATTGCTCGAGCGGCACTTCACGATGGCGCCGACGATGGTCTTCTACGACTACCTGCGGAACGCCGAGGCGCGCCGCACGCTCGAGATGCACCAGGACTACACGGCGCCGGGCTTGATGCAGGCGTGGGAAATGAAGATTCCCAACCATCCGGGCATCACGGACTGGACCACGCAGGACGAGACCAACTGGTACAACTTCTTCATCCGCTGGCAGACATTCCTGCGGGAATTCAACCGGCGCGGCGGGCACATCGTCGCCGGCTCGGACTCCGGGAGCGGGTACAGTCTCTGGGGCTTCGGGCTGATCCGGGAGCTCGAACTGCTCCAGCAGGCGGGGCTGGCGCCGACCGAAGTGATTCGCTCGGCGACGCTGTACAATGCGCAGTTTCTCGGTGCCAAGGACCTCGGTACCGTCGCCGTGGGCAAGATCGCCGATCTGTTCCTGATCGATCAGAACCCGCTGAACAACCTGAAAGTGCTCTATGCCAACGGGCATCTCCGGTACAATCCGGCGACCAGGCGGCTCGAGCGGATTGGCGGCGTCAAGTACACGATTCGTGGCGGCGTCGTGTACGATGCGGCGGCCATGAACGCGAAGATCAAAGAGATGGTCAAGAACGTGAAGCGCTGAGCGGACCGATATGCCGATCCACATCGCCGCGCCGGCCGTGGTCGAAGCCTCCGGCAGCCTTCCGAAGCGCATCGAGGAGTACGCCGGGCGCGTGAACAGCGGGCACGCCGCCGTCAGCGTCGCCCGCATGGTCTCGCCGCCGGGCTGGCGGGAGCCCGGCCAGCGTCCGGAGTTCGAGGAGATCACGGTCGTGCTCCGCGGGGCACTGCAGGTGGAGCACGAGCAGGGCGTGCTGCTGGTCCGCGCCGGCGAGGCGGTGGTGACCGCGCCGGGCGAGTGGGTACGCTACAGCACGCCGGGCGCAGACGGTGCGGAGTACGTTGCCGTCTGCGTGCCTGCGTTTTCGCCGGCAACCGTTCACCGCGAGCCCGCATAGGCGCGGGCTGGAGGGTCACATGCAGGAGCTCCGAGCCGTGCTGGCCGGTGCCGCGGCGATGGCCGTGCTCGCCGGATCGTCCCTCACGCCGACGCTCGTCGCGCAGGCTTCGCCGGCCTCCGACGACCCGGTGAAGACCCTGGTCTCTCGGCTCGATCTCGCGAAATACAAAGCCACGATCAAGGGGCTCACGCAGTTCGGCGACCGGCGGCAGGGGACCGATCGCAACCGCGCCGCAGTCGACTGGATCGAGGCGCAGCTCGAGAGCTACGGCTGCACCACCACCGAGCGGATCACGTATGTGTACGATCCGCCGCCGCCCCGCGCCACGCAGGGACCGGGAGCGGCGCGCATTCAGCCGGCACCGGTCATCGCCAGCGGCGAGGTCCGGGCCGGGGTGGGCGGATCGCGCTATCGCGGCACCACGCGGCCGACCGGCGTGAACACCGATCCGATGGCGCAGCCCGATGCGCGGCTGCGCGAACTGAACGCGCAGCCGGCCTCGCCGGGGCCGCGCGAAGAGGTGTACTGCACGAAGATCGGGAGCGAGCACCCCGAAGAGATGTACATCCTGGGCGCCCACATGGACGGGCACGGCTGGGGCGAGGCGGCGAACGACAACGGGTCGGGCACGGCGCTCGTGATGGAGCTCGCGCGCGTCCTGAACAGCCCGGACGTGCGGACGTCGCGCTCGATCCGTTTCGCACTCTGGAACAACGAGGAGACGGGTCTCAACGGCGCTCGTGCGTATGTCGAGCAGCGCGCGGGGCTGCAGGGGAAGGAGGATCCGCCCGGCTCGGGCCGATACCCCGAGCCGAAATGGCTCGCCATGATCCAGCACGACATGATGATGTGGGACCATGGGATGCCGCGCGCCGATGGCACCCTCAGCCCGGAGCAGCGTCCGGAAGCCGACGTGAACGTCGAATTCCAGTCGTCGTCGCTGCGCGCCGACGAGGCGATGAGGCTCGCCTTCTTCTGGCGCGCGGCGAACGAGAAGTACGCCGCCGACTATCCGGCGGCGGTCGGCTCGCACATGACGAACACCGATTCGACGCCGTTCATGGACCTGGTGCCCTCGCTCAGCGTGCGCGAGAACGAGCGGGGCATGCAGACGGGCGCCGGCTGGAATCCAACGTGGCACCAGCCCATCGACGTGTTCGCGACCTTCTCGGACAAGGACTTCCGTCTCGGCCTGAATGCGGCCCAGACGACGCTCGGCGCGGTGGCCCAGCTTGCGGGCGCCACGGTGGCGAAATGATCGGGCGAACGGGCAGTCGCGCCGGACAGGCCGCCGCCGGAGCGCTGGTGCTGCTGGCGGCAGCGGCGAGCGCGCAGACGCCGCCGCGAACGCATCGGCTCGAAGCCACGCCGGCGACCGTCGCGTACGGCTACTACTGGGCGGAGGCGGCGCCGGTACTGCGCGTCGCCTCGGGCGACATCCTCGACGTCGACACGCTGCTGACCAACACACCGAACGGGTTGCGGCGGGCCGGCGTTCCCGAGTCGAAGATTCAGGCGTCGTTGAAGACGATCGTCGGCGAGGTGACCGGCAGCCGCCGCGGCCCCGGCGGACACATCCTGACCGGTCCCGTGTACGTCGAAGGGGCGGAGCCTGGCGACGTGCTCGAGGTGAAGGTCCTCGCCATCGATTTCGCGATGGACTACGGCTACAACGGGTGCAGCGGCTTCATTCCGTCGAACTGCGATCGTTCGATCCCGACACGCATCCTGCCGATCGACGCCCGCACCATGACCTCCCAGTTCAAGCCGGGCATCGTCGTGCCGTTGAAACCGTTCTTCGGAAGCATGGGCGTTGCGCCCGCCCCCGGGCTCGGGCGCGTCAGCAGCAATCCGCCCGGCCGGCACGCCGGCAACCTCGACAATCGCGAGCTGGTCGCGGGGAGCACGCTCTTCATCCCGGTGTTCGTGCCGGGCGCGCTCTTCGAGATCGGGGACGGCCATGCGGCGCAGGGCGACGGCGAGGTGGATCAGACCGCGATCGAAACTTCCCTGCGGGGGCGCGTGCAGTTGACCGTCCGCAAGGACATGCGCCTGACGTGGCCGCGCGCGGAAACCGCTGCGGACTACATCAGCATGGCGTCGGACGAGGATCTGACGATCGCCACCACGACCGCCGTTCAGGAGATGGTGGACTTCCTGGCGTCGTCCAAGGGCCTGTCGACGCACGAAGCCTACCAGCTCGTGAGCATCGCCGGCCACGTGGCGATCACGCAGCTGGTGGACAAGCCCGTGTACGGCGTGCACGTGAGAATGCCGAAGAGCCTCTTCAAGTAGACAGCCGGCGCAACGCACTTGCACGGAGGAGCAGCAGCTCATGGCGCGCGGTGTCGCGTGGTGAGGAAGCGGGCGGGCGCGCCGGCGTGGTGCCTGGCCGTCCTCGCGACCGTCAGTGCGAACGCAGCGCGGCAGGAAGCGCCGCCGCGTCCGGCGCGCCCCCCCGACGTCAACTTCATCCCGACGCGCCAGGTCGTCGCCGACCAGATGCTGCGGCTCGCGGGCGTTGGCGCCGGCGACGTGGTGTACGATCTGGGATCGGGCGACGGCCGCATCCTCGTGCTCGCGGCGCAGAAGTACGACGCTCGCGGCGTCGGGATCGAGCTCGATCCCGGGCTGGTGGCGCTGTCGCGCCAGATCGCGCGCGAAGGCGAGGTCGACGACAGGCTGACCTTCCAGCAGGGCGATATCTTCGACGCCGACATCTCGGGGGCGACCGTCGTCACGCTGTACCTGTCGACCAGCATCAACACCAGGCTCGAACCACGGCTCCGGCATCTGCCGCCGGGGACGCGTATCGTGTCGCACCAGTTCGGCATGGGACGGTGGCGGCCCGATCGGACGGTGCGCGGCGCAGACGGCACCGACCTGCACCTGTGGATCGTGCCCGAACGCGATGCCGGCGTTTCGGAGCTGGCGGTCGTGCTCGCGCGGGCGGGTCTCGATGGACCGGTGGCGATGTCGTGCCAGGTGGAGACCGGCGTGGATCCCGCCGGCTTCTTCGCGGTGGCGCTGTCGCCTGCCGGAAGATCGGACGGACGTTACCTCGCGATCGCGCCGGACGGCGTCGTCATCGAACTGGCGCCGTATGCGGGCGTGCCCGACCTCTCCTGCTTCACGCGGGCCGATGCAGAACGGCTGAACGGCTCGATTGCGCGATCGGCGACCCTGCACGGATCGGTGCGCCCGCGGTGGAATGCCACCGTGGTGTGCGGCGTTGTCGATGGCGCCGCCTCGGTGTGCTGGCAGTATTCGCCCGAGGAGCGGACGTTCGTGAAGATCGGCGAGTGGATCGCCGATGGCCGAGCCGGCAGGGACGGCGCATCCGCATCGCAGGGCCGTCCGCTATAGACGGGGCCGTCCACTGTAGAATTGATGGCGCCAATCCTCCGTGATCCCAGAGCTTGTCACCTTCGACGTCTACACGGCGCTCTTCGACATCGAAGGGTCGCTCACGCCGTGGGTGCGCGAGGCCGTCGGGGGCGCCGACGCCCTCGACTTCGTTCGGCGCTGGCGGCGCAAGCAGATGGAGTGGCTGCTGATCAGCAACGCGCTCGCGCGGCCGCGCCCTTCATTCGCGTGGGTGACGCGACGGGCGCTGGACGACACGCTTGCCCGTGCGGACCGTTCCATCGCCGACCCCGCCAGGGCGTCCCTGGTCGCGGCGTGGAACGCGCTGGAGCCGTGGCCGGAGGCCGCAGCGGCGCTGCAGCGGGTCAAGGAGCGCGGCTGCCCGATCGGGCTGCTCTCCAATGGCGACGAGGCGATGCAGCGCGCGCTGCTGATCCGCCTGCCGGATGTGGTCGATCACGTCTTCTCGTCGGAGCACGCGGGACGCTACAAGCCGCACCCCGCCGTGTACGCGCTGCCGACCGAGCGGCTGCGCCTCCGGGCATCCGCGATCCTGCACGTCGCCGGATCGCCGGCCGACGTGATTGGTGCGAAGGCTGCGGGGCTGCAGTGCGCGTGGTCGAATCGGCGGGGGGAGCCGATCCCCGACCCGCAGCATCCGCCGGATTGGCAGACCGCGGACTTGAGTACCGTGCCCGACGTCATCGGGTAACCCACAACCAGGAGTGCGCTTGATGAGTGCTGAAACGGCCATCCAGCGAGCGATCGCTGCGCTCGAGACGGAACGGCAACAGATCGACAGGAAGATCGCGGCGCTGCAGGGACTGCTCGGGCCGGGCCGCGGGCGGTCCCGCGCGAACGGCGCGGGGCGCAGGCGCCGCAGGCCGATGAGCGCGGCCGCCAGGAAGGCGGTCAGCGTCCGGATGAAGGAGTACTGGGCCGGCCGGCGCAAGGCCAAAGCCCCGAAATGACCGCGCGCCGGTGATTCGCCGCAACGCGATCCACGAGGCGTCCGCTGGAGGAGGAGACACGTCCATGTCCGCATTCGTGGAGCGCGCCGACCGCCTTCGCCTGCAGATTCCGATCACGTATCGACGGCATGGCGACGAAGAATGGTTCGTCAGCCACGTCGTCAACGTCAGCGAGTCGGGAATCCTGTTCGGGCCGACCGGGCTGGAGCCTGGCGCGGCCGTCGAGATGATCGTCTCTCCACCGGCGCAACTCGGGTTCAAGGTGGCCGGACCGCACAAGTGCGCCGGCACAATCGTCCGCACGACCGAGGCCGGCACGGCGGCGGCGCGCGTCACCTTCTGGCGTGGGCTGCTCGAATCCTAGGATCCCGCGCCGGTTCCTGCCTTCCGGCCTCCAGGTCTGCGGTCCCAACCTCAGTTGGTCTGGCTCCGCTCCGCCGGCCATGCCGCGTCGATCGGTTTCGAAGGATCGGCGGTGATCTGCAGCGTGGCGCAGTGATGGTAGGTGTAGCCGCCGGGGTTGTTGAATCCGTGCTCCGCCATCCACTGGACGACCTGCAGCGTGCACTTGCGGCAGTTGATGTTCGGCAGCTGCACGTCGGTCTCGAACGGCGGCAGCCTGCCGCCCGGGTCCGGGCGCGTGTTGTGCACGAACAGGCCGTCGGCGAGCACCGGCGCCTGCGGCGGGTTCTGGATCGTCGCCGTCGCCGAGCGCGGCCCCTTCTCGGTGTCGATCGCCTGCGTCACCGGATCGGGCGGCAGTTCGAGCGGGGAGTTCACGGCGAGCGCGACGCGGTAGTGTCCGGGGTGATAGACGGTCTCCTGCACCTTGACGTGCAGGCTGGATCCGCCCTCCACCTTCGTGACCGCGTAGCTGGGCGTGCCCCAGTCGGTGTTCGAGCCGCCGCAGGGCCCGGCCTTCTGCGGATCGCCTCGTTCGTTCTCGACGAGCCACGACGCCGGCTCGAGGAGCCTGAAGTGAGCGTCGCCCACCACCGGCGCCGCAATGACGGCGGCCACGGTGAACGCTGCAGCGAAGCGGACGCACGATGTCATGGACGTTCCTTTGAAAGATGGTGAAACGCGGGCGCTATCATACTCCCCCGCTCCCTCAGGTGCCTCGGCCGCTTCGCGGGCGGCCGCCAGGAAAGCAGCAAAGCGTCGCTGCCGTGTGGCGCGGGCGGCGCAGGTGGACCGGCATCGGGTGCCGCGGGAGGCCGCCAGCCCGAAATCGACCTTTTTCCCCTGAGAAACAGCCGATTTCATGGTACTCTCCCTCGACGCTTCGAGAGCGCAATCTCGATAAGGAGACCGAATGGCAAAGAAAAAGTCAGCACGGAAGCCGAACGCCGCCTTCATGAAGCCGGTGCAGCCGAGCGCGACACTGGCGGAAGTCGTCGGTTCCAAGCCGATTCCGCGCACCGAAGTGACCAAGAAGCTGTGGGCCTACATCAAGAAGAACAAGCTTCAGGACGCGAAGAACAAGCGGATGATCAACGCCGACGCGACCCTGAAGCCGGTGTTCGGGGGCAAGGCGAAGGTCAACATGTTCGAGATGACCAAGCTGGTCGGAAAGCACCTGAAGTAGGACGCAGCGACGACGGCCATCGGCCCGGTGGCCGTTGTCACTCCCCGCGCCACACCGGCGCAGGATGCGCGCGATGAAACCGACGTTGCTCGGCGCCGCTCTCGCCCTCCTGATCGCCGGCCTCCCCGCCGCCCAATCCGGGACGCTCCACTACGAAACGCTGGGCCGCATCCGCACAGAGGGGCTGTCGCGATCCCAGGTGATGGATCACCTCTCGTGGCTCGCTGACGTGTACGGGCCGCGGCTGACCGGGTCCCCGGGGCTTGCGCAGGCAAGCGAGTGGGCGATGAAACAGTTCGCCGAGTGGGGGCTTGCCAACGTCCACCAGGAGCGTTGGGCGTTCGGCAGGGGATGGTCGCTCGTCCGCTTCTCGGCGCACCTGATCGCGCCGCAGGTGCAGCCGCTCATCGGCTTTCCCAGCACCTGGTCGCCCGGCACCAGCGGCACCGTCACCGCCGATGTCGTACGCGCCGACATCGTCACGCCAGCGGATCTCGCCAGATACCGCGGTACGCTGCAGGGCAAGATCGTCCTGACGCAGCCGGCGCGGCGAGTCCGGATGTTGGAGGGACCGTTTGTCCTCACCATGGGCGATCGGGAACTCGCGGAGGCCGCCACGACGCCGATTCCCGCGGCGCCGGTCACGCCCCCCGGAGGGGGAGCGGCACGGCTCTCGCGCGCCGCGATCATGCAGTTCTTCCGCGCCGAAGGGGTCGTCGCCGTTTTCGATCGCGGCAGCGACAGCGACATGGCGGCTGGCGGCAGCGAACTCTCGTGGCAGCAGCAGCGCCCCGACGGCGGCACGCTGTTCCCGTCAGGCGGACCGTCGTGGACCGACGATCCTGCCGCGCTCGTGCCGTCGGTGACGCTCGCCGTGGAGCACTACAACCGCATGCTGCGCATCCTCGATCGGAAGGTGCCGGTGAAGGTCGAGCTGAACATCGAGACGCGGCTCGAGGGCGAGGCCGACATGAACGGGATCAACACCATCGCGGAAATTCCGGGAACGGACCTCGCCTCCGAGATCGTGATGCTCGGCGCCCACCTCGACTCGCATCCCTACTCGACCGGCGCCACCGACAACGCCACCGGCAGCGCGGCGATGATGGAAGCCGTGCGGATCCTCCAGGCGGCGGGCGTGACGCCGCGCCGCACGATTCGCGTGGCGCTCTGGAGCGGCGAGGAGCAGGGCCTGCTCGGCTCGCGCGCCTACGTGCGCGCGCACGTCGCCGATCCCGGCACGATGCGCCTCGGACCCGAGCACGCGAGCATCGCCGCCTACTTCAACTCCGACAACGGCACCGGCCGGATCCGCGGCATCTGGCTGCAGGGCAACCTGGCCGCGCGGCCGATCTTCGAGGAATGGATGGCTCCGCTGGCCGACCTCGGCGTCACCGCGATCGGCCCGCGCTCGGTCGGCTCGACCGATCACGTCCCGTTCGACGAGGTGGGCATTCCGGCGTTCCAGTTCATGGTCGATCGGCTCGAATACAACGCGCGCACGCACCATTCGACGATGGATTTCGTCGACCGCGTCCAGCGCGACGACATGGTCCAGCACGCCACGGTGATCGCCGCCTTCGCCTACGACGCGGCGATGCGCGACGTCATGCTGCCGCGCAAGACGCTCCCCCGCGGCCGCACCGATCCGGCCGGACGGTAGCGCGCGACCTCCCGGGGCGCCGCCCTGGGTGTAAAGTATCGTCATGCTGCCACGCCGCGCTCCTGCCTGGGCGGCGGCCATCGTCGGCCTCGCGCTCACCGCCTTTGTCGCGGCGGCAGTGGGGTGGAAACCCTCCGCGGCCGAAGCGCTCCCCGCGCGGCTCTCCGACGCCGAGTTCTGGTCGCTCATCGAGGAATTCTCGGAGCCCAACGGCAGCTTCCGATCCGACAACCTGCTCTCGAACGAAGTCTGGATGCAGACGGTCATCCCGGACCTCACGCAAGTCGCCAGGCGCGGCCGCATCTACATGGGCGTCGGACCCGAGCAGAACTTCACCTATATCGCCGCGCTCGAGCCCAAGATGGCGTTCATCGTCGACGTCCGGCGCGGCAACCTCGACCTCCACCTGATGTACAAGGCGCTGTTCGAGCTGTCGGCCGACCGGGCGGAGTTCGTCTCGCGGCTGTTCTCGCGGCCCAGGCCGGACGGGCTCAGCAACGCCAGCAGCGCCGACGACATCTTCGCGGCGGTCGGAGCGCTCGAGGGCTCGCCCGCGCTGTTCGATGCCAACCTGAGGGCGATTCTCGACCGGTACGCGACGCACGGCCAGCCGCTCGCGCCCGAGGATCGCGCCGGCCTGGAGTACGTCTATCGCGCATTCTTCGAGTTCGGACCGTCCATCCAGTACTCGTCCACCTCGCGATACACCTCACGCGGGCTGTTCGGCGGCCGCGGCCAGCCGACCTATGCCGACCTGATGACCGCGACCGACGCCGACAGCACGCCGCGCAGCTTTCTCGCCACCGAGGATCGGTTCGCGTTCGTGAAGACGCTGGAATCGCACAACCTGCTGGTGCCCGTGGTCGGCAACTTCGCGGGGCCCCGCGCCCTCCGTGCGATTGGCGCGTACTTGAAGCGACGAAGCGCGGTGGTCTCGGCGTTCTATCTGTCGAATGTCGAGCAGTATCTGCGCCAGGATGGCCTCTGGAGCAGCTTCTGCGGCAACGCCGCGGCACTGCCGTTCGACGATTCGAGCGTATTCATCCGTTCGGTTCGCGGCGGCCGCACGGGCGCGCGCTTCGGTTTCGGCCTCAACTCCCAGCTCGGCCGCATGGCGACCGACATCGGCGCCTGCGCGCCGTAGAAGACCGGTCTGGCGCCGCCCGTGCCGGTGCCGGCAGCCGTGAGAAGGACGTGGAACGGATCCTGGTCAGCGCCTGTCTGCTCGGCGAGCCGGTGCGCTACAACGGCGGCGCCGCGCGCGTCGACGACCCGCAGCTTGCCCGGTGGGCGGCCGAAGGCCGGCTCGTCGCGTGCTGTCCCGAAGTCGAAGGCGGGCTCGGCACGCCCCGCCCTCGCGCCGAGCGCCGCGCGCTGCGGGTTGTCACCGAGCAGGGGGCGGACGTGACCGATCAGTTCGCCCGCGGGGCACGTCTGGCGCGAGACGCTGCACGCGGCCACGGTATCCGCATCGCCATCCTGAAGGACGGCAGCCCGTCGTGCGGCAGCCGCCATGTTTCCGATGGAACCTTCTCCGAACGTCGGCGGCCGGGCGCAGGAGTGGCGGCCGAGGTGCTGCGCGCCGACGGCGTGCGGGTGTTCAGCGAGAGCGAGATCGCCGATGCCGCCGCTTTCCTGGCCGTGCTCGAAGCGCGGCCGTGATCGTCAGCCGCTTCGCGCCATCGCCGACCGGCTTTCTGCACCTCGGCCACGTGCTCAATGCCATTCATGTGTGGGGCCTGACGCGCGCCGCGGGCGGGCGCGTCCTGCTGCGCATCGAGGACCACGATCGCCTCCGGAGCCGCACGGCCTACGAGCACGCGATCTTCGACGACCTCGACTGGCTGGGCTTCGCGTGGGACGACGAGCCGGTGAGGCAGAGCGAGCGGACGGCGGTCTACGCGAGGGCCCTGGAGCGGCTGCGCGCAGAGGGGCTGGTGTATGCCTGCGACTGCTCGCGCGCCGCCATCGTCCGGCGTGGCGCTGGAGCGGGCGCATCGGCTCGGGGCGGTGCGGCAGATCCGGAACTCCGCTATCCCGGCACCTGCGCCGACCGCCGGATCGCGGAACGGCCGGATGCCGGGTTGCGAGTCAGGCTCTCGCCCGACATCATCCGATTCACCGATCTGCGCCATGGCGCGCAGGCGCAGCAGCCGGCCGAGCAATGCGGCGACCTGCTGGCGCGGGATCGCGACGGCAACTGGACCTATCAGTTCGGCGTGGCGGTCGACGATCTCGCACAGGGGGTGACGCTCGTGGTGCGCGGCGACGATCTGCTTGCGTCGACCGGCCGCCAGATCCAGATCGCGCGGCTCCTCGGGCGGGCCGAGCCGCCGCGCTTCCTGCACCACGCGCTGATCATGACGCGGGGGGGCCGGAAGCTCAGCAAGTCCGACGGCGATACGGGCGTGCGCGACCTGCGGGCGGCCGGCATGAGCGCCAACGAGGTGATTGGCCGCGCCGCATTTCTCGGCGGGCTGATTCCCGCGGCTCGACCGGTTGCCGCCGCGGAGGCCTCGTCTATCATAGGCGCATGACACGACCCCGCAGGACGCCGCTGCTGCTGTTCCTGTGCGCCGCCGGTCTGGCCGCCGCGCGCGGCGGCGGACGAGCGCTGGCCGGTGGCGGCCAGGCCGCGCCGGCCGGACAGGCCGAGCGGGCAATGCGCGACGCGGCCGACGCGTGGGAGCGCGGCGACTACACGACCGCGCTGGTCGGGTACATGAACGTCCTGAGCGGGCCCGACGGCGACCCGTTGCTCGATCGCATCGCGCTGCAGACGGGCGAGCTCTACGTCACCAGCGAGCTGACGCCGGACGGCCGCGCGCCGCGATTCAGCCCGGATGGCAGATTCATCGTGTACGAGACCGGCCTCGAGGTCTCCAGGCGCACGCGCATCCTTCGCAACGACGGATCGCGCGAGCTCGTCGCCGAACTGCCAGGCGCGTCGGCGACGTTCCCCGCCGAATCCGGCAAAGTCGCGTATCTGAAGGTGCCAGCAGGTCCAGAGATCGGGCGTGCGGCGGCCGACCTGGAGCGAGCGGCACTGACCGCCTCGAACCGCGGCTTGCTCATCAACTCCCTGGCGTGGCTGATCGCGCGCGACTCGACAATCGCGGTTCGCGATCTCGCCACGCAGCGCGAGATCGACATCGCCGTCCCTGGCCTGCTGAAGACCGGCCTGGCCTACGCCCCCGACGGCCGCACCTTGTACTTCCTCGGCGCCGATCCCATGGACGAATCGCGCACCGACATCTACGCGGCGGTCGAGGGCGGCCAGCCGGTGCGGGTGGTCGGCGAGCCCGGACTCAAGTCGACGCCGCTGGTCGCCGCGAGCGGCACGGCGCTGATCTACACGATCCCGAGCCAGAATCCGCTGCGGCGGCCCGCACCGCCACCGCCCGCACGGCCCGCGGCCCCGGCCGCGGTGCGGCCGGCGCTGCCGCAGTTCGCAATCGTCGACCTCGCCACGCACCGCGCATCGATCGTCTCCGGCAGCGCGCCCGCGTTGTCCGGCGACGGCCGGACGCTCGCATTCGTGGCGGCGACCGCGGAGCGAGCGTCCGTGCTGGTCGGCCCCGTGCTGGGCGCACATACTGCGGTGGTGACCGTGGACGGCCGTCTCGACGCGCCGGCGCTGTCGGCTGACGGCTCCCGTCTCGCGTACCAGCGCATGGACCGCGACGACTGGGACATCTTCGTCGCCGGCGCCGACGGCTCTGGCGAGCGACGCCTCACCCACGACATCCAGCACGACGTGCTGCCCCGATTCATGGACGGCAATCGGCTCCTCTGGGCGGTCGGGGAGCCGCGCCATCGCCGCTCGTTCCTGGTCGATATCGCCTCGGCCGAGGCGGCGCCGGTGCGGCTCTTTCACAACAACACGGTGCGCACGATCGCACCCGAATACCAATGGGCGCCGAGTCCCGATGGGTCGGCGCTGCTCGTGGGCGCCGAGCGCGACGGCGACACGGTCTCGCCCGCGCGCGGCATCTACCTGATCGATCTGAAGACGAAGGTCGCGAAGGCGGACCTTCTGCGGCGGCTGAAGACCAGCCTCGACGGCGAGCTCGCGCTGCGGGCGGCGGCCATACGGACGTTCCAGCCGGTCGCCGAGCGGATCCGGCAGGTCGTGGATCAGGTGTCGGTCGCGCGCATTTACAGCTACGAGAAGGCGCTCTTCGACCTCGATTCGAAGCACATCACGCAGCCGGGCAACCGGAAAGCCTCCGAGCTCCTGTTCCGTGCCTATGCGTCGTTCGGCTATGCGCCCGAGTACCAATGGTTCGAGCCGCCCAACGCGCTCGGCGGCAGGACCGCGAACGTCGTGGCCGCGCTGCGCGGGACGGTCGATCCCGATCTCGTGTACGTGATCAGCAGCCACTATGATTCGGTGGCGGCCGGTCCTGGCGCGGACGATGATTCCTCGGGGACGGCGGCGCTGCTCGAGGCGGCGCGGGTGCTGGCCGATCACCCGCTGCCGGCGACCGTCGTGTTCGCCTCGATGACCGGCGAGGAATCGGGCCTGCTCGGCAGCCGCGAGTTCGTCCGCCGCTCGTTTGCCGACAAGCTGAACGTCGTCGGCGCGCTGAACAACGACATGATCGGGTGGTCGAACGATCAGCGGATCGACAACACGATCCGCTACTCCAACCCCGGCGTGCGCGACATCCAGCACGGGGCGGCGATGTTGTTCACCAACCTGATCACCTACGACGCGCTGTACTGGAAAGGGACCGACGCCGCCTCCTACTACGACACCTACGGCGACATCGTCGGCGGCATCGGTTCATACCCGGTCCTGAGCAGCCCGTTCTATCACCAGCCGAGCGACCTGCTCCGCAACATCCATCACGAGCAGATCGCGGAGACCAGCAAGGCGACGGTGGCGACGATCATGCTCATGGCCTCGAGCCCGTCGCGCCTGAAGGATCTGAAGGTGCAGCGGAGTGGCACCACGGCGTCGGTGTCGTGGGCGCCCAGCCCCGAGAAGAGCGTCGGTGCGTATGTCGTCGCCTGTGGACCGCCAGACGACCTGCTCCGCACGCGGACGACGGTGAACGCTCCCGCCGCGGCGCTCGAGCGCGTGGCCGCCGGCGACGTGGTCAGCGTGAAAGCGGTGAATGCGAGCGGGCTCGAAGGGTGGTCGTGGGCGACGGCGGTCGTGCCGTAGGACGACGCGGACAGGCGAACCGGCCTCGCCGCATCTGCCGCTCGTCGTGCCGCGGGGCGGCTGATGCGTCTCTCGAACCCTTATGCGTCAGTGCACCGGCGGCTGCAGCCGCCGCGGCTTGTCGAGCAGGTTCCTGGTGAGATCGACGATGTCCTCGACCCAGAGCGGCTTGTAGAAGAGCTCCGCGCCAAGCTCCTGCATTTCCTCGCACAGCGCCTCCTTGACGCAGTGATCGCCGGTGATGACGGCCACCGGCAGCTCGCGCGTCTCCGCCTGCGCCCGCAGCCGGTAGAGGAAGCCGATGCCGTTGATGAGCGGCATGCGCAGGTCCAGGATGATCGCGTCGGTGCGCGCCGCCTTTACCTCGGACAGACCGATCTCCGCGTTCGGCGCCGTGCGTACGTCGTAGCCCTCGTGCCGCAGCGTGTGCGCGAAGGTCTCCCTGACGCCCTGATCGTCGTCGACGACGAGAATGCTGGCTCGCATGATCTCCCGTGTGTCTCCCGATGCCCAGGTTCCTGACGCCGCCCCGCGGGTCACCCTTCGACGAGCGCGGTGCCCGTGCGCGCCGCGATCAGCAGCGTCTCGAGCTGCCCCTCGCGCGCCAGCGCGTCGGCGACCGTCTCGAAATACTCGACGATCGATCCTTTCGCGTGATGCACGGCCAGACGATAGGGCCCCGCGCCGCCGAGCGCGATCAGCTCCCAGCGCACCAGATCCGATCCGGCCATGAAACAGTTGCCCATGCAGGATCGGCGTGTACACAAGCCGGATGCCGCGCCCGCCCTGCACGGCGCTGCACGCCCCGGCCCGCGAGTGCGCCGGTCCGCCCCTCAGGATTGTAATCCCGTGTGTCCAAATCCACCCTCGCCGCGGGCCGTTCCGGCGAGGCTTCCGGCCGGTTCCCAGGCGACGCGCGCCACCGGGGCGACCACCATCTGGGCGATGCGCATCCCCGGCTGCACGGAGAATTCGACCGGGCCATGGTTGATCAGCAAGACCTTGACCTCGCCGCGATAATCGCTGTCGATCGTGCCCGGCGCGTTGAGCACGGTGACGCCGTGCCTGGCCGCCAGACCCGACCGCGGCCGGATCTGCGCTTCGAGACCTGCCGGCAGCGCGATCGCGAAGCCGCAGGGGATGAGCTGGAACCCGCCGGGGGCGAGCGCGACCGGCGCCGCAACGGCCGCACCGAGATCCATGCCGGCCGCTCCGGCGGAGAAGTACTCGGGCAGCGGGAGGGCCAGCGTGGAGAGGCGCGCGATCGGGATGCGGACGATGTCCATGGCGTTGGAGGATTACCGCGAGCGGTTGATGACGTCGCCGTAAGTCTCGATTTCGCCGCTGTGGAACGCCTCGACGGCCGATGTCATCGACTCGAGCAGCGTCGCCGACTGGACGACGGCGTTCATGTCGGGCGGCGGGTAGCGAACGCCCATGTTGAAGAAAGCGCGGATGAACGTGCTCCGCTCGTCGAGCGGCATCGCCGCCACGTTCGCGAAGAACCCCTGCCAGGCCTCCGTCTGGAAGAGATACTGCTCGACGTTCGACAGGTAGAAGTACGACACTGTCTGCTTCTGCTCGCGGAGGTAGTCGCCAACGGCACGCAGCGCCTTCCCGCCGGCGAAGTCGCCCGTCAGGGGCACGATCCGATTGTTCAGCTGCAGTTCACGCAGCGTGCGGTAGCTCTCCTCGCTGGCCAGGAACGCGTGGTTCACTCCGTCGGCGTCGGTTTCCATCATCAGGTCGGCGTAGCTCGGGAACCAGCGGCCGCCGTACTGGCGGGGAAACGAATAACGGATGTCGGGACCGCCCACGAAGAACGCCCGATAGATGTAGGTCAGTCCGGGCCGGTCGGCGCTGAACAGCCCGAAGCCGTGGACGCGCGTCAGCCGATCGAAGATCTCGCCCAGATTGCTCTGGTAGAGATCCTCGTTCGGCTGCATCTGCGCGAACGCCTCGAACAGGGCCCGCGCGGTCGTCCCGGCGGTGAGGCCAGGCGGCCGCTGCCGCGAGAAGAGGCGCGAGAGGAACTCCGCGCGATCGTTCGACATCTCGAAGATCGCCTTGTACATGAGATGGAGCAGGAGGTTCTGCCGGCGGATGTCGACGATGAAGGCGATGCGCGGCCTGAGCGCGGCGATGTAGGTGAAGTTCTGCTCCGGGCCGACCCCGATGTAGACGCCGTCGGCGGGCGTTCGCTTGCGCAGTTCGGGGATCACCAGTTGAAAGGTCGTCTCGTTCGACAGCAGGTTGTCGGAGCGGAAGTATCCGCTGGGCTCCGAGAAATCGGTCACCAGCGTCCAGAACGTCTGATCCGGGATCCGGGCCGCCGCCGGCGCGAGGCCGGCCCACGGCGCGAGGCGCGGTCCGACCAGCAGCGCCGCGGTCAGCACCGTCAGCGCGAGCACGGTCGTCAGGTACCGCCGGCGGGTGAGCTGCATGGCGCGGGAGGCATCAGTATACGCGCTACACTGGGGAGGTGAGGAAGATCTGCCGCACCATCCTGGATGCGATCGGCGACACGCCGATGGTGCGGATCAACTGCATCACGCGCGCCATCCCGGCGACGGTGCTGGCCAAGGTCGAGACGTTCAACCCCGGCAATTCGATCAAGGATCGGATGGCCGTGCGGATGATCGAGGACGCCGAGCGCGCCGGCCTCCTCGCGCCGGGCGGCACGATCATCGAGGGGACGTCGGGCAACACCGGCATGGGACTCGCGATCGCCGCCGTCGTGAAGGGCTACCGGTGCATCTTCACCACCACCGACAAGCAGTCCAGGGAGAAGATCGACGCGCTGAAGGCGTTCGGGGCCGAGGTCATCGTCTGCCCGACCAACGTCGACCCGGAGGATCCCCGCTCGTACTATTCGGTGTCGTCCAGGCTCGAGCGCGAGATCCCGAACGCGTGGAAGGCGAACCAGTACGACAATCTCTCGAACACCGCGGCCCACTACGAGCAGACGGCTCCGGAGATCTGGGAGCAGACCGGCGGCGCGATCACCCACCTCGTTGCCGGCGTCGGGACCGGCGGGACGATCTCGGGCGTCGGGCGCTATCTCAAGGAGCGGAAGGCGTCGGTGCAGGTGTGGGGCATCGACACCTACGGTTCGGTCTTCAAGAAGTACAAGGAGACCGGCATCTTCGACAAGAACGAGATCTATCCCTACGTCACCGAGGGCATCGGCGAGGACTTCCTGCCGAAGAACGTCGACTTCTCGGTCATCGATCATTTCGAGAAGGTGACCGACAAGGACGCGGCGGCGATGACGCGCCGGATCGCCCGCGAAGAAGGGATCTTCGCGGGCAACTCGGCCGGCTCGGCGATGGCCGGGCTGCTCCAGCTCGAGGATCGGCTGTCCTCGGGCGACGTGGTGGTGGTGATCTTCCACGACCATGGCTCGCGCTATCTCGGCAAGATGTTCAACGACGACTGGATGCGCCAGAAGGGCTTTCTCGAGAAGAGCGGGCTGACGGCCCGCGACCTGGTGGCGGCCGGCATGTCCGGCGAGCTGTGTTCGATCGAGGAACAGGAACCGGTGGCCAACGCGCTGCGGGTCATGGCGGAGCACGACTTCTCGCAGCTCTCGATCACGCGCGGCGGGCGGCTGGTCGGATCGCTCAACGAGGCGCACCTCTACGCGCAGCTGCTCGGGGACCCGTCGGTCAAGACCTGGCCGATCGACGCGATCATGCAGCCGGCCTTCCCCTTCGCCGACATCTCCACGCCGGTCGATCTGCTGTCGACGATGATCACGCCGGAGAACCCGGCCGTGCTGGTCCGCGACTTCAAGACCGACAAGACCTTCATCATCACGCGTTCGGACATGATGCGGGTGCTCTGATGTTCCGACCCGTGAGACGCGGCATCGGTCGCGGAGCGCTGCGCAGGGCCGGGCGTGACGGCGGGCACACGTGACCGATTCTCAATGGCTCGAGGGCTACGCGGAGCTCGCGGTCCGCGTGGCCCTGAACCTGCAGCGCGGACAGCGGCTGCTCGTCATCGGCCCGCTGGTCAACGGCGGCCTCTCCCTCGAGGCGGCGCCCCTGGCGCGCCGGATCGCGGCGCGCGCCTACGAGGCGGGGGCGGAACTGGTCGAGGCCGTGTGGGGCGATGAGGCGCTGCAGCTCGAGCGGGTCCGCCACGCGCGTCCGGAGACGCTTGCCCGGATCTCCGACTGGCTGCCCGCCGCGCTCGAGCAGCACGCGCGCGCGGGCCACGCCGTGCTCTCGGTCTATGCCAACGATCCCGACCTGTTTCGCGACGAGCCGGCCGAGCGGACCGGCGCGCTCCAGCAGGCGGTGTCGCGCGCGATGGTGCCGTTTCGCGATCTCGTCTCGCGCAACCACCTGAACTGGGCGACGATCGCCGCGCCGAGCCGGGCGTGGGCGGGCAAGGTGTTCCCGGGCGTGCCCGAGGGCCAGCAGGTGCCGCGGCTCCGGGAGGCGATCGCGCGCATGTGCCGGCTCGATCGCCCCGACCCGGTCGCAGCGTGGCACGCGCACGTCGCGAAACTCGCCGAGCGCAGCGCGTTCCTCAACTCGCGTCGCTTCACCGCCCTGAGATACACCGGTCCGGGAACCGACCTGACGCTCGGACTGCCGGCGGGACACATCTGGGTGAGCGGTGCGTCCACGAGCCGGTCGGGGATCCGCTTTGTCCCCAACCTGCCGACCGAGGAGGTCTTCACGATTGCCGACCGCCTCCGCGTCGACGGCGCCGTGCGTTCGACCAAGCCGCTCAGCTACGGCGGCTCGCTCGTCGAGGACTTCACGCTGCGCTTCGAAGGCGGGCGGGTGGCGGCCTTCGCGGCGGTCCGCGGCGAGCACGTTCTGCGGCAGATGCTCGCCACCGACGACAACGCCGGCCGGCTCGGCGAAGTGGCGCTCGTGCCGCACAGCTCGCCGGTCGCCGCGTCGGCACTCCTGTTCTACAACACGCTGTTCGACGAGAATGCCGCAAGCCATGTCGCGCTCGGCACCGCCTACAAGTTCACGCTCGAAGGCGGCGAGGCGATGACCGACGAGGAGTTCGCCCGCGCCGGGGGGAACACGAGCGCCATCCACGTCGACTTCATGATCGGCTCCTCCGAGCTCGACGTCGACGGCATCCTCGCCCACGGCGGCAGGGAGCCGCTGATGCGCGGGGGAGAATGGGTGGATCAGAATCTCAGCATGTGAGAATTCGAGGACTCGAGGACTCGAGGAGCGTTCTCAAGTCTTCGGGGATCGGCGCGTCGATCGCGAGCGGCCGCGCGGTGGCCGGGTGGACCAGCGCCAGCGTCCAGGCGTGCAGCGCCTGGCGCGGAAACGTCCGCAGCGCCTCGGCCAGTTCGGGATCCTGGACCGCCTCCCAGCGCGCTGCGCCGTAGACCGGGTCGCCCACGATCGGCCAGCCCCGCCACGCCAGGTGCGCGCGGATCTGATGCCGGCGGCCGGTCACGAGGCGGCAGCGGAGGACGGAGAGTCCGGGCCGCGGCGCAGGCACGTCCGCCAGCCGCTCGACGCAGGTCTCGGCGTCGGCGCCGTCAGGCGCCACGATCATCCGCCGCCGATCGGCGTGCAGCTTCAGGCGTGCCGAGATGCGCCCGACGCCGCCGGTCATCCGCCCGTACACGACCGCGAGATAGTCCTTCCTGCTCGTGGGGGATGCCATCGCCCGCTGCAGCGCGGCGTGCATGGCGGCGGTCTTTGCGACCAGCACGATGCCCGACGTGCCCTTGTCGAGCCGCCCGACGATCGAGGGCCGCTGTCCCGCGCGGCATTCCCGGAGGTGCCACACCAGCATGTTCAGGAGGGTGCCGGTCGGGTGCCTGTAGGTCGGGTGCACGACGATCCCCGGCGGCTTGTCGACCGCGAGCAGGTGCTCGTCCTCGTGGAGAATGGACAGCCGTCCGGGCTCGGCCGCCGGCGCCAGACGCGCCGCGCCGCCGGGTAGCGCGACCGCGATGAGGTCGCCGAGCGCGACCCGCGCCGAGGCGCGATTCGCCGGCACGCCGTTGACGCGGACCTGTCCGGCCCGAATCCAGATCTGAACCTGCGTGCGGGTGGCAGAGGGAAGATCCCGCAGATGCCGGTGCACGACGAGATCGAGCCGGCGGCCCTGGTCCCCGCGATCGGCGGCCAGCCGCCGCCAGCCTGCCCGATCGCCCGTCCCCGATCCGGCCACCGCCCTCGCCTCTTCAGACGCCATCGACGATCCTCCGCCACTCATCGGTCGCCCGGTCGATCTCGGCGCCGCATACCCACGCATCGAGCCCGTGTGTTACCCAGACGGCCTCGGCCCGCAACGGGTACTGCTCCCTGCCGGCAGCGAGACGGATCGGCGCGGGCAGTGACGGCGGCGCGCTCGCCACCTCGAGGCACAGGCCGCCGTAGCTGACGTTGAGCACGAGCGACGGGCGATCGTCGACGAACATCGGGAGATTGCCGCGAACCGCCTTGCGCGTCCAGCGCCGGTGGCCACCGAAGCGGCGGCCGAGCGCGGCCGCGATCGCCGCGATGAGCTGCTCCAGACGGCACGGCTTGATGAGCACCGCCGCCGCGCCGGCCCGTTCGGCCCGCCGGGGCACGTCGGGTCCGTCCCAGGAGGTGAGCATGATCACGGGAATGCCGCTGGTGAGCGGGTTCGCTTTGAGGCGTTCGCAGGTCCGCCAGCCGTCCATCCCGGGCATCATCACGTCGAGCACGATCGCGTCGAGGCGCTCGGCGCACGCGAGCATCAGCGCATCTTCGCCGCGCGACGCCGTGACGACCGTGGCCGTCTGTTCGAGCATCAGCGCATAGAGATCCCGGAACTCGGCCGAGTCGTCGACCAGCAGCACGCGCGGGCGATCGCTGCCGGCGATCGGTGGCGGCGGCTGCGGGAGCGCCGCGGCTCGGGCCGGCCCGGCGGCCGGCGTGAGATCCGGGAACTCGCCGCAGCGGCCGCACCTGAACGCGCCGCGTCCGAACCAGCGTCGCGGCACCCATTCCAGCGCCTGCCCGCAGTACGGACAGGCCAGCGCTTCGCCAGAACTGTGATCCATCGCGAATCGTGTCAGCCTGCCGACAGGCGTGTATGTCGATGTATCTCCGACGCCTCGGATCGAGGCGATCTCCGGGAAACCGGCCTTGCCCGAGCAGACTCCGTGCCACCGGGGGTACAGTTGTAGCGTGAGCTCGATTTCCCAGACGGACACGCGCGCTGCCGCCTCCGGCGCCATCGAACGGGAGGTCGCCCGGCGGCGGACCTTCGCCATCATCTCGCATCCAGATGCGGGGAAGACGACCTTGACCGAGAAGCTCCTGCTCTACGCGGGGGCCATCGAACTGGCGGGCGCCGTGCGCGGCCGCGCCACGCGCCGCCATGCGACCTCCGACTGGATGGAGCTCGAGCAGCAGCGCGGCATTTCCATCACGTCGGCGGCGCTCGAATTCGAGCTGCACGGGCGGCGGATCTCGCTGCTCGATACGCCGGGCCACCGGGACTTCAGCGAGGACACCTACCGCGCCCTCATCGCCGCCGACAGCGTCGTCATGGTGATCGACGCGGCCAACGGCGTGGAGGCGCAGACCCGCAAGCTGTTCGAAGTCTGCCGGCGCCATCGCCTGCCCATTCTCACCTTCATCAACAAGTTCGATCGGCCGGCGAAGGATCCGCTCGAGCTGCTGGACGACATCGAGAGCACGCTGGGCATCCATGCGGCGCCCGTGAACTGGCCGGTCGGCAACGCCGAGCACTTCCGCGGGGTGTTCGTGATCGGGAGCCAGCACCTGCTGCTGTACGAGCGCGAGGCCCACGGGCAGTATCGCGCACCGGTCGAGGTTTCGAACCTGGGCGATCCGCAGGCGCGCACCCTCATCGGCGACCACGTGTACGCGCAGTTTCGCGAATCGCTCGACGTGATCCGGACGGCAGGTACCCCTTACGACGCCCGCGAGTACCTGGGGGGACGGCAGACCCCCGTGTTCTTCGGCAGCGCGCTGACCAACTTCGGGCTCGAACCATTCCTGCAGGCGATCGTCGAGCTCGCCCCGCCGCCGCAGCCGCGCACGAGCGACGTCGGGCCGATCGAGCCGACCGACGATCGGTTCACCGGTTTCGTGTTCAAGATTCAGGCGAACATGGATCCGCGGCACCGCGACCGCGTGGCGTTCGTGCGCGTGTGCTCCGGCCGCTTCGAGAAGGACATGACGCTGTCGAGCAGCCGTGCGGGGAAGCCGATCCGCGCCTCGCGCGCGTATCGCTTCTTCGGCCGCGACCGCGAGACGATCGAGGTCGCCTTCGCTGGCGACATCCTCGGCCTGGTGAACCCCGGGCAGTTCGGCATCGGCGACACGCTGTATGCCGGCGCGCCGGTGCGTTTTCCCGACGTGCCGCGCTTCCCGGCGGAGCACTTCGCGCGCGTGCGTCCGCGCGACACCCGCTACAAGCAGTTCGACGAGGGGCTCCGGCAGCTCGAAGAGGAAGGCCTGATGCAGGTGTTCTACGCGGCGAACGTGCGCCGCGAGCCGATCGTGGGCGTGGTGGGCGCCCTGCAGCTCGACGTGATCGGCGCCAGACTGCGCAGCGAGTACGGCGTCGACGCGGAGCTGGAGCCGGCGGCCTTCGCCTCGGCCCGCTGGCTGGCCGACCCGGCCGCGCCGGTTCCCGCGCTCGGCGGCGGCAGCGTCATCGCGCTCGACCGGCGCGGTCGACCGGTGATTCTGTTCGGCTCGGCCTGGGAGCTGGACTACTTCGCGCGCCAGCATCCGAACCTCGCGTTGCTGGCCGAATCACCCGCGTCCTGACGTGGGGCGCTACCGGGTGAGTCCGTAGATGATGTAGTTGATCGCGAACTTGTAGGCTTCGTTGGTCGCTCGGGGATTGTACAGGTCCTCGGCCGACCACTCCACGTAGTCCCCGACGTCGATGTCGTAGTTGATGATCACCTGCAGCGGCCGTGAGGGATCGTTGTCCTGGTGGATGCCGTAGAACTCGCCCATCAGCCCCTGCTCGCCGAGCCGCCCGGGGTAGGGCACCTCCAGCGAATCGATCCGGAAGAAGCTGTCGAAGATCGGGTGATCGAGCGTGAGCCGATCGATGCGGGCATCCGGCAGCACCGTCCGCATCGCCCGCTCGAACACCGCCCACTCGTTCGGGAAATGGAAATCGTCGACGATCAGGAAGCCGCCCTTCCGCAGGTAGGTCCGCAGCGCCGATGCTTCTTCGGCGCTCGGATACCAGTAGCCCGGCTCCGACAGGTACGCGATCGGATGCTTGAACAGCTCCGGGTCGTCGAGGTCGTGCACGTTGCTGCCGGAGAGGTGCGGCCGCAGCGACGTGATCTCCTGCAGGATGGTCATCAGGTGCGTCTCCATCGTCGGGTAGTCGTACGCCCAGCCGCCATAGCTGGCGTAGCGGATGCGGGCGAAGGTGAACCGGCCGTCGTAGGGGACGTTGTCGTTGACCTGGACGCGATCCCGGCCGAAGAAGCGGCCGCGCTGGGCCGCCGCCGCAAGGGGAAGCGTCAGAAGGAGCGCCGCCGCCAGGCCCGCCATCGGGCGCTGCGCCATCACACCGGGTATTATAAGGAGCCCTTGATGATTCGATCCCTCCCGTTGGCGGCGGCCGTGCTGGCGTCCGCCCTGATCGCGCCGGCCGCCGGCGCCCAGATGACCGAGTCGAGCGCAGAGGTTCGTTTCCAGCTCGACCTGAAGGTGCCCGATGCGGCGATCGCCCGGTATGTGCCCCAGGGATGGTCGCTGAACGTCGCGGCGCAGGGGCCCGCCAGGGATGCCAACCTCCGTCTGATCTTCGTCGATCGGATCACAATCAACGGGCCCGATGGCCGGCCGGCCGGCCGGACCGGGTCGAGCCGCCTCGTGTATCTCGCCGCGCCGGTCAAGGACCCGGACGGCGCCCCGGTCCAGTTGATCGTCGGCGGCCTGACCGACGATCCGGCCGGTGTGCCAGGCCCATTCGGGAACTTCCTGCTCGCCTCCACGCATTCGATGCGACGGGCGACGAGCAGCGGGAGCGGGGCCGTCGTGGAATCACAGGATTGGGTGTTCGCCGCGGCGAGCGGCGAACACCTCGAGATGCACGTCACCTTCGAGCGCGGCGCCGGCAATCGCAACAACCCGAGCGAATCGCGGCTGTACTCGGCCAAGGACCCCGCCGTGTTCCAGGTCTCGATGCAGGAACAGGTGCTCGACATCCTCCGCAATACGACGACGACGCCGCCCGATCGCGTCAAGGCCTTCTCGCTGAAGGCCTCGGGCGGCAGCTACGCCGCCCTGTTCGATGGCACCGAGCGTGTGCTGAGCTGGGATAACATCCCGTATTTCAACCGCGCCGTTCTCGCCCGCTAGCGCGATTTCCCGGCAAGCCTGGAGGACTGGAGGAGTTGTGAAGCGCCTGATTGTTCGTGCCGACCTGGAGAGATCCCATGCGGACGTGCTGACGCCGGAGGCGACCTCGGCGCTCGATGCGCTCGCGGAGTTCGACGGCGATCGGCGCAGCGTCATGGCCGCGCGGATCCAGCGGCGCCTCGACCGGGCGCGCGACAGGCGGAAGATCGCGTTTCTCGATCCCGGCTCGCTCATTCCGCGGACGCGCATCACCGTGCAGGAGGCGCGCGACGGCGCGTTCGCCGGCAGCGAGATTCCCGCCGACCTCCGGCGGCAGTGGATCCAGGGCACCGGGCCGGCCGCAAAGCCGAACGCGGCGACACCGAGCAGCATCCGGAACGTGGCGTACGGATTGTTGTCGGGCGCCGACGGCTGGATGTTCGACGGCGAGGACGCGCTCGGCCAGCTCTCGACGATGTCGCTCGACAACCAGCGCAACTTGAAGCTGGCCATCGCCCGCGATCGGGTGTTCCTCGCGGCCGCCGAACAGGTGGCCGCCGCCGTGAACGCCTGGGCCCTCGGGTTTCTCGGACGGCCGACCATCTCCGACTGGCGATCGCAGCTCGATTTCTCGACGATCATCTTCCGCCCGCGCGGGCTGCACCTCGACGATCGGCAGATCGCCCGGCGCGACGGAAGCGGTTTCTCGGCCTCGATCGTCGATGCGACGTTGTTCGTGGCGAACAACCATCAGCGGCTGCGCGCGGCCGGCCGCTCGATCGTCCTCTACCTGCCCAAGATCCAGACGGCCGAAGAGGCGGCCCTCTGGAACGACATCCTCGGCGCGCTCGAGGCGCAGTTCGCCCTGCCGCCGGGGACGATCAAGGTCTACGTGCTCGTCGAGCAGATCGAGGCCTGCTTTCAGTTGATGGAGATCCGCGCGGCGCTGGGGGCGCACTTCGTCGGCTTCAACACCGGCCGGTGGGATTACATCAACAGCGTCGCCGACGCCAACGCCTGGGACCCCGCGTTCGTCCACCCGAACATCGACGCGATCACGATGACCTACGGCTACATGCGTCATTACGAGGATCGCGTGCGGCGGGCGGTCAACACGCCCGACCGCCGCGGCCAGTGCGCGCTCTGGCAGGGCGGCATGGAGCCGAACATTCCGGTCGGCAGCGCCGCCGGCGTGGACGCGGGCATGAAGAAGGCGGTCGCGGGCGCCGAGCGCGAGCAGCGCGAGGGCGCGTCGGGCAAGTGGGTTGCCCACTGGAAGATGGTCCACATCGTCCGTCCGGTATGGGAGAAGACCGGGCAGGACAACCAGCTCGGACGGGCGTTTCCGCCGCTCGGCTACACCCGGGCCGACGCCGACGCGCTCACGCTGCTGGAGCCGGCGCCGCGGACGATCCGCGGCGCCCGCGATCTGTTGAGCGTCGGCCTGCAGTACGGCAATGCGTTCGGTGCCGGCATGCAGGCGGCGGCGCTCAAGCCAGCCGACTTCTTCGGCAACGACGACGTGCTGTACCTGATGGAAGACGCCGCGACCGGCGAGATCCGCCTCAGCATCCTCTGGGAGTGGATCCACAAGGCGGCGGCCTTCACCGATGACGATGCGGAGACCGGCGTGCGCAAGGGCGAGGCGATGACCGCGGCGCTGTTCGACCGGCTGCTGCGCGAGGAATATGAGAAGCTGCAGCACGCGTCGAACCGCGACGTCCACGATCGATCGAAGAGCACGACGCTGCCGGTCGCGCGCGCGATCGTCGAGTCGTACGTGAAGGACTCCGTGAAGCTGCCGTGGTACATCGACCTGCTGAACATCACGCTCGGCACCGTCGAACTCGTCGAGGCGACGCGACGGATCCATCTGCTGAGCGACGCCTTCCGCCGCGGCGGAACGCGCCTCACCGAGAATCTCGATTTCGCCGCGGCGCAGGCCACCTGATGTCGTTCGCCCATCTGGGCCTGCATCCCGATCTGCTTCGCGGTCTGAAGGATCTGGGGTTCCAGCGCCCGACGCCCATCCAGGCCGACGCCATTCCGCCCGCCATGCAGGGACGCGACCTGCTGGCCTGCGCGATGACCGGCAGCGGGAAGACGGCGGCGTTTCTGCTGCCGCTCCTGCACGAGCTCATCGGCCGGCCGCGGGGTACGACCCGCGCGCTCGTGCTCACGCCGACGCGTGAACTGGCGGCGCAGATCCTCGAGGATCTCGACGATCTCGCCGTCCACACGCCGATCACTGCGGCGGCCGTCTTCGGCGGCGTTGGCATGGGGCCGCAGGAGCACGCCTTCCGCAGCGGCGTCGATCTCGTCGTGGCGACGCCCGGACGCCTGCTGGATCACTTCCGCATGCCCTACGCGAGGCTCGCGGGCCTCGAGTATCTCGTGCTCGACGAAGCCGATCGGATGCTCGACATGGGCTTTCTGCCCGACATCCGCCGTGTGCTGCGCCACCTGCCGGCCAGGCGGCAGACGCTGTTCTTCAGCGCGACGATGCCGGCACCGATTGCGGAGCTGTCGCGCGAGATCCTGCGGAACCCCGCGACGATCAACGTCGAGCGCCGTGCGGCGCCAGCGTCGGGCATCACGCAGGCGATCTATCCGGTGCCTCAGCACCTGAAGCCGGCGCTGCTGCTGGCCCTGCTCCAGCGGAATGACATGCAGGAAGCGCTGGTCTTCACCAGGACCAAGCATCGTGCGAACCGCCTCGCGCAGCACCTGGTGGCCGCCGGGGTGAAGGCGGAGCGCATCCATGGCAACCGTTCGCAGGCGCAGCGGACCGCGGCACTCGCGGGGTTCAAGAACGGCCAGTACCGCGTGCTGGTCGCCACCGACATCGCCGCCCGGGGCATCGACGTCAGCGCGCTCGGCCACGTCGTGAACTTCGACGTCCCTGCGGTGCCCGAGGACTATATCCACCGGGTCGGACGGACCGCCCGGGCGGAGCTGACCGGCTCGGCCTTCACCTTCGTGTCGCCCGAAGAGGAAGGCGACCTGCGCGCGATCGAGAAGGCGATTCATGCGCGGCTGCCGCGCGTCACGGTGCCCGGGTTCGACTACGCGGCGCGCGTCGAGGCCCGGCTCGAGGTTCCGCTCGCGCAGCGGATCGCCGAAATTCGCGCGCGCAAGGCCCAAGAGCGGGCGCGCGCGGCCGCCAATGCCGCACGGCGCGCAGCCGCCCAGCGGGCCGGCTCGGACAGCGCTGCCGCACCCCCCCGGCGCCCCGGCGGAGCCGGGCCCCGGCCGCACCCGGGCGGGTCGTGGCGCCCCGGCGGTCGGCGCACGCGATGAGAACCTTTCAGCCTCCGATGCGTCGCCTTCCCCCCTCGAGCCTCCTTTTGTAACCGACTGTCGATTTCTGGTACCCCGTCGTCCGCGGCCGGGCGTGGCGGTGGAGGGACGTGCGCTGGTCGCATTCTTGCCAAGGCCGCCGGCGATGGGTGAACGGGAGGACTTTGGACCATCGCTGCGCAGCGCCCGGCTGCAGCGGGGCATTCCTCTCCAACAGATCGTCCGCGCCACCAAGGTTGGCGCCGAGTTGTGGGAGGCGCTGGAGCGCAGCGATCTGTCGCGCTGGCCAACCGGCCTGTATGCCAGGGCCTGCGTGCGGGCATACGCCCTCGAGGTCGGTCTCGATCCACAAACCACGGTCGACGAGTTCTGTCGCTGCTTCCCGGCCGGCGACCGTCGCGCCGGTCGCGCGATCCGGGATCAGGCGGCGCTCATCGGCCACCAATCGCGCTACGCAGACGACCGACCGGGCGGCGAGGATGAACGCCGGACGGCGGCACCGCCCGAGGCCGCGCCGGCGGTGCTCGGCCGCGGCGGCCGCCCGCTGGCCGCCGTGGTCGATACCACCATGGTCGTCCTGCTCGCGACGGCCGCGTCGGCCCTCTTGCGCATCGGCTGGGCGACAGCGGCCGCCGGCTGCGCGCTCGTCTATCACGCAGTGTCGCTCGTTGCGCTCGGCTGCACACCTGCGGCATGGCTGGTCGACACCTATCTCGCGAGTCGCTACCCATCGGCGCGCACCGTCTCGGCTCACCGTTTCCTCCGTCTGGTCCGCCACTCGCCGCACCCCTAGCGGCTCGTCCCCGCTGAACGGGGACAGATCGCGGAGCGCGGGCCCGGATGGCCAGGCCCGAAATGCCTTCCCCCCTACGCTCGCCGCGCCTGCCGGCCGATACGACCACTGACTTCGAGGTGTGCGTGCTGCGGGCGTGCGGGATCACAGACCAGGGCCGGATCCGGCCAACCAATGAAGACTGCTTTGCCATTGACGAGCGTTTGAACCTGCTGGTGATCGCCGACGGCATGGGCGGGCACAACGCGGGCGAAGTCGCCGCCCGCCTCGCCGTCGACGCCGTCGTCGACGCGGTCGCCGCCGGGACCGGCCAGCGGCCGTTCGGCGACGATCCCTCGCTGTCGCGGGTCGGCAACCTCCTGCGCACCGCGGTGCTGCTTGCGAATGCGCGCATCCGCGCCGCGGCGGTCGCCTCGTCGGCGTGCGCCGGGATGGGGACGACGATTGTCGCCGCCATCGCGTGCGGCGGCCGGCTGTCGGTCGCGCACGTCGGCGACAGTCGCCTCTATCTCCTGGGCCCTGCCGGCCTGCGCCAGCTCACCGCTGACGATTCCTGGATGGCTTCGGAGCTCGCGCGCGACCCATCGGCGGATCCATGGGTGCTGCAGCACCACCCGATGCGCCACGCGCTGACCAACGTGGTGAGCGGGCGCGCGGGGACGGCCGTTCACGTGATCGAGGAGGCGCTGTCGGGTGGCGAGCTGATCCTGCTGACCACCGACGGCGTGCACGGTTCGGTCGACGCGCCCCGGCTCGAGCAGTTGCTGCGCGAGCACGACGCGCTGCCCGATCTCGTCGCAGAGGTGATCAGGACCGCTCTGACGCACGGGAGCCGCGACAACTGCACGGCGGTCGCGGGCAGGTACCAGCGGGAGACCGTCTGATTGCCTGATTGCCTTCCGCCCTCGCGTTTCGCCTCGAAGCCTGCACCGTCGATTTGAACTGAAAGCATGAAGCGCCGGGCGGCGGTGCTGCCGGCAGGTCTCCAGGGCTGCCTCGGCCGGCACGTCCTATTGACGGGCGCACGGGAGGTGGCAGAGAATCGCCGCTGTACCGAGAGCGATCGTTCAGGTCATCCGCGTAAGGGCACCGGCAGAGCTCGTTCCGAAAGGTTTCAAGAGCAGGATGCGTGCGACCGAGATCTGGAACGTCGTCAATTTCCGCCAGCGCCTCCAGCGCCTGGACGCTCGCTAGGCCTGCTGGTCCGGTGGCGAGATCGGCGCGGTTCTGGCCGGTTGTCCTGCTTGGCGCGGCCGTCTGCGCGCTGGCTGCGTGCGAGCGGGTCGCGCCGATCCCGCAGGCCCCGTCCGAGACCGTCTTCACCACGGCTCACCGGACGATTGGCGACGCGTTCAACGAGTTCTTCGGCCGCCGCGCCGAGCCGGTGCAGCCGATCGAGTTCCCGCACGACATTCATATCGAGAAGGGCATGACGTGCACCGACTCCTGCCACGAGGCGGCCGTCGACGGGCCTGTTGCCGGCCTGCCGAGCGTCGCCATGTGCATGACCTGCCACGAGGCGATCGCCACCGATCGGCCGCGGATCAAGACCATTGCCGAGGCATATGCGGCCAAGGGCCTCGATCTCCCGTGGCAGCGGGTCTATGGCTTCTCGCAATCGGCGCATGTGAAATTCAATCATGCGCCGCACATCCGGGCCGAGGTCGACTGTGCGACCTGCCATGGCGATGTAGCCAAGGGGACCGTGGCCCGGCGTACCGTTGATCACACGATGGGCTTCTGCGTCGGCTGTCATCGGGAGAAGAACGCTCCGAATGACTGCATGACGTGCCACTTCTAGCAGAGACAGGGCAGGCGGGCGCATGGATCGTCGCGCGTTCATCAAGCTCTCGGCGCTCACCGGTTCGGCGGCGACGCTGGCGGGATGCGGCAGCCCGGAGAACCATGTCATCCGGTTCGTGCCCGACGACGAGATCGTTCCCGGCATCGCGCAATGGAAGCCCGGCATCTGTCCGCTGTGCCAGGCGGGCTGCGGCCTGCAGGTGCGCGTGATGGATGCCGACGCCGAAGTGGTCCGCAACGGCCAGCGCGGCATGATGAAGGTCGCGGCCGCCAAGAAGCTCGAGGGGGCCGCGTCCAACCCGATCAATCGCGGCGGACTCTGCCCGCGCGGCCAGGCGGCCATTCAGATCACCTATCATCCCGATCGGATTACGCACCCCCTCAAGCGCAGCGGCCCGCGGGGCAGCGGAGCGTTCCGGGAAGTGTCGTGGGAGGAGGCGCTCGCCGAGCTCGCCGGCCGTCTCGACGCGCTGGCGGGCGCCGGGGCACCGACGCTCGCCATCCTCACGCGCCCGCGCCGGAACCTGCGACAGACGCTCGTCGCGACGTTCCTCGAGCGATTCGGCGCTCCTTCGCCGCTGACGTACGAGCTCTTCGGCGACGACGTGCTCAGGCGCGCCAACGCGATCAGCTTCGGCCGCGAGCAGATGCCGACCTTCGACCTGACGCGATCGAACTACGTGATCGGGTTTGGCGCCGACTTCCTCGGCACCTGGAACTCGCCCGTCTCGCAGAGCGCCGGGTATGGCGCCATGCGCTCGGGGCGGCCCGGCGCGCGCGGCCGCTTCGTGCAGGTCGAGGCGCGGATGTCGCAGACCGGCGCCAGCGCCGACGAGTGGATCCCGGTCCGGCCGGGCACCGAAGGGGTGCTCGCGCTCGGCCTCGCGCACGTGATCATCAACGAGCAGCATCGGCCGCCGGAGGCCGCCGGGACGGCCGGCGCCCTGATCGAGGGGTTTGCCGGCGGGCTCGCCGATTACGCGCCGGATGAGGTGGCGCAGCGGACCGGCGTTGCCGCGGCGCGGATCGCGCGGCTGGCGCGCGACTTTGTCGAACGGCGCCCGAGCGTCGCGATCATCGGCGGCGCGCCGCTGGCGCCCACCAACGGCCTGTTCCACGCGCTGGCCGTCAACGCCCTGAACGCGCTTGCCGGAAGCGTCGGCCAGCCGGGTGGCCTCTTCTTCATGCCGCAGGCGGGCGCCCCGCCGGCGGGGCGCGGCGGTCTCGACCAGGCGGCGGCCGGCCTCCTGTCGTCGGCCGACCCGCCCATCCAGCTCCTGCTCATCGACGAGGCGAACCCGGTGTTCACCGCGCCGGCGGCGTGGAAGGTGCGCGAGGCGCTCGAGAAGGTGCCCTACATCGCGAGCTTCGCCTGCTTCCTCGACGAGACCAGCGTCCTGGCCGATCTCATCCTTCCGGATCATTCGTTCCTCGAATCGTGGGTGGATGCGCGGCCCGAATCGGGCGCGCTGGTCGCGGTCGCCGCCGCCGCGCCGCCCGCCATGCGGCCGCTGCACTCGACACGCGCCATGCCGGACGTGCTGCTCGATCTCAGCCGGCGGCTGCAAACGCCCTTCGACCCGCCGCTGCCCGAGACGTTCGACGCGATGCTCAGCGAGAGCTTTGCGTCGCTGCCCGAATCGGAGGCCGGCGACGCCTGGACGGTCGCCCAGACCGACGGCGCCTGGTCGGGCGACCTGCCGCAGGCGGATCCTGCCGCACGCCCGGCGCGCGAGCCGGTCCGCTTTGTCGAGGCGCAATTCGACGGCGACGCGGCGCAGTACCCGTTCCACTTCCTGCCGTATCCGTCGCAGGCGTTCCTCGACGGGTCGACGGCGCACCTGCCCTGGCTGCAGGAGCTGCCCGACCCGCTGACGAGCGCGATGTGGTCCACCTGGGTCGAGATCGGCAGCGAGGCTGCCGCGCGGCTGAGCATCCGCGAGGGCGACATGGTCGAGATCACGTCGAGCCAGGGCTCGGTGCGCGCGCCGGCGATCGTTTCGCCCGGGCTGGCGCCCGACGTCGTGGCCATGCCGGTCGGGCAGGGACACGAGACCTTCACGCGGTATGCGAGCGGCCGCGGATCGAATCCGATTGCCATCCTCGCGCCCATGCGCGAGCCCGACACGGGCGCGCTCGCATGGGCGGGCACGCGCGTGCGGGTCGCACGCGCCGGGGCGCCGGAGGGCCGCCTGATTCTCTTCGCGGGCCAGATGCGGGACATCGAGGCGCGGGAGCGCTGACATGCCTCACAAATGGGGACTCGCCGTCGACCTCGACGCCTGCACGGGCTGCGGCGCCTGCGTCACGGCGTGCCACGCCGAGAACAACATTCCAACCGTGGGTCCCGATCAGGCGGCGCGCGGACGCGCCATGCACTGGATCCGGATCGAACGCTACTGGGAGGGCGAGTTCCCGGACGTCCGGCTCAGGTTCCGCCCCGTCATGTGCCAGCAGTGCGACAACGCGCCGTGCGAGCCGGTCTGCCCGACCTACGCCAGCCATCACACCGAGGAGGGACTGAACGCGCAGGTGTACAACCGCTGCATCGGAACGCGCTACTGTGCAAACGCCTGCCCCTACAACGTTCGATTCTTCGAGTTCTTCAACCCGGTCTGGGAAAAGCCGCTGCACCTGCAGTTGAATCCCGACGTGTCGGTCCGCGAAGTCGGCGTGATGGAGAAGTGCACCTTCTGCGTCCAGCGCATCAATGCCGGCAAGATCCAGGCGAAGGCCGAGGCGCGCGAACTCGCCGATGGCGACATCAAGCCGGCGTGCGCGCAGTCGTGTCCGTCGAAAGCGCTGGTGTTCGGCGACGCCAGCGATCCAGACAGCGCCGTGTCGAAGCTGCGCCGCTCCTCGCGCGGCGCCGGTCTGCTCGAGGACCTCGGCACCCGGCCCAACGTCACCTATTTCCCGAGGCATACCGAGGCATGAGCGCCGCGCCCGTCGAGACCGCTGCCGCGACCCGGCAGATCAACGACGACCTGCTGCGCCCGCTGCTCAACACGTCGTGGCGCTTCTGGGCGCTGGTCGCCGTGCTCGGCGGCGGCGTCCTGATGGGCTTCTGCGCCTGGCTGTACCAGCTCTATCACGGCATCGGCGTGTGGGGCATCGCCTGGCCGGTGTTCTGGGCCTTCGGGATCACGAACTTCGTCTTCTGGATCGGCATCAGCCACGCCGGCACGCTGATCTCGGCGATTCTGCGGCTCGTCGATGCGGGCTGGCGGCGGCCGGTCACGCGGTGCGCCGAGGCCATCACCGCCTTCGCGCTGATGATTGGCGCCGTCTTCCCGATCATCCATCTGGGCCGGCCGTGGCTCGCCTTCTGGCTGTTCCCCTATCCAAGCGAGCGCGGCATCTGGCCCAACTTCCGCTCGCCGCTCGCGTGGGACTTCTTCGCCATCAATACCTATCTCACCGGCAGTCTCCTGTTCCTGTTCCTGCCGATGATTCCCGACTTCGCGCTCGTCCGCGACAAGACGACCGGCTGGCGCCGCCGCGTCTACGGCGTGCTCTCGCTCGGCTGGGAAGGCACGCCCAGGCAATGGCACCGGCTGGAGTCTGCGATGGGCATCATGGCCGTCGCAATCATCCCGGTCGCCGTCTCCGTGCACACCATCGTGTCGTTCGACTTCTCGATGTCGCCGACCCCGATGTGGCACTCCACGATGTTCGGCCCGTACTTCGTCGCGGGCGCCATCTTCAGCGGCATCGCGGCGCTCATCATCGCGATGGCCGCGCTGCGGAAGTTCCTCCACCTCGAGGCCTACCTGCAGCCGATCCATTTCGAGAACCTGGGCAAGCTGCTGCTGACGATGAGCCTGCTCTGGGGCTACTTCGTCTTCGCCGAGCGGCTCACGACCTGGTACGGCAACGACGTGGCGGAGATCACCGTCCTCAACGTCACGCAGCGCGGCAGCTTCGCGCCGCTCTACTGGACGATGGTGGTCTGCAACCTCGTGGTGCCGTTCACGATCCTCTCGATCGGCAGGCTTCGGACCATCACCGGCTGCGTCATCGCCTCGTTCGGCGTCGTGGTCGGCATGTGGCTGGAGCGATTCCTCATCATCGTCCCGTCGCTCGGGCACAAGTTCCTGCCCTACAGTTTCGGCGAGTACCGGCCGACGCCGGTGGAGATCATGCTGCTCGTCGCGACCTTCTGCGCGATGATGCTGCTCTACGTGCTCTTTGCGAAGCTGGTCCCGATCATCTCGATCTGGGAATTGAAGGCGGGCGGGTACCACGCGATCGAGGCGGCGCGGCTGCCCGAGACGCCGCTGGCGAACGTGAACCTGTGAAAGCGGTCTACGCTCTCTACGACGACCCGAACGCCGCGCTGCGCGCGGTCAATGGCCTGCGCGCGGCGGGCATCGCCGACCGCGACATCGCCGTCATGACGGCCGATCCGATCGAAGGGCACGCGCTGATGGCGCGCGAGGCGCACACCTGGATGCCCTGGGTCGCCGCGTGCGGTGCCGTCGTGGGGCTCGTCCTCGCGGTCGGCATGCTGTTGTGGGGCGAGCTCGCCTGGCGCCTCGATACGGGCGGCATGCCGGTTGTCGCCTGGTGGCCGAACCTCATCATCATGTTCGAGCTGACGATGCTCAGCGCCATCCTGACCACGGTCGGCACCCTGTTTGTCACCGCAGGCATTCCCAGCCGCCGCGAAAAGCTGTACGACGCCGAGATCGCCGACGGGAAGATCCTCGTGGGCGTGAAGGATCCTCCGGATACCTCGATCGCGTCCCTCCAGCAGGCGCTGCTGGCGGGTGGGGGGCGGGTCAAGCGCGTCTAGCGGCACGTCCACGCGGGCGGGGCATCCCGGCTGGCGGCGTGGCTCCTCCCTCCAATACGTCAGGCATCTCCGTCGGTCGCGCCTTACCAGCCGGGCGGCGCGCCCGGGGCCAGTGTCACGATCCACGGCGACGGGAACACCGGCGGGCTGTCTCAGGACCGATCATGGGGGCCCCCGTGCGAGCCCCTCCTTCGCGGTGTTTGCGCCCCGCGGAGCCGACGTGCTATATTCGTCAGGTTCTCTTGGAGCCGGGACGACCCTATCTGGCTCCGATTGCCCGGGAAGGTGCCGCTGAGTGGCCAGCCGGAATGACCAGGCTGTCCGGCGGCAGGGCAACTACGCTGCAGGACGCTCCCGGAGGGGAGCACCCGACCTTCGGGCAGGTCCCTCGCGCGAATCTCACAAGTCGTAGGGGTGTTCAGGGCTTTCAGGCGCCAAGCCGTGTTCGCTCTCCGAGGCTCTCCAGTCTTCGGCGGGCCGGAGAAGGCTTTCAGGCCTGAAGCGCGTGGTGGGCGTCGCGGTCGCGGCGCCGTGCCGGCATTGGCGATCCCGGGCTGACGGCGAGCGTTCGCGAGGGCGCCGTGCCGGCCATCGACCGGTTCGCCAGTTTGCCGTGTGTGCGAAAGACCGAATATGCCGACCATCAGTCAGCTCGTGCGGGCCGGACGCCGGAAGATCGTCAGCAAGACGAAGAGCCCGGCCCTGCAGGACAGTCCGCAGAAGCGCGGTGTGTGCGTCCGCGTGTTCACCCAGACGCCGAAGAAGCCGAACTCCGCGCTGCGCAAGGTGGCGCGCGTGCGGCTGACCAACGGCATCGAGGTGACCACCTACATTCCGGGCGTGGGTCACAACCTCCAGGAGCACTCGCTCGTGCTCATCCGGGGCGGCCGCGTCAAGGATCTGCCGGGCGTGCGCTATCACGTCGTGCGCGGCACGCTCGACGCGGTGGGGGTTGCGGGGCGCATGCAGGGGCGGTCGAAGTACGGCGCCAAGCGGCCCAAGAAGGCCTAGGCCCGGGAAATTGGGACTCAGGAACTAGCAGTCAGGACTTCCGATGCCGAGACGACGAGAGATTCCGAAGCGCGATGTGCCGGCCGATCCGCTCTACCAGAGCCCGCTGGTGACCAAGTTCATCAGCTGCGTGATGACCGACGGCAAGCGGAGCACGGCGGAGCGCATCCTCTACAAGAGCTTCGACATCATCAAGGAGAAGACCGGCGACGATCCGCTGAAGACGTTCAAGAAGGCGATCGACAACGTGAAGCCGAGCCTCGAGGTGAAGTCGCGGCGCGTCGGGGGCTCGAACTACCAGGTGCCGGTCGAAGTGAATCCGAACCGCCGGCTGTCGCTGAGCATCCGCTGGCTGGTCGGCTACGCCACCTCGCGCGGCGACGGCAAGACCATGTACGAGAAGCTGGCGAACGAGCTGCTCGATGCGGCGAACCTGCGTGGCGGCGCCGTGAAGAAGCGCGAAGACACGCACCGGATGGCGGAGGCCAACAAGGCTTTTGCCCACTATCGCTGGTAGACGGGACCAGGGACCAAGGACGAGCACGTGCCCAGGCAGACCCCGTTGGCAAAGACGCGGAACATCGGCATCATGGCGCACATCGATGCCGGCAAGACGACGACGACCGAGCGGATTCTCTTCTACACCGGCATCACGTACAAGATCGGCGAGGTCCACGAGGGCACCGCGGTCATGGACTGGATGGAGCAGGAGCAGGAGCGCGGGATCACGATCACGTCCGCGGCGACCACCTGCTTCTGGCGCGACATGCGCATCAACATCATCGACACGCCCGGGCACGTCGACTTCACGGCCGAAGTCGAGCGTTCGCTCCGCGTGCTCGACGGCGCCGTGGCGGTGTTCGACTCGGTGGCCGGGGTGGAGCCGCAATCGGAGACCGTCTGGCGCCAGGCCGACAAGTACCGCGTGCCCCGGATCTGCTTTGTCAACAAGATGGACCGCATCGGGGCCGACTTCCGGCGCACCTTCGATCAGATCGTCACCAAGCTGGAGGCCAATCCCGTGGCCGTCCAGATTCCCATCGGGTCCGAAGATCGGTTCGTCGGCGTCGTCGACCTGATCCGGATGAAGGCGATCACCTACCGGGACGAGACGATGGGCGCCGACTACCTGGTCGGCGACATTCCCTCCGAGATGCTCGAAGAGGCGAAGCACTACCGCGAGCAGCTCATCGAGAAGGTCAGCGAGGCCGACGACAAGATCCTCGAGAAGTACCTGCACGGCGAGGAGATCGGCGAGGACGAGATCAAGGCGGCGCTGCGCCAGCGCGTCAACAGCTCCGTGCGCAACCCGAACGAGGGGGCGTTCGTTCCGGTGATCTGCGGCTCGGCGTTCAAGAACAAGGGCGTGCAGCCGCTGCTCGATGCGGTGGTCGACTACCTGCCGTCGCCGCTCGACGTGCCTTCGATCGCGGGGCTCGATCCGGATCAGAAGGAGGAGACGCTCATCGAGCGCGACGCCTCCGACGCGGCGCCCTTCGCGGCGCTCGCGTTCAAGATCATGACCGACCCGTTTGTCGGGCAGCTCACCTTCTTCCGCGTCTATTCCGGCGTCCTCCACTCCGGGGGCAGCGTGTACAACGCGACCAAGCAGCGGACCGAGCGCATCGGCCGGCTGCTGAAGATGCACGCGAACAAGCGCGAGGAGATCAAGGAGGTCTACGCGGGCGACATCGCCGCCGCCGTGGGCCTCAAGAGCGTCTCGACCGGCGACACGCTGTGCGACGAGAAGCACCCGATCGTGCTCGAGTCGATGGATTTTCCCGAGCCGGTGATCTCGCTGGCGATCGAGCCGAAGACCAAGGGGGATCAGGAGAAGCTGGGCCTCGGGCTGCAGAAGCTGATGGCCGAGGACCCGACCTTCCGCGTGAACACCGACCAGCAGACCGGCCAGGTGATCATCCGCGGCATGGGCGAGCTGCACCTGGAGATCATCGTCGACCGCCTGAAGCGCGAGTTCAACGTCGACGCCAGCGTCGGCAAGCCGCAGGTGGCCTACAAGGAGACGCTCACGCGGCCGGCCGACGGCGAGATGAAGTACGCCAAGCAGACCGGCGGGCGCGGCCAGTACGGCCACGTGAAGATCCACCTGTATCCGGGCGAGCCGGGCACCGGCTACGTGTTCGAGAACGAGATCGTCGGCGGCGCGATCCCGAAGGAGTTCATCAAGCCGGTCGACGAGGGGATCAAGGAGGCGCTCACGCGCGGCGTGCTCGCCGGCTACCCGGTCGACGACGTCCGGATCGAGCTCTACGACGGGTCGTACCACGACGTCGACTCGTCGGAGATGGCGTTCAAGATCGCCGGGTCGATGGCGTTTCAGGATGCCGCCAAGAAGGCCAGGCCGGTCCTGCTCGAGCCGGTGATGCGTGTGGAGGTCGTCGTCCCGAAGGACTACCTGGGCGACGTGATGGGAAATCTGTCGAGCCGGCGCGGCCAGATCCAGGCGCAGGAGGATCGGGGCGGCACCCAGATCATCCAGGCGCGCGTGCCGCTGTCGGAGATGTTCGGCTACGCGACCGATCTGCGGTCGCGCACGCAGGGGCGCGCCACCTATTCGATGCATTTCGATCGCTATGAGCCGGCGCCGCAGCAGGTGAGCGAAGAGGTGGTCGCGCGGGTGCAGGGCAAGTAGGGATTACGGGGAAGCGAGATGTCTACAGCATCGTTCAGCGACAAGATCCGCATCCGGCTCAAGGCCTACGATTATCGGGTGCTCGATCAGTCGACCACCGAGATCGTCGATACGGCCAGGCGGACCGGCGCGCGTCTGGCCGGACCGATTCCGCTGCCGACCGTGAAGAACAAGTGGACGGTGCTGCGATCGCCGCACGTCGACAAGAAGTCGCGCGAGCAGTTCGAGATCCGCACGCACAAGCGGCTCATCGACATCTTCGAACCGACGCCGCAGACCGTCGACGCGTTGATGAAGCTCGATCTGCCGGCCGGCGTCGACGTCGAGATCAAGGCGTTCGGGAAGGAACACAAGTAGGCGCAGACATGGTCACAGGCATCATCGGCAGGAAGGTCGGCATGACGCAGGTGTTCGACGCCGACGGCACCGTGCACCCGGCCACTGTCATCAAGGCGGGACCATGCGTCGTCGTCCAGGCCAAGACGGCGCAGACCGACGGTTACGAGGCCGTGCAGCTCGGGCTGGTCGAGCCGAGGCCCGCGAAGGCGACCAGGGCGATGCAGGGGCACTTCAAGCGCGCCAGCGTGCCGCCCGCGCGCGTCACGCGTGAAGTGCGGGTGGCCGCGGGCGGCGATGCCGTGAAGGCCGGCGATCCGGTGCTCGTATCGATCTTCGCCGACGGCGAACGGGTCGACGTGATCGGGACCGGCCGCGGCAAGGGCTTCCAGGGGGTCGTCCGGCGGCATCACTTCGGCGGCGGTGCGGCGACCCACGGCTCGATGTTCCACCGCGCGCCCGGATCGATCGGCGCTTCCTCGTTTCCCTCGCGCGTGGTCAAGGGCATGCGCGCCGCGGGACGGATGGGCGGCGGGCGCGTCACGACGCTCAACCTGAAGGTGCTGCGGGTCGACCCCGACAACCACCTGCTGGTGGTCGAGGGCGGCGTGCCCGGCGCGCCCGAGAGCGTGGTGATCGTGCGCAAGGCGGCCGCGTTGAAGAAGCTGAAGGTGGCGCAGGTCGAGAAGCCCAAGAAGGCCAAGAAGTAGGCGGGACGCGATGCAGCTTGATGTGGTGAACCGCGACAACGCGAAGATCGGCAGCGTCGAGCTGCGCGACGAAGTGTTCGGCGGGCGGGTGAACGCCGATCTCATCTGGGAATCGGTCGTGCACGAGCAGGCGTCGGCGCGGCGGGGCACGCACGCCACCAAGAACCGCGCGCTGGTGAGCGGCAGCGGGAAGAAGCCCTGGCGGCAGAAGGGGACCGGCCGGGCGCGGGTCGGGTCGTCGCGGACGCCCCTGTGGCGCCATGGCGGGACGGTCTTCGGACCGCAGCCGCGCGGCTACGGCTTCCGCCTGCCGAAGAAGGTCGAACGCGGCGCGCTGCGCGCGGCGCTGGCGCAGAAGCTGCGCGAGGGGGCGCTCGTCGCAGTCGATGCACTCGCGGTGGACGGGATCAAGACCAAGGCGGCCTCCGCGATGCTGAAGGGCCTCGGGGTGACCGGCCGGGCGGTCGTCATCGACGTGGCGATCGATGACACGCTCGCACGGTCGGTGCGCAACCTGCCGGGCGTGCACTACGTGTCGAGCGGACGGGTGACGGCGCGCGACGTGATGGCGGCCGGCCGCGTCGTGGCGACCAGAGGGGCGCTGGAGCGGCTGCAGGACGCGCTCGCCTGAGGCGCGGCGCGAGCAACGGTCCGCGGACGCGGATGCGACGAGACTGGCTATGAAGCTGACAGATGTGATTCGACGGCCGCTGATTACCGAGAAGACCTCGATCCTGCGCGAGGACGGCCGCACGATCGTCTTCGAAGTGGCGATGGCCGCGAACAAGATCGAGATCCGGCGCGCCATCGAGCAACTGCTCGGCGCGAAAGTGGCCGGCGTCCGCACGAGCGTGACGCACGGCAAGGTGAAGCGGCAGGGGCGCTTCGCCGGCCGGCGGTCCGACTGGAAGAAGGCGTACGTGACGCTGCGCGAAGGGCAGAAGATGCCCGAGTTCCTGGAGGGCGCGTAAATGCCGGTCCGCAAGATGAATCCGACGTCGCCGGCGGCCCGCTACCACACGGTGCAGACCTTCGACGACATCACGACGCAGGAGCCCTACAAGCCGCTGGTCGAGCCGCTGAAGAACACGGGCGGGCGCGACGCGCACGGGCACCTCACCTCGTGGTGGCGCGGCGGCGGGCACAAGCGGATGTACCGCATCATCGATTTCAGGCGCGACAAGCGCGACATCCCGGCGACGGTGACGACCATCGAGTACGACCCGAATCGATCGGCGCGGATCGCGCTGCTGACCTACGCCGACGGCGAGAAACGGTACATCCTGCAGCCGAACGGGCTGAAGGTCGGGGACACGATCGTCGCCGGCGCCGGCGTCGACATTCTCACGGGCAACGCGCTGCCGCTGCGCAGCATCCCGCTCGGCACCCAGGTGCACAACGTCGAACTGCGGCCGGGCCGCGGCGGGCAGATCGCGCGCAGCGCGGGATCGTCGGTGCAGCTGGTCGCCAGGGAGGGCGATTACGCGACCGTGAAGATGCCGTCGGGCGAGACGCGGAAGATCTTCGCCGAGTGCTACGCCACGGTCGGCCAGGTCGGCAACATCGACCACGAAAACGTGTCGATCGGCAAGGCGGGGCGCAGCCGCTGGCTGGGACGGCGGCCGCACGTACGCGGCGTCGCCATGAATCCGGTCGATCATCCGCTCGGAGGCGGCGAGGGCAAGACCTCGGGCGGACGCCACCCGGTGACGCCGTGGGGCATGCCGACCAAGGGCTACAAGACGCGCAATCGCAAGTCGACCGACCAGTTCATCGTGCAGAGACGCCGGAAGTAGGAGCCTGGCACCCCACCGATTCGCGACTTCGCCGATTGTGAGAGACCTGATATGGGACGTTCGCTGAAGAAGGGACCGTTCGTGGACACCTCGTTGCTCGAGAAGATCGAGGTGATGAACCGCGGGGCCGAGAAGAAGGTCATCAAGACCTGGTCGCGGCGCTCGACGGTGATCCCCGAGTTCGTCGGCCACACCCTCGCCGTGCACAACGGGAAGAAGTTCATCCCGGTGTACGTGACCGAGAACATGGTGGGCCACAAGCTGGGCGAGTTCGCGCCGACGCGGCTCTTCAAGGGGCACACGACGAAGGTCGCGGAGAAGACGGCAGCCGCGGCGGGCGCGCCCGGTGCGGCCGCGGCCCCAGGGGCGGCGGGCGCGGCGAAGCCCGGGGAGAAGTAGGGCATGGCGGCAGGCATCGAAGCGCGGGCCACGGTCCGCTACGTTCGCACCTCGGCCCAGAAGGCGGGGCTCGTGCTGGATCTGATCCGCGGCAAGGACGTCGGCCAGGCGCTCGCGATGCTCCAGTTCACCCGCAAGGGCGTCGCCCCCGACGTGGCCAAGCTCCTGCGGTCGGCCGTGGCCAACGCGCAGCAGAAGGAAGGCTTCAGCGGCGATGTCGACCGCCTGTTCGTGTCGGCGTGCTACGCCGATCAGGGGCCGTCGCAGAAGCGCGTGCGCCCGGCGCCGATGGGCCGTGCGTTCCGCGTGCTGAAGCGCACGGCGCACCTGACGGTGCACGTGGCCGAGCGGCCCGAGGACGTCGTGGTGCTGGGCGGCGAGAGCTCGCCGAAACGCCGCCCGCGCGCCGGCGCGCCGAAGCGGCCGGCCGGCCGCCGGCCGGCGAAGCCGGGCCGGCGAGGAAAGGCGAAGGAGTAGCCCGTGGGTCAGAAGGTCCATCCGATCGGATTCCGGCTCGGGTTCAACAAGACGTGGCGGTCGCGCTGGTACTCGGACCGCGAGTACGCCAAGCTGCTGCACGAGGATCTCGCGCTGCGTGCCTCGCTGAAGAAGCGCTTCGCGCACGCCGGCGTCTCGAAGATCGAGACCGAGCGCGCGGCCAACAAGCTGAAGATCGACATCTACACCTCGCGGCCCGGCATCATCATCGGCCGCAAGGGGACCGAGGTCGACAAGCTGAAGCAGGAGATCCAGAAGCGCACGAGCCGCGAGGTCTTCATCAACATCCAGGAGATCCAGAAGCCGGAGCTCGACGCACAGCTCATCTCCGAGTCGGTGGCGATGCAGCTCGAGAAGCGCGTGGCGTTCCGCCGCGCGATGCGCAAGTCGGTCGAGTCGGCGCTGCGCTTCGGCGCCCGCGGCATCAAGGTGCGCGTCTCGGGCCGGCTGAACGGCGGCGAGATCGCCCGCTCCGAGTGGTACCTGCACGGGCAGTTGCCGCTGCAGACCCTGCGCGCCGACATCGACTACGGCCTGGCGGAAGCCAATACGACCTACGGCCAGATCGGCATCAAGGTCTGGCTGTACAAGGGCGAGCGCCTGGTGCCTCAGCGCGGGCGCGAAGAGGAATACCGGGAGCGGGCGCCCCGGCGGCCGCAGGGGCCGGGGCCGAGATAGGCGGGGCGGACTGCGGGGGGCGAACGGCAGGATGGGCGGCGCGGCAGGCCACCCTTCCGGCCGATTCCACCGCCCCCGCCGATCCCGCCCGGTGAGGATGACGCATCATGATGATGCCGAAGAAGGTGAAATACCGGAAGCAGCAGCGCGGCCGGATGGCCGGCAAGGCGTGGCGCGGCTCCGACGTGTCGTTCGGCGACTACGGCCTGAAGGCGCTCGAGCCCTGCTGGCTGACCGATCGGCAGATCGAGGCGGCGCGCGTGGCCATGACCCGCTTCATCCAGCGCGGCGGCAAGATCTGGGTCCGGGTGTTTCCCGACAAGCCGATCACCAAGAAGCCGCAGGAGACCCGCATGGGCAAGGGGAAGGGCGCGCCCGAGCAGTGGGTCTGCGTGGTGCGGCCGGGCCGCGTGCTGTTCGAGATGAACGGCGTCAGCGAGAAGGATGCGCGCGACGCGATGACGCTGGCCGCGGCCAAGCTGCCCATCCAGACCAGGTTCGCGACCCGGTTCGCGCAGGAGAAAGCGTGATGAAGGCGAGCGAACTGCGCGACCTCGGACGCGACGAACTGGCCGACCGCGAGCGCGATCTCACCGACCAGCTGTTCCGGATGCGGATCCAGAAGTCGATGGGCCAGCTGGAAACGCCGGAGAAGATGAGGACGATCCGCCGCGATCTCGCGCGCGTGAAGACGGTGCTCCGACAGAAGAGGGCCGGATAGTTCCGCCCGAGCGATACGTTATGGCTACCAAAGCAGAGAAGGTGGGCGTCGTCGTCAGCAACCGGATGCAGAAGAGCATCGTGGTCGCCGTCGAATGGCAGGTGCGGCACGGGCTCTACGGCAAGACCGAGCGGCGGACGTCGAAGTTCATGGTGCACGACGAGGAGAACGCCGCGCGCATCGGCGACACCGTCGCGATCACCGAGACGCGGCCGATGAGCCGTCGGAAGCGGTGGGCGCTCGCCCGGATCGTGCGCCGGTCGGCGGAGGTGTAGCCATGATCCAGATGCGATCGATCCTGGACGTCGCCGACAATTCCGGCGCGCGCAAGATCGCCATCATCAATCCGATCGGCGGATCGACCGGCCGCTACGCGCGGCTGGGCGACATCGTCACCGCATCGGTGAAGGAGGCGACGCCGGAGGGGACGGTCAAGAAGGGCCAGGTGGTCAAGGCGGTCATCGTCCGGACCGTCAAGGAGCAGCGGCGCCGCGACGGCAGCTATATCCGCTTCGATCGGAACGCCGCCGTGCTGATCAACGACAACAACGAGCCGATCGGGACGCGCGTGTTCGGCCCGGTGGCGCGCGAGCTGCGCGAACGCCGGTTCATGAAGATCATCTCGCTCGCGCCGGAGGTGCTCTAACAGGGCAGGACCGGCAGGACCGGCAGGGCCGGCAGGAGGGTGACGCCCCTCCGGCCCCTCCCGCCCGTCCAGCCCTTCCAGCCGACAGGGCTTTTATGTCACGGTTAGCAACCCCGATTCGAAAGAACGACAACGTGCTCGTCGTCACGGGCAAGGACCGCGGCAAGCGCGGGCGCGTCCTGCGCGTGGTCCCCGAGCGGAACCGGCTGATCGTCGAGGGCGTCAACATGATCAAGCGCCACACCAAGCCGAATCCGCAGAAGGGGATCCAGGGGGGCGTCGTCGAGCGCGAGGCGTCGCTGCACGCCTCGAACGTGCAACTGGTGTGCCCCGAGTGCGGCGTGCAGACCCGCATCGGGCACAAGATCCTCGGCGACGGCCGCAAGGTCCGCGTCTGCCGCAAGTGCGAGGGGGTCGTCGACAAATGACGCGCCTGAGAGAGAAGTACGTCAACGAAGTCGTCCCGGCCCTGGCGAAGGAGTTCGGCTACGGCAATGTCATGGCCGTGCCCAGGCTCCGGAAGGTCGTCGTCAACATGGGGCTCGGCGAGGCGACGGCCAACGCCAAGATCATCGATACCGGCGCCGACGAGCTGGCGCGGATCACGGGCCAGAAGCCGGTGACGCGCCGTGCCAAGAAGTCGATCTCGCAGTTCAAGGTCAGGAAAGGGCAGCCGATCGGCACGATGGTCACGCTGCGCGGCGAACGGATGTACGAGTTCCTGGACCGGCTGATGAGCATCGCGCTGCCGCGGGTGCGCGACTTCAAGGGCGTGTCGCCGCGCGGCTTCGACGGCCGCGGCAACTACACGCTCGGGCTCCGGGATCAGCTGCTGTTCCCCGAGATCGACTACATGAAGGTCGACAAGGCGCGCGGCATGAACGTCTCGGTGGTGACGACGGCGAAGACCGACGAGGAGGCGCGCAAGCTGCTCCAGTTTCTCGGCATGCCGTTCCGCGGGATGAAGGACTGACCATGGCAACGACCGCGAAGATCGCGAAGGAACAGAAGGCGCCCAAGTACAAGATCCGGCTCCGCCACCGGTGCCACCTGTGCGGACGGCCCCGGGCTTACATGCGCAAGTTCGCGCTCTGCCGGCTGTGCTTCCGCAGGCTGGCGCTGGACGGGGACATCACCGGGGTGACCAAGAGCAGCTGGTGAAGGAGCCCGGCGCCCTCAACGCCGGAAGAACGCCGAACCAGAAGAGAACGAGAGATATGACCGATCCGATCGCAGACATGCTCACCCGGATCCGCAATGCCGTCGCCGCCAAGCACACGCGGGTCGACATGCCGGCCTCGCGCATCAAGGCCGACATCGCGCGGATTCTCCAGGATGAAGGCTACATCCAAGGCTTCAAGCTGCTCGAGGGCGAAGCGGGCGCCGCGCATCGCGGCGGACCGGCCCCGACGCTGCGCCTGTTTCTGAAGTACGGTCCGCACGGCGAGAAGCTGATCACCGGCGTGCAGCGGATCAGCCGCCCGGGCCGCCGCGTCTACTTCGGGCGCGCCGACGTGCCGGAGGTGCTCGCGGGCCTGGGGACGGCAATCCTCACGACGTCGCGCGGCGTGATGACCGGCCGGGCCGCGGTGAAGGCGGGCGTCGGCGGCGAAGTGCTCTGCAACATCTGGTAACGATCAGAGGCAACGGACGGAAGGATATGTCGCGAATCGGCAAGAAACCCATCGCGATCCCCAAGGGGGTCGCCGTCAAGCTCGCCGGCGGCGCGGTCGAGGTGCAGGGGCCGAAGGGGACGCTGCGGCAGGCCTACCCGGCGGGCATCGATTTCGAGCTCGCCGACGGCCGGCTCACGGCCCGCCTGTCGACCGCCGGGCCCGGACTCGCCAGGTTCCACGGCCTCGCGCGCAGCCTCGTGGCCAACGCGGTCGCCGGCGTCGTCGAGGGCTTCAAGAAGGAGCTCGACATCGTGGGTGTCGGCTACCGCGCGGAGCTGAAGGGCAAGCAGGTGGTGTTCGCGCTGGGCTACTCGCACGCCGCCGTGTTCGACATCCCGGCGGGGATCGACATCACGATCGACAAGCAGACGCACATCACGGTGAGCGGCGTGGATCGCCAGCTGGTCGGTCAGGTGGCGGCCAACATCCGATCGCTGCGCAAGCCGGATCCCTACAAGCAGAAGGGGATCCGCTACACGGGCGAAGTGCTGAAGAAGAAGGCGGGCAAGACGGGAGCGAAATAGCCGATGAAGATCAAGACCAAGAACGATCGGCGCGTCCGGATTCAGCTCCGGCAGCGCACGCGGCTCTCCGGCACCCCCGAACGGCCGCGCCTCAGCGTCTTCCGGAGCGTCGGCCACATCTACGCGCAGGTGATCGACGATCTGGACGGGCGCACGCTCGCTTCGGCCTCGACCGTCGAGCCGTCGCTCAAGCAGGCGTTCGCGAAGGGCGTGCGCGGCGGCAACCTGAAGGGCGCCGAGGCGATCGGCCGCACGATCGCCGAGCGTTCGATCGAGAAGGGCATCACCAGAGTGGTGTTCGACCGGAGCGGCTTCCTGTACCACGGCCGCATCCGCGCCGTGGCCGACGCGGCCCGGAAAGCGGGATTGGAATTCTGATTATGCGTACACGTGAGCGAATCGACGCGAGCCAGCTCGACATCAAGGACAGCGTCGTCTCCATCAACCGCGTGACGAAGGTCGTCAAGGGCGGCAAGAACCTGAGCTTCTCGGCGCTGGTCGTCGTTGGCGACGGGCACGGCATCGTCGGGTTCGGCGTCGGGAAGGCGAAGGAGGTGCCGTCGGCGATCAAGAAGGGGATCGAGGCGGCGAAGAAGAACCTGATCCGGGTGCCGTTGCAGGGCACGACGATTCCGCACCGGGTCGTCGGCAACTACGGGGCCGGCAGCGTGCTGCTGAAGCCGGCGCCCGACGGCACGGGCATCATCGCCGGCGGCGCGGTGCGCGCCGTTGTGGAAGCGGCGGGCATCACCAACATCCTGACCAAGTCGCTCGGATCGGCGAACCCGCACAATGTGGTGCGCGCGACGATCAGCGGGCTCGATGCGCTCAAGGATCCGGCGGCGATTGCGCGCCTCCGCGGCAAGGACGTCGCGGAGTTGAGCGCCGCGCCGGCGTAGGCGCGCGGGGGCGATATGGCCAACCAGAGAACCGACTCGAAGGGCAGCGGTACACTCAAGGTGACGCTGGTGAAGAGCCCGATCGGGTTCAAGCGCAACCAGGGCGCGGTCGTGCGCAGCATGGGGCTGCGGCGCATCCGGCATACGGTGGAGCTGAAGGACACTCCGGCGACGCGTGGCCTGATTCACCGGGTCCGGCATCTGGTGGACGTGAGCGAGTAATCTATGGGTTTGAACAATCTTCGGCCGCCCAAGGGGGCCACGCGCGGCCGCAAGCGCGTCGGGCGCGGCCAGGGCTCGGGCAACGGCAAGACGGCGGGGCGCGGCCACAAGGGCGCGCAGTCACGCTCGGGGTACAGCTACAAGCGGGGGTTCGAGGGCGGCCAGATGCCGCTGCACCGGCGAGTGCCGAAGCGCGGCTTCTGGAACCCGTTCCGCGAGGCCTACGAGGTCGTGAACCTCGACACGCTGCACGAGCGGTTCGACGCCGGCGCGGTCGTCACGCCGGCGCTGCTGGCCGAGAAGCGCCTCCTGAGCGGCGTCGACGTGCGGTACAAGGTGCTCGGCCGCGGCGAGATCGGCAAGGCGCTCACCGTGCGCGCGCACAAGTTCAGCGGCAAGGCGGCCGAGAAGATCGCCGCCGCCGGCGGATCGGCGGAACCTCTCGGCTGATTCAGGATCGCAGCCATGGAAAGCCTGAAGAACCTCTTCACCGTCACCGACCTGCGCAACCGCGTGCTGTTCACGCTGGCGATGCTGGGCGTCTACCGGATCGGCAATCACATTCCGACCCCCGGCGTCGACATCAACGCCCTCGCCGCTTTCGCGGATCAGCTGCGCCAGAACACCATGTTCGGGCTGTACGACATGTTCTCGGGCGGGAACCTGTCGAAGGTGACGATCTTCGCGCTGGGCATCATGCCCTACATCAGCTCGTCGATCATCCTCCAGCTGCTGGCGGTCGTGTGGCCGTACCTGGAGCGGCTGTCGAAGGAGGGCGAGCTCGGCCGGCGGAAGATCACCCAGTACACGCGGTACGGCACGATTCTGCTCAGCCTGGTGCAGTCGCTGGGCATCGCGTACTTCCTCGAGCGCAACTCGGCGCCAGGCGGGTTCCAGCTGGTGGCGAATCCCGGCTTCGGCTTCAGGCTGATGACGGTGCTCACGCTCACCACCGGTACCTGCTTCATCATGTGGATCGGCGAGCAGATCACCGACCGCGGCGTCGGCAACGGCATGTCGCTGATCATCTACGCCGGCATCGTGGTCGGCTTTCCGCGGGCCGTGCTGCAGACCTTCGACCAGATGCGCACCGGGCAGATCGGGCTGCTCCGCATCCTGGTGCTGCTCGTGCTGATGGCGCTGGTGGTCGCGGCCATCGTGTTCGTGGAGCGGGGGCACCGGCGTGTGACCGTGCAGTACGCCAAACGGGTGGTCGGCCGGCGGATGTACGGCGGATCGAGCACCCACATCCCGCTGAAGGTCAACACGGGCGGCGTCATGCCGGTGATCTTCGCGGCATCGATTCTGGCGTTCCCCGCGACAATTGCCGGCATGTTCCACGGGCCGTTCATCGAGGCGCTGATCGCGCAGATGATGCCGGGGATGCCGCTGTACAACCTGCTGTACGTGGTCGGCATCATCTTCTTCACCTACTTCTACACGGCGATCATCTTCAATCCCGACGACGTTGCCGAGAACATGCGGAAGTACGGCGGCTTCGTGCCGGGGATCAGGCCCGGCAAACGGACCGCCGAGTACATCGACACGATCCTGACGCGGATCACGGCGGCAGGTGCCGTGTACCTGGCGCTCATCGCGCTCTTGCCGACGTGGATGATCAGCGGCTTCAAGGTGGCGCCGATCCCGCTGGTCGGCGAGTGGCTCGACGCCCTGCTGCCGCGCGTGATCACCGAAGGCATGAACGTCACCTATTACTTCGGCGGCACCTCGCTGCTCATCGTGGTGGGCGTGGCGATGGACACGGTGCAGCAGGTCGAGTCGCAGCTGATCATGCGGCACTACGACGGGTTCATGAAGAAGACGCGGGTCCGCGGCCGCAGAGCGTAGAGAAGCGGGTGGCGCTGAACCTGATCATGCTCGGCGCCCCCGGCGCCGGCAAGGGTACGCAGGCGGTCCGGCTCGCACGCGCGCGCCGGATTCCCCACGTATCGACCGGCGCGATCCTGCGCGAGGAGGTCGCTGCCGACACCGCGATTGGGCGGATCGCCCGGGAGCAGATGGCGCGCGGCGATCTGGTGGACGACGGGGTGATGCTCGGGATCGTGGAAGAGCGGCTGAGCCGCCCCGACGCCCGGGAGGGGTTCGTGCTCGACGGGTTTCCTCGAACCGTGGCGCAGGCCGAGGCGCTCGACGGCTTCATGGTCGGCCGGCCGCCCCTGATCGTCGTCGACATCGCGGCGCCCGAAGAGGAGCTGATCCGCCGCCTGGCGTCGCGCCGCATCTGCGGCGCCTGCGGCCGCGATGCCACGCCGCTCGACGGCGCCCGGGGCCGCGCGGCGACGCGCTGCTCGCGCTGCGGCGGCCCGATCGTGCAGCGCACCGACGACGATGTGGAGGTCGTGCGCGAGCGGCTGAAGGTCTACCAGCGGCAGACGGCGCCGCTGGTCGAGTACTACCAGGATCGCCCGACGTTCCGCGCGATCGACGGCATGCCGGCGCCCGAGCAGGTGGCGGCGGCGATCGTTCGCGCGGTGGACGATGTCCAGCAGCAGCGTGCTGCCAACTCCGGAGATCGGCCGTGATCGTCTGCCGATCCGCCGCAGAGCTCGATCTGATGCGCGATGCGGGGCGGCTGGTCGGCGAGGTGTTGACCGAGCTGGCGGCGCTGGTCCGTCCCGGCGTCACGACGGCGGACCTCGACGAGGCGGCCGAGCGGCGGATTCTGGCGGCCGGCGCCGTGCCGGCGTTCAAGGGCTACCATGGGTACCCCGCCACGATCTGTGCGTCGATCAACGACGAGGTGATCCACGGGATCCCGTCGGGGCGCCGGGTGCTCCAGGCCGGCGATGTGATCTCGCTCGATGTCGGCGCCTCGCTGGACGGCTATTTCGGCGACAGCGCGGTCACGCTGCCGGTGGGACCGGTGTCCGAGGAGGCGGCGAGCCTGCTGCGGGCCACCGAGGAGTCGCTCTACAAGGCGATCGCGTGCGTGCGGCCGGGCGGCCGCGTGTCCGATATCGGGCACGCGGTGCAGCAGCACGTCGAGGCATTCGGGTTCTCGGTGGTGCGGGAGTTCGTCGGCCACGGGATCGGACAGCGGATGCACGAGGAACCGCAGATTCCGAACTATGGGGAACCGGGCCACGGGCCGCGCCTGACCGAGGGCATGGTGCTCGCGATCGAGCCGATGGTGAATGCGGGCAAGGCCGCGGTCAAGGTGCTCGCGGACGGGTGGACCGCGGTGACGCGCGATGGCAGCCTGTCGGCGCACTTCGAGCACACCGTGGCGGTCACCTCCGGCGAACCGTGGATCCTGACGGCGCGCACCGTGCCGGTTGCCGCGAAGAAGTAGCCCGCGGTGGCGAGCGACGACGCCGGCCTGGCAGGTGAGGTGCTCGAACAGCTGCCGAGCGGCCTGTATCGCGTGCGGCTGGACGCGGGCGTGGTGGTGATCGCGCATCCGACGGCGCCGGCGGCGCGCAACTTCGTCCGGATTCTGGTCGGCGATCGGGTGCGCGTCGAGCTGTCGAGGGTGAACGCCGGGCGCGGGCGGATCGTGGGGAGATTATGAAGGTACGAGCGTCGGTCAAGCGGATGTGCGACAAGTGCAAGATCGTGCGGCGCCGCGGCGTCGTGCGGGTGATCTGCTCGAACCAGAAGCACAAGCAGAGGCAGGGGTAGACTTATGGCACGTATCGCAGGCATCGATCTGCCGCGGCCCAAGCGGGTCGAGATCGCGCTCACCTACATCTACGGGATTGGACGCGAGCGCTCCAACCGGATTCTGGGCGAAGCCGGCGTGAGCGGCGACATCCGCGTCAAGGATCTGTCGGAAGACGATGTCCGGAAGATCAGCCGGGTGATCGAGGAGCAGGGGGGCGTCGAGGGCGATCTCCGCAAGGAGATCTCGATGAACATCAAGCGGCTGATGGAGATCGGCTGCTACCGCGGCATGCGCCACCGCCGGGCGCTGCCGGTCCGCGGCCAGCGCACGCGGACCAACGCGCGCACCCGCAAGGGACCGCGCAAGGGCGCGATCGCAAAGAAGAAGACGGTCTAGCATATGGCGAAAAGCGAAGCGGCATCCGAGGCGGCGCTCCCGGAAAAGGGCGACAAGAAGGAAGGGGCGGCCGGGAAGCGGAAGAAGACGTTCAAGAAGCGCGGCGAGAAGCGCGTCGTCCATCACGGGCTGGCCCATGTTCGCGCATCGTTCAACAACACCACGGTGACCATCACCGATACCGAGGGCAACGTGGTGGCCTGGTCGAGCGCCGGCGGCATCGGCTTCAAGGGGTCGCGCAAGGGCACGCCGTTCGCGGCGACGCAGGCGGCGCTCAACGCCGGCAACGCCGCCAAGGGGGTCGGCATGCGGTCGCTGGATGTCCGGGTGAAGGGGCCCGGATCGGGCCGCGAATCGGCCATCCGCGCGCTGCAGACCGTGGGCCTCGAGGTGAAATCGATCCGCGACGTGACGCCCATCCCGCACAACGGCTGCCGGCCGCCCAAGCGGCGGCGGGTGTAGCCGGCGGGCCGCCACGTAACGACTGACTTGGTGAGTGTGGAGAACTGAATGGCGCGATATATCGGACCGGTCTGCCGGCTGTGCCGCCGCGAGGCGATGAAGCTGTTCCTCAAAGGGGAGCGCTGCTACACGGAGAAATGCGCGATCGAGAAGCGCAACTTCCCCCCCGGGCAGCACGGCAAGACCCGGAAAGCGAAGCTGGCCGGGTACGGCCTGCAGCTGCGCGAGAAGCAGAAGGTCAAGCGCATCTACGGCGTGCTCGAGGATCAGTTCCGCGGCTACTTCGAGGAGGCCGAGCGCACGCGCGGCATTACCGGCGTGACGCTGCTGCAACTGCTCGAGCGGCGGCTCGACAACGTCGTCTACCGCCTCGGGCTCGCGACCTCGCGGCCCCAGGCGCGCCAGCTCGTCCGGCACGGACACTTCTTCATCAACGGCAGGAAGGTCGACATTCCGTCCTACACGGTGAAGCAGGGAGACGTCGTCACCGTGCTCGCGCGGTCGCAGAAGAACCCGACGATCGAGCATGCGATGGAGGAAGTGAAGGGACGCGGTATCCCCGAATGGCTCTCGTTCGACCCGGCCGGCCTCACCGGGCGGATCGTGTCGATCCCGACGCGGGAGCAGATCAATCTGCCGGTGCAGGAGCAGCTGATCGTCGAGCTCTATTCGAAGTGAGGCAGCGCTCGATTTCGTGATCGCACCCGCCGGCCCGCAGCCTTTGACAGACCTGCGGCGGGAGGCCGGCGGCCACTCGCAGGTCTGGAGGCCCGTCTGCGGGCCCGTAGCGAAATCCGCCGGCGGCGATGGCAGCGGCGGACGAAAGGACGCCCACATGCTCTGGAAAGGCTTTCAACGACCCAAGCGGCTCGAGCTCGAGCGCGAGACGCTGACCGATCGGTTCGGCCGCTTCTACGCACAGCCGTTCGAGCGCGGCTTCGGCACCACGATCGGCAATGCGATGCGCCGTGTGCTGCTCTCGTCCATCGAGGGCGCGGCGATCACGGCGGTCAAGATCGACGGCGTGCTGCACGAGTTCTCGCCCATCCCCGGCGTGGTCGAGGATGCGACCGACATCATCCTGAACCTGAAGCAGATCCCGCTGAAGCTGCACAGCGATCACACCAAGACGCTGATCGTCCGCGTCGACAGGCCCGGCGAGGTCCGGGCCCGGGACATCCAGGCCGACGCCGACGTCGAGATCCTCGAGCCCGACGCCCATATTGCCACCGTCTCCGAGGGCGGGCGGCTTCACATGGAGATGCGGATGAAGCGCGGCCGGGGCTACGTGTCGGCCGACAAGAACTTCGACGAGGACCTGGGCATCGGCTGGATTCCGATCGACTCGGTGCACTCGCCGGTCAAGAAAGTGAACTACCTCGTCGAGGCGGCGCGCCTCGGCCAGACCACCGACTACGACAAGCTGACCGTCGACGTGTGGACCAACGGATCGATCAATCCGCGCGACGCCGTGTCGCTTGCCGCAAAGCTCGTGCGCGATCACCTCAACATCTTCATCAACCTCGAGGAAGGCGCCGACGCGCCGGGCGAGGCGTCGGCGGAGCAGCCGCGCAGCGGCCTGACCAACGAGAACCTCGACAAGAGCGTCGAGGAGCTCGAGCTCTCGGTGCGGTCGTACAACTGCCTGAAGAACGCGAACATCCGCACGATTCGCGAGCTGGTGGTGAAGACCGAGCCGGAAATGCTGAAGACCAAGAACTTCGGACGCAAGAGCCTGACCGAGATCAAGGAGATCCTGCACACGATGGGTCTCGGCCTCGGGATGCGGGTCGATCAGCCGGCCGCGGCGCCGCAGGAATAGACGGCGGGATACCAGACATGAGACACCGAGTCGCACACCGCAAGCTGGGGCGCGTGACGGAGCATCGCATCGCGATGCTCCGCAACCAGGCGAGCGCCCTGCTGCGCCACGAGCATCTGACCACCACCGTGCCGCGAGCCAAGGAACTGCGGCCCTACGTGGAACGCCTCATCACGATCGCCAAGCGCGGCATCGCCGGCGGCGTGGATGGCGGGCGCACGCTCAACGCCCGCCGTCTCGTGCTGCGCGACGTGCAGGATCGCGAGATCGTCGCGAAGCTGTTCGACACCATCGCGCCGCGCTTTGCGGCGCGCCCCGGCGGCTACACGCGCCTGCTGCGCCTCGGTTATCGCCGAGGCGACAGCGCCGAGGTCGCCCAGGTGGAACTGGTCGGCAGCGAGTACGACCCCACTGCGAAGAAGAAGGCGGAGGCGGCGGGCGAAGCGCCGAAGGCGAAGGCCCAGGGGGTCGGCGGCCGGCTGCGCGCCGCGGCCGAGCGGCTCCGCGGCGGCAAATCCGACGGGGAGGCCCCGGTCAAGCCGTCGACCAAGCCGTCGAAGGGGACGTCCCGCAAGACGGCCACGCCCCGAAAAGCCGGCGGATCCTGAGGCCCTATTCGAGCTCGTACGCGACGGTCGTGTGGACCATCCACCGATCGCCGGGCCGCGGCGGCGCTGCGTCGTGCCGCAGCCCGATGTGGATTCTGACCTCGCCGATCCTTCCGCCGACGTCCCAGCCATCGCCGAGATCGAGGACGTTCTCGACCTCGGCGTCGAACATCACCGCCCCCGGCCCGGGCCGGATCGCGGCGTCGGGAACCGCCACCCGCCGGCCGCCTGCCCGAAGTACCGAATAGCCAAGCACGGCCGCGGTGTCCGCGTGCCGGGGGTTGGTGGCGATCTCGCGCTTCGGCCCGGCTGCCCGTACGCGTCCGTCGACGATGACGACGAGGTCCTCCGCGAGGCGCAGCGCTTCGTCGCGGCTGTGCGTCACCAGGACCGTCGTCGCCGTGAATTGCGACAGAAGCGACGGCAGTTCGTCGAGCAGCCTCATGTAGGCCGCCCCGTCGAGGCCGGCCAGCGGCTCGTCGAGGAGCACGATCGGTCTCTTGAGGCAGAGCGCGCGCGCCAGGTTGGCTCGCCGCCGTTGTCCGCCCGACATGCGATCGGCGCGCCGCTCGGCCAGCTCGCCGATGCCGAGCGCCTCCAGCGCCGCCAGCGCCCGGGCGCGGGCGGCGCCGGCGGCAACGCCCCCCAGCCGCAGCCCGAGCTCGAGGTTTGCTCGAAGCGACCGGCGCAGGTATTCGGGCTCCTGAAACGCGAACGCGACGCGGCGCTGCTGCGGATCGGGCGCCGATCCCGCAATCGTGATCCGCCCGGCGGTCGGCCGTTCGAGGCCGGCAATCAGCCGCAGCAGCGTCGTCTTGCCGGCGCCGTTCGGTCCGAGAATCGCCGTGACGCGGTCTGCGCGGAGATGCAGCGAGGGAATGGACAGGACGGCGCGCCCGTCACGGGCGAGCTCGACCTTCTCCAACAGGACGTCCGTCACGGCCGGTTGCGCTGCTGTACGACTGTCAGGACGAGGCTCACGACGAGGGAGAGCGCGAACAGGACGATCCCGAGCAGCAATGCACGTTCGACGTCGCCCCGGCTCGTCTCGGTCACGATGGCGGTCGTCAGCACGCGCGTGCTGCGCGCGAGGTTGCCGCCGACGATCATCGAAGCGCCGACCTCGGATACCACGGCCCCGAACGCCGCCATGACCGCGGCGAGCAGGCCGATATGCGCTTCGCGGGCGAGCAGCCACGCGGTGCGAAAGGGGCCGGCGCCGAGGCTGCGGAGAAGGTCGGAGAGCCGCGGCGGCAGCGCCTGGAACGATGCGGTCGTGAAGCCGACGATGACCGGCGTCGCCAGCAGGAACTGCGCGAGCATCATCGCGGACGGCGTGTAGATCAGCCCGAGCGGGCCGAACGGTCCGTTGCGCACCAGCACGAGCCAGACGACCAGGCCGACAACGACCGGCGGCATGCCCATTCCGGTGTTGACGAAGCCCAGGAGCGCCGTGCGGCCAAAGAACGGCCGCCTCGCGATCAGGTAGCCGATCGGCACGCCGACCACGATGGCGAGCAGGGTCGCCACGCCGGAGATGGCGAGCGTGCGGACCGAAATGACGAGAAGGCCTGGCTGCACGCGATCACCCGCGCCCGTCCGCAGGGCCGCTCAGCGGCGCTCCTGGCGGCGCGGCATCGGGAAAGAACAGCGATTGCCCGTACTCGTCGCGCTCGAAGGCGCCGATCTCTTCCTGGACGGCGGGCGACACCAGGAACTCGATGAAGGCCAGGGCCGGCGCCAGCCTGGCACCCGGGTGCTTCGCCGGGTTCACGGCGTACGCGTGGTAGAGATTCTGCAGCCGCCGGTCGCCCTCGAACAGGACGCCGAGCGCCAGCCGATCCCGCAGTGCGAGATAGGTGCCCCGGTCCGTCAGCGCATAGCCGCGGCGCTGATCCGCCACGTTCAGGGTCGCGCCCATGCCCTGGCCGGTCTCCTCGCGTCGATCCAGCCGCGCCGGGTCGATACCGGCCGCCTTCCAGAGCGCCAGTTCCTGCGTGTGCGTGCCCGACTGGTCGCCGCGGGAGACGAAGACGCCGCGCTGGGCGACGGCTCGCATCGCGGCCTCGACGGAGATCGACCCCCGGACGCCGGCAGGATCGTCCGCCGGTCCGACGATGACGAAATCGTTGTGCATGATCAGCCGCCCGTCGATCAGATCGCCCGCGTCGACGTACGGCTGCTCGGCGGCCGGCGCGTGCACGAGGACGACATCGGCGTTGCCGGTCGCCGCCATGCGCAGGGCGGCGCCGGTCCCGACGGCGATGACCTTGACTTCGATGTCGCGCTCGCGCTCGAAGCGCGGCACCAGCACGTCCAGCAGTCCGCTGTCCTGCGTGCTCGTCGTCGTGGCCAGGACGATCGACGTCCGCGGCTGGGCGCGGATTGCGCCTCCCGCGAGCACGACCAGCGCGACGACGGCGGCGAGCGATTGCCTGCGCAGGCGGGCCTTCATGTCAGAAGGTGACGACGTACGATGCGCGGAGCTCGTTCCGGAGCTCAGGCTGCCCGTGCTTCACGGTGTAGTCCGCCTGTATCTTTCGCGCGTGTCCCGCGAAGTAGTACGTGCCGCCCAGCGTCGTGCGTGTCGCCGGAGCATCGCCGGCGCCCTCGCGCGTGGCGGACCAGTTCTCGCGGCGGGCGGCAATCTGCAGGCGCCCGGACGGGGCGCCCGGCAGGAGCACGGCGCCCTGCGCGTAATACCCGCTGATGTGGCGGTCGATCGCCCTGCCCGCGTAGTCGTCGCGCCGATCGAGCCAGGCCGCTTCGGTGGTCAGCGCCCAGCGGCGGACCGGCTGTTCCCAGTAGCCCTCGATGGCCCACGCGCGGTAGTCGCGAGGCTGGGCGCCAAACGCCGCGTCGTCGCGTGAATCGAGCCGGGCATCCTGCAGGTCGTACTGTGCGGCGAGCTGCAGCACGCGGGTCGTGCCGACAGACGTGCCGGTGTAGCCGAGCCCGGGCTCGCTGGCGAACCAGTTCTGCGCGATGCGCCCGGTGAACCGCCACCCGGCGTCTCCGCCATCCTGATCCGAGCCGTCGAGCAACGCGAGGCGGTACTGCGACCGGCGCAGGTTGCCCCACGCCATGGCGCCCAGGTCGCGGGAGCCCTGGCGGGCGGGCCTGAGCGACGACAGCGTGCCGCGATCGACGAGGATCTGGTTGAATCCCGACTCGAGGTTCGCCCGGAGGAACGGGACCTTGAATTGACCGACGGCGATCTGGAATGCGGTGGCCTGGCGGTAGTTCAGATAGGCGTCCTTGATCGTGAAGCCGTCGTCCGGGGCGGCGAAGCTGGCGCCCACGTTGTCCTGGCCTGCCTGGATGGTTACGCTGAGCCTCTCGGACGGGCGTGCCTGGACCGCGACTCGGGCGCGGCGGATGAGGAAGTCGTGCGCTGATCGGTCGCCCCCTGCCGATGCGCCGAGCTGCTGCTGCCAGATCATCAGGCGTCCCTCGGCGTCGATCCGGTGGTTGGCCGGCCGGTCGCCCGCCGGCTGGCGCTGCGCGCGTGCCGCCGCCGGCGCGAGGACGACGAGGCCGGCGGCGCAGGCCGCCGCGAACAGACGATCGCCGGAGCGGCGGCGCCGCGCGGCTGGCTCGATCGAACCCGGAGGCGGCGCCATGTGCGAAATATCTTCCTCGATATAGCGCAGGCGGCGCAACCGGCCGCACACCGAGGCCTTCCACCTCCTGTCCACGACTCCCGCCTGGTCAGACCTCCTCCACCTCCGCGCCGCGCTCGGCCTTGGCGGCGGCGATGATCCTGGTCTGCAGGTGGGCGGGCACTTCGTCGTAGTGCGAGTACTCCATGTGGTAGGAGCCGCGGCCGCCGGTCGCCGATGTCAGATGCTGCTCGTAGGTCAGCATCTCGGCCATCGGCACCTGGGCCTTGATGATCGTGGTCGCGCCGCGCGTATCCATGCCGGCAATGCGGCCCCGACGGCCGTTGAGATCGCCCATCAGGTCTCCGGCGAAATCCGACGGCGTGTAGACCTCGACGTTCATGACCGGCTCGAGGATCGTCGGTCGGGCGCGCGTCATCGCATCCTTGAACGCGAGCGAGCCCGCCAGCTTGAACGAGAGCTCGTTCGAGTCGACGTCGTGGTAGGAGCCGTCGACGACGGTCACCCGGAAGTCGACCATCGGATAGCCCGCCAGATACCCCCGCGTGCGCGCGTCCTGGATCCCCTTCTCGACGGCGGGTACGAACTGGCGCGGGATGGCGCCGCCGAAGATGTCGTCGACGAACTCGAAGTCGGCGCCGCGTGGCAGCGGCTCGACGCGGATCTTGCAGTCCCCGAACTGCCCGTGTCCCCCCGTTTGCTTCTTGTGGCGGCCGTGCGCCTCGGTGGACGCCTTGATGGTCTCGCGGTAGGGGATGCGCGGCGGCTTGAGGTTGACGTCCACACCGAACCGCCGCTTCAGCTTCGCGACCGTCACCTCGATGTGCAGCTGTCCCTGCCCGGACAGGAGCAGCTCCTTGGTCTGCGGATCGCGGCTGTAGCGGATCGAGGGATCCTCTTCCTCGAGCCGGTGCATCGAGGTGCTGATCTTGTCCTCGTCGCCGCGCGTCTTCGGTTCGATGGCATAGGCGAGGACCGGCTCCGGGAACGCGATCGGCGGAAAGGTCATGCCGTCGGCCTTCTCGCCGAGCGTGTCGTTGGTGAGCGTATCCTTCAGCTTCGCGACCGCGCCCAGATCGCCCGCCTTGATCTCCGGCACGTTGGTCTGCGTCTTCCCCTGCATCAGCGACACGTGGCCCAGCCGCTCGGAGGCGTCGCGCGTCTTGTTCAGCATGGTCGAATCCGCCCTGACGGTCCCCGAGACGACACGAAACAGCGTGATGCGACCGGCAAACGGGTCGGCGATCGTCTTCCAGACAAACGCGTCGGCGGGTGCGCTCTCGTCGGCCGCCCGCGGGACGGCGGCGCCGGCCGCGTCGCGACCGGGGAACGGCCGCTGCGCCGGCGACGGCAGGTACGACACGATCGCGTCGAGCATCTGCGGGATGCCGGCGTTGAGCAGGCCTGCGGCGCAGACGAGCGGAAAGACCTTCCCGGCGGCGGTCGCGCTCCGCAGGCCGGCCAGCAACTGGTCGTCGGTCAGCGTGCCCGCCTCGAAGAACTTCTCCATCAGCGCCTCGTCGGCCTCCGCCACCATCTCGATGAGCGTCTCGCGCGCCGCCTCGACGGCGGCACTCATGCCGGCGGGCACCGCGGACTCCTCGAACGCGCCGCTGCCGTCGGTCTTGAAGACGAACGCCTTGCGCGCCACGAGATCCACGACCCCCGTGAATTCCTTCTCTTCGCCGAGGGGCAGCTGGATCGGCATCACCGCCCGGCTGCAGGCCTCGCGGAGCGACTGCAGCGACCGCTCGAGGCTGGCCCGATCCCGGTCGAGCCGGCTCAGCACGACGAGCCGCGGCAGGCCGAGCTCGTCGGCCGCCGCCCACACCTTCTCGGTCTGGACCATCACGCCGGCGACGGCATCGACGACGATGAGCGCCGCGTCGACCACCTGCAGCGCCGCCCGCGCGTCGGCAAAGAAGTTCCCCATGCCCGGCGTGTCGATCAGGTTGATCTTCTGGCGGTTCCACTCGGCCCAGGCGAGGCTCGACGACAGCGTGTGCTTGCGGGCGATTTCCTCTTCGTCGAAATCGGTGACGGTGGTTCCGTCGTCGACCTTGCCGAAGCGGTTGACCATGCCGGCCGTGGAGAGAATGGCGGAGGTGAGCTGGGTCTTGCCGGAGCCGCTGTGACCGACGACGGCGACGTTGCGAATCGAGCCCGCTTCGTAGACCTTCATGGGGGTGCCTTCTCAGGAACCGGTGAATTGGCAAACAGCTCGCCAATTCACCATGGTTGGGTGCCGCGCATATGGCGCATCATATTCAGCCCCGCGCGGAGCCGCAACCCGACGCGCGGCCGGCGCGGGCCGGCGCGCGGACGGCTACTCGTACCGCAGAGCTTCGATCGGATCGAGGCGGGAGGCTTTGACAGCCGGATACATGCCGAAGAAGATGCCGACCGACGCCGAGAAGCCGAGGCCGAGCGCGAAGGACCACCACGGCAGGGAAACGGGGAAGCCGGACGCCAGGTGGACGAGCCAGCCGATGGCCGCGCCGAGCGCGACGCCGATCACGCCGCCGAGCAGCGTCAGGAACGCGGCCTCCATCAGGAACTGGAAGAGGATTTCGGCCCGGCGGGCGCCGAGCGCCTTCCGCACGCCGATCTCGCGCGTGCGCTCGGTGACCGAGATCGACATGATCGCCATCACGCCGATCCCTCCGACCATCAGCGCGATCGACGAGATCACCATCAGGGCGAGGAACGTGCCCTGCGAGATCTGATTCCACAGCTTCAGCACGGCGTCCTGCGTGAGGATGTCGAAATCGTCCGGTTCGTCCAGCCGGAGGCCGTGGCGGATGCGCATCACCCGCTCGACGTCGGCGATCGCGTCGTCCTGGTTCACGCCCTCGCGCGGCACGAGCGCGATCTGAATCGGCAGATGCGTCGCCGTCCGGCCGATCCGGACCGGGTCGAGGCCGAAGATCCGCTGGTAGGTGGTGTAGGGGATCGAGACGAAATCGTCCTGGCCCAGGTTGAAGCCGCCGGCCGACGGCCGCTTGTCGAAGACGCCGATCACTTCGAAGCGCTCGCTGCCGACGCGGACCGTCTTCCCGACCGGGTCCACGCCGCTCTCCGCGAACAGCGCCTCGTAGGGCGTGTGGCCGAGCACGACCACGTTCCGGCGATACTGGACCTCCGTCCCGTTGAAGTAGCGTCCGGTGACGAACGGGATCCGCGTGCCGTCGGCGAAGGTCTCGCTCGTGCCCAGCACGACGAGGTTCTTGGTCTTCTGTCCCCGGTAGAACACCCGGCGCGTCGTCGGCGGGCCGCCGATGCCGAGCTGGATGTCGACCAGCTGGATGGTGGTCGTCATCTCCTCGATCGCGCGCGCGTCTGAAATCGAGAGGTTGGGCCGCTTGATCAGGTCCCTGAACTCGGCGCCGCCGGCGAAGCTCGTCACCCCGAACCGCTGCACGAAGATCGTATCCGGGCCGATGGCCGCAACCATCTGGCGCAGCGACCGATCGAAACCGCGGATCATCGACGTCATGCCGACGATCGAGGTGATGCCGATGACGACGCCGAGCACGGTGAGCGCCGAGCGCAGCTTGTTGGTGCGCACGGTGTCGAACGCCATCGCCACGACTTCGTCGAGGAGGGTGAGGCGGATCATCACTCGCGCCTCAGCGCCTCGATCGGATCGAGCCGCGCTGCGCGCATCGCGGGATACAGCCCGAAGAACAGCCCGACCAGCGCCGTCACTCCGATGCCCAGCGCCACCGACCAGATCTCGATCGACGCCGGCACGGGCGTGAGCCGCGCGATCGTGACCGCGATCGCGGAGCCGAAGAACGTGCCGATCACGCCGCCGAAGACCGACAGCGTCACCGACTCGGTCAGCATCTGGGCCATGATGTCGGACCGGCGCGCGCCAAGCGCCTTGCGCAGCCCGATCTCGCGCGTGCGCTCGGTCACCACCATCAGCATGATGTTCATGATCACGATACCGCCCACCACGAGCGACAGGGCGACGACTCCGACCAGGACGGCGAAGATGCCGTTGGTCGCCGAATGGTAGAGGTCGAGGATGGTGTCCGAGGTGAAGATGCCGAAGTCGTCCGCGTCGCGCGGTCGGAGACGGCGCGCGACGCGCAGCGCCAGCGTGGCGTCCTCTTCCGCCTGCTCGATGCGCGACAGGTCGCGGGGCTTCACGCTGATCGACATGCTCCGGCGCGAGCCGAAGATCATCTGGTGCTGTGCGAGCGGGATGATCGCGAACTCGTCCTGCGAGGCTCCGAGCACGGCGCCGCGCTTCGCGCTGACGCCGACGACGCGGAAGTGGACCCCCTCGATCTGGACGATGCGATCGAGCGGATCGGCCTGGCTGCCGAACAGCCGGTCGGCCGTCTGCCAGCCGAGCACCGCCACCGGCCGCGCCGTCCGCACCTCGATCGGGCTCATGAGGCGGCCGCGCTCGGCATCGAAGGTCGAGAAGTTCGCGTAGTCGGGCGAGACGCCCTGGATGCGCGTGTCCTCGATCGACCGATCGCGGTAGGTGACGCGCCCGCGGCCGGTCGAGTCGGCCATCACCGCCCCAATCGCGTCGCTGTCGAAGCGGTCGATCGCCCGCAGATCCTGCAGCGTGATCCGCGGGTTCGATCGTACCGCGTCGAATTCCTCGTCGGTCCGCGTGATCGGATACTGCTGGATGTTGAACGAGTCGGCGCCCGCCTGGTTGAGGATCGCGTCCTTCACCGACGCGTTCAGCCCCTGGATGAGCGAGACCACCGCGATGATCGACGTGACCGCGACGACGTTGCCGAGCACGGTCATGAACGATCGCAGCTTCGCCGCCCAGATCGCGCCCAGCGCGACACCCGCCGACTCGACGAACTGCATTCTCATGGCATTGGGCGTGCGGGGCAGGCGGGGCCGATAGAGCAAGCCGAACGAACCGGTCGGGCGGTACGCCCGTCCTGCCCGTCCCGCCGCCCCTCCGCCCGCGCCAGCCGTTCCCCGCCTATCGTACGGCCGGCGCCGTGTTGTCGATCTTCACGGCATCGCCATCCATCATCCCGCGCACCGAATTGTACGGGCCGGTGATCACTTCGTCGCCGGGCTTCAATCCCGAGAGCGCTTCGAAGTAGCGCTCGCCGGCAATTCCCATCCGGATCGGCAGGAACACCGCCTTGCCGTCACGGACGACGAACACGCCCTCGGTCTCCCTGCGCGTCTGGCCGGGCTCGAGCTCCGCGACCACCGCGACCGCCTCCGGCGTGCGCCGCGACTTCTCGACATGAGGCTGCGCGACGACCTGGCCGTTCCCGTCGTAGACGAGCTCGCGGACGGCGACGGCTGGAATCGGCACGGACACGACGCTGCCGCGCGTTGCGGTCGTGATGTCCGCGGTGCACGTGAAGCCCGGACGCACGTCGGGCACCGGCTCGTCGAGCATCACGACGACCTTGAAGTTGGTCGCCTGCGTGCCGGCCGCAGCCGCCCCCGTCGTCTGAATCGGACTGTTGCCGATTTCAGTGACGTGCCCCTTGAAGCTCTTGTCGGGGAGCGCGTCGATGGTAATCGTCGCCGGCTGGCCGATCGCCACGCTCGGAACGTTGGTCTCGTCGACTTCGACTTCCGCCTGGATCAGGCCCATGTCGGCCAGCGTCAGCAGCACCGTGCCCGGGTTGTTCATCGTGCCGATGACGGCGGTCTCCCCCTCCTGGATGTTGCGGCGGGTGACGATGCCGTCGATGGGCGACAGGATGCGCTGCTTGCTGAGATCGTAGCGGGAGCTCTCGAGATTGGCCCGCTCCTGCTGGATGCGGCTCTGCTGCGCCGCCACGCTCTTCTGGCGCTCCGCCAGCGCAGATTCCGCCGCGCGCACGTCGTTGGTGCTCTTGTCGAGGGCCTCGCGCGTCGTCAACTGCTGCTTCCAGAGATCCTGCTGGCGCGCGAGGGTCTGCTGCGCCTGCTGCAGCTGCACGCGCGCGGTCTCGATCGTCTGCTTCATCTGATCCAGCGACGCCTCGGCGGCCTGGAGCGACGCCGTGCCGCTCGCGACGCGCGTGGTGAGCGACTTGGGATCGATCTGGAGCAGGAACTGCCCCGCGGCGACGCGATCGCCTTCGTTCACGGCGAGGTTGACGACCCGCCCCGGCGTGTCGGCGCTGATCTGGACGAGGCGCTTCGGTTGAATCTTCCCTGATGCCGACACCACCGCCTCGAGATCCCGCGTCCGGATCACCTCGGTCGTGACCGGCAGCGGCTTCTCCCGCCTGAAGTACACGTTTGCACCGATCAGGGCGGCCGCCAGAATGACGATGCCTCCGCCGATGAGGATGGGCTTCCGCTTCACGCTAGGCTCCTGGGCGCGTCGAGCGGGCGCCCCGATGTTGGTTCCGTACTGCCGCGCGCACTCCGGCGCCCGACCGGATACGACGCCGGCCGGGCCGTGAAGCGACCGCTGTCGTGTGATTCCTGGCGCGCCGGGAAGGGCAGGCGACGGTCGTATATACGTCCGGCAGGCTTCCCGCGTTCGATTCGCCCATCCTGCTACGACGCGCGGCCGAGCCTGCCGGCCGCGGCACGCCCGCGCTGGACGGTCGTCCGGCGATCCTCGAGCTTCCGCGTCGGCAGCCGCGCGCCGGCAGCCGCCGGCGGGGCCGCAAAGACGCGCCGCAGCACCGCGAGCCCGGCCGTCAGTTCCCGGCGGGCCTTCGGGTCGAGCGGCGCCAGCGCCTCCGACAGCCGGGCCTGGGCCGCACGGCCGACGCGCTCGAGGACCGCGCGGCCCGCCCCGGTCATCTCGACGAGCACCGTCCGCCGATCGCGGGCGTGCGCCGCGCGCCGTACCCACCCGTGCTGCGCGAGCGCGGCCACCGAATTCGACATCGACGGCAGGCTGACGCCGCGGAGCAGCGCCAGTTCGCTCAGCGTGCGGCTCCGTTCGCCGATCGCCATCAACACCCCGAAATGGGCCGGCGCCGGCAGTTCGCCCGCCGCGCGCAGTTCGGCGGCGACCGTGCGCATCACCAGCGGTACGATCTCGAGGAGCTCGCGGGCGGAGTCGCGGGCGTGGGCGCGCATCGAGGCAGGCATCGGGCGGCCGTTGCCCGAAATACTTAACAGAGCTAAGTTATCACCGGCATCCCTCCGCGTCAAATGACGCCTCGCCGGCGCCGCCGTGCGTCCGGCCGCGCCGGACGCCCCTTCGCGCGCCGCCTCGGCATTGACAGTGCCGGACGGGCTGTTTACCATGCAGCGTCCGCAGGCCGGCTGCCGCCGGCCTCCGTCTCGGAGGACCGCGCGGCGCTCCTCGAGCGGCGATCAAGGAGCGTGAGCGTGGTCGGATTCGTCCCCAAGGAGATGTTCTTCACGAAGGGCGTCGGCAAGCACCGCGAAAAGCTGACGTCATTCGAGCTGGCCTTGCGCTCCGCCGGCATTGCCGCCTGCAATCTCGTGCGGGTCTCGAGCATCTTTCCGCCCAAGTGCCGGATCCTGCCGCGTGCGCAGGGCGCCAAGCGCCTCGAGCCCGGCCAGGTGACCTTCGTCGTGATGTCTGAGGCGGCGACACGCGAGCCCCACCGGCTCATCGCGGCGACTGTCGGCGTCGCCATACCGCGCAACCGCGATCTCTACGGCTACCTGTCCGAGCATCACAGCTTTGGCGAGAGCGAAGACATCGCCGGCGATTACGCCGAGGAACTGGCCGCCGAGATGCTGGCGACGACGCTCGGGCTCGAATTCGATCCCGACAAGAGCTGGGACGAGAAGAAGGAGGTTTACCGGCTGTCGAACCAGATCGTGCGGACGCAGAACGTCACGCAGACGGCGGTCGGCGACAAGAAAGGCCTGTGGACGACCGTGGTCGCCGCGGCGGTGCTCGTCGGCTGACCTCCTCGCGCCCGCGTGCCGCCGGCAGGGCCCGCAGACCGGGCCCCAGCGGCCGGCGCGCCGCCTCGCCGATTCCCGCGCGTTTTCCTCCCGATAACAGAACCATGCGGATCCGTTCTCTCCTCGTCCATGCCGCCTTCGCGGCGTGGATCGTCTCGATCTACGTCACCCGGGCTGATGCGCAGCAGTTCGAAAGCGTGGGCATCCGCGCGCAGGGGATGGCGGGCGCCTTCGTGGCGGTCGCCGACGATGCCACGGCGACCTGGTGGAATCCGGCAGGACTGGCCGGCGGGCCCTACCTCGACGGCCTCGTCGAGTACGGCACCCTCCGCCAGCCGGAGGCGCCCGCGCCGGCCGGCGAGCTGCGTCCCGCACGCCAGACCCGCACGCGAGGGTTTGCCTTCGCATACCCCGCGGCCGGCGTGAGCTATTACCGGTTGAAAATCAGTGAAATACGGCCGCTGGGCTCTACAGCCCCAGACGGCTCGGACCGAGACAATCCAGGCGGCATGGCCAGGCTTCGAGCGTTCTCGGTCAGCCAGTACGGGCTGACCGTCGGCCAGAGTCTGGGCCCCCATCTCGTCGTCGGCTCCACGTTGAAGCTGGTGCGCGGTTCGGTGGCGGCAGCCGACGTCACCGCGGCCGACGCGACCTTCGGGCGGGCGGACGAGCTGGACGGGGATACCGATACGCACACCGACCTCGATGTCGGTGCGATGGCCTCGTTCGATCACCTTCGTTTCGGGGTGACGATGCGCAACGTCCGTGAACCGGAATTCGGGCCGGCGTCGGATCGCGAGCAGCTGCTCCGGCGCGCCCGGGCGGGCGTGGCGGTGATCGCGCGCCCGAATCGCGGTCTCGATCAGCTGACGGTGGCGGCTGACGTCGACCTCACCGAGGCGGAAACCGTGCTGGGCGAGGCGAAATATGTCGCCGCCGGGGCGGAGGTCTGGCTCTTCGGGCGGCGGATCGGGGTGCGGGGCGGCGCGAGCCGCAATCTGCGGGGTGCCCAGTTGTTGTCACCGAGCGGCGGGCTCAGCCTGGCGTTCAGCAACGGGGCGTACCTCGAGGGGCAATACACGGCAGGAAGAGATCGAGGCCGGCGCGGTTGGGGTGTGGACCTGAGAGTGACATTCTAGGTCACTTCTGGCAAATTATGTCAACTATTGTCGTATAATCTTCAGTTCGCATGGCCGTTCGGATAGGGGAGCTCCTCCTCAAAGAGAAGTTGATCACGCCCGAGCAGCTGCAGCAGGCCTTGAACCATCAGAAGACCAGCGGCGGCAAGCTGGGGTACAACCTCGTCAAAATGGGCTTCGTGAAGGACGAGCAGGTTACCGCTCTCCTGAGCAAGCAGTACGGCGTCCCCGCCATTTCGCTCGCGCAGTTCAAGATCGATCCGACGATCGTCAAGCTCGTCCCGCCGGAGACGGCGCGCAAGTACCAGATCATCCCCCTCAGCCGCAACGGCAGCACGCTGACGATCGCGATGACGGATCCGACCAACGTCTTCGCGATGGACGACATCAAGTTCATGACCGGCTACACCGTCGAGCCGGTGGTGTCCTCCGAGGTCGCGATCACCGACGCGATCGAGAAGTACTACCCGAGCGGCAAGGCGGGCGCGGCCGGCGCGGGCGGCAAGGCGGGGCCGGGCGGCAAGGCGGGCAACACCACGAGCACGCTGGAGATGGCCAGCCGCGGGCTCGAGGAGTTGCAGGCGACGCTCGGCGGCGGCACCGAGGACGTCGAGGTCCTCGAGGAGCTGCAGGAGATCAGCGCCGATGCGCTCGCGCGGCAGGGCGAAGAGGCGCCGGTCGTCCGGCTCGTGAACGTCGTGCTGATGTCGGCCATCCAGAAGGGAGCCAGCGACATCCACATCGAGCCGTACGAGAAGGAGCTGCGGGTCCGGTACCGCATCGACGGGATTCTCTACAACATCATGAACCCGCCGATGAAGTACCGCGACGCGATCGTCTCGCGCATCAAGATCATGTCGAAGCTCGACATCGCCGAGAAGCGCCTGCCGCAGGACGGCCGCATCAAGATCCGCTACAACGAAAGCGGCGAGCCCAAGGAGATCGACTTCCGCGTCTCGGTCCTGCCGACGCTCTTCGGCGAGAAGATCGTCATGCGTCTGCTCGACAAGGACAAGCTGATGCTCGACATGACGAAGCTCGGGTTCGAGCCCGAGTCGCTCGCCAAGTTCGAGGCGGCGATCCTGCGGCCGTGGGGCATGGTGCTGGTGACCGGGCCGACCGGCAGCGGCAAGACCAACACGCTCTACTCGTCGATCTCCAAGATCAACACGCCCGA
>JADZED010000014.1 GCA_020850715.1 Acidobacteriota bacterium
AACTGTGCGCGATCGGACGGTGGCAACATGACGCAGAGTTTCGGCATAAACATGCCGCCACCGTACCGAAGCGTGTCGGAGAAGTACAGTGAAATCGTGTACTAACCATTCGTACGCACGAGACTAGAATGATCGCACCGATGCCGCTGGCCATCGCCGCCGCCTATCTGATCGGATCGATTCCTTTCGCGCTGCTGCTGGCGCGGCGGTGGGGGGGCGCCGATCTGCGCCGCATCGGCAGCGGCAATCTCGGCGCCGCCAACGTGCTGCGGGCGACCGGGATCACGGCGGGGGTGCTCGTGGCCGCGCTCGACATCCTGAAAGGGGCGCTCAGCGTGTTGGTGGCCGAACGGCTCGCCGGCGGGGGCGCCGGGCCGGCGGCCGCCGGCTTCGCGGCCATCGTGGGGCACGTCTATCCCGTCTGGCTGCGGTTCCGCGGCGGGAAGGGGGTGGCAACCGCCTGCGGCGTGTTCTCGATGCTCGCGCCGATGGCGATGCCTCCCGCGCTGGCGATCTTCGTCGCGACGGTCTGGGCGAGCCGGTACGTCTCGCTCGGCTCGATGGTCGCGACGCTGTCGGTCCCGCCGCTTGCCTACGCCGCGGAGGTGCCGCCGTCGATTGTGGCCGCATCGTGCGCGGCTGCCGCGCTGATCGTGTTCCGGCACCGGACCAACCTCTGGCGCCTGCGGGCCGGCACGGAGCGGCGCATCGGGGTGCCGACCTGATGCGCCGGGTGGCAGTCCTCGGAGCCGGCAGCTGGGGAACCGCGCTCGCCGTGCACCTGGCGCGCGTCGGCCATGAGGTGCACCTCTGGGCGCGCGACGCCGATCTCGTGGCAGACATGGCGGCGCATCGCGCGAACCGCGTGTATCTGCCCGAGGCGATGTTCCCCGGGACAATGGCGGTGACGCACGCCGTGGACGGGGCGCTGCGCGGCGCGGATCTGGTCGTGTCGGCCATTCCGTCGCACGGGTGCCGCGCCGTGATGGCGGCGGCGGCGCCGTACGTGCCCGCGGGGGCGGCGATCGTCAGCGCGACCAAGGGGCTGGAGTCGGGCACGCTGCTGCGGATGTCGGAGGTGATCGCGCAGGAGGTCGGCACCGGCCATCCCGTCGTCGTCCTCTCGGGGCCCAGCTTCGCCAGCGAGGTCGCGCGCGGGCTGCCGACGGCGGTGCTGGCCGCGTCTTTCAGCGCCGAAGCGGCGGAACTGGCGCAGGACGAGTTTCGGGGACCGGCGTTCCGCCTGTACGGGAGCAGCGACGTGATCGGCGTCGAGATCGGCGGTGCGATGAAGAACGTGATCGCGATCGCCGCCGGCGTGGCCGAGGGCGTCGGACTCGGACACAACGCGCTTGCGGCGTTGATCACGCGCGGCCTCGCAGAGGTCACACGGCTGGCCTGTGCGGTGGGCGCCAGGCGCGAGACGCTCGCGGGCCTGAGCGGGTTGGGCGATCTCGTCCTGACCTGCACGGGCGAGTTGAGCCGCAACCGGCGGGTGGGCATCGAGCTGGCGCGCGGGCGGCCGCTGTCCGACATCCTGGCGACGATGAAGATGGTGGCCGAGGGGGTGCGGACGACCCATGCCGTGCTGGCGCTCGGCGCGCGCCACGGCGTCGAGCTGCCGATCACGACGCAGATGGACGAGGTGCTCAGCGGCCGCTCGGACATCCGCGCGGCGCTGGCGGCGCTGATGCTGCGGCCGCAGCGCGCCGAGGCCGAGGCCGCCGACCGCATCGGGTAAGATCGCGTCGTGGGACTGTTCGGCCGGATCCGCGAGAGTCTCTCGCGCACGACCCGCCAGATCGTCGATCGATTCGACGAGATCGTGCGCACGGCCGACGCGCCGGAGCGGCGGTCGCGGCCGGTCGACGTCGAGACCATCGAGGCGCTCGAGGAAGTGCTGATCGCGGCGGATGTCGGCGTCGGCGCGACCAGCCGCATCATCGCCGCCGTCGGAAAGCGTCCGCGCAACGGCGCCAGCCTCCGCGACCTGGTCAAGCGCGAGATCCGCGACATCTTCGCCGCCGCCGATCGGGCCCCGGCTGCCGGAGGGCCGCCGAGGGTGACGCTCGTGGTGGGCGTCAACGGCACCGGCAAGACCACGACGGTCGGCAAGCTCGCGAACCTTCTGAAGCAGGAAGGACGCCGGCCGCTCATCTGCGCCGCCGACACGTTTCGCGCCGCCGCCGTCGAGCAGCTGGAGATCTGGGCGAACCGCGCCGGGGTCGAGATGGTTCGTGCGCGCGAGGGCGCCGATCCGGCGGCGGTGGTGTTCGACGCGATCTCCTCGGGGAAGGCGAAAGGGCGCGATCCGATCCTGGTGGACACGGCCGGCCGGCTGCACACGCGCGTGAACCTCATGAACGAGCTGGAGAAGATCCGGCGCGTGGCCGCGCGCGAAGTGACCGGCGCCCCCCACGACGTTCTGCTGGTGCTGGATGCGACCGTCGGCCAGAACGGCGTGACGCAGGCGCGGGAATTCATGGGCGCCGCCGGCGTCAACGGCATCGTGCTCACCAAGCTGGATGGCACGGCGAAGGGCGGCGTCGCCGTCGCGGTGGCCAACGACCTGAAGCTGCCGATCCGCTATGTCGGTGTGGGCGAGGCGATCGACGATCTCGTGGAGTTCTCCGTCGACGAGTACGTCGACGGCCTGTTCCAAGACAAGTGGTGAGCGCCGCGCAGTACATGGACCGCGCGCTGTTCCTGGCTGCGCGCGGGCGCGGACGCACCAGTCCCAACCCGCTGGTCGGCGCCGTCGTGGTTGCGCCCGACGGCGTGGTGGTGGGCCAGGGCGCGCACGAGCGTGCCGGCGGGCCGCACGCGGAAGTACGCGCGCTGGACGCCGCGGGCGGCCGGGCCTGCGGCGCCACCCTCTACTGCACGCTCGAGCCGTGCTGTCACGTCGGGCGGACCGGACCCTGCGTCGAGCGGATCGTCGACGCGGGCATCGCGAAGGTCGTGGCGGCGGTCGAGGACCCCAACCCCCTCGTGAGCGGCCGCGGGTTCCGCTATCTCCGGTCGCGCGGCGTGGCGGTCGAGGTCGGGCTGGGCGCCGCGGCGGCGTCGGCGATCAACCAGCCGTTCTTCACCCTGGTGCGCGCCGGCCGCCCTTTCGTGACGCTGAAGGCGGCGACGAGCCTCGACGGCTGCATCGCGGCGCGCGCCGGGGTGCGCACCTCGCTCACCTCGGCGGAGGCCGATCGGCACGCCCAGCGCGCGCGCGCCGGGGTCGACGCCATCGGCATCGGGTCGGGAACCGTGCTCGCCGACGACCCGCTGCTGACCGTCCGCGGCGCCTATCGCGAGCAGCCGCTGACGCGGGTGATCTTCGACCGGCGGCTCCGCACCCCGCCCGCCGCGCGCGTCCTCTCGACAGCCGCCGCCGGGCCTGTCATCATCATCACGTGCGCCGGGGCGGCGAGCGCCCGCGCGCGCCGCGCGCTGGAGGCGGCGGGCGCGCGTGTCGAGGTTGCGGCCGACGCGAGCCTGGGCGCGGCATTGCGACTGCTGGGTGCCAGCGGGATCGGGTCGCTCCTGCTCGAAGGAGGCGCCGTGCTGCACGCGGCGGCCTGGGACGAAGGGCTCGTCGACTACGTGCGGTTGTATGTGACGCCCCGGACGCTCGGGCCCGGCGGCGTCCGGCTGTTCGACGGACGTCGCTTCAGATCGGGGCGGCTCCTGAATCTGCGGGTGGAGCCGGTCGGCGTCGACGCGCTCATCGAAGGGTATGTTCACGGGCCTCATTGAAAGCGTCGGCGAACTGATCGAGCGGAAGCCGACCACCGGCGGCTTTCGCGTGCGCATTGCCACCGATCTCGCACCGGCGCTGGGTCCGGGCGACAGCCTGGCCGTCAACGGCGTGTGTCTCACGGTCGTGCTGGCGGAGGCTGGCGAGGTTCACGCCGAGGTCGGCCCAGAGACCGCGCGCGTCACGACGCTCGGCGCGATCGACCGCGGCGCGCTCGTCAACCTGGAGCGCCCGCTGCGGGCCGACGGCCGGATCGGCGGCCACCTGGTGCAGGGACACGTCGACGCGACCGGCCGCCTCGAGGACCAGCGCCGCGATGCCGGGTTCCACTGGCTCACCATCAGTTTTCCTCCGCAGCTTGCGCCCTACATCGTTCACCGCGGCTCGATCGCGGTCGACGGCATCAGTCTGACGGTGGCCGGGCTGGGATCCGACCGCTTCGACGTCCAGATCGTGCCGTACACTCATCAGCAGACGAACCTGCGGACGCGGCAGCGGCGCGACCGGTTGAATCTCGAGTGCGACATGATCGGCAAGTACGTGGCGCGGGCGGCGGAGCTCGCGGGTCTTGCGCTCCGCGTCCGGCCAGGAGGCGGTGCACGTTGACGCGGCACCCGATCGCCATCGCCAAGGGCGCGCGGAAGCCCGGCGGCCCGTTTGCGCGCATCGAAGAGGCGATCGACGCGATCCGCGAGGGCCGCATGGTCATCGTGGTCGACGACGCCGATCGGGAGAACGAAGGCGACCTGACGATCGCCGCCGACAAGGTGACGCCGGAGGCCATTACGTTCATGGCCCGCCACGGGTGCGGCCTCATCTGCGTCGCGATGACGCCCGAGCGGCTCGACGAGCTCGAGATCCCCCTCATGGTCTCGAACAACAGCTCGCGCTTCGATACCGCGTTCTGCGTGCCGATCGAGGCGAAAGGTCGGACGACCACCGGCATCTCGGCTGCCGATCGCGCGGCCACCGTGCGCGCGGCGATTGATCCGCACACCCGGCCAGGCGACCTGGCGCGGCCGGGCCACATGTTCCCGCTGCGCGCGCGCCCCGGCGGCGTGATGGTCCGGGCGGGGCAGACCGAAGCGGCCGTCGATCTGGCGCGGATCGCCGGCCTGTATCCGGCGGGTGTGATCTGCGAAATCATGAACGAGGACGGCACGATGGCGCGGGTGCCGCAGCTTTCGAAGTTCGCCCGGCGGCACAAGCTCCCGATGATCACCGTCGCCGACCTGATCAACTACCGCATGCGCACCGAATCGCTGATTCGCCGCGTCGCGGTGGCCAGGATGCCCACGCGGCTGGGCGAGTTCCGCGTGTACGCCTTCGAGAGCGACGTCGACGGGCAGACCCACCTGGCCTACGTCAACGGCGACATCGGCGACGGCCGGAACGTCCTGGTCCGCGTGCATTCGCAGTGTCTCACCGGCGACGCGCTTCACTCGATCCGCTGCGACTGCGGCGCCCAGCTCGACGCGGCCATGCAGCGCATCGCCGAGGAAGGGCGCGGCGTGCTGCTGTACCTGAACCAGGAAGGACGCGGCATCGGCCTCGCCAACAAGATTCGTGCGTACGAGCTGCAGGACGAGGGGTTCGACACGGTCGAAGCGAACGAGCGCCTCGGCTTCAAGGCCGATCAGCGCGACTACGGCGTCGGCGTGCAGATCCTCCGGGAGGTCGGCGTGCGCTCGATGCGGCTGTTGAGCAACAATCCACGCAAGCTGGTCGGGATCGAGGGCTACGGGCTGTCGGTCACCGAGTGGCTGCCTCTGGAGGTGCCGCTGCACGAGGCGACGCGGCGGTACCTCACCACGAAGAAGGAAAAGCTGGGCCACAAGCTGTCCAGCGTCTGACGCGGGAGCGAGAGTGACGGTCAAAGGTCAGCTGGCGGCGTGTCGGGATTCGTTGATGGCGGGCATGCGCGCGGCCACGCGCGGCCCCTCGCCCAACGATCGAGCGTCGACGATCCTGCGCGCCTGCCTGGATCTGGTCGAGCACATGACCAGGCAGGCCGCCGAGGTGAGCGTGGCCGAGGTGAACACCACGCTCGGCGTGCTCGATCAGGCGGTCCGCGACATGGAGAACGACGGCCTCGAGACGCACGCCTCGACGATCGCCGTGCGGAACGCCAAGGATCGCCTGCTCGCGCTCAAACAGGAGATGGTCGTCAAGTAGGCCGTTGACACCTCGAAGCGCGCTCCATTACGATAAGCGTTTGTCGTAGAGCGGGTTAGCGGCCATGTTCGATTCCCTCGGCACACGGCTCCAGGACGTCTTCAAGTCGCTTCGAGGCGAGGCGCGGCTGACGCCGGAGAATATCGAGCAGGCCCTGAAGGCCATCAAGCTCGCGCTGCTCGAGGCCGACGTCAACTTCAAGGTCGTCAAGGCCTTCATCGACCGCGTCCGCGATCGCGCGATGGACGGCGAGGTGCTGCGCAGCCTCTCGCCGTCGCAGCAGGTCGTCCGGATCGTCCGCGACGAGATGCTGGCCCTGTTCGGCAGCGCCGCAGGGGGGCTCCAGCCGGCGTCGGCGCGGCCGCGCGTGATCCTGCTGCTCGGGTTGCAGGGTGCCGGCAAGACGACGACGGCCGGGAAGCTGTCGAAGTGGCTGGCGAAGCAGGGGCGGCATCCGCTGCTCGTGTCGACCGACGTCAAGCGCCCCGCCGCGATCGAGCAGTTGAACGTGGTGGGGCGGAAGGCGGGGGCGCGCGTTCACGATCCGCCGGGTCAGATGGACCCGGTGGCCCGCGCGACTGGCGCCGTCGCCGAGGCCGGCACGCTCGGTTTCGACGTGGTGATCGTCGACACCGCCGGCCGGCTCCATATCGACGACGAGCTCATGGCCGAGCTGGTCGCCATCAAGGGGGCGACCTCGCCGTCGGATCTGCTGTTTGTCGCCGACGCGATGACCGGCCAGGATGCGATCAAGAGCGCGGGCGAGTTCAACGCCCGCGTGGGCGTCACCGGAGTGGTGCTGACGAAGCTCGACGGCGACGCCCGCGGCGGCGCGGCGCTCTCGGTGGTCTCGGTCGTCGGCGTGCCGATCGCGTTTGCCGGCAGCGGCGAGACGCTCGACGACCTGGAGGCGTTTCACCCCGATCGCGTCGTCTCGCGCGTGCTGGGCATGGGCGATGTGCTGTCGCTCATCGAGAAGGCCGAAGCCGCCATCACCCAGGATGATGCCGAGCGGCTGGAGCAGAAGCTCCGCTCGAACGAGTTCACGCTCGACGACTTCCGCGATCAGCTGAGGACCATCCGGAAGATGGGCCCGCTCGATTCGCTGATGGGCATGCTGCCCGGCATGGGCAGCCTGAAAGCGCTGGCGGAGCACAAACCGGACGAGAAACAGCTCTCGCGCGTCGAGGCGATCATCGGTTCGATGACGCCGGAAGAACGGCGCAGGCAGCACATCGTCAACGGAAGCCGCCGCAAGCGGATCGCGAAGGGAAGCGGGACGTCGGTCGAAGACGTCAACCGTCTGCTGAAGCAGTTCGTGCAGATGCAGAAGATGCTGAAGTCGCTCGGCGGGCTGGCCGGGCGGGGCGGCGGAGGACGGAAGGAAGCCCGCCGCCGCGCGATGCAGATGCTGCGCAGCCGCCGGTAACGGCGGCGCTCGGCGCGTCCGCCTCCAGGCGGATCGTGCGCAGCGTAACAGGTGTCCGGGTGAGCGCCGGAGCCATTCAGGAGCGTGTGATGGTCGCCATTCGCCTACGCCGTGCCGGTTCCAGCAAGCGTCCCTTCTTCCGCGTCGTCGTCACCGACGCGCGGGCCGCCCGCGACAGCAGCTTCGTCGAGATCCTCGGACACTACAGCCCGCGGTCGAAACCCGCCGTCGTGGACGTCGATCGCGAGCGGGTGCAGTTCTGGATCAGCCGCGGAGCGCAGCCGTCGGATTCGGTGCGTACGCTGATCGCGCGCCACCTGACGCCGAAGCCGGCGCCGGCGGCCGGCGGACAATGAGCGGCGCCCGCGAGGTCGTCGAGGTCCTCGCCCTGGCGCTGACCGGGCGGGCCGATCAGGTGCACGTCGCCGAATCCCGGCACCACGACACGACGCTCGTGGAGCTGTTTGTCGGCCCGGGCGATCTCGGGAAGGTGATCGGCCGCCAGGGCCGGACCGCCGCGGCGCTCCGGACGCTGGCGGCGGCGGCCGGCGAGCGCGAAGGCAAGACGGTCACGCTCGAGATCAGGGACGGCAGACCGCCCGTGCGATCATGACGCTGCAGGATTGCCGGATGGCCGCCATTCCGTGATCCTGCCATGTCGGCGAGATGGGACGAGATGGCGCTCGTGGGCCGCGTGGCGCGAGCCCACGGCCTGCGGGGCCAGGTGGTCGTGAACCCCGAGACCGACTTTCCCGAGGAGCGTTTCCGGCCGGGCGCCGAGCTGTTCTTCGAGCGCGACGGACAGATGGCGGCGGCGATCGTCGGGACCGTCCGGTTTCATCGCGGGCGGCCGATCGTGGCGCTGCGCGGCATCGAGACGATCGGCGAGGCCGGAGCGCTGGCCGGCCTCGAACTGCGCGTGCCGCGCGACCGCCTGGTGCCGCTGCCCGACGGCACGTATTACCGGCACGATCTGGTAGGCTGCCGGGTCGAGACCTCCGGAGGTGCGCCGATCGGGATCGTGCGCGAGGTGGAGGGCGGGGCGGGCGGCAGCCGCCTCGTCGTGGAGGATCCCGCTGGCGCCGACGTGCTGATTCCGCTGGCGGCCGAGATCTGCACGGTGATCGACCCGGCGGCGCGGCGGATCGTGGTCGACCCGCCGGACGGCCTGCTCGAGGCCAACCGGTGACGTTCGACGTCGTCACGATCTTTCCGGCGATGATTGCGCAGGCGCTGGCGGCCGGCGTGCTCGGACGCGCCATCGAGACCGGGATCCTGGACGTGAAGGTCCACGATCTCCGCGACTTCGCCGGCGATCGGCACCGTATCGTCGACGACGTGCCGTATGGCGGAGGCCCGGGGATGGTGCTCAAGGCCGCGCCGGTGTTTCGCGCGCTGGACGCCATCGAGGCGGCGCGCGGCGCCACGCTGCGGGTCGTGCTGACCTCGCCGCAGGGCGTGCGCTTCGCGCAGGCGGCGGCGCGACGGCTGGCGGCGTGCAGCGGTCTGGTGTTGCTGTGCGGCCGTTACGAGGGCTTCGACGATCGCCTTCGTGCGCGCATCGACGAGGAGCTGTCGATCGGCGATTACGTGCTGACGGGCGGCGAGTTGCCCGCGCTCGTGATCCTGGAGGCGGTCGGGCGGCTCGTGCCGGGGGTGGTGGGCGACCAGCAGTCGGTGGCCGAGGAGTCCTTCAGCCGGGGCCTGCTCGACTTCCCGCACTACACGCGGCCGGCCGAGGTGGTCGCCCGGCAGGCGGACGGAGCGGGGGCCGAAGTGCTGCGCGTGCCGGACGTGCTGCTGTCGGGCAACCATGCGGCCATCCGTCGGTGGCGCAAGCGGGAGGCGCTGGTGCGGACGCTGGCGCGGCGGCCGGATCTGCTGGCGGGCGCAACCCTCGACGTGGAGGAGCGCGAGATTCTGCGCGAGCTGGAAGAAGAAGGAACAGGAGCGAGCGATGGGCGCGATTGAGACAATCGAGAAGAGACAGCTGGCCGAGCGGCCGGCGATGAAGTCGGGCGACACGGTCCGCGTGCACGTCAAGGTCCGCGAGGGCGACAAGGAGCGCATCCAGATCTTCGAAGGGCTCGTGATCGGTCTGCACCGCGGCGGCACGCGCGCCTCCTTCACCGTGCGCAAGGTGTCGTTCGGTCAGGGGGTGGAGCGCATCTTCCCGCTGCATTCGCCGACGATCCAGAAGGTCGAGGTCGTCAGGACGGCGAAGGTCCGCCGGGCGAAGCTGTACTACCTGAGGGAGCTGAAGGGCAAGGCGGCCCGGATGAAGGACGCGGGCCGGAGCTAGGGAGCCAGGGCGGGCCATGGTTCGCGTCCCGGCGATGCGCACGCTGGAGAACGCGCTGCGGCGCATCGGGTTCGTGAACGTCGGCGGCGTGGACGAGGTCGGTCGGGGGTGTCTGGCCGGCCCGGTCGTGGCGGCCGCGGTCGTTCTCGACCCTGCGCGTCACATTCCCGGGGTCTGCGACTCCAAGCTGGTGCCCCCGCCAGAGCGCGCGCGCCTCTCCGAGCGTATCAAGCGGCATGCCGTCGCATGGGCGGTCGCCGAAGCGGACCCGGCCGAGATCGATCGCGTCAACATTCATCAGGCGTCGCTGCGCGCGATGCAGCGCGCCATTCTCGCGCTCGCCCCGCTTCCCGACATCGTGCTCGTCGACGCGTTTCGCGTGCCGGATCTGCCGATGGCGCAGCGCCCCGTCGTGCACGGCGATCGGCGATGCGCCGCGATTGCCGCCGCCTCGATTGTCGCCAAGGTCGCGCGCGACCGGCTGATGCACGAGCTGCACGCCCGCGACCCCCGTTACGGCTTCGACCGCCACAAGGGCTACGCGACCGCCGAACATCTCGACGCGGTCGCGCGCTTCGGCTACTCGGACGCGCACCGGCGGTCGTTCCGGCGGCCGACCCTCTTCGCCGCCGGCGCCGAACCGCCGGACCACTTTGATACCATGGACCAGTGACCCGGACGCACGATGGGTGGCATCAGTCGCGGGGCGCCGCGCCCGGAGGGCGGGGCGCGAGGAACGAGGAACGTGGGCACCGCTGAGCGGCGCGCCACGCTGTCCTCCGGCATGCGCCGCCCGTTCGGCGTGGCGCGAATGACGGATCCGGGGCGCTAGCCCGTGCCTCTCGACCGCGCCGCCACGCTGAAGAACGCCGAGAAGCTCCTCCGGCAAGGCAAGCTCGCCGATGCGATCGCCGAGTACGTGCGCGTCGTCGAAGAGGATCCGCGCGACTTCGCGACGGCCAATACGCTGGGCGATCTCTATGCGCGCGCAGGCCAGACCGACAAGGCGGTCGAGCAATTCAGCCAGATCGCCGACAGCTTCAACGACGAGGGCGCCGTCGCCAAGGCCGGCGCCGTCTACAAGAAGATCCTCAAGGTCAAGCCCGAGCACGAGCACGCGCTGTGGCAGCTTGCCGAGATCCTGGGCACGCAGGGGCTGTACGCCGATGCGCGCGGGCATCTGAACACGATCGTGGAGCTGCGGCGGGCCCGCGGTGATACTCGCGGCATGCTGCAGGCGAAGGTCCGCCTCGGGTCGCTCGACCCGGCCGACTACGAGGGGCGGCTCGCGGCCTCCAGCGCGCGCATCGAGATGGGCGACGTCGCCGGCGCCCTCCGCGACTTGAAGGGCATCTCCGCCGAGCTGTCCGAGAAGGGGCGCCAGCCCGAAGCGATCGAGGTGCTCCGCGAGGCGGCGAAGCTGAATCCCGACGACGAGGAGATTCGTGAACGGCTGCTCGACGTGTACTTCGCCGCCGGCGACTTCGCCCGCGCACGCGCGTGCGCCACGACGGTCGATCAGCTTCGCCTGATCGCGGCGGCGCTCGAAGGGCAGGGGCGGATCGATGAAGCGCTCGAGACGCTCCGTCAGGCTGCGGCGCTCGATCCGACCGACACGGCGCTCATCTCCGAGCTCGCCCGCGCGTTCGCCGAGCGCGGCGATCTCGCGACCGCGGCGCAGTATCTGACCGTCGAGACCGCCGGTGGCGATCCTCAGCTCCTGCTCACCGTCGCCGACATCCAGATGCGCGGCGGACGGTTCGAGGACGGCATCGCGATTCTCCGCCGGCTGCTCGACGACGATGTCTCCCGGCGCGAGCAGATCGCGCAGCTCGGCTGGTCGATCGCCGAGAAACACGCGGAATCGGGCTTCCAGGTCAGCGAACTGGCAGCCGACACCGCCGTGGCCCAGGCCGACTGGCCTGGCGCCGCCGCCGTACTGCAGGAATTCGTCACCCGCGTGCCGAACCACATCCCGGCGCTGATGCGGCTGGTCGAGATCTGCGTCGACGGAGGCCTCGAGGCGACGATGTACAGCGCGCAGGCCCAGCTGGCGGACGCCTATCTGGCGGCCGGTTCCGCGACCGAGGCGCGATTCATCGCCGAGGATCTCGTGGCGCGCGAGCCCTGGGAGAAGTCGAACATCGAGCGGTTCCGGCGCGCGCTGGAGCTGCTGGGCGAGCCGGATCCGGACGCGCTGATCGCTAGCCGCTTGAGCGGCGACTCGCCCTTCACCAGCACCGACCTCGCGCTCGGCGACGCCTTTGGCGGGGAGCCGGAGCCGGCGCCAGAGCCGCGGAACGTCGAGGCCCTGCTCGCCGAGGCGGCCGCCGCCGAGGAGGGACCGCCGGCGGCTCAGGCGCGCCGCCCGCCGCGGCGCGCCGAGGAACTGCAGCAGTTCGAACTGAGCGAGAACGCGATCGACCTCGAGAGCATCCTGGGCGAGCTCGAAGCCGCGCCGCCGGCGCGGACCGAGAGCGTCGAGGTCGACCTGAGCGTGGCGCTCGACGGCATCCGGCCGGCTGCCGCAGCGGCGGCGGCGCCGCAGGAAGATCTCGACGACGTCTTCGGCACGCTGCGCGAGCAGGCCGCCAGGCGCACGGGGCTCGACGACGCGGAGCGAGAGTACAAGCGCGGTCTGGCGCTGCGCGCCGCCGGCGACATCGACGGCTGCATCCAGGCGCTCGAGACGGCCTCGCGTGCGCCGAAGCTGCGCTTTGCGACGGCATGGTTGATCGCGCGGTTGTATCGCGACCGTGGCATGGTCGGCCCTACGCTCGAGTGGCTGGAGCGCGCCGCGCAGACGCCGGCGCCCACCACCGAGGACGGCTATCAGGTGCTGTACGAACTGGCCGAGACCCTCGAGTCGATCGGAGAGAATGCGCGGGCCCTGGCCATCTGCCTCGAGCTGCAGGCCGAAGCCGGAGAGTACAGGGACGTTGTCGAGCGCGTCGAGCGCCTGGCGAGGGTCCAGGCGCGAGGATAAGACCCTGATCAGACGGCTGCTCTACGTCGCGTTCTTCCTCGAGGTCGGGCTGCTGCTCATCGTGCTGCCGTGGTCGGCGCTCTGGGAGCAGAACTACTTCGTCGGCCAGTGGCCGGCGCTCGGCCGGCTTCTGCGGAGCGACTACGCGCGCGGCGCCGTCAGCGGCCTCGGGGTCGTCAACGTGGTCGCCGGCGTCGTCGACCTCGTGCCGTTGTTCGCGGCGCGCGGCCGGCGCGACGTCCGCGGCGCGCGCGACCTGCCGTGATCGTCTGCCTCGTCAGCGACCGCCGGCGGTGGGACCCGGCCGTCCAGGCGCGCGCCGCCGCCGGCGCGGGCATCGACCTGATCCAGATTCGCGAGCGCGATCTCGACGCCGCGGCGCTTGCGGCGCTCACGGCGCGCGTGCTCGCCTCGGTGGAGGGATCGCGGACGCGCGTGGTGGTGAACGAGCGGCTCGACGTGGCGCTCGCGTGCGGCGCCCACGGCGTGCACCTCCGGTCCGATTCGATGCCCGCGCGCGCCGTCCGGGAGGTGACGCCCGCGGGATTCCTCGTCGGACGGTCGGTGCACGGGGCGGCTGACGCCCGCGACGCGGCCGGTGGCGTCGACTTCCTGCTGGCCGGCACCGTCTACCCGACCACCTCCAAGCCGGCCGGCGCACCGCTGCTCGGGGCCGCCGGTCTGCGCGCGATTGCCGGAGCGACCCCGGTTCCGGTGCTCGCTATCGGCGGCGTGACGATCGCAGCGCTCGACGCCATTGCACGAACCGGCGCGGCCGGGATTGCCGCCATCGGCCTGTTCTGTTCCCAGGCCGGCATCGCGTCGATAACCCCGGAAGTGCGGTGCCGGTTTGACAGCCTGAAACCACGTTCCTAACATTCTGTGTGATGGCGGCACCCGACCGGCTCGCGGACGACTTCGGCGGCAGGCTGCGCGACGCGCGGGAGCGCCAGGGCATCTCGCTTCGCCAGATCGCCAATGCGACGAAGATCTCGGTCGTGGCGCTCGAGGCGCTCGAGCGCAACGACGTCTCGCGCCTGCCAGGCGGCATCTTCAGCCGTGCGTTCGTCCGATCCTATGCGCTCGAAGTCGGTCTCGAACCGGAGCAGACGATCCGGGAGTTCCTGGCGCGGTTTCCGCACGAGTCGGTGACGGCGGGCCATCCGCAGGCCGCGCCGGTCGAGGATCACGAAGCGGTCGAGAGCGAGCGCCGGATGGCGCGCACCTTCCTCCGCCTGACCGTAATCAGCGTGCCGATTGCCGCCAGCGTGCTCTACCTGACGATGCAGCCGACGCCGGTTCAGGCGCCGGCCTCTGCGCCGGCGTCGGCCGCATCGTCCGCAGTCGCGCGGCTGCCGGAGTCGTCGCCGGACCCGCAGGCGGACGTGCCCGGATTGCCCGCAGCCCCGGCGGCCGTGGCGGAGGAACCCGAGACAGCCGACGCCGGCATCCTCCTTGTCGGCCTGCTCGCGAGTCGCGACTGCTGGCTGTCGATGACCGCGGACGGCGCGGACGCCGTCGAGCGTCTGCTCCAGGCCGGCGAACGCACCTCGATCGAGGTCCGGCGCGAACTGGTGCTCAAGGCGGGCGACGCCGGCGCCCTCACGCTCACGTTGAATGGCGCCGACGCACGGCCTCTCGGCGGCGCCGGCGAGGTCGTCACCGTCACGCTGAGCCCCTCGACCTTCACGGACTATCTCGTCCGGTGATTGAACCCACACCCCTCCTGGACTTCTTCAAGCGCGGCGATGTCGAGCGTGACGTGCGTCTGCTCGCGGCGCAGGGGGCGCTTGCGCCCCGGGCCCATGAACAGCTGGCGCTCCTCGTGCTGCTGCTGGAGGATCCGGACGGCGAGATCCGTCAGGTGGCCGACCAGACGCTGAACCGCATTCCCGTGGAGGCGCTGCAGGCGTTTCTGGGACGCTCGGACGTGCCGATCGGCCTGCGCGAGTTCTTCGCCGACCGCGGCGTCTTTCCGGGCGAGATCCCGGCGATTCTCGATCTCGAGGCGCCGCTGGTGGACACGGGCGGCGAGCTCGGCCTGTCCGACGAGGACGCAAGTCTGCTGGCCGAAGGGGCCGATCGCGAATCGGCGATGCAGGTGCTCGGAAAGATGACCTTTCCGCAGCGGCTCAAGGCGGCGCTCAAGGGCACCAAGGAGATCCGTGCGATTCTCATCCGCGACACCAACCGGATGATCTGCCAGACCGTGCTGAGCAGCCCGAAGCTGACCGACGGGGAGATCGAGGCGTTCGCGCGCATGGCCAGCGTCTCCGAGGACGTGTTGCGGGCGATCGGCCTGAACCGCAAGTGGATGAAGAACTACAAGGTCGTCGTCGCGCTGGCCAAGAACCCGAAGACGCCGATCGCGCTGTCGCTCACCCTGCTGGGCCGCCTCAACGACCGCGATCTGCAGTCGGTGTCGATCGATCGCAACGTGCCGGAGCCGCTGCGGATCGCCGCGCGCAAGAAGGCCGTGGCCTCGTCGGGCCGGCGCTGAATTCCGATGCCCGGTGTCCCGTCCCAGTGGATCGTGGCATCAGTCGCGGAGCGCCGCGCCCCGACGGCCAGGCGCGAGGAGTGGGGATATTGGGATATCTGAGCGACGAGCAACGCCGCCAGCGGGGATGCGCCGCCCGCGAGTTGTGTCGCGAACCACCGGGGCGGAACGCTAGCCTCTGATTCGGCCCTTGGCCGTTCGCTTCTTCTTCCCCCGCGCCCAGCCGCGGCCCATCTCGGCCAGGCCGTCCATGAACACGGCGGCGCGCTCGCGCTGATCATCGGTCGACATCGACTTGAGCAGATCGAGCGCCCGGGCCAGATCCTGCTGGATCGTCTCCCGCGAGGTCCGGAAGTAGAGCCGGCGGATTTCGGCGAGCCGGTCGTCGTCGGAGAGCATGGGGAGCTTCATGGTCCCGTCCGGCGGTTGCGCCGGAGTCCGGTTCGCAACGCCTCGAGGGGGCGGGCGTCGGCCGCGTGACGCGGTTCGAGCCGGCGTCGGGGCGCCATCGGGGCGCCACGCTGCGGCCGTCCGGGCGGCCGGCGGGAATAGCCGTCGATCGAGACGACCGGCAGCCCGCGCGCGATCGCGGGATCAACCAAGGCGCAGCCCTTCCGGCTCGATGCGGAAGTCGAGCAGCCGGGCGCCCGCGCCCGCAAGCGCGTCCGCGATCCCCTCGCGCGCGCCGGGCGGGCCGTAACAGAACAGACACCCGCCGCCTCCCGCCCCGCAGACCTTGGCCGCGGTCGCACCGGCGGAGGCAGCGCGCGCGATCAGCGACTCGATTGCCGGCGTCGTCACACCCGGGGCAAGGCGCTTGCGATTCTCCCATTCGTCGGCGATCCGCCGGCCCACCTCGTCCCATTCGCCCCGATCGAGCGCCCGCCGCATGGCCACCGCCGTGTCGCGAATGCGTTCGAAGCGGTCGAAGACCTCGCGGTCGCCGTCGATGTGCCGCTTGGTGATCTCCCAGTTGTTGGCGCCGGAGTCGCGAGGGGCGCCCGTGTAGGCGAGAACAATCCGCTCCTCCAGCGCCTGCGGATCGACGCAGAGTTCGACGCGACGGATGCCGTCGGCGCGCAGTTCCACCGCCGCGACGCCGCCGTACAGTGCCGGCCGGTAGTCCTGCACGCCGGTCGGCACGCCGATGGCCTGGCACTCGACGTTCTTCGCAATCCGCAGGAGATCCTCGGACCCCGTCGAGGCGCCCGTGCGCGCGGCCATGGCGCCGCAGAGGGCGATGGCGAGCGCAGACGACCCGGCGATTCCGGCACCGGCGGGGGATTCGCCGCGCGTCGTCACCGTCGCATTCTCCATCTGGTAGTGGCGTGCCGCCAGCGCGACCAGCGGCAGCTCGCCGCGCCCATCCAAGTCGGTCCAGCGCGCCGCCCGCTGCTGGCGGTTCGTGTCGATCGACCGCAGTTCGAGGCGCCCGTCGGCGCGCGATTCGATTTCCACGTGGGCCCGCAGGCTGATGGCGGCGTTCAAGGTCACCGCGCCGTCGTGAAAGAGATAGAGTGGCCAGATGTCGAGGGTGCCGCCGGCCAGGTCGATGCGGGCCGGCGCTGAGGAAACGGTGCGCACGGGAGGGATTATAGCCGCCGGTCGCCAGTCCAGTCGGCAGTCGGTCGTGTCTGTCGAGAGGTGGAAGGCCCTTGGACGCGTCGCGAGACTGGGGGAAGAAGAATGGCGTCATCTCCTGTCGACCGAAACGGATCGCCGTTACCAGCGGCGACGGAGGTACGCCATGGAGGAGGCGGCCAGCACACGGCTCGCCACGTTTCTGCAATGCCGTCAGGGCATCGAAGAGCAGTTCCGCCGGCACATTCGGGAAGCGTTGGGCGTGGCGCTGATGTCCGCCACTTGACAGACCCGACCAACTGAACTACAAGAACCCCACCCTCGAGGAAACGTCGCGGTCATTGGAGGAACGACGTGACGCGGCGCGTTCGCCTCGCCTTCGCGATCGGCGCGTTGGTTCTGGTCACTGTCGCCGGCGGGGCAGTCGCCAAAGCCGTGGGTGAAGCTCGCCATCTGGGCGATTCTGATCGCGAAGGTTCAACGGTGGAGCTCGCAGGCGCTGTCGACCAGGTCGTTGGGACGATTGCCGCCGACGCGCTTCCGGCGGCAGCTCCGGTTGCGACATTCAGCGCCCCGGCCAGGCCGGCGGCTCCGCCGACTCGCACCGGCGAAGCCGCCGAGCGGAACGGTGAGGCGCCGCAGCAGGTCCACGAAGAGGCAGGCAAGGTCGCCACGTGAGCCTCTTTCGAACGTTCGGCTTCCTTGCGTTCCTGGGTCTGACGTTCGCGCCGGCCGTATCCGGCCAGGATCGCACCCAGCCCTCGTCGACGGCCGCCGGCGAGACCCTCTCGGCTCCACAAGTCAAGACGCTCCTCGACAAGGTGAAGGCAGCGCTCGACGCGAAGGGGATGCCCTCGAACTGGATTGACGAGCTGCAGGCCGGCCTCCCCGGTGTGAAGTTCTCCGGCGATCTGGGCCGCGACAACCTGGCGCTGTACTGGCCCATCTGGAACACCGTGTATCTGAAGGCGGGGATGGATCTGAACAACCTCACATCCCAGCAGGTCGCCACCATTGCCCACGAGTTCTGGCACGCGTGGTTCGACTTCATCCCGACCTGGCCCTTCGGTCCCATATCCGGTTTCAGCGACGCGCAGGACGAGGCCATCGGCGGGTTCATCGACGAATTGCTGGGCGGCGGGAACATGGCCGCGGCCGTCGGGCGCGCGATCTCCGAGGCGACAGGGATGGATCGAGGCGGGACCGCGCAGCAGGCCGTGGACGCGATCATTGCGCTGGAAGGCCACTGGGATGGCAGTTTCTTCAGCAACTCCTTTCCGAATGCCTCAGCGCTGAATGCCTGGGTGACTGCAAGACGGGTGCAGCCGGAGATCCAGTCGCTCGAGGCGCTCTTCTCGGATGCAGATCGCGCGCGGATTCAGAAGCGCGTCGACGAGTTGGCACAGGCGGCGAACGCGCCGCCGGAGACGACACCCGTCGCCACGACGCCGACAGGAGCGCCTGGGACTGGCGCAACGCCGTCCACCACGCCGGCCACTTCGGCAGGCAGCGGCGCTGCGGGCGGCGCGCCGCCTTCGCCCGGGACAACGTCCACGGGAACGACTCCCGCTCCCGGGCCGACGCCGGGGACCGGCGGTCAGCCCACGACAGTCCCTCCACCAGTCTGCGATCCGTGCAAGCCGCTCGCTGCGGAAGTCACGAAGGCCGAAGCACGACTCGAGGAGTTGCAGACCGAGTCGGCGAAACTGGACGCACGGCTCGGAGCGCTGCGCGAGGTCGATCTGCCGAATGCACAGAAGGAACTCGAAGCCCTGAGCGCGGAGTACGACCGGAGGCTGGGCGATCCGAACGCCGATGACATCGCCAGGAAGGGCACCTTCATCGACGACGGCACGCAGGAGGTGCGGTACCAGGAAGCGGGCGGGCAGGTCAACATCGTCACGGTGCGGAATGGGAAGACCGTGTCGGGCTCCGGCCATCGGAGTCCCTCCATGACGAATCTGATGGCGCGCCGAGACGCGGCGAAGGCCAGGCTCGAACGGCTCCAGGCGGACGCCGCGAATCTCGGCGCGCGGCGGAAGGAACTCGATGGCGACCTGGCAAAGGCAAGAGAGGCCGTTGAGGCGGCACGCCGGGCGCTCGAGGAGTGCCTGAAACGGTGCGGGTATGGCGGAACGGTCGATCGGTACTTGCAGATGGGCAAGAGCCCGATCGGGTCGAGTACCGGCAGCCTGTTCAGATCGGGCGCGCACGTGGCGATGGGCAGGAATTGGTTCGATCGCATTTCCCCGACGGGTTTCTCGGCGGTCGGGCCCGACGGCGTGCCGTACTCGATCGCGCATCCCGGCTTGCCCGCCGACGATCGGTACCAGTTGTTCATCGTCATGAGCGGGCAGGTCAGGAGCGCACCGCCCGCGCGGCCGCCCCTGCGCATGGGCGCGATCGTGCCGGAGCGGCCGCGCCTGGCCGGCTTCGCGCGTCACGTGGGCGAGGGGCTGATGGCCGCGCTCGGCCTGACGACGCCCCGGCGCAATGTCCATCTCGCGTCTGCGAACCGTCTCGCACCCGGGACGCTCGTCCGCGTCGCTGCGGCGCAGCAGGCAGCCGCGGCGCCAGGCGTGACGGTGGTCGCGACCGGATCATCGAGCGGCCCGGCGTTCACGCTGGAGGTGCTCGGGCGTGCTGGCGAGCCCGTTCAGGTGCGGGCGCCCGACGGCCTCGTGTTGCAGCCCGTGCGGCAGGGCAACGCGCCTCGGCCGGCCGGCGCGGGCAGCGGCCGCCTGAGTGCGTTGCTAACAGGATTCTGCCTCGACTACGGCAAGCCGCCACCGCCGGCGGGCGTCACATATCAGGTGGCGCCCGAATCGCTTCAACAGCGGCATCGAGCGCTGCGCTCGATCCTTCGGGCCGGACGCGCCCTGAAGGACGCCGGGCTGCTCAATCCGGACAGCGACCCCGAATCCTACGCGACTTTTGTGCAGCAATGGGCGCTGTGGACCAGGCTGGAAGGCTGGAATTTCAGCCAGTTCACCAACCAGTTCCTTGCCTACACGCGCCGGAATGTCGAGAGCTCGGGTGCGCGGTGGACCGACGTGATGCGGGACGGGATTCGCGACGCGGCGCGGAACCGATTCGACGACATCCTCGCTGTGCTGCTCGAAGCCGAAAGCAATTGACATCCGGTCTCCCTCCACAAACTGGGACGTGAGCAAACTCCAGGACCGCCAACTGCAGTTGGTAGACGCGCGAAACGATCCTGGAGCCATGGAAGGGGCAGCTCCGGATCCCGACGCCGCGCGTCGAGGAAGCCTGCGCGCCTGTCAGGCACCGCCGAACCGCCTGTAATCGCCCGCTCGCTGAGTCATCCTGCTCACGTCGACTGAGACTGACGACTGATGACCGAGACTGACGACTGAGACTGACGACTGACGACTGGCGACTGATGACTGATAGAATTCCCCCGTGTCCCCGTCCGCGCTGCGTCGCCAGATCGGGCAGCTCCTCATCGCCGGTTTCGACGGCCGCCAGCTGCCGGTCGAACTGAAGGCGCTCGCCCGCGAGTTCGGGCTCGGCGGCGTCATCCTCTTCGCGCGCAACGTCGAGGAACCCGAGCAGATCGCCGAACTGGCGGCCGAAGCGGCCGATCTCACGCCCGAGGCGCCGGCCTGGGTGAGCGTCGACCAGGAAGGGGGGCGTGTCGCCCGGCTCGCGCACCCGTTCACCAAGTGGCCCCCGATGGCGACGCTTGGGCGGAGCGGCGACGCCGGTCTCGCCGTGCGCTTCGCCCGCGCTCTCGCGTCGGAGCTGCGGGCGGTCGGCATCACGCTCGATTACGCGCCGGTGCTCGACATCCACACGAATCCGGACAACCCTGTCATCGGCGATCGGGCGCTCGGCGAGCGCGCCGAGCAGGTGGCGCGCCTGGGCGCGGCCATCGTCCACACGCTGCAGCAGGAGGGCATTGCCGCCTGCGGCAAGCACTTTCCTGGGCACGGCGACACCCTCGCCGATTCGCATCACGAGCTGCCCGTCGTCGAGCACCCGCTCGAACGGCTCCGGCAGGTGGAACTGGTGCCGTTCCGCGCGGCGATCGATGCCCGCGTGGCCACGATCATGACCGCGCACGTGTTCATGCCCGCGCTCGATGAGGCGCGCCCCGCCACGCTGTCGCCTCGCATCGTCACCGGCCTGCTCCGGGAGGAACTGGGGTACGAGGGGCTCATCCTCAGCGACGATCTCGAGATGAAGGCGATCGCCGGCGCCCATGCCGTGCCGGCGGCTGCCGTCATGGCGGTCGAGGCCGGTTGCGACGGCGTCCTGGTCTGCAGCGGCGACACGGCCCGGCAGGCTGCGACGCTCGAGGCGCTCGTCTACGCGTTCGAACAGGGGCGTATCGGCCGATCGCGGGTCGAGGATGCGCTCGCGCGGCAGGCGCGCGCCAAGGCGCGCTTCTGCGCGGCGCCGGCGGCGGGCGCGCGAGCGCTGCGGGGAGCCGCGCTGCGCGCCGCGATAGGCCGGGACGAGCACCAGGCGATCGCCGGCGAGATGGCGCGGTTCCTGTGATGCTGAAGCCGCGCGCTCTGAAGCCGGGCGATCGCCTGGCTGTGGTCTCGCCGGCCAGCCCGTTCGCCCGCGAGGAGTTCGACCGGGGCATCGACGAGCTCGTCCGCCTCGGCTTCCTGCCGGTCTTCGACGAGACCGTGTTCGCGAGGCGGGCGTACGTGTCGGGCGCCGCCGACGTCCGCGCGGCCGCGATTGGCAGGGCGTGGCGCGATCCGGATATCGCGGGTGTGATCGCCGTCCGCGGCGGATACGGCAGCGCGCAGGTGCTGCCGCTGCTCGATCGGGCGGAAGCGGCGCGCACACGCAAGGCGTTCATCGGCTACAGCGACCTCACCGCAATACTGTCGTTTCTCACCACGGGGGCGGGGCTGGTCGCGTTTCACGGTCCGATGCTCGCCGGCAGGCTCGCCCGCGGCGCCGACGGCTACGACCGCGCGTCGTTCATGGACGCGCTGTGCCGAACCGTGCCGATGGGGGAGCTCGCACCGGCCGGGCTCGAGATCGTGCGGCCAGGCGAAGCGACGGGACCGCTCCTCGGCGGCACGCTCACGCAACTGCTGGCGTCGCTGGGCACGCCGTTCGCCTTCGACCCGCCGCGGGGTTTCGTCCTGTTTCTCGACGAAGTGGGCGAGCGGCCGTACCGGCTCGATCGCATGGTGACGCAGTTGCGCCAGTCCGGTCTGCTCGCACGGGCGGCGGCGGTCGTCATCGGCGAGCTGCCGCGCTGCGACGAGCCGTCGGGCGGCCTTACGGCGAGAGGAGCGATGGCGGACCTTTTCGCCGACTTTCCAGGTCCGGTGGCGACGGGATTTCCGTCCGGCCACACGTCGGGGCCCGCGTGGACGCTGCCCTTCGGCGTGCGTTGCCGCGTGGTGGCCGCGGACGTGCCGCGCGTGATCATCGAAGAAGCGGCGGTGGAATAGGATGCCGACGCTTCATCTGATTGGCGTGTGCGGAACGGCGATGGCGACGCTGGCGGCGATGCTCGGGCGCAAGGGGCTCGACGTGCAGGGATCCGACCAGGACGTCTATCCGCCGATGAGCGACTTCCTCGCGGCCGAGGGCATCCGGACACTGAGCGGCTATCGCGCCGAACACATCACCGGCGATGTCGAGCTCGTGATCGTCGGCAACGCCATCTCGCGCGGCAATCCTGAGCTCGAAGAGGTCCTCGACCGGAAGATCCGTTATTGTTCTCTCCCCGAGGCGATCCGGGAGCACTTCCTCTGGGACGCCCGCTCCATCGTCGTCGCCGGCACCCACGGCAAGACGACGACGACGGCGCTGACCGGGTGGCTGCTCGCGCACGGCGGTGCCGATCCCAGCGTGTTGGTGGGCGGGATCGCGCGGAACTTCGGCGACGGCGGGTCGAGCTACCGGCTGGGACGGGGGCGCGATTTCGTGATCGAGGGCGACGAGTACGACAGCGCCTTCTTCGACAAGACCGCGAAGTTCCTCAAGTACCTGCCCGACATTGCCGTGGTCAACAACGTCGAGTTCGACCACGCGGACATCTACGCCGACTTCGACGCGGTGCTGCTGGCGTTCCGCCGGCTGGCGAATCTCGTGCCCCGGCGCGGGTTGCTGCTGCTCGGCGGCGACGATGCCGGAGCGGCGGCGCTTGCGACAGGCGCCCGGTCGCGGGTCGAGCGGTTCGGCCTGGGCCAGGGTCTGGAATGGCAGGCCTACGACGTGCGGGCGGACGGGGAAGTCACCCGTTTCGGCGTGCGCCGGCGCGGCGCACCGTTCGGCGTCTTCGAGAGCCCGATGATGGGGATACACAACGTGCGGAACGCACTCGCCGCCGTGGCCGTCGCGGCCGAAGCGGGTATCTCGCCCGGGCAGATGGCGGAGGGGCTCCGGCGGTTCGCCGGCATCAAGCGGCGGCTGGAGGTGGTGGGCGTGGCATCGGGGGTCACCGTGTTCGACGACTTCGCCCACCATCCGACGGCGGTCGCCGAGACGCTCGCTGCCGTGCGAGCCTCGCACCCGCGGGCACGGATCTGGGCCGTGTTCGAGCCGCGGTCGGCCTCCTCCTGCCGACGCGTCTTCCAGGACGATTTTGCGCGCGCCTTCGCGGCAGCCGACCGGGTGCTGATCGCCCCGGTATTCCGTTCGACGCTGCCCGAGGCGGAGCGGCTGTCGGTGACGCAGCTCATCGACGATCTCAACGCGGCCGGCGGATCGGCGCGTGAAGGGCGCTCGGTCGACGACATCGTCGGGGCGATCGTCGGCGACCGCCAGCCCGGCGACCTGGTGGTGATCATGTCGAACGGCGGGTTTGGCGGCATCCACCGGAAGCTCGTGAAGGCGCTGGCGTGAGCTTTGGCGCGGCGCTGCGCGGGCGGTTCGGCGACCGCGTCCTCGAGCACGCGCCCCTCGCGCCTCTCACGACGTTTCGGGTCGGCGGTCCTGCCGACTGTCTCGTCGAGACGCGCGGCGCTGCCGAGGTGCTCGATGCGCTCCGCCTGGCGCGGGCGCACGGGGTGCCGGTGACGCTGCTGGGCGGCGGGTCGAACGTGCTCATCTCCGATCTGGGTGTCCGGGGCCTGGTCGTCCGGCCGCGAGGCGGGGTGATCGAGGCCGCCGGCGACGCCGCGGTTCGTGCCGACGCCGCCGTGACGATCAACGGGTTGGTGCGCTGGCTCATCGGCCACGGCCGTTCCGGGCTCGAGGCGTGGGCCGGAACGCCCGGCACGATCGGCGGCGCGATCGTCGGCAACGCGCACTTCGGCGGCGCGCTGATTGGCGAACATGTGGTGGAGGTGCGGCTCGCCACGCCGGACGGCTCGGCTGCCGACGTTGCGGCCGCCGAGATGGGGTTCGGCTACGATCGAAGCCGCCTGCAGACGAGCGGCGAGATCGTGCTCTCGGTCCTCCTCCGGACGGGCCGCGGCGAGCCGGCGGCGCTGCGGGCCGCGGCGCGCACGTCGCTCGCGTACCGCAAGCGCACACAGCCGCTCGACGCGCCGAGCGCGGGCTGCATCTTCCAGAACCCCGATCCGGCGCGCGACCGGTTGCCCGACGGCGTCCCCTGGTCGGCAGGCGCCCTCGTGGAGCGCGCCGGGCTGAAGGGCGCCGCGATTGGCGGCGCCCGCGTCTCGCCCGCGCACGGCAACTTCATCGTCAACGACGGCGGCGCGACCGCAGCCGAGATCCGGGCGCTCATCGATCGTTGCCGCGAAACGGTCGCGCGCCGGTTCGGCGTCGCGCTGCGGGACGAGATCGTCTATCTGGGCAGCTTCCAGTGACCTGTCGTAAGCTGTCGCGTCGGCGACCCCCACATGTCCACCCTGGTGATTGAAGGCGGCCGGCGCCTCTCGGGCGCGGTCGAAGTCGAAGGCAACAAGAACGCGGCGCTCCCGCTGCTGGCGGCGTGCCTGCTGACATCCGAGCCGTGCGTGCTCACCAACGTGCCCCGGATCGGCGACGTCGAGGTCATGGCGAGGCTGATCGTCGATCTCGGCGGTGAGGTCGAAGGCATCGGCACCTCCACGGTTCGCGTCCGCTGCGCCCGCGTGACGAAGGACGAGCCGGATCCGTCGCTGGTCGGGCGGCTCAGAGGGTCGGTGCTGCTGCTCGGCCCGCTGCTCGCGCGGCGCGGCCGCGCGCTGCTGGCGCCGCCGGGCGGCGATTTCCCGGCGCGCCGGACGATCGGCACGCACCTGGATGCGCTGCAGGCGATGGGCGCGTGCGTGCTCGAGGGGCACGGCCACCGGCTCGAGGCCCCTGGAGGGCTGCAGGCCACCTCGATCTACTTGTACGAGGCATCGGTCACCGGAACCGAGACCGCCCTCCTGGCGGCGGCGGCGGCGCCCGGCCTCACCGAGATCCGCCACGCCGCGTGCGAGCCGCACGTCGTGGAGCTTTGCGCGTTTCTGCGGCGGCTCGGCGTCGGCATCTCCGGAGCCGGGTCGACGACGATCCGCGTCGAAGGCGGGGCCACGCTGGGCGGCGCCGAGCACCGTCTGTGGGGCGACTACATCGAGGCGGGAAGCTGGGCGGTCGTCGCCGCCGTCACCGGCGGATCGATCGACGTCCATGGCGCCAGGCCCGAGGACATCGAGGTGGTCGCCGCGGTGCTGAAGCGCCTGCACGTCGAGTGCGGCATGGCCGGTGATGTCTTCCGCGTCGAGCCGTCGCGTCCGCACGCGGCCGGGCGAATCACGACCGGGCTGTGGCCGGGCTTCCCGAGCGATCTCGTGAGCCTGGTGACCGTCCTGGCGACCCAGGCCGACGGCCGCACGCTCGTGCACGACTGGCTGTACGAGCTGCGGCTGTTCGCGCTCGAGCAGCTGAGCGGCATGAGCGCCGACCTCTTTCTCTGCGACCCGCACCGTATCATCGTCAGCGGCCCGCGCCGGCTGCGCGGGCGCCCGCTCGACAGCCGCGATCTCCGGTCCGGGATGGCGCTCATCGCGGCCGCGCTCGCGGCCGAGGGGCGGAGCAGCATCGCGCCGCTCGAGACAGTCGAGCGCGGGTACGGGCGGCTGGTGGAGCGCCTGCAGGCGCTCGGCGCGAACGTGGAGCGGGTGCAGCCGTAGCCCACCGTGGTCGAACGCCAGCGCCGCACCGAGGACGACAAGACGCCCGGCGGCCCGGGCGTGACGAGCGAGAAGACCGGGAGCGCTTGAACGGGCGCAACGCCGCCCGCGGGATGCGACGGCGGCCGAATGCCGCTGGGGCTCGGTAACGGGCTGTCAGGGCGCCGGCGTCGCGGGCGCTCCTGGCAGCGCCGGGGGCGGCGCATCCGGCGGCGGCGCCTGGGGCGGCGCGCCGGGCGGCTCGAAGGGCGGCGGCTCGAGCGAGGCCGGCAGGTCGGGCAGCGGCGCGGTCGTGTCGCGGCCGACGCGGAACGGCCGCAGATCGGCCTCGTTGAGGTCGAGCACGCGGATGATGTGTGGCGTCAGCGTGAGCACGATGTCGGTCTGCTGCTTCGAGCGCGTGTTGTGCGCGAACAGCCGGCCGATGATCGGCAGATCGCTCAGCCCGGGGATTCCGTCCATCGACGACCGCTCGTCGTCGCGAATCAACCCCGCGAGCATGTTGGTTTCCCCGTCGCGCAGCCGGATGACGGTCTTGATCTCGCGGTTGCCGAAGGTCGGCAGGCCGCCGTACCCGGCGCCGGAGATGCTCGTAACCGCCACGTTCAGCGTCAGCGACACCTCGTCGTCGTGGTGCGTGCGCGGCGTGATGTCGAGGTTCACCCCGATGTTCTCGTAGGCGTACGACGTGATCGGGTTCTGGGCAGTGCCGCCGGTGGCGACCGGCACAAAGGTCGTCTGCGGCACCGGGACGCGCTCGCCGAACCGCGCTTGCGCGGGCATCCCCTCCGACGTGCGCAGCTGCGGACTGGCCAGCGTGCGGGTGTTCGCGTCGGCCTTCAGCAGCCGGTAGTAGAGCGACGGCAGGTTGGCGAGCACCATGTCGGACGCCGTCAGGCTGCGCAGCGTGCCCAGCGTGATCGTGCCGTTCTCGCCGGTCGGCGCCGTCGCGGACCCGTCGAGTCCGGACGCGCCGGGCGACGCCAGCTGCAGGCCGTACTCCTCCATGCGGGTGCGGTCGACCTCGAGCAGTTCGACGTCGATGATCACTTCGGGCCGGGCCTTGTCGATCGCGGCGATCACACGGGCGGCGGCGGCGACGTGCTCGGGCGTGTCCTTGATCGTGATGGCGTTGGTCGCCGTCACCGGCGAGATCCGGCGCGCGTCGAGGACCATGCGGAGCATGTCCATCGTTTCCTTCAGGTCGGCATTGCTCAGGTAGAACGTGCGCACGACGTCCTGCTCGTACTCCCGGCGCTTGGCCGGCGTATCGGGGATCACCGTAATGGTCCGCGGCGCGCTGACCTGGTAGAACGAGCGGGTTGCGCCGGCGACCGTGTCGAGGGCGCTCTCGAGCGACGTGTTGCGGAGGTCGACAGAAATCGGCGCCTCGCGGAAGGCGGGATCGAAGATGAGGCTGAGGTCCGCGAAGCGTGCGATCGCCGTGAACACGTCCCGGCTGCTCGCCTCGCGAAACGTCAGCGCCTCGGGCATGTGCACCTGGTCGGGCAGATCGAGCCCTTCGGGCCTGAACTCGCGCGCGCGTTCGATGAGCGTCTGCAGCCCGGTCTTGCCGTCGGCGGGCACGCTGATCTTCGCGCGCAGCTTGTTGCGCGTGGCGCGCAGATCGGCGTCGATGTCGCCGCTCGTCGGGTTCAGCTCCGACGCGATCTGGTACTGCACGAGCGCCTCGTCCAGCTTGCCGGCGGCGGCGAGCCGCCGGCCGCGATTGAAGTGTTCCTGGGCAGCGCGCAGCTTCACGCGCTCGAGCCCGGCGCGCGCGCCGGCCGACGCCGGATCGGCTTTCAGCGCCTTGGTGAACTCGACGACGGCGAGATCGTAGTCCTGGCGGTGCTCGGCATCGCGACCCCGGCGGGTGGCCGTGGCGGCGGCGCAGCCGGCGCCGACGAGGCAGAGCAGCAGCAGCGCGGCGAGGCGGCCGCGGACACGGCGGGCCGGGGCGGCGGAATCAGCGGCCGGTAACAACGTCGACACCGCGCGGCATCCTGAACGCGAAGTCTCTATCGGCAATTCCCACGTTTTCCTTCAGATTGGCGAAGGCGAAGCTCGAGCGCCCGCCCTGCGCGTCCGCCGTGACCAGGCCTCGGAGCTGCAGCGTCTCGGGATCGACCACCAGAATCAGCCAGTCGTACTCCTGCTGCGGCGTCCGCGGCACGAGCTTCAACGCGCGGGTGCCGTCCGGCATGCCGGGCGGCACGTCGACCGTCGACACGGCGAAGTCCCTCAGCAGCTCGCCCTTGCCCGCCAGGAACAACGCCGGGGTCGACGCGCGATCGCCCGCCGGCACGTCGGTCACGAACACCTGGCGGTCCTGGGGGATGTAGGAGTACAGCTTGACGCCATCGGAGACGAACTCCTTCGGCTCGGGCTGCGTGTAGACCCAGCGCATCTTGCCGGGCTTCTTCACGATCAGCCGGCCCCGCTCGGTCAGCCGCTTGCGCAGCACGCCGCCCTCATAGGTGTGCACGAAGTCGGCTGAGAAGTCCCTGACCGTATCGTATTTCCGTTGCAGAGCCTGTGCGAGCTCGGCTGCGTCGGGCTCGGCGGCGCGCGTCGGCGCTCCGGCCGCGGCGGCGAGCAGCGCCGCCAGGATGAGGCGTGAGCAGCCCATGAATCACGATATCACGCACCCGCGGCTGGACCGATGCGGCCGCTGCGCGCGTGAGGTCCGGTGTCTGGCGTCCAGTCCCGGTGGATCGCGGCATGAGTCGCGGAGCGCCGCGCCCTGAGGGCAAGGCGCGACGACCGAATATCTTGAGTGTTCGAGGAAGCCACGCGGCCAGCGGGATGCCCCGCCAGGGAATGGCGTCGCGAACCACGGCGCCGCGACGCTAGCCGCTGCGCTTGCGCGCGAGGAGCTGCACCAGCTCCGCAACCGGCCGCGTATTGGCGACGTGCCGCGCTTCGAGCCGCCCGCGGCGCGCCATGGTGACGCCGAGCGTCATCTGCCGCTCGAGCAGCTCGGCGCGGTGGCTGTCGCTGTCGATCGACACCAGCACGCCGGCGGCGACCGCGCGGCCGGCCAGCTCTCCGCTCAAGTCGAGATGCCCCGGCGCCCCGTCGATTTCGAGCAGCGTGTGGGTCTGCGCGGCCGCCTCGAACAGGCGATCCCAGTCGAGGTCGTACCCCGGTCGCTTCGGCACCAGACGGTTGGCCGGATGGGTCAGCAGCGACACGAGAGGATGCTTCATCGCGCTCAGGTACCGGCGCAACAGCTGTTCGCCTGACTGCCCGGCCCGTTCGTGCAGCGAGGCGAGCACGATGTCGAACCGGCTCAGGATGCGATCCGGGAAGTCGAGCGCACCGCCAGGCAGGATGTCGACTTCGCAGCCGTGCAGGATGATCATGTCCGGCACCAGCGCGCGGACACGCGCGATCTCCTCGGCCTGCCGCGCGACATCGGCGGCCGTCAGGCGCCGGGAGGCGGCAGAGGTCGGCGAGTGATCCGTGATCGCGATGTACTCGTAGCCGAGCGCGCGGCAGGCGAGCGCCATCTCCTCGACCGAATGCCGCCCGTCGCTCCACGTGGTGTGCATGTGGAGATCGCCGCGGATGTCCGCGCGCGTGACCAGCACCGGCAATGCCCCGTGCCCGGCGAGCACGATCTCGTCTCCACCCGCCCGGATCTCCGGCGGGATGAACGGCAGGCCGAGCGCAGCGTAAATCTCCTCTTCCGTCGCGCCGATCGCCGGGCCGCCGCCGGAGCCGACCAGACCCGCCGGTTCGAGCCGCCGGCCCAACCGGGCGGCGCGCGCCCGCAAGGCGGCCACGTGGGCTGCCGAGCCGGTCAGGTGCAGCAGCATCGCGCCTGCCTGCGCAGGGTCTGCCAGCCGTACGCCGACCTGGGTGCGGTCGAACCGCAGGTAGATCCGGCGCGCCCCCCGGTGCAGCACCCGCGAGACCGCAGGCAGCGTCGCGAGATCGCCGACGGCGCGGGTCGGGTCGGCGGCCGCCGCGACCAATTCAACATCGCCGACCGTGTCGTCGCCGCGCCGCAGCGACCCCGCAGCCGAGGCCCAGGCGACGCCAGGCATGGTGCGCAAGGGCGCGAGCACCCGTTCGCCGATCGCCACCGCGCGCCCCAGGCCCAGGCGCGGCGTGCGCGCACGCAGGCCCGGCAAGGCCGCGGCGACGGCACGCTCCACCTCCGCGTCGCAGCCGGGCAGCCGCTGGATCGCGTGTGTCCGCACGGCCTCCGCAAGATCGGCCGCCGAGGTGACACCAAGGGCCGCGTGCATCGTGCCGAGCTGGGGGATGGTGACCGCCTCCGATTCGTACAGCCAGCGGAGGTCGGCGGGAAGGTCGGCAATCGCCGACTCGACGAGGATCCAGGCGCCGGTTTCGTGCATCACCCGGAGTCGATCGACGACGTGCGTTGCCGCGCCTGGCGGGGGCTGCTCGATCAACGGTCCGAGGGCGGCATCCGACTCGATCCCGTGGGCGCGAACGATGGCGGCGGCCTGCGTGAGCTCGGTCTGCTCGTGCGTGTCGCCGCGGATGGCGGCGAGCGCGGCCAGGTGCACGAGGGTGGAATGCAGCGCGGAGACGGCGTCAGCCTTTCAGCGCGCCCGGCTCGGGAGGCGCCTGCTTGGGAGCGTCCTTCGTCTCGGTCGGAAAGTTTGCCGCGAGCCAGTCGCTGATGCCGCCCTGAAGCGCGAATGCCCGGTAGCCCTTGCGGATCAGTTCGGCCGCGACGCGCGAGCTCGAGACTTCGTTGGGATCGGAATCGTACACGACGACGTCGGTCTCGCGCGGAATCGACGGGGCGGGGCCTTCGACCGGGTAACGAATCGCCCCGGGCAGGCGCACCGTGCTGTGCTCGTACGGATACTTCAGGCGGGCGTCGACCATGACCGGCGGGGGGCCGGCGTCGAGTCTCGCCTTGAGGTCTTCCTTGGTGATCCGGGGGACGGGCACGAGGTATTGTCGTCGCGCCGTCCAGAGACTGTCAACGCCGCGTCAGCGGGCGGCGGCGCGTCCGAAGGGGAGGACGCGGGTGGAGCTCGACCGCCTGGTCGAGGCGGGCGCGGCGAGCCGCGCGGTCGTCCCGGCGGGCGCCGGCTTCTGCGCTCGATTCGGCTCGGGGCCGATTGCCCAGCCCGTCGATCGCTTGCCGCAGTGGACGCATCGCAAGAAGATCGCGCCAGGCTCGCACCAGGGGCCGTATTCGTGCCGCCCGCTCAGGTAGCAGTTGAACCAGTTCCACATGTCGAGCCTTTCTATCGGACGGTTTGGTTGCCTACCCTATGGCAAGACCGGTGCCGGCACAACCATTATTCGGAAGGCCCAAAGATTTCTTGAAAGCTTTGGTTGTTGTGTGCAGCTCGCTGTTCCGGAGTGAAACACGGAAAGTGGCAATTCCAACAGCTTTGTAAGAAGATGCGGACGGAAGCCACGCTCATGTCCAGACAGCTCGAATTCAGCGGCAAGCGCTACTGGATCCTCTCCGATCCCGACGGCAGCGCCTGGAAGGCGACCGTGGTCGAGATCCTCGACGACGCGGGCGCGATTACCTCTGCGGTGGGAATCGAGGCGAAGGCCGAAACGCGCGGAGCGGCCGATGATGCGGCGGAGCGGAAGCTCCGGCGCATGGTTCGCGGTGCCGGAGCCGCGCCAGAGAGTTGAGAATGTGAGGAGTTGGTGGACGGCAGGAGGCTCGAACTCCCGACCTCCGCGTTGCGAACGCGGCGCTCTCCCAACTGAGCTAGCCGCCCACTCGAGCGAACCCTCAGTGTAGCACGTCGCACGCGGGATTCCGCTCGGCAATGCAGGCGCCGGCGTCCGCACGTCCCCACGCCAGCCATCGAGTCCCCGAGTTCTCGAGTCCCGAACGCCCTCGTCGCTGGCATCCCCCAATCCCCGGCTTCTCCATGCCCGCGGGTCCTCCGATATAGTCAACGGAATGGCTCTCAAACGACTGGGTGTGCTCACCGGCGGCGGCGACGCGCCGGGTCTCAACGCCGTCATCCGCGCCATCGTGAAGTCGGCCGCCAACAGCCACATCGAATGCGTCGGCATCGAGGACAGCTTCGACGGCCTGCTCGAACCGGGCCTGACGCGGATCCTGACGCCGCGCGACGTCACCGGCATCCTGCGGCTCGGCGGCACGATTCTCGGCACGATCAACCGCGGCGATCCATTCGAGCACCCGGTCTCGAGCGGCGGTACCCACGACTACTCCGAACGCGTCGTCGACACGTTCCGGAAGATGCGGCTCGATGCGCTCATCGTCATCGGCGGCGACGGCACGCTGGCGATCGCGCACAAGTTCTTCCTGCGCGGCATCCCCGTGGTGGGCGTGCCCAAGACCATCGACAACGACCTGGTCGGGACGGCGAACTGCTTCGGCTTCGACACGGCGGTCGACTTCGCGACGCAGGCGATCGATCGGCTGCACACGACGGCCGAAGCGCACAAGCGCATTCTCGTCGTCGAGGTCATGGGGCGGTATGCCGGATGGATCGCGTTGTACGCCGGCACGGCCGGCGGGGCGGATGCGGTGCTCATCCCGGAGATCCCGTTCGACATCGGGATCGTGGCGCAGAAGCTGCGCGAGCGGGATCGGTGGGGCGCGAAGTTCAGCATTGTCGTCGTCGCCGAGGGGGCGTTTCCCCGCGGCGGCAAGATGGAGGTGCTGGAAGCGGCGCAGCCGGGAATCGTCGAGCGGCTGGGCGGAATCGGCGCGCGCGTGTGCGAGGCGCTCGCGGTTGCGACCGGCAAGGAGACGCGGTCGGTGGTGCTCGGCCACCTGCAGCGCGGAGGCGCGCCGACCAGTTTCGACCGGGTGCTGGCGACGCGGCTGGGCGGCAAGGCGGTCGAACTGGCCAAGCAGGGGCAGTTCGGGATGATGGCGGCCTCCGCGCCGCCCGACATCGTGGCGCGGCGTCTGGAGGAGATCGTGGGCCGCATCAAGACGGTGCCCAGAGACCACGATCTGCTGCTGACGGCGAAGGCCCTGGGGATTACGTTCGGTGATTGAGACCGCGAAGGCACGCCTGAAGGCGTGCCCGCCGCCCTGAGGGACGTTGCGCCTGAGCAGGCGTACGGGTCCGGCATCCTGGAGTACGCGCGTCCGCCTGCGCCGCCCAGGCTTCGGACGCCACACGGGCGTTGTGCCGGCGGGCGTCAGGCCTGCAGCACGTCGAGGTACTTCAGCGCGCCGCCGGTGTTGAAGAGGACCACGCTGTCCGATTGGCGGATCGTCCCGGCCGCCAGGAGCCGTTCGATGGCTGCCAGGGCCGCGCCGCCTTCTGGCGCGGCGCTCACGCCCTCGAGCCGGCCGATCCGCAGCATCCCTTCGACCATCGCGTCGTCTGGCACCGCCACGGCCGTGCCGCCGCTCTCGCGGATGGCCCTGAGGATCAGGAAGTCGCCGATCGCGCGCGGCACGCGGAGCCCGTCGGCGATCGTCGCCGCGTGCTCCCAGGGTGCGGCGCGCTCGGCCCCCTGCTCGAAGGCCCGCACGATTGGCGCACAATGCTCCGCCTGGACGGAGACCATCCGCGGGCGGGGGCCGCGCGGCACCCACCCGATCGCTTCGATCTCGTCGAACGCCTTCCACATGCCGACCATGCCCGTGCCGCCGCCCGTCGGATAGACGATCCAGTCGGGCCACCGCCAGTCCATCTGCTCGGCAAGCTCGTACGCCATCGTCTTCTTGCCTTCGATGCGGTATGGCTCCTTGAGCGTCGACACGTCGTACCAGCCGAGCGGACCGCCTCTTTCCGCCGCCAGGCGTCCGGCATCGGTGATCAGCCCGTCGACCAGCGTGACGTGCGCGCCGTACAGGCGGCACTCGTCGACGAAGGGCCGCTTGGCATCGGCCGGCATGAAGACTTCGCACCGGAGGCCGGCAGCGGCCGCGTAGGCGGCGGCCGCATTGCCCGCGTTGCCGGCGGTCGGCAGCGCGATCGTCGACGCCCGGAGGCCGCGCGCGCGCGTGATCGCCGCCGATTGCCCTCGCGCCTTGAACGAGTTGGTCGGATTGAGCGATTCGTCCTTGATGTACAGCCGATCGAGGCCGATCGCCGCGCCGAGCCGCTCCGCATGGACGAGCGGCGTGAACCCCTCGCCCAGCGTGACCGGCGCTTCGCCGTCCAACAGCGGCAGCAGTTCGCGGTAGCGCCACATGTCCGGCGCGCGCCCGGCGAGGCTCTCGCGCGGCCAGGCGCGCGCGGCGGCGAGATCGTAGCGGGCGAGGAGCGGAGCGCCGCACGCGCACAGGTGCCGGCGCATCCGCGGATCGCACGCCGGGGCGCCGCAGGGGACCGAGCACTCGAGGTGCGTGAAGAGCGAGGCCACCTCTACGACGCCCCGGCTGCCGCGCTGGCGCTGGCGAGGGGCGCGGGAGGGCCGCTGACGAGCGCCGCGATCACCAGGTCGCCGCTGACGTTGACCGCCGTCCGGCACATGTCGAGAAAGCGATCGACGCCCAGGATGAGCCCCATGCCCTCGGCCGGCACGCCAACCGACTGGGCGACGATGAGCACCATCGGCAGCGATCCTCCGGGCACTCCGGCCGTGCCGACGCCGGCGAGGATCGACATGAGCATTACGCGCACCTGATCGGCGAGTGACAGCTCGAGGCCGTACACCTGGGCGAGGAACAGGACGGTGATCCCCTCGAAGAGGGCGGAGCCGTTCTGGTTCGCCGTCGATCCGACGGTGAGGACGAAGCGCGAGATGCGCGGCGGCAGCTTGAGCTGTTCTTCCGCCACTTCGAGCGACAGCGGGAGGGTCGCGTTCGACGAAGCGGTGGAGAAGGCATAGAGCACCACCTCGCGCGATCGGCGGAAGAAGTCGACTGGCGAGCGGTGCGCGAACAGCCGCAGCATCGCGGAGTACACGCCGATCTGGTGCAGCGCGAGCCCGGCCACGACGGTCGCGACGTAGAGGAACAGCGCCGCGAACACGCCGGTGCCGAGCGTGAACGCGGTGTTGAAGATGATCGCGAACACGGCATACGGCGAGAAGCGCATCACGAGGCGGACGATCCACATGCAGGCATCGAAGATCTGCCCGAGGAGGGCCACCAGCGGATTGTCGTCCTGGCCTTCGGGCGCCACGGCGCTCACCGCGACGCCGAAGATCACGGCGAAGATCATGAGCTGGAGCATGTCGCCGTCGAGCGCGCGCACCGCCGACTCGATCGGATTGCGCGGGACGAGCTCCACGACGATCTCGCCGAACGACTTGACGCCGGCCGCCTGCGCCTTGAGCGTGTCGACGCTGGCGGCCGTCGTCGCCTGGAGCTGGAACGCGCGGCCCGGACCCACCGCGTTCACGAGCACGATCCCGATGAGCACCGACATCGTGCTCAGGACGACGGTGAAGGCCAGCGTCCGGCCGGCAACGCCCGCCAGCCCCCGGCCGCGGCCCAGCTCGTAGACGCCGACCACGAGCGCCGAGAAGACCATCGGCACCACGATCATGAAGATCGATCGAAGGAAGATCTGGCCGATCGGCCGCAGGAGGTTGGCGTTGACGCCGGCGACCCACGGCAGGCCGGGCGCCAGGCCGTGGAGCGCCGCCCCGAGAACGAGGCCGAGGACCAGCGCGATGAACAGCTGGGTGTGCAGTTTCACGACGCGCCCATCCTATCGCGCCGACTACCGGCCAAGCAGCTCCTGGTCCTTCTTCTTCTGGAGGTCGTCGATGCCCTTGATGTGGGCGTCGGTGAGCTTCTGGACCTCGTCGAGCCCCTTCTTCTCGTCGTCTTCGGAGATCTTGTGGTCCTTGAGCAGCTTCTTGAGGCGATCGTTGGCGTCGCGCCGCACCTGGCGGACGGCGTTCCGGCACTCTTCGCTCAGCTTGTGCACGTGCTTGGAGAGCTCCCTGCGGCGATCCTCGGTCAGCGGCGGCAGGGGAATGCGCACGATCTTGCCGTCGTTGGCCGGGTTCAACCCGAGGCCGGCGGCGCGGATGGCCTTCTCGACCGCGCCGAGCTGCGACGGATCGAAGGGCTGCGCCACAATCGTCGTCGGCTCGGGAATCGAGAGGCTCGCGACCTGGTTGAGCGGCATCTTCGCGCCGTACGCCTCGACCTGAACGCTGTCGAGGATGGTGACCGAGGCGCGGCCGGTCCGGACGCCGGCGAACTCGTGCAGCAGGTGATCCACGCCGGCCTTCATCCGCTTGCCGCTCTCGGCGAAAATGCCTTTCAGATCGTTCTGGTCCATCGGGGCCTCACGTTGCTCGAGGATGCCGGGTTCGAGGATTTCAGGGTCCTGGCGTCTATGCCGTCACCAGGGAGCCGATGGCGTCTCCGGCGATCGCGCGCTTGATGTTGCCGGGGGTCCGCAGGTTGAAGATCACGATCGGGAGCCGGTTGTCCATGCAGAGCGAGATGGCCGTGGCATCCATCACCTTGAGCCCCTGCTCGAGGACCTGCAGGTAGGAGATCCGCTCGAAGCGCGTCGCATCGGGGTGCGTCATCGGGTCGGCATCGTAGATGCCGTCGACCTTGGTCGCCTTCAGGATGACGTCGGCGCGGATCTCCATCGCGCGCAGCGCCGCGGCGGTGTCGGTGCTGAAGAACGGGTTGCCGGTGCCGGCGCCGAAGACGACCACGCGCCCCTTCTCCAGGTGCCGGATCGCGCGCCGCCGGATGAACGGCTCGGCCACCTCGCGCATCTCGATGGCCGTGACGACGCGCGTGACGACGTTCTGCTGCTCGAGCGCGTCCTGGAGCGCCAGCGCGTTGATGACGGTCGCCAGCATGCCCATGTAGGCGGCGGTCGCGCGATCCATCCCCTGGGCGCTCGCCGCCACCCCCCGGAAGATGTTGCCGCCGCCGATGACGATTGCCGTCTCGACGCCCATCCCCTGGATCTCCGCCACGTCCTTGGCGATCTGGGTGGCGACCGCCGGATCGATCCCGTAGGTCTGCGAGCCCATGAGCGCCTCGCCGGAGAGCTTGAGCAGGACGCGCCGGTAGGCGGGGGAGCGCGGGTCGGACGGCACGAGAGGGAATTATATCAGTCGCCAGTCGTCGGTCGCCGGTCTCGGTCGTCGATCTCAGTCTCCGGCCGCATCGGCCGGCAGTCTCTCGCCGGGACGGGATGCGGTCCTCCGGCGGCTCGTGGGCGTGCGACGCAGGGGACAGGCGGCTTGACAGAGGCGACCGGCGCCGCCGTCGCCAGCCTCGGTCTGAGGCGTGCGACCGAGAGCCGACGACCGGGACGACTTGCTGCGCACGACTCGCGACTTGCGACGGTTTCCTATTCCCCCGCGCCCACCTTGAGACGGGCGAACCGCACGACGGCGACCGGCGCGCCCAGCGTCCTGGACGCCTCGGCGATCACGCCGGCCACCGTCTGCTTCGGGTCGCGGATCGAAGGCTGATCGGGCAGCACGGCCTGCGCGTAGAAGCTCCCGAGTTTGCCTTCGACGATCTTTTCGATCACGCTGGCCGGCTTCCCCGAGCCTTCCACCTGGGCGCGGTAGATTGCCTTCTCCGTGTCGAGCACCGCCGCCGGGATGCTCCCGCGGGTGGGGAATTGCGGGTTCGCCGCGGCGACCTGCATCGCCATCTCCTTGGCGAATGCCTGCAGCGCTTCGCCGCCGCGGGCTGCCGGCGGCACGCCGGAGAGCTCCACCTGCACGCCGAGCTTGCCGCCGGTGTGGATGTACTGCGCGATGTAGCCGCCGCCGGCGTAGCGCACGAAGCGGGGCACCGCCATGTTCTCGCCGAGCTTGCCGATGCAGGCCGCCGTCAGTCTCCGCACCGGGCCGTTCGGATCCTCGCGCCAGGCGTCGGTTGCCGCGTCGCCGGCCTGTTCGATCGCGGACAGCACGTCCTGCACCAGATGCTGGAAATCGGGCGTGCGCGCCACGAAGTCCGACTCGCAGTTCACCTCGACGAGAATGCCGCTCGACCGGTCCGCCGAGAGCCGGCTGCCGATCAGCCCTTCGCTCGTCGTGCGCCCCGCCTTCTTCGAGGCGCTCGCCAGGCCGCGCTTCCGGAGAATCGTGTTGGCCTCCTCGAAGTCGCCGCTGGCCTCGATCAGCGCCGCCTTGCACTCCATCATGCCCGCGCCCGTCTGGTCGCGCAGCTTCTTCACCTGTTCTGCCGTAATCGTGACTGCCATGGCAACATGCTCCGTACGAAGAAACGCCCGGCCCCGAAAGCGGAGGCCGGGCTGATGCTCGGGGACGGCCCGACTCTACGCGGAAGCGGGGGCGGCCTCGCGCGTGCGGCGCGGCGGCCGCGTCTGGCGGCGGGCGTCGTCGCCGCCGCCCGCGTCGGCGGTCTCGCGGGCCGCTTCCGCGTCGACCGACTGCTTCATGTCGCGGCCCGCGATCACGGCGTCGGCGATCTTCGAGGCGAACAGACGGATCGAGCGCAGCGCGTCGTCGTTGCCCGGAATGACGAAGTCGACCTGATCGGGATCGCAGTTGGTGTCGACGACGCCAATCACCGGGATCTTCAGCTTGCGCGCCTCGTCGACGGCAATCTGCTCCTTCCGGGTATCGACGACGAAGACGGCGTCGGGCAGCCGCGCCATGCCGCGGATGCCGTCGAGGTTCTTCGCCAGCTTCCGCCGCTCCTTCTCGTTGCGCGCGATTTCCTTCTTGGAGAGCGTGTCGAAGCGGCCGTCGGTGGCCATCGCCTCGAGATCGCGCAGCCGCCCGAGGCTGCGCTGGATGGTCGCGAAGTTGGTGAGCAGCCCGCCGAGCCAGCGCTCGTTCACGAAGAACATGCCGCAGCGCTGCGCTTCCTCGGCGATGACGTCCTGAGCTTGGCGCTTGGTGCCCACGAAGAGGATCGTGCGCCCGTCGGCGGCGAGGCGCGTGAGGAAGTCCTCGGCCTCCCGGAACAGCTTCACGGTCTTTCCCAGGTCGATGATGTAGATGCCGTTCCGTTCGCCGAAGATGAATGCCTTCATCTTCGGATTCCAGCGCTTCGTCTGGTGGCCGAAGTGCACGCCGGCCTCCAGCAGATCCTTCATCGCGATACCGGCCAAAAGTCCTCCATCCGGGGTCCGGCCGCGGCCGGACCGAGTCTAACGTTTGCTGAACTGGAAGCGCTTGCGCGCTCCGGCCATCCCGTACTTCTTCCGCTCCTTGGCGCGCGCGTCGCGCGTCAGGAGCCCTTCGCCCTTCAGCCGCTTGCGCAGCTCGAGGTTGTATTCGACCAGCGCGCGCGCGATCCCGAGCCGGACCGCGCCCGCCTGGCCCGAGACGCCGCCGCCGGCCACGGTGGCGAGGATATCGAACTTGTCGGCGGTCTCGGTCAGGACCAGCGGCTGCTTGATCTGGGTGCGGAGCGCTTCGGTGGGGAAGAACTGCTCGAAGGCCCGGGCGTTGACCTGGATGGCCCCGGTGCCGGGCCTCAGGAACACGCGGGCGGTCGATGTCTTGCGCCGCCCGGTGGCGTAGTACTGAACGGTGGCTGCCACGATTACGCGACCTCGAACTTGGTGGGCTTCTGCGCCGCGTGCGGATGATCCGGACCGGCGTACACCTTGAGCTTGCGATACATCGCCGCCCCCAGCGTCGTCTTGGGGAGCATTCCGTGTACCGCATCTTCGATGAGCTTGTGCGGCTTCCGCTCGCGGACGCGGCGCGCGCGCTCTTCGCGCAATCCGCCTTCGTAGCCGCTGTGCTGCCGGTAGATCTTCTGATCTTCCTTGCGCCCGGTCAGCTTGACCCGGGCCGCGTTGACGACCACCACGTGATCGCCGGTGTCGATCGACGGCGTGTACGACGCCTTGTGCTTGCCCTGCAGCAGCCGGGCCACGCGCGTCGCCACACGGCCGAGCACCTGGCCGTCGGCATCGATGATGTGCCAGCGACGCGCCTCGGCCGCATGCCGCGCCGTCGCGATGAACGTAGACATCCCTTGCTAACCCCCGCCGAATCTCTCGCTGGCCCGGCCCGATGTTGTGGGATTGCGCCCGGCGCGCCCACGGGCGCGCCAAAGCGGGCAACGGTAAACCCAAATCATACGGATGTTTCTGGGGAGTGTCAAGGCGTCCCGCGCTCGGCTTGTCGCCCGGCGGCCGGCGCGGCCGCCAAAGGGCGCGCCGGCTCGTGCCGATAAGCCAGCCGACGCCCGTCCGGGGTATCCCGACGATTCTGTGATGGCGTGACGGAACTGTAACCGGGGTTCAGCCGCAGCCGACGACGATGATCGCAGTTTTCGCACTTTCGCGCCGGATTTCGCAGCTCCGGCGCCCGAATCCGCCTGGTATCGGCCTTGCCGTCGGGCCGGTGCCGCTGTCGGCAACGCCGGGCCTCCGCGCCCGATTCTCCAGGAACTAGCCGTGTTTGGTTTGCGCACACCCAAGGCGGTCGTCGGTCTGGACATCGGCTCGAGCGCCGTCAAGGCCGTCGAGCTGAAGGCCGCGGGCAAGACGTTCAAGGTGATCGCCTTCGCCAGCGAGGCGATCCCGCCCGACAGCATCGTCGACGGCGCCATCATCGACGGCGCCGCCGTCGCGGACGCGATCCGCCGGCTCTTCGAGCACAAGGCGTTCAAGACCAGGGAAGTGGCGGCGTCGCTCTCCGGCAACGCCGTCATCGTCAAGAAGATCAGCCTCCCGGTGATGACCGAAGCCGAACTGGCCGAATCGATCTACTGGGAGGCCGAGCAGTACATTCCGTTCGACATCCAGGACGTCAACATCGACTACCAGATTGTCGGCGCGGGGGGCGGCGCCGAGAGCAAGGGCACGATGGACGTGATGCTCGTGGCGGCGAAGAAGGAGAAGATCGCCGACTACACGGGCGTGATCGCGCAGGCCGGGCGCCTGCCGGTGGTCGTCGACGTCGACGCCTTCGCGCTGCAGAACGCGTACGAGGCCAACTACGGCGTCGATCCCGAGGCCGTCGTCGTGCTGCTGAACGCCGGCGCGAGCGCCATCAACATCAACATCATCAGCGGCGAGCAGTCGGTCTTCACGCGCGACGTCTCGATGGGGGGCAACGCCTACACCGAAGCGGTGCAGAAGGAGCTGAACCTGCCGTTCGACAGCGCCGAGCAGGCCAAGAAGGGGCTGCCGGTCGACGGCGTGAGCTTCGACGAGGTCAGGCCGGTGCTGCACGCGATGACCGAGAACGTGCTGCTGGAGATCCAGAAGACGGTCGACTTCTTCAAGGCCAGCGCGACCTCCGACCGCATCGACCGTATCCTGCTGAGCGGCGGCGCGTCGCGCACCGACGGCTTCGCCGAGGCGGTGGCCGAACGGTTCGGCGCTCCCGTCGAGCCCTTCGACCCCTTCAAGAAGATCGCCCTCGATGCGGCCAGGCTCGGCCTCTCACCGGAGGCCGAGGCGGCCATGCCGGCCGCGGCGGTCGCCGTCGGCCTCGCGCTGCGAAGGGCGGGTGACCGGTGATCCGCATCAATCTCCTGTCGGGCGGCCGGGAAAAAGCCCGGAAGAAGGTTCCGATCTGGGGCGCCCACGGGATGACGATCGGCTGCTCGCTGATCCTGCTGGCGGCGGTCGCCGCCATGGGGTGGCGCTACTGGACGGTGGCGCGCGACTCGAGGCTCCTCGACGCGGAGATTGCGACCGCGCAGCAGGAGACGACGCGGCTCCACTCGGTGATCCAGCAGGTCCAGCAGTTCGAGCAGCGGAAGGCGCAGCTGCAGCAGCGTGTCGTGCTCATCGAGCAGTTGCGCAAGGATCAGACCGGCCCGGTGCACCTGCTCGATCAGGTCAGCCGCGCGCTGCCGCCGATGGTGTGGCTCGACGCCCTGCGGCAGGATCCGCGCCAGCCGGCCGACGTGCTCCTCGAAGGCCGCAGCACGACGCTGACCGGGCTGTCCGATTTTGCCGGCAACCTCGAGGCGACCGGCTACTTCAAGCGGTCGGTCGAGATCGTGAGCACGACGACCGATCGCATCGCGCAACCGCCGGGCGAAATCATCCGCTTCCAGCTGCGGGCGATCTTTCAGCCGCCGGCGGCGGCGCCGCCGCCGGCCTCGCCCGGTGCGGCCGGCGCTCCGGCCGCGGCCAGGCCGGCGACATGACGCGGGGTAAAGCGGTGCCGAGGTGGCCCCGATACCGCTGGATGGCCGCATGGAACTGAGTCTCACCAAGCTCCCGTGGTACGCGCAGGTGGCCGCGTTTGTCGCCCTTTCGGCCGGCGCCGTCGGCGCGTTCGTCTACTACTACGAGCGCCCCGTGCGCGCCGACATGGCCTCGCGCGAGAGCCAGTTGAAGTCGCTGCGCGCCGACATCGCCAAAGGGGTCGCGACGGCGAAGAAGCTGCCCGAGTTCCAGGCCCAGGTGACCGACCTCGAGTCGCGGCTCGCCAGCCTGAGCGCCGTGCTGCCGGAAGAGAAGGATGCCGCCGATCTGCTCCGGCGGATGCAGACCGTCGCCACGCAGTCGAACCTGACCATCACCTCGTTCAAGCCGGCGCCGACGGTCACGCAGCAGCTGCACGCCGAATGGCCGATTCAGCTCGAGCTCGAGGGCACGTACCACAACCTCGCGATCTTCTTCGACCGGGTCGCCAAGTTCACCCGCATCGTGAACATCGGCAGCGTCGACATCCGGGCGGTCCGGGCCCCGACGCCCAACGCGACGATCACCGCGTCCTGCGTCGCGACGACGTTCGTGCTCCTCGATCCGGCGACGATCAAGCCGAAGCCGGGCGCCAAACCGAAGCCGGGCGCGAAGCCGGCCGCCAAGACGTAACGCAATGCGAGCCATTGGTGGCGTGATGATCGTGGCCTTCGGACTGGCGCTGCAGGCGCAGGCGCCGGCCCCGGCACAGGACCCCGCCGGGCCGCCCCCCGCCGACCGGCCGGCGGCCGGGACGCCGCAGGCGCCCGGCGCGCAGGCGCCGCCGCCCGCCGACACCTACACGTACGATCCGGCCGGGCGCCGCGATCCGTTCGTGAGCCTCCTCAACGGGGGCGTCGAGCCGCACGAGTCGGCCGCCGGGCGGCCGGACGGTCCGGCGAGCATGACGGTCGGCGAGATTTCCGTGCGCGGCGTGGTCGAAACCCGGGGCGAGCTCATCGCGATGATCAAAGGGCCCGACAACAAGACCTATCTCGTTCACCAGGGCGACAGGCTGCTCGACGGCGTGATCAAGAGCATCACGCCGCAGGGGCTGGTCGTCCTGGAGGAAGTCAACGACCCGCTGTCGCTCGTCAAACAGCGCGAGGTTCGCAAGATGCTGCGGTCAGCGGAGGGCGTCCAGGAATGACTCAGATGCGGGCTTTTGCGCTGTGCTTGGCGCTGGCGCTGGCGTGCACGTTCGCGACGGTCTCGGGCTGGGACGAAGCCTCCGCCGTCCGCTTGAAGACGATCAGCGCACGGGCCAACGGCAGCGGTGCGTCGCTGGTCATCGAAGCCACCGAGCCCATGCCCTACGTGGCGACGCGCCCCGATCCTCTCACGCTGCTGGTCGACTTCGGCGACATCGACGCCGCCGGCGTGGACAACGCGCTGTCGGCGGGCGGCGGCCCGATCGCCTCGGTCAGCGTCGAACCGGCCGGAGGCCGCAGCAGCGCATCGCGCGTCCGTATCTCGCTGGCCGAACCGCTCGCGCACCGCATCCGCAGCGAGCGCAACCGGATCGTGATCGACTTCGACCGGACGCCGGGCAGGAGCCTGGTCTACGCGCCGCGGCCCGCGCCGGCCGATGCGCCCGACGCGATGCTCGCGCTGCAGGCCGACCGGCGCGCCATCGATCCGATTGCGGCGCTCGGATTGGACCGGCCGGCGCCCGCCGCCGCCCTCCCGGCCGCGATTGCCTCCTCTGGTGCGGCCGACGGGACGCAGGCGCCGACGGCCACGACGCCCCCGGCTCCGGCGGCGCAGGCGCCGGCGGGGCCCGCGCCACAGCCCGGGCAGACCCCGGCGGTTCCCGCGCCACAGCCCGGGCAGACCCCGGCGGTTCCCGCGCCCGGACAGCGCCAGTTCACCGGCAACCCGATCAGCCTGGATTTCCAGGGCGCCGATCTGCGCGCCGTTCTCCGGACGTTCGCCGAGATCAGCGGCCTGAACATCGTGATCGACCCGGCCGTGCAGGGCACCGTCGACGTCGCGCTGCGCGACGTGCCGTGGGATCAGGCCCTCGACGTGATCCTCCGCGCCAACAAGCTGGGGTACATCATCGACGGCACCATCGTTCGCGTGGCGCCGCTCACCGTGCTGGCGAGCGAGGAGGCCGAGCGCCGCAAGCTCACCGAGGAGCAGGCGCTGGCCGGCACCCTGAGCGTCCTCACCCGGACGCTGAGCTACGCGAAGGCGCAGGACCTGGTGCAACTGCTGACGCGCAGCGCGCTGTCGCAGCGGGGCAGCGTCCAGGTCGACGCGCGCACCAACACGCTCATCATCAACGACCTGCCGGAGCGGCTCGAGACGGCCAGCCGCCTCATCGAGACGCTCGATCGCGCCCAGCCGCAGGTCGAAATCGAGGCGCGCATCGTCCAGACCACCAAGAACTACGCCCGGGCGCTCGGCATCCAGTGGGGCTTCCAGGGCCGCGTCGATCCGACGCTCGGCAACACGACGAACCTGGCGTTCCCCAACAGCGGGAGCGTCGGCGGCCGCGGGCCCAACGGCACCGCCGTCGACCTGCCGGTCTCCGGGCCCAGCAGCATCGGCCTCGCGCTCGGCTCGATCAACGGCGCCTTCAACCTCGACGTCGCGCTTTCCGCCCTGGAGAGCAGCGGCAACGCGCGCCTGCTGTCGACGCCCCGCGTCACCACCCAGAACAACATCCAGGCGGAGATCGCGCAGGGCGTGCAGGTGCCCTATCAGACGACCGCGAACAACACCATCACCACGCAGTTCCGCGACGCGGCGCTCGTCCTGCGCGTGCAGCCGCAGATCACCGCGGCCGGCACGGTGATCATGAACATCTCGGTCGACAACGGATCGGTCGGGCCGACCTACAACGGCGTCCCCTCGATCAACACGCAGCGCGCCCTCACCACCGTGCAGGTCGACGACGGCCAGACCACAGTGCTGGGCGGGATCTACGCCAGCAACGAGCGCGAGACCAACGATCGGACGCCGGGGCTGAGCCGCATCCCGTTCCTGAACTGGTTCTTCAAGCGCGATCAGCTGAGCGACGAGGCGACCGAGCTGCTGATCTTCATCACGCCACGGATCATCAAGTGACCGACGGGAGATTGCGTATGAGTGCGCGCGTTCGAGGGCTCGCCCTTGCGGCGGCGATCGCGGCGGCCGCCGGCTGCGGCGACGTGGTTCGAAGCAGCCGGGGACCGGCGATCCTGAACGTGGACCTGCTGCAGGGAATTGCGGGCGGGGCGCAGGGCACCCCGACGGCGGTCCTGCTGTCCGACGTCCTCGTGCTGCGCACGACCCCCGCGCCCTGCTCGGCCGCCACCCCCTGCCCGACGATCGTCGACGATTTCGGCCAGGCGACGCTGAGCCTCTCGATGAAGAACTCGACGGTCGCGCCGACGTCGAACAACCAGGTGACCGTCTCGCGCTACACGGTCCGATACCGCCGGAGCGACGGACGCCGGAACGAATCCGGGAAAGAGCCCGTGTTGCCCTACGACTTCGACGGCGCGGTGACGGCGACCGTGCCGGCCGGAGGTACGGTCGCGGTCGCGTTCGAGATCGTCCGGCACACGGCCAAGGAGGAATCGCCGCTGGTGCAGCTCGTCAGCAACCCGAACGTCATCGCGACGGTGGCCGACGTGACCTTCTACGGCCAGGATCTGACGGGCAACGCGGTGTCCGCCACCGGATCGATGAGCGTCAACTTCGGTAACTTCGCGGATCAACGGTAGCAGCCGCCATGGGACACTCCTTCAAGATTGCGATGGCCGCCGCGCTGCTGGCCGGGACGGCCGCGTGCACGGTGCACCAGGCCGATTCGGGGCCCGAGCCGTTCGGCCCGTCCGACTTCGGCCTCAGTCTCGATCTCACCATCACGCCCGACAGCCTCAACCAGGATGGCGCCTCGCAGGCGTCGGTCGTCGTCGTCGCGCACGATCAGACGGGCGCACCGAAGGCCAACGTGGTGGTGCGGCTGGTAACGAGCCTTGACGGCACGATCAGGGAGTACGGCACGCTCTCGGCGCGGTCCGTGGTGACCGGGAGCGACGGCCGTGCGAGCGCGATCTACACAGCGCCGGCCACCTCGCTGCTCGCGCCGGGCGAAGGGATCGTCGTCACGATCGTCGCGACGCCGAGCGGTTCGGACGCCCAGGCGGCCAATTCGAGGACGGCCCAGCTCCGTCTGGTGCCTCCGGGCGTGATCCTGCCGCCGGCGCAGACGCCGACCGCGCAGTTCACCTATTCCCCCGCCCCGGTGAACTTCAACATCGCGTCGCAGTTCGACGCCTCCACCAGTTGCGGCGGATCGCTGAGCGGCGGCGCCTGTCCGGTAGACGCCAGCGCGATCGCCAGCTACGCGTGGACCTTCGGCGATGGCACGTCGGCCGCCGGCAAGGTGGTCAGCCACACCTACGTCGCGTCGACGCAGGCGACGACGTCGTTCAACGTCACCTTGACGGTGACCAACGATCGGGGCCTTTCCGCGTCGACGACGCAGGCAATCAGCGTCAGCGCGTCGCCGGCGCCGAGCGGCGACTGGGTCTTCTCGCCGACCGCCCCGAACGTGAACGAGACGATCTACTTCAACGGCGACGGCGTCCGGGCGGCCGCGGGCCACAGCATCGTGCAGTGGAGCTGGAACTTCGGCGACGGCACGACGGCCAGCGGCTTCCAGGCGACGCACAGCTACACGGCGGCCAGAACCTACACGGTTGTCCTGAGCGTGCTCGACGATGCCGGCGCCAAGACGGTGCTGCCGAAGACGGTCACCGTCGGCACCGGCAATCCGAATGCGGTGCTCACCGTCACCAAGACCGGCGGCAACGACATTCGCGCGGACGGCGGATCGTCGAGCGCCGCCGGAGGCTCGACCATCTCAACCTACACGTTCGATTTCGGGAGCTGCTCGGCGACGGGGCAGTCCGGCAGCCAGAGCTTCGGGACCAGGACGTGCGCGGCCGGCACCCACACGATTCGGCTGACGGTGACCGACAGCCTGGGACGCTCCAGCAGCACCACGCAATCGGTCACCGTACCGTAGGCGCCGGCATGGCCGACAGCCAGCGGATCGAAGATCTGCGGCGCCGGGTCCAGAAGGACCCGGCGTCGATTGCGTTCGCGCAGCTTGCCGAGGAGCTCCGTCGCGCCGGTCAGATCGACGAGTCGATCGCGACCTGCCGCGCCGGGCTCGCCATCCATCCCGGCTATCTCTCGGCACGCGTCACGCTCGGGCGCGCGCTGATCGAGCTCGATCAGCTCGACGACGCCCTGGCGGAGCTGGCGCACGTGCTCGCCAGCGCGCCGGAGAACCTCGCCGCCATCCGCGGCGTTGCCGAGATCCACCATCGCCGCGGCGCGCTGCCCGAGGCGCTCGCGCAGTACCGTGCGGCGCTCGCCCTCGCCAGGAACGATCCCGACCTGCAGGCCACGGTTGACGACCTCGCGCGCCGGGTGGAGCCGCCCAAACCGGCGGCCGCCGCCGAAGGGCTGTCGCTCGAGCAGATGACCCGGGAGCTGTCGCGTCATGTCCCGCCGGAGCCGCCGCCGGCCGGGGCTGCGGCACCCCGCCCGGATGCCCCGGCGCCGATTGCGATCGCCCCGAAGCCGGTCGAGCCGGAGACGACGGCGATCGGCGCTCCCGACGCGGGGATCCGGCAAGATGCAGTGGGCCCGCCCGTGCCGATCCCTGCGGCGCAGCCGCCGGACCAGCTACCGACCGGGTCGGCCGCCGGCGAGCCGCCCGATCCGGGGCGCCTCCGCGCCGAGAAGACGCTCGCAGCCCTCGAGGACTGGCTCGACGCCATCCATGCCACACGCACCGACCGCGGCGCTTGAGCGCAGGCACGACGCCGTCCGCTCGGCGCTGGCCTCGCGTTCGCTGGACGCCCTCATCGTCACCTCGCTGTCGAACATCGCGTACCTCACCAACTTCGCCGGCTCCTCAGCGGTCGCCGTGGTGACGCTGGATCATCTGTACTTCATCACCGACTTCCGCTACGTGACCGCCGTCACCGATGAGCGGTCTGGCGCGGCCGCGTGTCCCGGCCTCGATCTGGTGGTGGTCGACAGCACGTACGACGCCGCGCTGCTCGGGGTGCTGACGCGCGAGACCGGGCGGGTCGGCTTCGAGGCCGCCCATCTCACCGTCAGCCGCCACGGCTGGCTCGCGGCCTCGCTCGGGACCGCCGCCGCCCGGGAACTGGTGCCGACCGAGGGGCTGATCGAGCGGCTGCGCGTCGTGAAGGACGGTTACGAGTTGGCGACGATGCGGGAAGCCGGGCGGAGGATCTCCGGGGTGGCGCGCGAGCTCCTCGCCGACGTGTCGGCGGGGCGAACCGAATTGGAGGTCGCGCTGGCTATTGACGCGCGGATCCGGCGGGCCGGCTTCAGCCGTACGGCCTTCGAGACGATTGTCGCCTCCGGACCGAATGCCGCGCTGCCGCACGCACGCCCGGGGGAGCGAAGGTTGGCCGAAGGCGACCTCGTGGTACTGGACTTCGGCGGCGTTTACGACTCATACTGCGTGGACTTGACCCGGACCGTCTCCATCGGCCCCGCCTCGCCACGCGCGCGCGACCTGCACGCGGCCGTCCTCGAGGCCCAGACGCGCGCCATCCGGGCGGTCGCGCCCGCGGCCTCCCGCTTTGCCATCGATGCGGCCGCGCGCGACCTTCTGACCGTGCGCGGATTCGGCGAGGCGTTCGGGCATGGCACCGGGCACGGCCTCGGCCTCGAGGTGCACGAGGACCCACGCCTCACGCGCCGCCGCGCGGAGGTCGACGCCTCCGACGAGGCGCTGCGGCCCGGCATGGTCTTCACGATCGAGCCGGGCGTCTATCTGCCGGGCTGGGGCGGCATCCGGATCGAAGACGATGTCGTGGTGACGGAACAGGGCGCGGAACTGATCACCGATGCGGGCAGGGAACTTCTTGAAGCTTGAGGGCTCGAGAATTCGAGGGCTTGACGACGTGAGGCCCCGAGGGTGCGAGGAGGCTGTGGCTTCCCGCTTCCCAAGTCCTCGCATCCTCATACCCGAGTAGCACCGTGGTAGATATCGGCCAGTTGAAGCAGATTCTGGAGCTGGTGCGGGAGCACGAGCTCTCGGAGCTCGAGCTCGAATCGGAAGGCGTGCGGCTGAAGGTGCGAAAGGAGACGCTGGTCGCCGGCGGGGCGGCGGCGCCTCGGGCCGAGCCGGCCGCGCCGCCCGCGGGCGCCGTCGCCACGGGCATGGCGCCGGCGCCGCCTGGCGCGGCGCCGCGCGCGGCGGAGGCGCAGGCGGCGCCGGAGATCGAGCTGGCGGTGGTCAAGAGCCCGATTGTGGGCACGTTCTACCGCGCGGCCGAACCGGGCGCGCGCAATTTCGTCGAGATCGGCTCGACGGTCAAGAAGGGCGACGTGCTCTGCATCATCGAGGCGATGAAGCTGATGAACGAGATCGAGTCGGAGTACGACGGCGAGATCGCGAACGCCTACGTGGAGAACGGCCAGCCGGTCCAGTACGCGGAGCGGCTCTTCGCGATCCGGACGAGATAGGGGGGACCGACGTCGTGCGGGCCTTCCCGCCTGCGTGGATATGTTCAAGAAGATCCTGATCGCCAACCGTGGCGAAGTGGCGCTGCGGGTGATCTTCGCGTGCCGCGAGCTGGGCATCAGAACGGTCGCCGTCTATTCCGAGGCCGACGAGGGATCGCTGCACGTCCGGTTCGCCGACGAGGACGTCTGCATCGGCCCGGCGCGCAGCTCGGACAGTTATCTCAACGTGCCGGCGGTGATCAGCGCCGCCGAGATCACGGGCGCCGACGCGATTCATCCCGGCTACGGGTTCCTCTCCGAGAGCGCCTATCTCGCGGAAGTCTGCGAGGCCTGCCACATCAAGTTCATCGGGCCGGATCCCCAGGTGATCCGCCTGATGGGCGACAAGGCGCGCGCGCGGCGCGTCATGAAGAAGGCGGGCGTGCCGATCCTGCCGGGCAGCGACGGCCCGATCGAGAGCGAGGACAAGGCGCTCAAGCTCGCCCGGGAGATCGGCTATCCGGTGATCGTCAAGGCCACTGCCGGCGGCGGCGGGCGCGGCATGCGCGTGGTCCGCGCGCCGGGGGAGCTGTCGCACGCGGTCAAGACGGCGCAGCGCGAAGCCGAGGCCGCGTTCGGCGTGGGCGACGTCTACATCGAGAAGTACGTCGAGTCGCCGCGGCACATCGAGTTCCAGATTCTGGGCGACCACGCCGGCAACGTCGTGCACCTGGGCGAGCGCGAGTGCTCGATTCAGCGGCGCCACCAGAAGCTGGTCGAGGAGTCGCCGTCGCAGCCGCTCGGCCGCAAGATGCGCCGCAAGATGGGCGGCATCGTCGTCGACGCGGCCAAGGCGGTGCAGTACACCAACGCCGGTACCTTCGAGTTCCTGATGGATGCCGACGGCCGCTTCTACTTCATGGAGGCGAACACGCGGCTGCAGGTCGAGCATCCGGTCACCGAGATGGTGACCGGCATCGACATCGTGAAGGAGCAGATCCGGATTGCGGCCGGCGAGCGGCTGGCGCAGAAGCAGGGCGACATCCAGTTCAGCGGCCACGCGATCGAGTGCCGCATCAACGCGGAGGATCCCGACACGTTCGTGCCGTCCCCGGGGCTCATCCAGATCTTCAGCGTGCCTGGCGGGCCCGGCGTCCGCCTCGAGACCTTCGCGCACTCCGACTGCGTCATCTCGCCCTACTACGATTCCCTCATCGCCAAGATCATCGCGCACGGGCGCGACCGCGCGGAGGCGATCGCGCGCATGCGCCGTACGCTCGAGATGAGCGTCATCGAGGGGATCAAGACCAACATCCCGATGCACCTGCGGATCCTGGCCGATCCCGACTTCGCGGCCGGCAGGCTCTCGACCTCGTTCATGGATCGCTTCGTGCTCCGCCCCGGCTCGGGCGGCTTCGCCGAGGCGGTCTGATCCACCCGCTCAACGCCATCGTCGACGCCGACGCCGCCGGCGCGGCCGGCTGGACGCTCGACGCGCTCGGCGACGCCTGCCTCGAGGGCGGCGCCCTCTTCCTCCAGCTGCGCGCCAAACGGCTCGGGTCGGCCGCCTTCCTGCGCGCCGCCGCGTCGCTCGCCGAGCGCGCCCATGCACGGGGCGCCGTGCTCCTGGTCAACGACCGGGCGGACATCGCGCGGCTGGCGGGCGCCGACGGCGTGCACGTCGGCCAGGACGATCTCGATCCGGCTGCGGCCAGGCGCGTCGTCGGAGACGACGCCATCGTCGGGCGATCCACGCATACGCTGGCGCAGATCGCGAGCGCCGCGCGCGAGCCGGTCGACTACATCGCGGTGGGGCCGGTGTTCGCGACGGCCAGCAAGACGACGGGCTATGAGGCGGTCGGGCTCGAGCTCGTGCGGCAGGCCGTGCGATACGGCAAGCCGATTGTGGCCATTGGCGGGATCTCGGAAGCCAGCGCCGCCGAGGTCATCGGGGCCGGGGCGGCGTCGGTCGCCGTCATCGGCGAACTGCTGCGGACCGGGAATCCCCGGGAACGCGTGCGGGCGCTCCTGGAGGCCGTGGTGCCGGCCCGGAAAGCGCGTCGTCCAGATTTTGATGACCTGGGTCGGTGAGCGGCCGTGGTTGCCATGTATAATTCCGTCGCCACCTGCACTTTTCATTCTTTTTGCAAGGATTCTGAATGTCGATTTGGGCCACGAAATCAATCGAGCAATTGAAGGCCGAGGCGGCGGAGACGGGCGAACACTCGCTCAAGCGCGTCCTCGGGCCGGTCAATCTCATCACGCTCGGCATCGGCGCGATCATCGGCACGGGCATCTTCGTGCTCACAGGGCAGGCGGCGGCGCAGTATGCCGGTCCGGCTATCGTGCTCTCGATGATCCTGGCCGGCTTCGCCTCGGGGCTGGCCGGCCTCTGCTACTCGGAGTTCGCGTCGACGGTGCCGATCGCAGGCTCCGCGTACACCTACGGCTACGCCACGCTCGGCGAGTTCATGGCGTGGATCATCGGCTGGGACCTCATCCTCGAGTACGCCCTGGGCGCGGCAACGGTCGCGGTCGGCTGGTCCGGCCACCTCACGGCCTTTCTGCACGACTTCGTCGGCATCGACTTCCCGGCCTCGCTGGCGGCCGCGCCGTGCACGCTGATTCCCGCGGCCGGCTGCAGCCCGGAAGCGGTGATCAACCTGCCCGCCGTGCTGATCACGCTGGCGGTGACGGCGCTCATCATCATCGGCGTCAGGGAATCGGCGAACGTCAACACGGTGATCGTGATCATCAAGGTCGCCGTCGTGCTGATCGTGATCCTCGGCGGCGCCGCCTACATCAACAGCGCGAACTGGCAGCCGTTCATCCCGCCCAACACCGGCACCTTCGGCGACTACGGGTGGAGCGGCGTGCTCCGCGGGGCCGGCGTGATCTTCTTCGCCTACATCGGCTTCGACGCCGTCTCGGTGGCGGCGCAGGAAGCCAAGAACCCGCAGCGGGACATGCCGATCGGGATCCTCGGCTCGCTCGTCATCTGCACGATCCTCTACGTGCTGGTCTCGGGGGTCACGGTCGGCCTCGTGCCCTATCGCGACATGCTCGGGTCGGCGGCGCCGCTCGTGGTGGCCGTCCGGGCGGCGGAGGCTGCCTCGGGAGGCAGCGGGCTGCTGCACGCGATGGTGATGCTCGTCGAGCTCGGCGCGATCGCGGGACTCAGCTCGGTGATGGTCGTCATGATGATGGCCCAGCCGCGCATCTTCTACGCCATGGCCAAGGACGGCCTCCTGCCGCCGTTCGCCAAGAAGATCCACCCCCGGTTCCGGACGCCCCACATCACCAGCATGATCACCGGCCTGATCGTCGCGCTGGCCGCCGGCTTCACGCCGATCGGCGCGCTCGGCGAGCTGGTCAGCATCGGCACCCTGATGGCGTTCGTCATCGTGTCGCTCGGCGTGATGTTCCTGCGCTACCAGCGGCCCGACCTCGAGCGGCCGTTCCGGACGCCGTGGGTTCCCTTCGTGCCGATCCTGAGCGCGCTCGTCAGCTTCGGCCTGATGGCCGGACTCCCGTTCGACACCTGGGCCCGGCTCGTCATCTGGATGGCGATCGGCATCGTCTTCTACTTCATGTACGGCCACAAGCACAGCGAAGTGCGCAAGCGCGACGAGGTGCTGGCGGCGGCCGGCGGCACCCGCCGGCGATAACGGCGATTACGGCGGCATTGCGGTTCAACCAGAGCGATCGCACGGCCCGGAGCGCCCGGGGCGTGCGATCGCTTTTTTCTTGTTCAGGCGCCGGCACGTTCGACGGGCTGCCGGACCGGCGCCATCTTCAGCGTTGTTCACAGGGAGGCTCGGCGGCATGACGGCGAAACGACTGGACGGGACGGCGGTGGCGGCGCAGATTCGCGCCGAGTTGAAGCCTGCGGTGGACGCCTTTGCGGCGAAGGCCGGACGGCCCCCGGGCCTGGGCATCATCCTGGTCGGCGACGACGCGGCGTCGCAGATCTACGTGAGCAGCAAGGCGAAGTCGGCGGGCGAGACCGGCCTGCGCGCGGACCTCGTGCGGCTGCCGGCCTCGACCTCGCTCGAAGATCTGCTGAGAGAGGTCGATCGTCTGAACCGCAGCGACGTGCACGACGGCATCCTCGTGCAGGCGCCGCTGCCGGCGGCAATGGGCGCCGGCGCCGCCCGGCGGGTGTTCGATGCGATCGACCCGGCCAAGGACGTCGACGGCTTCCATCCGCTGAACGTGGGGCGCCTCGTGCAGAACCGCGACAGCCTGGTCGCCTGCACGCCGTCGGGCGTCATCGAACTGCTCGAGCGCTCGAACGTCCCGATCGCGGGCGCCAGCGCCGTCGTGGTCGGTCGGAGCGACATCGTCGGCAAGCCGATGGCAATGCTCCTGCTGCACCGCAACGCGACGGTCACCATCTGCCACTCCCGGACGAAGGATCTGCCTCGGGTGTGCGCGCAGGCCGACATCCTGGTTGCGGCGCTCGGCAAGGCCGCCTTCGTCACCAGAGAGTTCGTGAAGCCGGGCGCGGCCGTGATCGACGTCGGCATCGCGCGGCTCACCGATCGCGCCGAGGTCGAGCGGATCTTCGCGCCCGGATCGCCGGCGCGCGCCACCTTCGACAAACGCGGCTCGGTCGTGCTCGGCGACGTGCACCCTGAGGTGGCCAAGGTCGCCGGCGCCCTGTCGCCGGTGCCCGGTGGCGTCGGGCCGCTGACGATCGCCATGCTGCTGAAGAACACGCTGCGCGCGGCGGAAGCGCGGGGGGCTGGCCGATAGGGCGAGGACGGGAGGGGCGGGAAGAGCCGGAGGGCACGATGGGCAGACGAACCTCTGGTGCCACGAGGGCGCCGCGGCGGAAGCCGGCCGTCGGTCGGGCCGTGCCTGCTGCGCCGAAGCGACGAAGCCGGCCGGGGGGCGCCGCCGCGTCGAAGCAGCCCGCGCCGGCGGTCGGACGATCACGCCAGCCGCCAAGGGCGCGCCCGGCGCGGCGCATGCTGCGGGTCGCGCTCACCGGCGGCATCGCGACCGGCAAGAGCGTTGTCCTGGGGCTCTTCAGGCAGCGCGGCGTGCCGTGCCTCGACGCGGACGCGTTGACGCACGGCGTGATCGCGCCCGGCACGGAAGCGACCCGTGCGATCGCCGCGCGATTCGGTCCGGAGATGCTCCGGGAAGATGGCTCGGTCGATCGCCCTCGCCTGGCCGCGCTCGTGTTCGCGGATGCCGCCGCCAGGCGCGACCTCGAGGCGATCGTGCACCCGGCCGTCTTCCGGGCGATCCACGCCGGGCTGCGCGCGTTCGAGCGGGTGGGCAGCTACCCGATCGGCCTGGTCGACATCCCGCTCCTGTTCGAATCGGGCCGCGCGGGGGAGTTCGATCGCGTGATTGTCACCGCATGCCCAGAGGGGCTGCAGATCGCGCGGCTGAAGGAGCGCGGGATGAGCGAGGCGGACGCACGCCAGCGGATCGGGGCGCAGTGGCCGACCGTGGAGAAGACGGCGCGCGCCGACTACGTCATCAACACCGCGCGAACGCCGCGCGACACCGAGCGTCAGGTCGACGAAATTCTGCAGGCCCTCCTGCCGCCCTCCTGAACCCCAGCCGCTCGAGACCCCATCGCGCATTCGAATGGCGTAGCGTGCAGGCCTTTGAGGCCGGCCATGGAACAGACCTGGCCTTGCCTGAACCGGCCCAGTGTCCCGTCCCAGTGGATAGCGGCATCAGTCGCGGAGCGCCGGGCCCCGATGGCGAGGCGCGCGGAGTGAGGATATCGGGTATATCTGAGCGACGAGCAAGGACGCCAGCGGGGATGCGCCGCCCGCGAATTGTGTCGCGAACCACTGCGACGGGACAGTAGAACCCATCTCATAAATGGGGGCGCAGCACCGAGGGCGGCGAGGCGCCCGGCTGGCCAGGCGCGACGACCGAGAATATCGGGAATATTTGAGGGAGGAGCAACGCCGCCAGGCGGGATGCATCGC